>NZ_JBJQIK030000004.1:0-564110 GCF_045984285.3 Pseudoduganella rhizocola
GTACTTGGACAGCAGCTCGCGCACTTCCATTTCCACCAGTTCCAGCAGTTCTGCGTCGTCGACCAGGTCGCACTTGTTCAGGAACACGATGATGTAAGGCACGCCAACCTGACGGGCCAGCAGGATGTGCTCGCGGGTCTGCGGCATTGGGCCGTCAGCTGCGGAGCACACCAGGATTGCGCCGTCCATCTGCGCAGCGCCGGTAATCATGTTCTTGATGTAGTCGGCGTGGCCTGGGCAGTCAACGTGGGCGTAGTGGCGGCCGGCGGTTTCGTACTCAACGTGGGCGGTGTTGATGGTGATGCCGCGTGCTTTTTCTTCTGGAGCAGCGTCGATCTGGTCGTAGGCTTTCGCTTCGCCGCCGAACTTCTTCGACAGAACGGTTGCGATTGCAGCGGTCAGGGTGGTCTTGCCATGGTCAACGTGACCGATGGTGCCAACGTTCACGTGCGGCTTAGTCCGCTCGAACTTTTCTTTTGCCATTTTAGACTCCTAACAATTTGATAAGTGTGCAGGGCACGTGCCCGAAGACAGATGATGCTGAAACAGGTACTGCGAATTCTGGTGCCCTTGACGTGGATTGAACACGTGGCCTCTCCCTTACCAAGGGAGTGCTCTACCACTGAGCTACAAGGGCTTGTATTTACTGCTGCGCTGCTGCGGAAGCTGGAGCGGGTGAAGGGAATCGAACCCTCGTCTTAAGCTTGGAAGGCTTCAGCTCTACCATTGAGCTACACCCGCGAGGTTCCGTTTCACTTCTTCTTTACTCAGTTTCCTGGCAACTTTGGTGGAGGGGACTGGATTCGAACCAGTGTACTCATAAGAGGGCAGATTTACAGTCTGCTGCCTTTAACCACTCGGCCACCCCTCCGCGAAGGAACCGCAGAGTATGAAGCACTTACAAAAAACTGTCAACACTCCAAGTTTAAATAAACACCCGGTGTGCGACCGTTCGCTTCGGGGCGAGATTGTAAGGGCTGCGTGCAGAAAAGTGCAAGTGTTGTTTTTAGGTTGCATCAAATATCACGGAAGTGCTCGACAATAGGCTGGACGCTGTCGCCCTTCACCGCTGGATTCCCGATGACCGAAACGAGCAGTTGGCAACACTGGCGCAGCCTGCTGCTCGCCAATTCCCTCCTGGTGGCCGCCTATGTCCTGACCGGCCAGCTCGGCCTGCAGCTGGCGCTCGCGCCCGGCTACGCAACTCCCCTCTTCCTGCCCGCCGGCATTGCGCTGGCCGCCCTGGTCAGCTTCGGCCCCCGCCTGCTGCCGGGCGTCGCGCTCGGCGCGCTGCTGCTGAACCTGCTGCCCCTGCCCAACGGCAGTGCCGCTGCATCCGGCCTGGCGCACGTGCTCGCTGCCTGCTCCGCCGCCTGCGGCGCCACCTTGCAGGCCTATGTCGCCATGCACGTCTTCCACCGCTGGATCGACCCTGCGCTCGACTCGGGCCGCGACGTGCTGCGCTTCCTCGCGCTGGCGCCCCTGCTGTCGATCACCAGCAGCACGCTGTCGCTGAGCGGCATTGCGCTGGCCGGCGTGATGCCGGCCGCCGACCTGCCGGCGAACTGGCTGGCCTGGTGGCTCGGCGATTCCATCGGCATCCTGCTGGCCGCGCCCCTGGTGTGGATCGCGGCCGGCAAGCCGCGCCGCCTGTGGCAGCGCCGGCGCTGGGTGGTCGGCCTGCCGCTGGCCCTTCTGATGGCGGTGTTCGTCGGCATCTTCCTGCAGGTCGAACAGTGGGAATCGGCCGAGCAGATGCAGACCTTCCATCTCAAGTCGCAACAGGCCAGCGACCTGCTGCAGGCCCGGCTGAGTGAACATGAGCGCTTCGTCTACGCCATGTCGCGCGCGATCAGCGGCCACGCGGCCAACGTCACGGCGCGCGACTTCGCCAATATTGCAGGCGGCTACATCAGCCAGCGTGACGAACTGCTGTCGCTGAGCTGGCTGCGCCCCGTGGCGGGCAGCGAGCGCCCTGCCTTCGAGGCCTGGGCGCGCGCCACGCTGCAGCCCAATTTCCAGTTGCGCCAGATCACGCCGGACCGCGCGCTGCTGCCGGCCGACGAACGTGCGCAGTACATGGTGGCCACCTTCGTCGAGCCGCCGGAGCGCCGCCAGCACCAGGGCCTGGACCTGCTCAGCGAGCCGGCCCGCGCCGCCATGATCGAGACGGCCATCCGTAGCGGCAAGCCGACGGCCAGCGCCCCGCTGCGCATGCTGAGCAGTGCGCCGGGCCCGGGCGTGCTGCTGGCGCAAACCGTTTCCAGCGCGCCGGGCGAGCCGGTGCTGGGCGTGCTGCTGATCGCACTGCAGAACGATACCTACCTGCTGCGCATCATCCGCCAGATCGGCTTCCCCCATATGCAGGCGCGGCTGGTGGATCTCGATGCGGCGGGCCGCCCCGCCCTGCTCGACCAGATCGGCGACGCGCCCGGCGAGCGCAGCTTCCAGCAGGACCTGCAATTCGGCGGCCGCAGCTATGAACTGACCCTGGAGCCGACCGCGGCCTACCTGGCCCAGCACCGCGGCTGGCAAAGCTGGACCGTGCTGACCTCAGGCCTGCTGCTGACCGGCCTGCTGGGCGGCCTGCTGCTGCTGATCAGCGGCGAACGCGCCAAGGTGCAGGCCCAGGTGGAGGATGCCACCGCCCAATTGCAGGAACGCGAGGCGCGCCTGCAGGCCATCCTGGACAAGGCGGCGGACGCCATCCTCACCATCGACGCGGAAGGCTACCTGATCTCCGGCAATGCGGCGGCGGGGCGGCTGTTCGGCTACGACGCGGCGCAGCTGGCCGGCCTGCCGATGATCGACCTGCTGCCGGTGGCGCATGGCGAAACGCCGTTTGAACAGCTGCGCAAGATCGCCAACGGCGAGCACCGCGAACACGAGGCAACGGGCTGGCGCAGCGACGGTTCGCCCTTCCCGCTCTCGGTCTCGGTCAGCGAGGTGGAGCTGCCGCAGGAGCACCTGTTCGTGGCCATCCTGCACGACCTGACGGAACAGCACCGCTCGCAGGAACGCATCTACCGCCTGGCCCACCACGACCCGCTCACCGGGCTGGACAACCGCCTGTCGCTCGGCCTGCGCCTGGAACAGCTGCTGGCGCAGACGCGGCGCGCCAAGGGCACGGCGGCCGTGATGTTCCTCGACCTGGACCACTTCAAGAAAATCAACGACACCCACGGCCACCAGACCGGCGACCTGCTGCTGGTGGCGGTGGCCAACCGCCTGCGCGAACTGCTGCGCGAAGTGGACACCATCGCCCGCCTCGGCGGCGACGAGTTCATCGTCGTCACCAACGGCAGCGTAAGCCCGGACGCCGCCGGCGCCATCGCGGTGCGCATCGTGGAGGCGCTGAGCGCGCCCTACCAGCTGCAGGGCAAGACCGTGCACAGCGGCGCCAGCGTGGGCGTGGCCATGTTCCCCGGCGACGGCGAAGACGGCGCCGCCCTGCTGCGCAATGCGGACACCGCGATGTATGCCGCCAAGAGCCGCGGCCGCAACAACTTCCAGTTCTTCTCGGCCGCCATGAATACCGCCACGCACGAGCGCCTGATGCTGGAGAACCGGCTGTGGCAGGCGCTGGAGAAAGAGGAATTCGAGCTTTACCTGCAGGCGCAGATCGACCTCACCACGCAGGCCGTGATCGGCGCCGAGGTGCTGCTGCGCTGGCACCATCCTGAGCTGGGCATGGTAAGCCCCGACCGCTTCATCCCGATCGCCGAGGAGTCGGGCCTGATCCTGCCGCTGGGCGACTGGGTGCTGCACCGCGCTGTCGGCCTGCTGGACCGCTGGCGCGGCATGGGCCTGGGCCACCTGCGGCTGGCGGTCAACCTGTCCGCGCGCCAGTGCCATGGCAGCTCGCTGCTGCCGCACCTGGACCGGCTGGTGGAAGACAGCGGCATCGATCCCACCTTGCTGGAACTGGAGATTACGGAATCGGCCGCGATGCAGGATCCGGAGCGCAGCCGCGTCCTGCTCAGGGAACTGCGTACGCGCGGCATCAAGGTCGCCATCGACGACTTCGGCACCGGCTATTCCTCGCTGAGCTATCTGAAGCTGTTCGAAATCGACCGCATCAAGATCGACCGCGGCTTCGTGAAGGACATCGAAAGCGACCCGAACGACGCCGTCATCGTCGCCGCCACCATCGGCCTGGCGCATTCGCTGGGCCTGGAAGTGATTGCCGAGGGCGTGGAGACGGAAGCCCAGTCGGACTTCCTGCGCACCAAGCTGTGCAAGGAAGCCCAGGGCTATCTGTTCGCCCGCCCCGTGCCCATTGCAGATTTCGAACGCCTCGCGCAGGCGATTCCGCCTGCCGAGGCGGAGCTGGCTTAACGCGGCGCGGCGCCCAGCGCCTTCAGGTGCTTCTCGGCGTTGCTGTTGCCGGGATCGAGCTGCAGCGAGCGCTGGTAGTTTTCTACGGCTTGCACCTTGTCCTGGTTTGCTTCATGGGCTTCGGCCAGGCTGTCGAAGGCGTTGCCGCTGTCCGGATACAGCACGGTGGCGAGCTTGAGGATCTCGACGGCCGCCTTGCCGTTGCCGCCGCGCAGGAGCTTGTAACCCCAGTCATTCAGCACAGGCTCGGAGATAGTGAATTTGGGCTCGCGCTTGCGCATTGCCGTGAACACTTCCTGCACGTTGGCGAAATTCGTCTTGCCGGCTTCGGCGGCCAGCATCTCCAGCGTCGGCGCCGCGCCTTGCGACATCGTCTTCACCATGGACGCCATATGTGGCGGCACGCCGTTCTGTTTCGGGGTGTTGTTCAGGAAAGCTTTGCCCTGCTCCTGCCCCAGCAGGTAGGCATTGAGGAAGTTCAGCACGTAGCGCGCCATCCAGCCATAGGCCTGGCCCGCTTCAGCACGCGAGTATTCCTCGAAGCGCTTGTCCGACAGCATGTGCAGCGAGTCCGAGGCGAAGGCATGGTGCTCCATGGGATGCAGCGTCACCGTGTACAGGTCGGAATACTTCATCTCATTGAGGAAACTGGTAACAGGTTTGCCGCGCCGCGCCAGGTCCTCCAGCGAGCGCGGGCGCTGCGCCAGGAACAGCATCGGGATCGCCACGCGCGCGGGCTGCACATATTTCGCCTGCTCGATCATCTCCGGCCAGTAGCGCACGGAACCATCCAGGTTGACCAGCGCCTTCACACGGCTGTCGCGCGCCGCCACGAAGACATTCGAGATGCCGCCCCAGCTGAAGCCCGCCACCGCCAGCTTGCCCAGGTCGGCCTGCGGCAGCGTATGCGCATAGCCGATCAGGAAGGCGATATCGGCCGCCTGCGCCTCGATGCCTTCCAGGTTATCGGTCATGCTGCGCGTGGCGGCGCCCATGCTCGGGCTGGCAATCACCACATAGCCATGGCTGGCCAGGTATTCGCACAATTCCGCGTTTTCCGCTGCCCCGGCGCTGAAGCTCGGCGCATAGATCACGACGGGGAACTTGCCGGCCACAGGCTTTGCGTCGCGTACAGCCAGCATGGGGGCCGCCAGTTCGGCGGACGCCACGGCGGCGCTGGTCTGGCCGGCCACATCCTGCAAGCGCACTTCGGCGGCCTTGCGGATCTCGGCCGCCGGCATGCCGAACTGATCGGCCGTGATATTCAGGTTGAAATAGTCGCCATAGCTCACGCGCTTGCCGCTCTTCTGCGCCGGGTACCAGACCACGGTCTGCACCGGCCGCGCAGTTTCACCCGTGACCGGCTTGCCGGTGACGACGTCGTAACGGCCCCGGTAGTTGCGCGTGTAGTCGTACTGCTCGACCACACGCACGCCCACACCGTGCGGCCCCGGCGCCGGATCGAAGGTAAAGTTGGGGGCAGCCTGGCTCAGGCCGGCGAATGACAGGATGACAGCGGCAAACAGTATACGCACGAACAAGTTCTCCCAGGCAAAAAAGTCAGTGTATAACGGAGGAGCACGGTATGGAAACCCAGGAATTGCATCGCGGACGGCTGATCGACCATATCCAGCTGGTGGTGCGCGACCTGCCTGCATCGCAGGCTTTCTACTCGGCGGTATTCGAGGTGCTGAAGGTGCCGATGGGCGGCACCGGCGACGGCTATTTCTGGGCCGATGAGCTGTTCGTGTCCGCCAAGGAGAGCGAGGCCGCGCAAGGCGTGCTGACCGGCCGCCACCACCTGGCCTTCCAGGCCCAGGACCGCGCCATGGTGGACGCCTTCTACCAGGCCGCGCTGGCGCACGGCGGCAAGGACAACGGCGCCCCGGGCGAGCGCGAATACCATCCCGGCTACTACGCCGCCTTCGTGCTGGACCCGGACGGCAACAATATCGAGGCCGTCTTCCACGGCGAGGCCAAACGCAGCGCGGCCTCGGTGAAGATTACCTTCTGAAGCGGCTCAGCTGCTGCCCAGCGCCAGTAGCACCTGGCCCTTGAGGGCGCGGATCAGCGCGGCTTCGTCCGGCGGCACGCCTTCCGGCGCCATCACGTCGCGGTCGGCGTAGAACAGGCCGAGCTGGCGGCCCTGCACCACCAGCGGCAGCACGATGAAGCTGCGCGCGTCCGGCAGGATCTTGCGGTGCCAGTCGGGCAGCAGGCCCTGGATCTTGGCGGCGCCCGCATCGGAGATCATCAGGTCGGCGTCGTTCGACATGGCCAGGTGGAACAGGTCGTCGCCATGTTCCTCGAAGCAGAAGCCGATCTGGCGCCGCACGTGCTGCTCGCCGAAGGCGATGCGGGCGCGGAACTGCCCGCTTTTCGCATCCTTGAGGCAGACCGTGGCGAAGCGGAAGCCCATGCTGTGGTACAGCGTTTCCAGCACCAGGTGTATCAGCTCGTTGACCCGGGCGCGGCCCGCGGCGCGCATCATGGTCACGTCCTGCACGCCGGACAGCAGGCGGTCGCGCGCATTGAAGGGCTTGCCGCTCGGGTAAGCGCCGCTGTTCTGGCCGATGCCGCTATCCATCGTTGCGGCCGCCAGCGCATCGGGCAGGCCCGGCGGCGCGGACGGCTCCGGCGCGGTATCGGGCGCCAGCTGCATGCTGTCCTGCAGGCTGGCCATGCTCTTGCGCACGGTGAGGAACATCGCATCCATCTGCGCATGGTCCAGGTTCAGCGCGGCGCCGTAGCGCTGGCGCAGCGCCATCAGCTCGTCGGCACGCGCGCCACCCTTGCGCAGCAGGGGCCGCGCTGCGTCGTGGCCGAAGGAGACGACCTGGCGCGTCCATTCGTCCTTGTCGCGCGGCGGCTTGAGCACGCCCGGCGGCAGCGGCGCCAGCGAGCGCACGATGACTTCGGGAATGCGCCATTCGCGCAGCACGGCGGCGGACAGGGTGTCGTAGCTGCTGCCGAGGATCAGCTGCGAGGCCTGGGCCGGCGTGTAGCCGCCGCCCGCCATCAATTCCTCGATCTCGCGGAAGCGCTCGTGCTCGCGCGAGGCCACCAGCAGCGGGCCGATATTGCGGAACAGGGCGCCGATCGAGGCTTCTTCCGCGCTGCCGAAGGGGCCGCTGCGCGCCGCTTCCCGCCCCAGCAGGCTGGCGCACAGCGACGCTTCCAGCTCCACGCGCACGCTGTGCGCGTGGGTGCTGTTGTCCAGCTGGTCGACCAGCAGCATCGCCAGCGCCGTCGTTTTCACGGTGTCGAAGCCGAGCAGGGAGATGGCGCGGGAAATGGTGGTGACGGTGGCGCCCGCCATGGTGCGGTATTGCGGCGTGTTCGCCAGGCGCAGCACTTTCTGGGTCAGGGCCACGTCGGACAGCACGTAATAGGCCAGGCTGTTGGTGCCCTGGTCGTCCGAATCCACCAGCTCCACCACGCGCGCAACGGCGCCGCCAAGGGCGAACAGGCCCTCGTCTGCCGTCAGCTTCCTGAGCAGGTTTCCCCGCACCGGCCGGGGCTCCAGATGTATTGCCATTTATCAACAACCGTTAAAATATTTATAGGCAATCCATTGTAGCCCGTGCCGGGCCGGCCTTGCGCTATATTCGGCGTTTGCGCTGCGGCGGCAGGCGCCGGCCGGGCCGGATGTTGTATTTGCGGAGCAGTTCTTCGTAGAGGGTGCTCAGGGCATTGAGCTTGGGGTTGACCGGGTCGAGCCGGCGCACATTGGCAATCAGCTCCAGCGCGCTGGCGCCGAGGTGGTCTTCCCAGCCGGTGTGCTCCAGGCACTTGAGCACGGCCACCGCCGCATTGAATACTACCTGGGGATTGTCCGGCAGGCGCTGCACGGCTTCCAGCATGATCTCGACCGCGCCGGCGAAGTCGCCCTCCTTCGCTTTCTGGGCGCCGGCGGCCACCATGCGCGCCACGTCCATGCGGCTTTCGGTGGCGAGCCGCTGCGCCATGTCGCCGTGGCCGGCGCCTTCCAGCATGGAGACGGCGCGCGTGAGGGCGTGGCTGCCGCCCGCATTGCGCATCACCTCGCGCATCACTTCTTCCGCCATCTCTTCCTTGCCCGCATTCAGGGCGGCCAGCGCCAGCGCCATCTTGAGGTCGTCCGATACGGCGGCCGAGGCGCGCACGCCGTTCATGGCGGCCTGCACGGCCTGCTCCAGGCGCGCCGTCTCGCCCGTATAGTCGTGCAGCATGGCGGAGGAAATCGCACTGCACACTTCGCGGTTGGGAGCGCTGGCCAGGGCCTTGTCCAGGTCGCGGATCACGGAGGCGGCCTGCACCGGGTCGCCCTTGCGCACCAGCGCCTGCACCAGCCGGGCATGGTCTTCCGGATCGCGGAATTCGGAGAAGCGAGCGCGGTTAACCACCTGGCGCAGCGCTTTCTCGGCGGTTTCGGTATCGCCCGCTTCGAACGCCACTTCGCCCAGCTTGCGCAGGCGGCGGATGGCATGCGGCGACAGGCCCACCGCATCGCTCAGCACGGCCTGCGCCTGTTCCATCCGGCCCTCATGTTCATGGGTACGCGCCAGCCAGTCATAGGCATCGAGGAAGCGGCGGTTCTGGCCCAGCAGTTCTTCCAGCATTTCCCGCGCCGGCTGCACTTCGCCGCGCATGAACAGGGTTTTCGCCTGGCCCAGGCGGGCCCAGTGAATGGCCTTGGTTTCCCACAGCTCGGCGTAGATCGGTTCCGCTTCCCAGGGCTCGCCCAGCAGCAGGTAGGTTTCGGCGCGCAGGCGCATGAAGTCGGGCGCAAAGCGCGGCTGCTTGAACTCCTGTTCCTTGCAGGCCTCGATGGCGGCGCGGTGGTCGCCCAGCTCGATCAGCTCGTACACCGGCAGCAGCGCGTCGCGTTTCTCCAGCGAGCGCGCGATGCGCTCCAGCATGCTCTCGGCGGTGAAGGGCTTGAGGATGTAGTCGTTCGGCTGCAGCTCGGCCACGCTGATCACCTTGCTGAACTGGCCCTCGCCCGTCACCATGAAGAACATGGCGGACGGCTGCATCAGGCGGTGGTGGCGCAGGTCTTCCAGCAGCTGCTGGCCGTCCTGCCCGCCATCCAGTTCATATTCGCACAGGATCAGGTCGTAATTGCGCGTGTTCAGGGCGCGGATGGCCTGGGTGGAATTGGCGACGTCGTCAATCTTGCTGAGCCCGAACAGGGTCAGCATATTGTGCAGGCTGGCCCGCATTCCTGCGTGGGGTTCGACTACCAGTGCGGTAAGGCTCTTGAGATCGGTCATGGCGAACGGCGGGATGCAGGTGCTCAGCTGGCTCCGTAGCTGGAGTCGCGCGCCACCACATCCTCCAGCGCCCGCACCACTTCGGGATCGAACTGGGTGCCGCTGCGGTCACGGATGTATTGCATGACCTCCGGATGCGGCCACGGATCCTTGTAGGTGCGCTCGTGCAGCAGGGAGTCGAATACATCCACCACCGAAACGATGCGGGCCGACAGCGGGATCGCCCTGCCCTTCAGGCCGTTGGGATAGCCGCGGCCGTCGAAGTGCTCGTGGTGGGCGCCCGCGATTTCGGCGCCGAAGGTCAGGTAGCTCGGGCCATCGACCATATTCGCGGCCCGTTCCAGCACCGTGCGGCCGACATTGGCATGGTTCTGCATCACGGCTTTTTCCTCCGGCGTGTGCGGTCCCGGTTTCAGCAGGATGGCGTCCGGCGTGGCGACCTTGCCCACGTCGTGCAGGATGCTGGCCAGGCCGATCATGTCCAGCAGCTGCGGGCTCAGTTCATCGCCGTACACGCCGCGTTCCTTCAGGCGCTCGGCAATCGCGCTGGACAGGCGCTGCACGCGGCGCACATGGCCGCCCACGCCGCCATCGCGGAATTCGGCCAGGTCGGCCAGCGCGACCACCGTCGCTTCCTGCGCCTTGCGCAGCTGGCCGAACATATACAGGTTGTCGAAGGCGGCGGCGATGCGCTCGCAGAACACCTCCAGCAGGTCGCGCTGGATCTGGGCCAGCGGCCAGGGCGGCGTGACGCTGATGGCCACGTCGCGCTTTTCCTGGGTGTGGATGAACAGCACATTGGCCGGGTGCTCGAACTGGCTTTTCTTTTCGGCGAAGGCCTTGGCGATGGTGGGCCACAGCGCATGGTCGGCCGGCATATGCTCGCCTTCGGCCAGCGGGGCATAGTTGCCGGTGGCCGCCACCACGGTGGTGTCGCCGGTATCCTGCTGCATCAGGCACAGCACGCCGTCCGCGCCCACGTCGAGGATGGCGGAGACCTGGTTCAGCACGCCGGACGCGAATTCGCGCAGGGAATGGATCTGGTACAGGTTGGTGGCGCCGGCCAGGATCTTGCCCAGCCCCACGCGGCTGCGCTCCAGCATGTTCAGGCTCTCGTAAGCGCGCAGCGCCGAGATGACGGTGGTGAACAGCTTCTGCGTGGTGAGCTCGGTCTTGGCCTTGTAGTCGTTGATGTCGTATTCGATGATGACGCGCTGCTCCGGCGCCTGGCCCGGCTGGCCGGTGCGCAGCACCACGCGCACGATGGCGTTGTGCAGCTCCTCGCGGATGCGGCGCGCCAGCAGCAGGCCGGCGTCGTCGGTTTCCATCACCACGTCCAGCAGCACCAGGGCGATGTCCGGGGTTTCGCTGAGGATCTTGAAGCCTTCCTTCGCGCTGTAGGCCGAGAACAGCTCCAGCTCGCGCCCCTTGAAGGACACGTTGCGCAGGGCGAGGCGGGTGACGGCGTGCACGTCCTGGTCGTCATCGACGATCAGCACGCGCCACAGGCGCTGCTCGGGAGGCGTGACGCCTGCCGATTGTTCTTCCTCTTCTTCCAGCAGCCAATCGTCCTCGCCGCCATGCGATTCCGTCATACACTCTCCTCTTGCGAAGGGGGTCACAGGTGGTTCCCAGCATAATCAGTATTTAATATGCTGACAACCATAAATTGCCATCTCGCAAATGGCCTGCAACTCTGGTACGCTTTGACAACAAGTCATTCACGAGGATAGCTCACCATGCAAGACACGCAAGTGCAGGACGGCGGCGCAGACGGTCTCGGCCGCGAGTTTCTCGCCTTCACACTGGGCAAGGAAGAATACGGCATCGATATCCTGAAAGTGCAGGAGATCCGCGGCTACGAGGCGGTGACGCGCATCGCCAACGCGCCGGAATTCATCAAGGGCGTGATCAACCTGCGCGGCATCATCATCCCGGTGGTGGACATGCGCATCAAGTTCCGCCTCGGCGAGCCGGTCTACGACCAGTTCACCGTGGTCATCATCCTGAACATCAAGGGCCGCGTGGTGGGCATGGTGGTGGACAGCGTGTCCGACGTGACCACGCTGACGCCGGACCAGATCAAGCCGGCGCCGGAAATGGGCACGGCCTTCAGCACCGAGTACATGATCGGCCTCGGCACGGTGGGCGAACGCATGCTGATCCTGATGGACATCGACAAGCTGATGTCCAGCTCGGAAATGGGCCTGATGGAGTCGATTGCCGGCTAAGAAGCGTCGGCGCGGTTGCGGCGGGCGGCGCAGCCGCCCAGGTCGATGTTCTGGTAGCGGATTTCGTACTTGCCGTTCACCAGGTTGTTGACCACCAGCTTGTCGTGCGGCTGCACGAAGGCGTAGCGCACATTCGAGCGGCGGTCCATGTCGTAGACCTTGATGAAGACCGGCGAGGCGTTGCTGCTGTTATCCAGCGTGAGCGACATGTCCTCGCCCTTGTTCCCCACCGGATAGCCATCCACATAGCCTGAGCGGGCCGGCCACGGTTCCCCGTTCGGCGCCACCAGGGCTGGCGTTTCGTTTTCGCAATCGGCGCCGCCGGCGCCGGAGCTGGGCAGGATGACCTGCGACAGGGCCAGCACCTTGATCGGCGCCGGGCGCGCCGTATCGGCTTCCGCCGCCAGCGCCTTGCCGCCGGCCCAGCCATCCTGCGCCTCGCCCGCCTCGCGCTCCACGCGCGGATAACTGCGGGTGGCGGCGCTGGCCGTCAGTTCGCCGGCCGGCGGCTTGCCGCCCCAGGCGGCGGCCAGCACCGTCGATACCTGGCGCGGTTCCGTCACCGTCATCACGCCGGCCACCCAGCCTGCGGCCAGGCAGCTGCTGGTGGTGGCCCACCAGCGCCAGTTGCGCAGCATGGGGCGGCGGCGCCGCATCGGCTCCACCGGCTCGGGCCAGGCCTGGGCCGGGGTGTCCACATGGTGGTTGCGGTGGTCGTCATGGCGGGTGCTTTCCAGCCATTCGATCTCGAATTCTTCCTGGGCGATCCACTCATCGTGCTCCTTGCGGCGCTGCGGGTCGGACAGCGTGCCGTAAGCAGTGTTGACAATGGCCATGATGCGCGCAGCCTTCTCATCACCCGGATTCTTGTCAGGGTGGTATTTCTGGCTGAGCGCCTTGTAGGCGGCACGCACGACCTCCTGCGGAGCGCCGCGCGACACCTTCAGGTTGTCATAGTGAGTGTGTATCTTTCCCATCGTTCCAATATTGTCAGCGGCGCGCCACGACGGGGTTACGCGCCAGATCAATCATGATAGCCGAAGTTTGGCGAAGATTCGCGTCCGAAATGTCAGGAAAAGTGGCTTCTTTTCTACAAACGGTGGCTGCGGTCGGCCGCCAGCACGGCCGGCGGCAGCTCCACGCCCTTTCCGACCACCAGAACCTTGAACAATTCCCCCATTTCGGCCGGCGATACCAGCTTTTGCAGGGCATTCGCTTGCGGCATGTAAGCCAGTACGTCCGAGGGATCGGTGCGCAGCAGCAGTTCACCGATGCCCGCCGCCAGCAGGAAATGGGCCTGGCTCATATAGGCCAGTACCTCGGCGCCCGCGTCCTGCGCCGCCAGCGCCATGGCCGTGAAGTCCACGTGGGCCGTGATGTCCTGCAGGCCGGGCAGGTAGAAGGGATCCGGGTGGGCGTGGTGGCGGTAATGGCACATCAGCGTCCCCTGGTCGCGGTCCGGGAAATAGTATTCGTGGGCCGGGAAGCCGTAATCGAACAGGATGGCGGCGCCCGCCCGGCTGCGCGCCAGCATGGCGCCCAGCGTGGCCATGAAGCCGCAGGCCGTGCCGTGCAGCTCGGTCAGGTAGCCTTCGTGCAGCTGGTCCGCCTCCGGAATCTGCTTTGCGATCCGGGCCTGCAGGGCCGGATCCGGCGCCCCGTCTTCCCAGGCGAAGGCGCCATCGCGGATCGTCACCAGCTGTTCGCGCCAGCCTCCGGCGCGCTTTGCCGCCAGCTGCACCGGCATGGCGTCCAGCACTTCGTTGCCCAGCACGACGCCGTCCCAGGTATCGGGGAAGCCGTCCAGCCACTGCACCTGCGGAAAATCGCGCAGCGCCTCCTGCTGCCGGGCGCGCAGTTCGCCGGACAGCTCCACGATGGCGTAGCGCTCCAGCGCGACGCCCTGGGCCGCCAGTTCGGTGAGGATATCGCGCGCCAGCTTGCCGGTGCCGGCCCCGAATTCGAGGATGCGCGGCCCGGTTTGGGGGATAATAGCGGCGGCAACCCGCGCCAGCGCAGCACCGAACAGGGAACTCAGTTCGGGCGCAGTTGTAAAATCGCCATCCCTGCCCAGTTTGGCGGCGCCGCCGCTGTAGTAGCCGAGCTGCGGCGCATACAGCGCCAGCTCCATGAAACGGGCAAAGGACATCGGACCGCGTTCGATTTCGGCGGCAATCTGCTGCTGCAGGGCGTGGGACGCGGCCAGGGCGTCGCTGGAAGGTGCTGGGAGAGACATCCCGGCATTGTAGCGGTTCGGCGCCCCGGCCAACACTAAGGCACACCATGACAAGCACGCAAGCACCCGGCGCCAGTGCGCCCCCTCTCTCCGGCCGCGCCCCCGTGGCGCTCGTGACCGGCGCCGGCCGCCGCCTGGGCCGCGCCATTGCGCTCGGCATGGCGCGCGCGGGCTGGGATATCGCCGTGCATTACCGAGCGTCGGAAGCGGAAGCGCAAGAGGTGGCGGAACAAATCCGCGCCCTCGGCCGCCGCGCCGTCACCCTGCATGCGGAACTGGCCGACGAAGCGGCCGTGCGCCGCCTGCTGCCGGCCGCCGTGCAAGCGCTGGGCGCGGTGGACTGCGTGGTGAACAACGCCTCGCTGTTCGACTACGACAGCGCCGCCGACTTCTCCATGCAGAAACTGGACGCCCATATGCACGCCAATGTGGCCGCGCCCCTGCTGCTGGCGCAAGCCCTGCACGCCGCCACGCCGGACGGCGCCCAGGCCGTGGTGGTGAACCTGCTGGACCAGAAGCTTTATAATCTCAATCCCGATTTCCTGTCCTATACCCTGTCCAAGGCGGCGCTGCATACGGCAACGACGATGCTGGCGCAGGCGCTGGCCCCGAAAGTCAGGGTAGTCGGCGTGGCGCCGGGCATCACGCTGGTGTCCGGCGAGCAGAGCGAGGCGGGCTTCGAGAAAGCCCACACGCAAACGCCGCTGGGCCGTTCCAGTACTCCGGAAGATATTGTGCAGGCCGTACTGTATGCCGCGACCGCGCGCGCCGTCACCGGCGCCACGCTGCTGGTCGATGGCGGCCAGCACCTGCTGCCGCTGCCGCGCGACGTGATGTTCGTCGCCCAATAAACGTATTCATTAAAGGTTTCTCAACATGCTGTCCGCCCTGCTCCACCCGCGCCTGCAAGACTGCCGCCGCCTCTTCCTGCGCGATTACGAAGTGCTGATCAATATCGGCGTCCATGATTTCGAGAAGAAGGGCGAGCAGCGCGTGCTGATCAATGTGGACCTGTACATCCCGCTGGCCGTTTCCACGCCGCGCGAGGACGAACTGGAAGAAGTGGTGGATTACGACTTCATGCGCGAGACCATCGCGCGCCGCATGGCGCAGGGCCACGTGCACCTGCAGGAAACCCTGTGCGACGACGTGGTGGCCGCCATGCTGGCCCACCCGAAGGTGCGCGCGGCGCGTGTATCGACGATGAAACCCGATGTGTACCCCGACTGCGAAGGCGTGGGCGTGGAAGTGTTCCGTATCAAGGATGAAGCATGAATGCAGTGATCGACAAAGTGAGCGACAAGGCCGCCGACAAGCAGGCCTTCGAAAACAACAAGCTGCACAAGCGCCTGTGCCGCCTGGTGGGCCAGGCCATCGGCGACTTCAATATGATAGAGGAAGGCGACAAGGTCATGGTTTGCCTGTCCGGCGGCAAGGACAGCTACGCCCTGCTCGACATCCTGATGACGCTGCGCGAGCGCGCGCCGATCAACTTCGACATCGTGGCCGTGAACCTGGACCAGAAGCAGCCCAACTTCCCGGCCGACGTGCTGCCCGCCTATCTCGACAAGCTGGGCGTGCCTTACCACATCGAGAACCAGGACACCTACAGCATCGTCAAGCGCCTGATCCCGGAAGGGAAAACCACCTGTTCGCTGTGCTCGCGCCTGCGCCGCGGCATCCTGTACCGCGTGGCCGATGAACTGGGCGCCACCAAGATCGCGCTGGGCCACCACCGCGACGATATCCTGGAAACCTTCTTCCTCAATATGTTCTTCGGCGGGAAGATCAAGGGCATGCCGGCCAAGCTGCAGTCGGATGACGGCAAGCATGTGGTGATCCGCCCGCTGGCCTATGTGAAGGAAGAGGACACCGAACGCTACGCCGAAGTGAAGGGCTTCCCCATCATTCCTTGCGACCTGTGCGGCTCGCAGGAGAACCTGCAGCGCAAACAGATCAAGGCCATGCTGCGCGAATGGGAGAAGAAGCACCCGGGCCGCGTGGAGAACACCTTCTCGGCCCTGTCCACCGTGGTGCCTTCACACCTGATGGACCGCGATCTGTTCGGCTTCGCCGACCTGAAAGCGGACGGCGTGGCCAGCCCGCTGGGCGATATCGCCTTCGACGAGGAGCCCTGCGCGCCGCCGGCGCAAACCGTCCAGCTGCAGCTGCACCGGGACTGAGGCCCTAAAAATTTAACAATTTGCGTTGCGATTTTGCAACTTACATATTGTTACAAACCCCGTTCTGGCTGAGCATAGTGGTTCTCGAATCTGAACATGGGGAACCACTGTGGACTTGTCGCAACAGCGCTTTGACGCAATCATCGAGCGCATCTACGCGACGCTGGACGACGCGGCCAACTGGCGCGGCGTGCTCGAAGAGATCAACGACGCCTTCGGCACGCGCGCCGTGCACCTGCTGGCCTTCGACGGCCGCAACGGCTCGCTGTCCTATAGCGAAGGCGCCGACATGGCGCCGCAGATCGATATGGAATACATCCAGAAATTCCAGTTTACCGATCCGCGCGTGCAGCTGCTGCGCGAGCAGAAGGAGAGCGAATGGGTGCATTGCCATGAATGGTTCGACGAGGACTTCGTCGCCGCCAGCCCCTTCTACCAGGAATTCCTGATTCCCCACGGCGCGCGCTACCTGTCGGCCTGCAAGCTGCTGGAAAACGAACGCGCCACCGTCCTCATGGCCTGGCTGTGCCGCCCCGAAGACGGGCCGCTGTCGGCCGAGGCGCTGGCCTTTGCCGAACGCCTGCGGCCCCATATCAGCCGCGCCTGCCGGGTGGGGTTGGACCATTTCGTTTACTCCACGCAGGCGCTGGTGGGCAGCGCCCTGGTCAACAAGCTGCACCAGCCTGTGATGCTGCTCACGACGACCGGCGAAATCATGCAGATGAACCAGGCCGCGTCCGGCCTGCTGCAGCGCACGCCGCTGGTGCAGGTGGCCGATGGGCGCCTGGTGCTGCCGGAGCGCTACCGGCAGGTTTTCGCCGACCATTGCGTTGCGCTGGAAAACCACGTGCGCTTCGGCAGCGGCGAGGGCGCCCCCGATGCCAACCTGCAGTCGCTGCGCATCGAAAGCGAGGGCGAAGCGCAGGACACGGTCTACGCCTTCTACTCCATGCTGCTGCCGGAGCGGGTGATGGGCTCCTTCGGCCTGCGCCCGCTGGTCATGCTCTTCCTCTACCACCCCGGATCGGCGCAGGTGATCGATTCCAGCCTGCTCACCGCAGCCTTCGGGCTGTCGCATGCGGAATGCCGCATCGCCACCATGCTGGCCGACGGCATGCACCTGAAAACCATCGCCGATACGCTGGGCGTGCAGTACGACACGGTGCGCAAGCAGCTGCTGTCGATCTACCAGAAAACGTCCACCAACCGCCAGCCGGAACTGGTGCGCCTGCTGCTGCACATGCCGGCTGCCACGGTGCAGCGCGCCATCGAACCATTGCAGAAGGCCCTGCCGTGAGCCAGAAGATCTTCATCAGCGTTGCCGCCTACCTGGACCCGATGCTGTTCTTCACGCTGAACGACGCGCTGACGAAGGCGGCGCAGCCGCTGCTGCTTTCCTTCGGCGTGGTGGACCAGCATGTGGAAGACCAGCGCGCATCGATCTCCTCGCTGCCCTATGCGCGCCAGGTGCGCTATGTGCACGTGCATCCGGAAGATACGCTGGGCGTGAGCTGGGCGCGCAGCACGGCCTTCAGCCTGTACGACAACGAGGCCTTCCTGCTGCAGGTGGATTCGCACACGCTGTTCGAGAAGGGCTGGGACAAGCAGCTGCGCGCGCAGCATGCGGCCCTGCGCGAGCGCTCGGCCAAGCCTATCGTCAGCACTTATCCCTACCGCTTCGATATGGTGGATGGTGTGCCGCAGTACACGCCGGGCGAAGGCAAGACGGCGCTGGTGCTGCGTCCGCATCCCGAAAAAATGCCGACGGCCGACGATGCGGTCATGCGCTTCCAGGGCCGCCACCTGTTCACCGACCAGCCAGTGATGGGCTGCCATATCTCGGCGGGCTTCCTGTTCGCGGCAGGGCAGTTCGTGGAAGAAGTGCCCTACGATCCCTACCTGTATTTCCATGGCGAGGAACAGAGCCTGGCGGTGCGGGCATTCACCCGCGGCTGGGACATCTTCCATCCGCTGGTGGTGCCGCTGTACCACCTGTACAAGACGGAAGGAACGCCCTACTCCACCCACCACTGGTATGGCGAAACGGACGCGAAGCGCGCCTTCCAGTCGTCCTACCTGACCGAGCGCGCCAGGCAGCGCCTGAACCGCCTGCTGATGGGCGACGGCCTGCCGGGCGCCTATGGCCTGGGCACGGTGCGCAGCATGGACCAGTACCGGGAACTGAGCGGGATCGATTACCGCACGCAGACGGTCATCGATCCCTTCAACGGCCAGCTCTGCTGACCGCTACCCTTATGGCACGGGAATCTGTGCCACAAAGGTCACTTCGTTGCTCGCGTCGCCCGCGTAGTCGCGCTGGCCGTCGTGATCCAGGTCGTTCCAGATCTGCACCGTGACACGCTCCACGTTTACCAGGTAATCCACCTCGTCCACGCTGTTCACGCGGAAGCGGTAGCCCGCATCGTACGCAGCGCCGTCCGCGCCGGACATGCCCGTGGTCAGTGCGGTCAAGGACACGGCGCTGGCTTCCGATGAGTTGCTGACATAAACCTCCAGCACATCCTGCGCCGGATTGCCCTGCGGGTCGCTGCCCGCGTTGGCGCCGCCATCGTAATAGTTGGTGCCGGTGCCCAGTGTGACATTGTCGCCAAAGCCGCTGGCGGTGATGGTGTCGTTGCCCGCGCCGAGGTCCGCGAACACGCCGCGGCCCACCGTGCCCAGCAGCGCCAGCCCGGAAGTGCTCAGCTGCGAGCTGACGACCACGGTGTCGTTGCCAAGGCTGCCGTTGAACCAGGCCAGGTGCATATAGGTGGACAGCAGGTTGCCGGACGGGTCTTTCGTTGCATCCGACGCATTCACCTGCTGCTCGTTGACCATGACCGACAGCGGAATCTGGCGCAGGAACTGCGACTCGCCCGGGTCGCGCTGGCCGTTGCCGTTGCTGTCCGCATAGGTGAAGATATTGACCGCTTCGATATTCTTCACATAGTCGGTCTCGCCGCCTGCCACGATCTTGAACTGGTAGCCTTCGCTGAACGCCACCTGGTCGGCGCCCGTGCCGCCTGCGTCCAGTACCGTGGCCGTGGCCGCGTTGCCGTCAGCCGTGGTGGCGACATAGATCTCCAGCGTATCTGAAGGGCGCTGGCCATCCGGCGTGGTGCCGCCATTGGCGCCGCCGTCCACCCGGTTGATACCGGCGCCGGCCACGATATTGTCCGACCAGGCGGAGCCAGTCACCGTATCGTTGCCCGCCCCCATGTCGAAGTACATGCCGCGGCCATTCGCCTGCATCAGGTCGCGCAAGGACTGCGGCAGCACGGCGGCATCGGCCACGTCATTGCCTAAGCCGCCATTGGCCCAGGCGAAGTGGCGGATGTCCGCCAGCGGCCTGCCGTCCGATGCCTTGGTCGGGTCGCCGTCCTTCAGCGTGATGCTGCCGTACTGGGTGGCCAGCACGATATCGCGCGCCCACGCGGCCTGCGGCCCCGGCTGCCCAATGCTCACCGTCACCAGCTCGATATTCTTCACATAATCGATCTCGCTGCCGTTGACGATCTTCAGGGTGTACCCGGCGCTGTAGGCCGTGGCGTCGGCGCCGGTCGAAGAGCCGTCGAGCTGGATCGCCTGCACCGCATTCGCCCCCGCCTGGTCGTTGACGAAGATTTCGAGGATGTCCTTCGCATTGCCGTACCACGGATGGGTGCCGGCATTGGCGCCGCCGTCGATACGGTTGGTGCCGGCGCCGGCATAAATCAGGTCGCTGTAGCCGGTGCCGGTGATCGTGTCGTCGCCGCCCGCGAAGGCGAACTGGGCGCCCCGGCCATAGGTGCTCATCAGCGCCTGCACGGCGGAGGAGAAGCCGGTGGCCGCATTGAAGCTGTCGTTGCCGTTGGTGCCATATGCCTCGGCGAAGAAGTGCAGCTCCTCCATGGGCACCGCGGCGCCATCCGGCAGCGCCGCCTTGCTGCTGTCGAGGTTGGAAGGCTTCGCTTCCCAGGTCCGGGTCTGGAACTGCACCGTGGTGCTGCCGCTGGCCGCCAGCGCGCCGCCAAAGCCCTGGCTGCCGTCATTGCCGTCGTTGAAGACCCAGTCAATGGTCACGCTCGACGGCGGCGTGCCGCTGCTGTTGGCGTAGCCGATGCCGTGCAGTACGCGCGTGACCATGCCCTGCACCGCGATGTCGTTGAAGTGGATGGTCAGCGTGCCGGCACTGCTGTTGGCCCAGCCCACCTGGATGCCGTTCACACGCAGTTCGCCGTTCTGGAAGCTCACCTCGCCCACGCCGACGAAGATATCGCTCGCATCGGCGCCGCCCTGCCGGCTCAGCGTGAGGCTGGCGCCTGCGTAGTTGCCGCGTGCTGCCAGCTGCGCATCGAAGATGGCCGCATTCTCGTTCAGCGCTTCCGCAAACACGCCGTTCATCACCACCGTATTGCCCAGCGTGGAAGCAGGCGAAGGATTGAAGCTGGCGTCGCGCGAGCCGTCGGCGTTCAGGCGGATCAGCACATTGCTCTGGTTGAAGTTCATGTCATTCTGGGTGCTGCCGAAAATGACAATCTTGCCGTTCACGAGCTGCAGCGAATACGCCTGGTCGCCGATGCCCAGCACCGGCAGGTAGACCGAGCCGTTATTGCCGAAGCCGGCGTCGATGCTGCCGTCCGGATTCAGGCGGCCGAGCAGGAAGGCCGCGCCTATGCCCTGCGAATTGCCGTTCACGGTGGCCAGGGTGAGGATCTTGCCATCCGCCAGCAACTCGGTAGCGGCCGTACGGTCCGAGCCGTCGCCGATGTGCAGCTTGACCAGGCCGTTGGTGCCGAAGCCGGTATCGCGCGAGCCGTCCGCATTCAGGCGCAGCCACGCGTTATCGAGGTCGCTCGCGGTGGTGGTGCCGGTGCGGAACTGGCCGGACAGCAGCAGCTTGCCGTCGGCCTGCACCTTGATGCTGGTGGCCACGTCGGAGCCCACGCCGACCGGCACCAGCACCTTGCCGCCGGCGCCGAAACCGCTATCCAGCGTGCCATCGGTGTTGACGCGCACCGCCATGAAGTCGGGATTGGCGCCCACGCCCGAGCCGGCGATGACCAGCTTGCCATCGGCCTGCAGCGCCGCCGATGCCGCGTTATCGCTAGCGCTCAGGTCCAGCACCAGCTTGCCATCGCCATCGAAGCTCGTGTCCAGGCTGCCGTTGGCATTCAGGCGCAGCACCGCCAGGTCGGCGCCGCCGCCGGCCGAACCGACCACGGTGATCTTGCCGCTGGCCGGATCGGCCAGCAGCTTGCTGACCGTATCGCGGCCGGCCGAGAAGGACACGGTCTGGTAGCCGCCGCTGCCGAAGCTGGTATCCAGCGAGCCATCGGCGTTCAGGCGCATCACGCGCACGTCCGCGCTCTCGCGCGGCTGGGTGCCAACGGCCACCAGGAGCTTGCCGTCGCTGAGCTCAAGCGGACCGGCCACCGTATCGTAGCTGGTCGGCAGCGTGACGCGGCCGCTGCTGCCGAAGGTGTTGTCCTGGCTGCCGTCCGCATTCGAACGGTTCAGCACCAGCACATAATTTGAATCGTCCGGCGATGCACGGTAATAGGAAACGGCGAGCAGCTTGCCGCTGGCCAGCACGGTGCCGCCCAGCACGCCGAAATCGATGCCAGCATTGTCCAGGGCCACACCGGGCGCCACGCCGGTGAAGCTTGGCGCCGTATTCGTGGTCAGCGCCACGCCGCGCGAGTATGTCACCTCATTGATGGCGGAATCGCTGCTGTAGTCGCGCTGGCCATCGCCGTCCTTGTCGTTCCATACCTGCACATTGACCTGTTCGATGTTCTTCACATAGTCGGTTTCCGTGGCGCCATTGACCACCTTGAAGCGGTAGCCGGCGGCATAGGCGGCGCCGTCGGCGCCGCTCATGCTGCTGGTGAGCGCCGTGACCGCCACGGCGTCGGCTTCCGCGGTGCTGGCCGTATAGACCTGCAGCATGTCGATGGCCGCGCCGCCGTTGGCCATGGTGCCGGCATTGGCGCCGCCGTCGATGTAGTTGGTGCCGGCGCCGCCAGTGAAATCGTCGCCGAAACCGCTGCCGGTAATGGTATCGTCGCCGCCGCGGCCATCCACCCACACGCCGCGGCCATAGCTGGCCATCAGCGCCTGCGTGGCCGAACTCACGTCACTGGCGGCATTGAAGGTGTCGGCATTCATCGAGCCCTCGCCCCAGGCCATGCTGAAGGACGAGGCCAGGGGCTGGCCGTCGGCCGTTTTGGTCGGATCCGTCGTGCTGACCCGTACCTCGTTGACCAGCATTGCAAGCGGAATGTCGCGCACCCAGCTCACTTCACCGTTATCGCGCACGCCGTTGCCGTTCGCATCGTTCCAGACCTGCACCGAGACCAGCTCGATGTTCCTGACGTAGTTGATTTCGCTGCCGTTGACGACCTTGACGTCGTAGCCTGCATTGAAAGCGGCGAGGTCCTCGCCCGTGGCGCTGCCCGTCAGCTTGGTCGCCGCCACGGCCGCCGCCGCAGAGGCATTCGGCGCGTAGACCACCAGCATGTCGCGGCCGGAACCGGAACCGCCGGGCGCCGGCCCCGCGTTGGCGCCGCCGTCCGCGCAGTTCACGCCGCCGCCCAGCACGAAGACATCGCTGTAGCCGGTGCCGCCGACGGTGTCGTTGCCCGCCCCCATGAGGAAGGTGGCGCCGCGCTGGAACTCCGCCATCAGCGCCAGCGTGGCGGAGCTGAAGGAAGCCTGGCTGACCGTATCGGCGCCTGCCGTGCCCTCCACCGTCGCCATGGCGCTGAGAGAGCTCAGCGGCACAGGCACGTTATTGTTGAGGAGCGTACTCAGGGCCGGATCGATCTTGCTGCGTTCAACGGCATCGATGGTGGCCGCAATCTGCACCGTGGTGCTGGCGGTGGCGGTATAGGCCGCGCCCAGGCCCTGCGCACCGGTATTGCCGTCGCTGAAGGTCCAGTCGATGACGAGGGAAGACGGCGGCGTGGCGCTGCCGTTGCTGTAGGCGATGCCGTGCATGGCGCGGTTCACCATGCCCTGGCTGGACTGGGCATTGAAGGTCAGCGTCAGCGTACCGCCAGACTGAGCGACGGTGCCGATGACGATGCCGCCCACACTCACGTTACCGTTGGCGAAGCTCACGTCGCCGCTGGCGGAGAACAGGTCTTCCGCCGCGGCGCCGCCCTGGCGCGACAGCGTCAGCGTGGCGCCGGCATAACTGCCTTTCGCATTCAGGTCGGCATCGTAGATCGCGGCATTCGTGTCCAGTACTTTCGGGCGCAAGCCGTTCGCGGTAACGGTGCCGCCGACGCTGCTGGCCTGGCCGGTGGCGAAGCTGTCGTCCAGCGTGCCGTCCGCGTTCAGGCGGGCGATCACGTTGCTGACGTTGGCCTGCAGGTCATTGAAGGTGGAGCCGAACAGCACGATCTTGCCGTTGGCCAGCCCCAGCGAGGCGGCCTGGTCGCCCATGCCGTGGCCCGGCACGGTGGCGATGCCGCCGTTGCCGAAGCTGGTGTCGAGCGTGCCGTTCGCGTTGTAGCGGGTGATGGCGAACTGGCCGCTCATCACACTGCTCAGTTGCACATTCATCGTGCCCGCCGTGACGATTTTGCCGTCCGGCTGCACCTGGATCGCAAAGATGCGGTCGTTCAGGTTGCCCACATGGGTGACGACCTTGCCGCCGGTGCCGAAGCTGCTGTCCAGCGAGCCGTCGGCGTTCAGGCGCACCAGCGACATATCCCAGTCGCTGGTGTCGGCCGAACCGCTGCGGCTATAGCCCGCCGCGATCAGCTTGCCGTCCGCCTGCAGCGTGAGCACATAGGCGGCGTCGCCGCCCGGCCCGACCGCCAATACCTGCTTGCCGCCGGTGCCGAAGCTGCTGTCCAGCGTGCCGTCCGCATTGATGCGCACCAGGCCGTAGTCGGCCGCACTGCCGCTGCCGACGGTGCCGGCAACGACAATTTTTCCGTCGGCCTGCAGCACGGCGGCATTGGCGCTATCGGGGCCGGTCCCTACCGGCACCACCAGCTTGCCGCTGCCGTTGAAGCTGGTGTCCAGCGTGCCGTCCGCGTTCAGGCGCAGCAGCGCGAAGTCGTTCGTGCTGCTGGCGCCGCCATTGCCGGTGCCAGCGACAACAATCTTGCCGTCAGCCTGCAGCAGGATCTGGCGCGGCGTGTCGTTGGCCGATGCGACGCCTACCACCACCGAGCCGCCGCTGCCGAAGGCCGTGTCGAGCGTACCGTCCGCATTCAGGCGCAGCACCTTGATGTCCGAGGGCGAGCCGGGAGTGCTGACCGAGACCAGTACCTTGCCATCGGCCTGCACCACCGGCGCAGTCACCGCAGCGTAAGCGGTCGGAATCTCGACGCGGCCCGTGCCGCCGCCGAAGCTGGTGTCCACCGAGCCGTCGGCATTGTTGCGGGTGAGGTAGATCGAATAGTTGTCGCCGTTGATGGCACTGTCGATATAGGAGACGGTCAGCAGTTTGCCGCCCGGCAGCACCACGCCGCCCACAGCGCCGAAGTCCTGTCCCGCGTCGGTGATGCTGACGCCGGGCGCCGTGCCCTTGAAAGTGGGCGCCGTATTCGCGGTCAGCGAAATGGTGCGGCCCAGCGTGACTTCGTTGACGGAGGCGTTTGTCGAGTAATCGCGCACACCATCGCCGTCCTTGTCATTCCAGATCCGGACATTGACGCTGCTGAGGTTCTTGACGTAATCGACCTCGGTGCTGCCGTTGCTGATCCTGAACTTATACCCTGCGGCGAAGGCCGCTGCATCGGCGCCGGTCATGCCGGCGTCCAGCAGCTGCACCTGTACCGCATTGGCCTGCGTCTGGTTCGCGACGAACATGTCCAGCATGTCCACCGGCTTCTGGCCGTTCGGCATGCGGCCGGCGCTGCCCGCGCCGTCGATATAGTTGGTGCCTGCGCCGCCCGCCAGCACGTCACCGTAGGCCGAGCCCACGATGGTGTCGTTGCCCGCACCGAGGTCGGCGGACACACCACGGCCGTTCTGCGCCATCAGCGCGCGCATATCGGACGAGATGTCCGTCGCCGCGTTGAAGCTCTCGTCCTTTGCCGTGCCCTCGACCCAGGCGTAGTAAGGCGAATTGCTGAGGTTATTGCTGGTGGGCTGGATTTCGTCGATGCGCATCGCCAGCGAAATATAGCGGCCGGTGCTGGTGCCGTTGACGCTGACCGACACCGCTTCGATATTCTTCAGGTAGTCCTTCTGACCGGTGGCGCCGTACGTCACCATCCAGCTGTAGGCAGGATCGTCGGAGAGCGCAACCTGGATGGCCGACAGCTCCGTGGTGCTGGCCACCGTAATCTCGAACACGTCGCGGCCCTGCAGGCCGTTGGCGCCAATATTGTCGCCGCCGTCGATCTTCGAATTGCCCGCGCCGTTCACGAAGTTATCGGAATAGCTGGTGCCGGTGATGGTGTCGTCGCCCGCGCCGCCGTTGACCCAGAGGCCGCGCGAACTGGACGCCATCTCGGCACGGATGCCGCCCGACAGCAATGCCGTGCTGCCGGAGAGGTCGATGGTATCGCCCGCACCGGTGCCGTTCACCCAGGCCAGGTGGTAGAAACCGGCGCTGTTGGTATCGGCCAGGTTTGCCTCATCCACCACCACCGCCAGTGGAATGTCGCGTACGAAGGTACTGGTGCTGCCGCTCACCAGCTCGATCGACACGCGCTCGATGCCCTTGATGTAATCCGTCTCGCCGTTGGCTGTTACCTTGTGCGTATAGCCGAGGCCGAGGGCCGCGGCGTCGGCACCCGTGGTGGCGCCGGCCAGCGCGGTGACGCTGACGGCTGCAGCGGCAGCCTGCGTGGCCACCGACACGTGCAGCACATCGCGCGCCTGGCCGCCCCATGGCGGACTGCCGCCGTTGGCGCCGCCGTCGATATAGTTGGTGCCGGCGCCCGCGTTGATGTCGTCGCCGTAGGCGGAGCCCACCACAGTGTCATCGCCGGCGCCCATGTCCATGTATATACCGCGCCCGTTCGTGGCCATCAGCGTGTGCGTGGCAGAAGAGATGCCGCTGGCCGCGTCGAAGCTGTCGCCCAGCCCGGTGCCCTGCACCCAGGCGTGGTGCATTGATTCGGACGGATTGCCCGTCGCTGCATCGATCTCGTTGACGTTGACGGCGAGCGGAATCCACTTGCCGGTGCTGGTGCCGTTGACGTTGACTGTCACCGCCTCGATGTTTTTCAGGTAGTCTTTCTGGCCGGTGCTGCCATAAACCACCATCCAGGTATAGCCCGCATCGTCGGAGGCTTCCACCCGTACCTCGTTCATCGCGGCCGTGGTGGCGACGGTGATTTCGAAGACGTCGCGCGCCTGCTGGCCTGCCGGCCCCGCATTGGCGCCGCCATCAATATAGGAGTTGCCGCTGCCGTTGCGGAAGTTGTCGCCATAGGCAGTGCCGGTGATCGTGTCGTTGCCTGCGCCGCCGTCCACCCACACGCCGTGGCTGTATGTGCCCAGCGCCGTGCGCAGCGGCGCGGACAGCAGTGCGGTGGCGCCCGACAGGTCGATGGTATCGGCATTCTGCGTGCCTTCCACCCACGCCAGGTGGAAGGACTGGGCGACGCCGGCATCCGCCAGGTTGGCTTCGCGCGCTACGACAACGAGCGGAATATCGCGCACGAAAGTGTTCGTGCTGCCGTCGGAAATTTCAATGCTGACGCGCTCGATGCCTTTGGCATACGTCACGTCGCTGCCTGCGCTCACCTTGTATTCGTAGCCGTCATTGAAGGCGGCCAGTTCGGCGCCGGTGCTGGAGGCGGAGAGCTTCGTCACCGTCACCGCGCCGGCTGCGGCCTGGCTGGCCACGGTCACATGCAGCACGTCCTGCGCCTTGCCGCCCCATGGCGGGGAGCCTGCATTGGCGCCGCCGTCAACATAGTTGCTGCCCTTGCCTGCATTGATATCGTCGCCGAAACCGCTGGCCACCACGGTATCGTTGCCGTCACCCGTGTTTACCCAGATGCCGCGCCCGTTGTTGCTCATCAGCGTCTGCGTCGCGGCCGAGACGGCGCTGGCGGCATCGAAATTATCGCCCTGCGCCGTGCCTTCGGCCCAGGCGTAGTGCATGGAATTCGCCAGGTCGCCACCGGCGCCGATTTCGTGCACGCTGACTTCGAGCGGAATCCATTTGCCCGTCGCCGTGCCTGCAACGTTGACCGCAATGGCTTCCACGTTCTTCAGGTAGTCCTTCTCGCCGGTGCCGTAAGTCACCATCCAGGTGTAGGCAGGGTCGTCGGATGCCGCTACGGTGACGGCAGCCATGGCGGCCGTGGAGGCGACCGTCACTTCGAACACATCGCGCGACAATTCGCCGGCCGGGCCGTCATTGGCGCCGCCGTCGATCTTGCTGTTGCCGGCGCCGTTGCGGAAGTTGTCCGCATAGCCGGTGCCGGTAATGGTGTCATTGCCTGCACCGCCGTCGACCCACACGCCGCGCTCGCGCGTATCCAGCGCGGTCCGCAGGGCGGACGACAGCAATGCCGTACTGCCCGACATATCGATGGAATCCGCGCCTGCGGTGCCGTTGGCCCACGCCAGGTGGTAGTAATTGCCGATGGAGGGATCGCTCAGGTTCGCCTCGTTCACCACCACCGCCAGCGGGATGTCGCGCGCGAAGGTATTGGTGCCGCCGTTGACGATCTCGATGCTGACACGCTCAATGCCCTTGATGTAGCTGACGTCCGTGCCCGACACGACCTTGTGCGTGTAATTGGCCGCGGCCGCCGCCTGGTCGGCGGCGCTGCCGGCGCCGGCTGCGAGCTGCGTGACCGTGACCGCATTGGCGGCTGCCTGGCTGGCCACGGTAACGTGCAGCACGTCCTGCGCCTTGCCGCCCCATGGGGGGCTGCCGCCGTTGGCGCCGCCGTCCACGTAGTTGGTGCCGGCGCCGGCATTGATGTCGTCGCCGTAGATGCTGCCTGCGACGGTATCGTCGCCGGCGCCCATGTCGGCCCATACGCCGCGCCCGTGCGTGGCCATCATGGCGGCGGTGCCGGACGAGATATCGGCCGAGGCGTCGAAGCTGTCGTTGAATGCGCTGCCCTGCACCCATGCCAGGTGCATCATCGTTGCCGGATCCTGCGAACCGCCGACCTCCGATACGTTCGTGACCAGCGCAATGCTGCGCTGGTAGCTGTTGTTCATGAATACGTTGACCTGCTCAACGCCTTTCAGGTAGCCCGTCTCGGCGCCGTTCACCACCTTGATGCGGTAGCCCGCCGCATATTGCGCGGCATCGGCGCCGCTGCTGCTGATTGCCGTCACGCTGAGCGCCGCATCCGCCGCGCTGCTGGTAACGAAGATGTTCAGCGTATCCATGGCCTTGTAGCCGCCCGGATCCGTGCCGAGGTTGGCGCCGCCGTCGATCAGGTTGGTGCCGGCGCCGGCACTGATCACATCACCGTATGCGGAGCCGATGACGGTATCGTCGCCGTCACCCATCACGATGGAGGCGCCGCGCGTGTAAGTGGCCATGCGGGCCAGCGTGGCGCTTGAGATATCGGCGGCGTCGAAGGTCTCGGCCGCGCTGGTGCCGTTGGCCAGCACAAAGAAGTACTGCGCGCTGAGCGGCGGCCCCCAGGCGGTCAGGGTATTGTCAGTGGTGCTGACCGGAATTTCGTTGATGACGACGGTGTTCGTAGTTGGCATGATCTTGATCCTTGGTGCGTCCGATTAGTGAGGCGGTAACGTTAGGTTCCCGGATAAGCACCAGGCGGCAGCGTAGGCGTGGCCGTTGGCGGCGGCGTCGGCGCAGGCGGCGGCGGAGGAGGCGGAACCGGCACTGGCGCAGCTGTCGGCGGCGCGGTCGGTGAGGCGGTCGGGGCAGGGGTCGGTGCAGGCGCGGGCACAGTCGTCGCTGGCGGCGAGGGCAAAGCCGGTGGCGGCGGCGGCGGCGACGGCGTCACCGAAGGCGGTGTTGGCCCGGCCGGTGGCGGTGGAGGTGGTGGTGGTGGCGGCGGTGGCGGCGACGTCGGTGGTGAAGTCGGCCCGGAAGTTGGCGGCGGCGAGGTGGGCGCGGAGGTTGGCGGCGCGGTGGGCGGCGACGTTGGCGCCGGGGTCGGCAAGGTCGGCGTTGGCAGCTGGTTCACTGCCGACTGCACGTTTTCCAGTCCGGCCGGAACCGTGGCGGCGGCGGCCGGCATGGTATTCAGCGCGCTGGTAAGGTCCACCAGGTCGCGCAGCGCCTGCGATGCGCCGCTGGAGGCGGCCACCGCGTTGAGGCGTACCGGAACGCTGGTGGTAATGACGCTGGCGCTCTGCACCGCGTTATCCAGCAGGCCTTCGATCACCTTCAGCCTTGCATCCACCCACACCGCGATCCCTGCCGGCACCGCAGCGCCGCTGGCATCGGGACTGGTGCGCAGGAACTGGCTGAGCGCCACCGCGATGGTGGCCTCGGTCAGCCTGGCCACGTCCGCTGCCAGCGGCGCAGTGCCCTGGGCTGCGGCCTTGTTGCTCAGGAAGCGGTCCTGGTTGGCCGCGGCGCCCGTCACCAGCTGCGCCACAGGCGGCAGCGTCGCGCCGGCCGGCATGCTGCCTGCGAGGCGCACGATCTCCGCGCCCACAGCGGCCGAAACGCGCGACATGGCCGCCACGCTGCCGGCCTCCCCTGCCGTGCGTTCGGCCATGGCCATCACTTCCAGCGCCTTCTGCATGGCCACCATTTTCTGCAGCAGCGTCTTCTCGGCGGCGGCCTGGGCCAGCGGATCCTTGTCCAGCACCGAGGCCGACGACAGGCCCATCACCTTTACCAGCGCTTCGCGTGCCTGCGCCAGCGTGGCGCCGGAAGCGACCATGCCGTCGATGACGGAACTGAGCGGCGTGACCGCGTTGAAAGGCTTGCTGGCCGCGTCTTCCACCACCGCGCTCATGCTGTGCGTGAAAGCCTGGCCGGTGGACAGGTCGGTGCCGCCCGTCATGCGCAGGCGCTGTCCGTTGATCTGGGCCACGGGGGCAGTGGTGCTCAGCGTGAACTGGCCGTTGGCGCCGGTGGTGGTGGCGGGTTCGCCGGTATCCTGGCTGTTGTTGTTATTGAGGTCGAGATAAACGGTGGCGCCGCTTACATAGCCGTCAACCACCACGCCGGACAGGGTTGTCGTCGTTGGCTGGGGGGCTGGTGGATTGACAACGGGAGGCGGAGCGCTGTCGCCGCCACCGCCGCCGCCGCAACCGGCGAGGGCGAGGGCAACGGCGAAGGCCAGCGTATTGCGCTGTGGCGAGCGGTCTTTGGTACTCATGGAGTGTTCTTTCGTAGCGCGGTTGACAGAAAAACCGGCGCACGGAACAAACCGACGAGCACTGCGGAAATAGAAGGACACGGCGAGGCAGTGATGCCCGCAGCCCTGTTGAACACAGCTTCCCCCTACCCCCGCGCAGTACTTGTTATGTGATCAGTGCGCGTGTTGCGGAGACTAAAGGACCACTTGAACCCCGGCAATTCACCAAATGGGGAAGCTGTTGTTTTGTTTCCTTACTGCAAGTTGACAGATGCGGTACGCAGTACCGGATAAAGCTGGAAACGCTCATCCCAGGACGCGTGGCGGCGTGCGAAGAAGTCGAGGCGGGCATGCGCGCTCTTCGCAAAGGCGGGATCGCTGTCCAGCTTCGCCTTGAAGGCCGCGGCCAGCGCCGGATCGGCGGCCAGCTGTTCGCGCGCCACTTCCTCGGCCACGTATTCCTCCATGTATTCCTTGCGCTCGAAGGCATTGTTGAACATGCCCCAGGCCAGCAGCGAGTCGGCGCTGCGCGGCTCCAGCATCGTCATCACGAGGCGCGCCTTGGGCTGGGCGATGGGCACGAAGAGCGCGCCCTTCACCAGCTCGCGCTGCTCCGGCTTCCAGCTGCCCTCCACGGCCAGCATCTGGTGGCCTTCGAAGGAATTCGGCGTCAGCCTGGCCTTGTCGGCGCGGAAGCTCTCCACATCCACCTTGCCGGGCGCCGCCTGCAGCACGCGGTAGCTCACGCCATGCTGCTTCAGTTTCGGCGCGACGATGCCGGCCCATGCCGCAGGCACGATGTAGCCGCCGGCCGGCGCCTTGACCTGGAAGTCCGGCACCACTTCATCGCGCAGCGGAACGGTCCACTTCTGCGGTTTGCTTTCATCGTAGCGCGTCCACAGTGCGCCGGAGATGTCGGACGGCGTGCGCGTGTACTCGTAGCCCGCGAACTCGATCATGGTGGTCTTGTCGGTGGTGCGGTAGCTGAGCGGGAAATCCTTGCCGGCCAGCGCGGCCGAGCGGGCATCGGCCTCCGCCGCCGCCTTCGTCCATGCGGCGCCATGCTGCGCCACCTGGTCCAGCAGCGAAACGATGGTGTTGCGGGTGATGCGCACGCGGGTCGGGTAGTCCTTCCACGAATGCGTTTCCACCAGCATGGCAAAGCGGTTGCGCAGCTGGAAATAGCCGGTGGAGAAACGCGGCGTCGACACCTCGTCGACGAAACCGGATTGCGGATCGTCGGTCTTGTCGAAGGAGATGTAGAAGTGCTTCGGGTCGGAGCCCTGCTTGCGCAGGTCGGCCATCACGTTATCGCGCAGCGCCGTGCCGGCCGCCTTCAGGGCTTCATCGCCAGCGTGCACCGGCTCCACCTGGATCGACACATCGGGCTGGAATTTCGCGCCGTCGGTCACGTGCAGGTCCACATAGGCCAGGGGATCCCACTGGTTCACCAGGGCCAGCATGGCCTGCATCTCGGGCGCATCGGCCTTCACGTAATCGCGGTTCAGGTTGTAGTTCTGCGCGGTGACGCGCCAGCCCATCTCCACCGGGCCGCGCTGGTTGGGGCGGTTCCACTGGCCGAAGCGCTCGTGGCCATCCACATTGAACACGGGCACGAAGAGCAGCACCTGCTTGTCGAGCGCGCCCTTGGCGGCCTTGCCCTCGAGCGCTTCGCGCAGCGCGAGGAAGCCCGCATCCTTGCCATCGATTTCGCCGGCATGGATGCCGCCCTGCACCAGCAGCACCGGCAGCTTGCGCTGCTTCGCCTGTTCCGCGGTCAGCGCGCCGCTACGCGACACGGCCAGCGCCAGCATGGGCCGGCCTTCCGGCGTGCGGCCGAATTCGAAGCAGCGCACGGCTTTCGGGTAGGCCTTCTGGAAGTCCGCACACAGCTTGACGACTTCGTCATAGCGTCCCGTCTTCAGGAAGCCGGAGCGTTCGGAGATGGTGGTGAGATCGGGAGCAGCGTGGGCAAGGGGAAAGGCGGCGAGCAAGGCAAGCAGCAAGGCGGAACGGATCATCGGCACGGGACTCCGGCTACGTTAGGGAAGCAGGCATTATATTCCCCACAGCCGAGCCCGTGTCCACCTTGGGGTCAGACCCCAAGGTGGACACGGGCTCGGCTGTGTGCAGCAATCAGGGGCGATCGTGGATCGCGATTTCGCTGCCGATGGGGCGTACCGGGACCAGGCCGGGAGCCGGTGCGGCGGCGCGGGCGCCCGCAGCCGGGACACAGCGCGCCGGACCGGCCAGCGCCGCGGCGAGCACGGCTTCATTCTCGCTGCCGAGCGGATGTTCGAGGTCGTCCGCCACCCGGCAGCTGGGCGCGAAGCCGTCGCCGTAGTCGCCGAAGCCCTTGTCGTTCACGCCCTGGTACTGGATGGTGAAATAGGTGTTTTCGCAGTTGCGGGTGGGGACGAAGGCATAGGGCTTGCCGCAGGTCTGGCTGCCGTACAGGCGCACCTCCACGTCCACGCCGCGCAGGCCGTTGATGATGGATTCGCTGGCCGAACAGGTGCCCGGGCCGGTCAGGATATTCACGCGCTTCAGGCCCAGGTAAGGCAAGGCCTTGCCACTGCCCGCCGTGGGCGTGAACAGCAGGGGCGCACCGGGTTTGGCCGGGTCATTGGTGAGCGTACGTTCGAATACCTTGCCTTTCGTAGGCTCAGGCCCCGCAATCATGTAGGCAACCTGGCTGGCCAGGGACAGCAGGCCGCCGCCGTTATAGCGCAGGTCGAGCACCAGTTCGGTCACGCCTTCGTCGCGGAAGCGTGTAAAGGCATCCACCAGCGGCTTTTCAGCCAGCGCATTATGGTTGCCGAAGGTGAGATAGCCGAACCTGCCGTCCGCCGTGTCGATCACCGCTACGTTCTGCACCGGGGCAATGACGGCTGGTACGGAATTCAGCGCCACCTTGACCGTTTCCTGGCCGCGCCGGAATTCGAACCGGTGCGGCTCATCCGCATTCTTCGGGTAGATCGCGGCATTCAGCTTGCCGATGCTGGCGGAATCGGTGCTGTTGATGAAGTCGACGCCGTCCGCCAGCACCAGCTGGTCGCCGCGCCGCAGGCCAGCCAGCGCCGCCGGCGCGTCGGGCTGCAGCTGGGCGATGCGCCAGGTGCGCGGCACCGTCCCGTCCGCATTGCGCACCCAGGTGATGCCATAGCCCATCTCCACGCCGCGCGACAATTCTTCCCAGGTCTGGTTCGGGTAGCTGAAATGGAAGCGGTCTTTCGGCCGACCCGATGCCGTGAGCAGCGGCGTTTTCAGGACATTGAAATAGCCGACGGCGCTGCTGTATTTCGACGCGTCGATGTCCGGCACTTCCTTGTTCCACAAATAGGTCAGGTCGGTCCACCGGCGCAGGAAGTTGAATTCGTCCTTCAGCGTGCCGGAACGCTGCGAGCCTTCCGGCTTCACGCAGCGGTTCTGGTAGTAGAGCACCGCCGACAGCTGGTCGGGGAACTCGGGTTCCACCGGGGGCGGGTCGACCGGCGGAGGGTCGACGGGAGGCGGATTGGCTGGCGGCGGATCCACCGGCGGCGGGCTGCCAACGGGCGGCCCATCTCCTCCCGGCGGCGGAGCCGGGTTATCGCCGCCACAGGCAGCCAGGGAGAGAGCCAACGCCAGAGCGGCGGACAGACGTTTCATCCGGGCATTATAACAATGGCGCCCTCAGGCGCCATTGTTGCCGCTTTTACGCGGTGGCCGCACGCGGAACGCCGCCCGGCTCGTGGTAGGCCGTCAGCAGCGCCGCCTCCTTCTGCTTCGCAGCTTTCAGGTGGCGCTCCTTCACGTGGCCGTAACCGCGGATATCCTCCGGAATGCGCGCGATGGCAACCGCCGTCAGCAGGTTTTCGGCGGCGAGTTTGGGCAGCAGCGCCTCCACCGTTTCACGGTATTCGCGAATCAGCCCGCGTTCCATGCGGCGCTCGGCGGTGTAGCCAAAGATGTCCAGCGCGGTGCCGCGCAGGCCCTTGAAGCGCGCCAGCACGCGGAAGGCGGCCATCATCCAGGGGCCGAACTCCTGCTTGATCAGGTGGCCGTCCTTGTCATGCTTCGCCAGCAGCGGCGGCGCCAGGTGGAACTTGAGCTTGTAATCGCCTTCGAACATGCCGGCGATCTTCTCGCGGAATGCCGGGTCGGTATGCAGGCGGGCTACTTCGTACTCGTCCTTGTAGGCCATCAGTTTGTACAGGTAGCGCGCCACGGCCTCGGTCAGCTTGAGCTGCGGCTGGCCAAGACGGCTTTCGGCCGCGCGCACCTTCTCCACGAACTCCTTGTACTGCTGGGCATAGCCTACGTTCTGGTAGGCCGTCAGCAGGTCGATGCGACGGGCCACGATTTCGTCCAGCGTCTGCGCGCGCTTGAATTCGATGACCTGCGCCGGCGTCACCATCTTCGTTACCGCAGCCAGGTCGTACGCTGCATAGCGGCCCCAGTTGAAGGCTGCCTTGTTGAAGTTGACCGACACATTATTCAGTTCGATGGCCTTCATCAGCGCGGCCTCGCCCAGCGGCACGTGGCCTTTCTGGAAGCAGTAGCCCAGCATGAACATATTGGTGGCAATGGAATCGCCCATCAACGCGGTGGCGATGCGGCCTGCATCGACGAAGTCCACCTGCTCCTTGCCGCATGCGCGCACGATTTCGTTCTGCGACGAAGCGCCCGGGAACTGCCAGTCCGGGTTCTTCACGAATGCCGCCGTGGTGGCGCCGGTGGAGTTGATGGCAGCCCAGGTGCGGCCCTCGCCCATGCGCGACAGCGCGTCGCGGCTGGCGGTCACGATCTGGTCGCAGCCGATCACGAGGTCGGCATTGCCGGTGCCCACGCGGGTGGAGTGCAGGTCGGACTGCTTGTCCGCCAGGCGCACGTGCGACATCACGGGGCCGCCCTTCTGCGCCAGGCCGCTCATGTCCAGCACCACCGCGCCCTTGCCTTCCACGTGCGCGGCCACGGCCAGGATCTGGCCCACCGTCACCACGCCGGTACCGCCGATGCCGGTGATCAGGATGCCGAAGGGCTGTTCGGTCGATGGCAGCTGCGGCGCAGGCAGCGCCGGCATGTCGCCGCCGGCCTGCGCAGCCTTCTTCGGCTTCTTCAGCGCGCCGCCTTCCACCGTCACGAAACTCGGGCAGAAACCGGTGGTGCAGGAGAAGTCCTTGTTGCAGGAGGACTGATTGATCTGGCGCTTGCGGCCCAGTTCCGTTTCCAGCGGCTCCACCGACAGGCAGTTCGACTGCACGGAGCAGTCGCCGCAGCCTTCGCATACGGCTTCGTTGATCACGGCGCGCTTGGCCGGATCGGGATACTCATTGCGCTTGCGGCGGCGGCGCTTCTCGGAAGCGCAGGTCTGGTCGTAGATCATGGCCGACACGCCCGGCTTGTCGCGCAGCTCGCGCTGCACGTCCATCAGCTCGGCGCGGTGGCGCACGGTCACGCCCGGCGCCCAGGCGTAATCGTCCGGATATTTCTCGGGATCGTCGGTGACGACGATGATGGGCGTAACGCCTTCCGCTGCGATCTGGCGCGAGATCATGCCGGGATCCAGCGGTCCGTCCACGTTCTGGCCGCCCGTCATGGCGACAGCGTCGTTGTACAGGATCTTGTAGGTGATGTTGACCTTCGCCGCAACGGCGGCGCGGATCGCCAGGATGCCGGAGTGGAAATAGGTACCGTCCCCCAGGTTGGTGAACACGTGCTTTTCGTTGGTGAACGGCGCCTGGCCGACCCAGGTCACACCCTCCGCACCCATATGGGTGAAGGTGGAGGTTTCGCGGTCCATCCACAGCACCATGTAATGGCAACCGATGCCCGCCAGCGCGCGCGAGCCTTCCGGCACCTTGGTCGAGGTATTGTGCGGGCAGCCGGAGCAGAAGAAGGGCGTGCGGTCGGTCTGCGGATTCGCCTTGGCCGGCACATTGCTCAACACCAGCTCCTTCGCTTCCAGGTAGGCGATACGCTCCTTCACGCGCGCCGCCACCGGATGGCCGTCGCAGTAGTGCGAAATGCGGCTGGCGATGGCGCGCGCGATCTGCGCGGGATTCAGCTCATAGGTTGCAGGCAGCAGCCAGTCGCCGTGGCCGCTGCGGTGCTTGTTGGACCATTCGCCGGTGTCGTCGAACTTGCCCACCACGCGCGGACGCTCGCTGTCCGGCAGGTTGTACAGTTCTTCCTTCAGCGCGTATTCGAGGATCTGGCGCTTTTCCTCCACCACGATGATCTCGTCCAGGCCGCGCGCGAATTCGTGCACGCCGTCCGCTTCCAGCGGCCAGGTCATGCCGATCTTGTACAGGCGGATGCCGATGTCGGCGGCGGCCTGCTCGTCGATGCCGAGGTCGGCCAGCGCCTGGCGCGTGTCGAGGTAGGATTTACCGGCGGTGATGATGCCGATCTTCGGCTTCGGGCTGTCCCAGATAATCTTGTTCAGCTTATTGGCGCGCACATAGGCCAGTGCGGCGTACCATTTGTAGCTGTTCATGCGCACTTCCTGGTCCAGCACCGTATCGGGCCAGCGGATATTCAGGCCGCCCGCGGGCAGCTCGAAGTCGTCCGGCATGGCGATCTGCACACGGTCCGGATCGAAGTCCACCACGGCGCCGGATTCGATGATGTCGGTCACGCACTTCATCGATACCCACAGGCCCGTGTAACGGCTCATGGCCCAGGCGTGCAGGCCGTAGTCGATGTATTCCTGCACCGAGGATGGATACAGCACCGGAATGCCGCAGGCGGTGAGGATGTGGTCGGACTGGTGCGCGGTGGAGGAGGATTTGGCCGCGTGGTCGTCGCCGGCCAGCACCAGCACGCCGCCATGGCGCGCGGTACCGGCATTGTTGGCGTGCTTGAACACATCGCCGCAGCGGTCCACGCCGGGGCCCTTGCCGTACCACATGGAGAACACGCCGTCGTATTTCGCATCCGGGAACAGGTTGGTCTGCTGCGTGCCCCATACGGCGGTCGCAGCCAGGTCTTCGTTCATACCGGGATGGAATTTGACATGGTGGGCGTCGAGGTACTTCTTCGCCTTCATCGCCGTCATGTCGATGCTGGTGACAGGGGAGCCGCGGTAGCCGGTGATGTAGCCGGCGGTGTTGAGGCCCGCTTTCAGGTCGCGTTCGCGCTGCATCATCGGCAGGCGGATCAGCGCCTGGGTGCCGGTCATGAAGGCGCGGCCGCGCTCCAGCGTCCATTTGTCATCCAGCGAAAATTCCTGTGCCGTGGCGGATAGCTCCGTCCCTTTCACGGGTGCGTTCATACGATTTGTCTCCAATATTCTTCAAGTGCCAAAGCCGGCGCCCCGTCTTGTCGCAGGGCTGCCGGCTTATGTGTGCTGCTTTGCCGCCGAAATCAGGCTGCTGTCTTGCTCGGGTCTTCCAGCACGCCGCGGCGGATCTGGTCCAGCTCAATCGATTCGAACAGCGCGCGGAAGTTGCCTTCGCCGAAGCCCTGGTCGCCCTTGCGCTGGATGATTTCGAAGAAGATCGGGCCTATCACGTTCTGCGTGAAGATCTGCAGCAGCAGTTCGCGTTCGGTTTCCGACTTCGCCTTGCCGTCGATCAGGATGCGCAGGCGGCGCAGTTCGTCCAGGTTCTCGCCATGGTTTGCCACGCGGCGGTTCACCAGTTCGTAATAGGTTTCGATGGTGTCCTGGAACGCCACGCCCTGGTCCTTCATGCCCTGCACCGAGTTGTAGATATTGTCGGTGCCCAGCGCGATGTGCTGGATGCCTTCGCCGTGGTATTCGTTCAGGTATTCCGCGATCTGCGACTTGTCGTCCGACGATTCGTTGATCGGAATGCGCACCTTGCCGCAAGGGGAAGTCATGGCCTTCGACTTCAGGCCGGTCAGCTTGCCTTCGATGTCGAAGTAGCGGATCTCACGGAAGTTGAACAGGCGCTCGTAGAAGTCCGCCCATTCCTTCATGCGGCCGCGGTGCACATTGTGGGTGAGGTGGTCGATGTAGGTCAGGCCGTTGCCCACCGGGTTCGCTTCCGCGCCCGGGATCGCCACGAAATCCGCATCGTAGATGCTGATGTCGCCGATGCCGCCCGGCGTCACGCCCGGCTTGCCGCGCCAGCGGTCCACCAGATACAGCAGGGAGTCGCCCACGCCCTTGATGGCGGGGATGTTCAGCTCCATCGGGCCGGTCTTGTTATCGAAGCCCCAGGCGCCCAGTTCCAGCGCGCGCTTGTAGGCATAGGCGGCATCCTTCACGCGGATCGCGATGGCGCACACGGAGGGGCCGTGCTGGCGTGCGAAACGCTGGGCGAAGGAGTCCTGCTCGGCGTTGATGATGAAGTTGATGTCGCCCTGGCGGTACAGGGTCACGTCCTTGGTGCGGTGGCGGGCGATGGCGGTAAAGCCCATCTTTTCGAACAGCGCGCCGAGTGCTTTTGGATCCGGGGCGGCGTACTCGACGAACTCGAAGCCGTCGGTACCCATCGGGTTTTCCCATGGGGTGAATTGCATGTGCGTCTCCTGGCAGAATAGCCGTCAGTATAGTCCCGCCCCCGAGGTATTAAATTGCGAACATCTCGCGCTCTCACAGTTTTTACGCAATAATATTTCGTATACACACCAATAAAGGGGGAAAAATGTCCAAAATCTCGCTGGATAAGACCGACCGCAAAATTCTTTCCATTCTGCAAAGCGACGGCCGCCTGTCCAACCAGGACGTGGCGGAGCAGGTCAGCCTGTCGCCCTCCCCCTGCCTGCGCCGCATCAAAAGGCTGGAAGAGGAAGGCGTGATCCGCCAGTATGTGGCCCTGCTCGACCCGGACAAGATCGGCCTCGGCCTGCTGGCTTATGTGAACGTGCGGCTGGAAAAGCACAGTGACGCGACGGCGCACAGCAATGCCCGCGCGCTGGGCGTGGCCGGGGGCGTGGGTTCGCCGCGCGCCGACTTCGCGGTGGCGGTGGAGCAGTGGCCGGAAGTGGTGGCCTGCTATGCGATGACCGGCGAAATGGACTACCTGCTGCGCGTGCACGTGGAAGACATGGACCACTTCTCGCGCTTCATGATGGCGACGCTGCTGCGCCACCCCGCAGTGCTGGACGTGAAATCCAGCTTCGCCCTGCAGCGCATCAAGGATACGACGGCGCTGCCGCTAATCTGATTTCTTCCTCCGTCCCGGCATGCGCTCCCACAATTTGGCGGCGCGCCGCACATTGGCTTTCAGCGCGTAGTCCAAGGTGGCCAGCTGCTCCTGCATGGCTTCCTGCAGCACGCTGGCAGGGTCGGCCGGGCCGAGTTTGAGGTAGGCGTCCGCTTCGCCGTAGTCGCGGTGGATTTCCATGCCGGCTTTTTTTGCGATGTGCATCATGGTCTGGTTGGACGACAGGCAGTGCATGTAGAGCGTATCGATGTCCTTGTTGCGGCAGACGATGTTGGCGCGTTCGAACAGCCTGGAGCCGATGCCCAGGCCGCGCGCCGACTTCAGCACCGAGACGCCGAATTCGGCTACCCAGTCCTTTTCCGTACTGCTGTCCGCCGGCTTGGGCGCGAATGCCAGGTGGCCCACGGCAGCCAGGCGGAAGGTGCGGTTATACACTCCGAACACGATGTCGCGCTCGAAATCGATACCCATGACGTATTTCGTTACCTGCTCGTCGCTGAGGTAAGAACCGAAGCGCAGCACACGGTCCTGCTTTTCCAGCGCGAGGAAATGTTTCAGCATGCGGCGGCGGTCGCGCTCGCGCAGCTCCTTCACCGGCACCGTGGGACGGTTGGGCGATTCGCCCAGCCAGCGGAAGAAGTTGAGCTTCATGCCGCACCGTCCCCGTCGTCACCATCGTCCGCATCGTCCGCGCCGTCCGGACCGATGCCGGAGGCGGCAATGGCGGCCTTGACGGCGCGCACGCGCGCGGCGCGCACCATTTCCGGAATGCGCTCCGGCCTGTCGGCGGTGCGCTGCGCGATCTCGCCCGCGTTCACGGCGCGTGCAGCGGCAAGCGCGTTCTCAAGATAGGGCCGCTGGGGATAAGGCGCTTCGCGGAAGCTGACGTCAGCGCTTTCCCTTCCCCGTGCATCGCATTCGGAGGCCATCAGCATCTGGCTGAACCGCGCAGGCTTGCGGAAGGCATCGCAGCGCTCGAACAGCGTGACGACCGTGCGGGCGCGCAGCTCCAGTGCACGCGATACGTTGCCGTGGTCGCGCGCCGTCATCACCGCCAGGTCGCGGCATTCGGTCGGCACCTTGAGGCGCTTGCATACTTCGTTCACCAGATCGACGCCGAGGCCTTCGTGACCATGGTGGGCGGGCCATTTGTGCTCCGGCGTAATGCCCTTGCCAAGGTCATGCATCAGCGCCGCGAAGCGCACCGGCAGTTCGAAATCCTGCGAGGCCGCGTAGTCGATGACCTGCTGCATGTGGATGCCGGTATCGACTTCCGGATGCCACTTCTCCGGCTGCGGCACGCCCCACAGGCGGTCCAGTTCGGGAATGATGCGCGCCAGCGCGCCGCAGCGGCGCAGCACTTCCAGCATGCGGGACGGCTTCTGTTCCATCAGGCCGCGCGCCAGCTCCTGCCACACACGCTCGGGCACCAGCGCATCCACCTCGCCCTGCTCCACCATGTGCTGCATCAGCAGATTGGTTTCCGGTGCAACGCGAAACTCGGGGAAGCGCGCGGCAAAGCGCGCCACGCGCAGGATGCGCACGGGATCTTCGGCAAAGGCGTCCGAGACGTGGCGGAAGATGCGGTTGGCAATATCCTGCCTGCCGTTGAAAGGATCGGTGATGGCGCCGTCCTCGTCGCGCGCCATCGCATTGATGGTGAGGTCGCGCCGCACCAGGTCATCTTCCAGCGTCACATCCGGCGAAGTGTGGAAGACGAAGCCTTTGTAGCCGGGCGCCGTCTTGCGCTCGGTGCGGGCCAGCGCATACTCCTCCTGCGTTTTTGGGTGCAGGAAGACCGGGAAGTCCTTGCCTACAGGGCGGAAGCCCTGCTTCACCATCTCCTCGGGTGTGGCGCCGACCACCACATGGTCGTGGTCCTTCACCGGCAGCCCAAGGAGCTCGTCGCGCACTGCCCCGCCGACGACATAGGTTTTCATGGCTTCATTCCTCGGCCAGCGCTTCCTCGATCCAGCGTGCGACGGCGGGATGGCTGCGGATACGCTCGCAATAGGCGTTCAGCACAGGCGGCAGCACCACGCCATAGGTCTTGAAGCGCGTGACGACAGGCGCATAGAAGGCATCGGCGATCGAGAAATCGCCGAACAGGTATTCATTGCGGCCGAAGCGGCTCAGGCATTCTTCCCAGATCTCGCTGATGCGGCCGATATCGGCCTGGGTTTCCGCCGCCCGGCCCTGGCCGGGGAAGCTGCCCTTGATATTCATCGGCATCGTGCTGCGCAGGCTGGCGAAGCTGGAATGCATCTCGGCGCAGATGGAACGCGCCATCGCGCGCGCCGCCACGTCGCGCGGCCACAGGTGTTCGTCCGGGAACTGCTCGGCGAGGTATTCGCAGATGGCCAGGCTGTCCCAGATGGTGGTTTCACCGGCCAGCAGCACCGGCACGCGGCCGCTGGCCGAGTAGCGCGAAATATTGTTGGAGGTGTCCGGCTTGTCCAGCGCCACGCGCACTTCCTGGAAGGGAATCTGGAACGCGTTCAGCACCACCCAGGGCCGCATCGACCAGGAAGACAGGTTCTTGTTGCCGATAACGAGCGTGAGGCCGGGTGCGCGGGCAGCGGCCAGGGTCTGGCTCAGGGTGGGATCAAGTTGTGTGGTGTGCATGGACATGGTCTAGCGGCTGCTGAAGGAGGTTTGCTGCTGTTCCTGTTCGGTATAGCCTTTCGGCGTCACGGTGCCGAGGCGCGCCTTGAGCGACTGCGGTTTGCCTTCGAACAGGGCAGCGTAATAGGTCGCGTTGGTCATCACGTTTTTCACGTAAGAGCGCGTTTCATAGTAAGGCATGGTTTCGATGAAGACCGTGGCGTCCATCGGCTTGGTCAGCGTCGAGCGCCAGGAACGCAGGCGTCCCGGCCCTGCATTGTAGGCAGCCGTGGCCAATACCTGCGAGCCGTCCATGCTGCCGAGCACCATGTTCATGTAGTTCGCGCCGAGCAGGATATTGGTGCGCACGTCGGTCAGCATGTCCTGCACGAAGTCCGTCAGGCCGATTTTCTTGGCGACCCAGCGGCCGGTGGAAGGCATCACCTGCATCAGGCCCGATGCGCCCGCACTGGACTGCGCGTTCATGATGAAGCGCGACTCCTGGCGGATCAGGCCATAGACCCAGGCGCGGTCCAGGCCAAGGGTGCTGGTGGTGGGCTGCATGATGTCGTCATGCGGCGCCGGATAGCGGTGGCTGTAATCGGCCTGCACGCGGGTGCGTTCCGAGGTGTAGACCATGCGGTCGAGGATATGCTTTTCACGCGCATATTCGGCGGCTGCGATCAGTTCGCGCTCGCTCAGGCGGCGCACTTCCCAATTCCATTCGCGCGTCCCTTCGAAGCGCAGGCGCAGGTCGAAGAATTTGAGCGCACGCTGGATGCCGGGATTGGCGGCAATGGCAGCCATTTCGGCCGGCGTGGGCGGTGCGCCCGGCGCAGGGATCGATACCGTGCGGCCCAGCTCCTCGGCCGCCAGCAGGCCATAGTAGTCGGAGCGGTCCGCGATGCTGCGGTACAGCGCCAGCACCTCCGGCGTGTTGCTGCGTGCTTCCGCGGCCAGCGCGCGTGCATTCCAGTAAATCCAGGTGGGGTCGGCGCGCAGGCTGGCCGGCATGGCGGCAATGGTCTGGCGCAGCAGGCGCCAGTCGCCCTCGCGCATCGCGTAGCGCGCCTTCCACTGGAACTGGTCGATCGACAGCGGTGCGCCGTTCGATTTGCGCCAGTAGTCCATGGTGTCGCCATCGATCACATAGGACGCCTGGAGCGCGATATTGGCCCAGCCGATGGCCTGTTCCTGCGGCGTGAGCTTCGGCATGGCCTTTTTCAGCGCCAGCACGGACAGCTTCACGCTGGTCTTGGCGGCGCGGCCCACGGCGACCAGGAAGGTTTCGTGATCGGCCTTTGTGCTGCCTGCGCCTTTGGTCAGGGCGATGGCGGGCAGGTCGATGGCCTGGGCGATTTTCTTGTCCGAGCCGTTCAGCAGCATGATGGTGCGGCGCGCGGGGCCGGTCGCATTGCGCTCGCCCGCCAGGCGCACCTGCGCCCACAGGTCTTCGGCGCTGAACTGGCTGGTCTGCGCGAGCGACGCGATCAGCGCGCCGCACGCCTCGCCGTAATTCGGCGGATCCACCAGCAGCGCGCGCGCCTCGGCAGCCACGTTCTGGCCCTTGCTCAGGCGCGACAGCAGCGCATAGCACTTCACCTGCAGGTCGTCATCCAGCACGAACAGGGGGCGCTGCTGGTCGAACATGGCCCAGTCGCGCTTGCGGCCCAGCTCCAGCAGCCAGTCGTTGCGCATGCGGTCGGCGATGGCGCTGCCTTCGTATTTTTTCAGGAAGTCGAGCACTTCCATCGCGCCGGCATCGCGCAGGTGCGATTTCAGCCGATAATAATCAACATACGATGGAATGGCATAGCTGGTGAGGCGGGCTGCGTAGAACTCGGCTTTGGAAGCATCGTCGCGGCGCACCGAGTCGCGCAGGAGCAGGAAGGCGTCATCTTCCTTTTTGCTGTCGCTGTCCTGTGCGATGGCCGGTGCGGCGGCGAGGCAGGCCGTTGCGAACAGTGCGCCGGCTATCCATTTCGACTTGGAAATCAATGTACGACTCTCTCTGTAATTCAGCATTATGACCAGCGATTCAAGAATACCACGCAACAACAGTGCGCTACCAGCCTCCAACGCACAGACAGGCGCAGATGCGAAGGCCGTTTTGCGCAAGGAACTGCTGGCCGCGCGGCGCGCCATTCCGCCCGAAACGCGGGCGCAATGGGATGCGGATATCTGCCGCCACATCGTGGAATGGTGGCGGCAGAGCCGTGTGCAGGCGCTGGGCGTGTACTGGCCGCTGCGCGACGAACCGGACCTGAGCGCCGCCTATGCAGAGCTGGCGCGGCTCGGCGCGCGGCTGCTGCTGCCGGTGGTGGTGCAGCGCGATGCGCCGCTGGAGTTCGCGGACTGGGAGATCGGCGAAGCGATGGTGAAGGACGCGATGGGCATCGCCGTGCCCGCGCAGCTGCGCATGGATGCGCCGCCGGCTGCGCTGCTGGTGCCTTGCCTCGGCTACAACCGCGACGGCTTCCGGCTGGGGTATGGGGGGGGATTTTATGACCGGACGCTGGCAAAAGCGCCGCGTCCGGCCACGGTGGGGATTGCCTATTCCTGCCTGATGGCGGATTTCGGCAGCGATGCGCACGACATCGCGCTTGACCGCATCATTACTGAGGCGCTTTAACCAGCCGTTCCCACAGCGCCGTGGTTGGCGCCGCCTGGTTCATGCTGTAGAAGTGCAGGCCCGGCGCACCGCCCGCCAGCAGGCGTTCGCACAGCTGCGTGACCACATCGAGGCCGAAAGCCTTGATCGATGCGGTATCGTCGCCGAAGCTGGCCAGTTTGAGGCGCACCCAACGCGGGATCTCCGCGCCGCACATATCCGAGAAACGCATCAGCTGCGTGTAGTTCGTGATCGGCATGATGCCGGCCACGATCGGCACGTTCACGCCCGCCTTCTGCGCCGCGTCAACGAACTGGAAATATGCATCGGCGTTGTAGAAGTACTGGGTAATGGCGGCGTTGGCGCCGGCGTTCACCTTGCGCACGAAGGCCTGCAGGTCATCCTGCGGCGATTTCGCCTGAGGGTGCACTTCGGGATAGGCCGCCACTTCGATATGGAACCAGTCGCCCGTTTCGGCGCGCACGAATTCCACCAGCTCGTTCGCGTAGCGGAACTCGCCGCCGGCGCCATAGCCGCTTGGCAGGTCGCCGCGCAGCGCCACCAGACGCTTGATGCCGTGCGATTTGTACTGCTGCAGGATGGCCCGGATGGATTCGCGCGTGCCGCCCACGCAAGACAGGTGCGGCGCGGCGTCTTCACCGGCGGCCAGGATTTCCAGCACGGTGTCCAGCGTGCCTTGCTGGGTGGTGCCGCCCGCGCCAAAGGTCACGGAAAAATATTTGGGATGCAGTTCGGAGAGCTTGCCGCGCGTGGCGCGCAGCTTCTCGGCGCCTTCCGCCGTCTTGGGCGGAAAGAACTCGATACTGAAATTATGACTTGCCATCGGCGTCTTTCAACAGAAGAGTGGAAAGGGCCCAGGAGATCACGCTGTACAGCAGCGCCCCGCCGATCGCCGCCCAGAAGCTGTCCACATGGAAGCCGTCCACCACTTTCGCCACCATCCAGAACATGAAGCCGTTGATGACGAAGATGAAGAGGCCCAGCGACAGCACGGTCACAGGCAGCGTAAGCAGCAGGAGCAGCGGGCGGATCAAGGTATTCACCAGGCCCAGGATGAGCGCCGCAATCAGGGCCGTGCCAACGCTTGTGACGTCGACGGAATGCATCAGGTAAGGCACTGCGAACAGCGCCGCGGCGTTGATAAACCAGGTCAGGACCAAACGCATAGTAGAACCTCAGACGAAGCATGGGCTCCCGCCTGCGCGGGAGCGACGGCGTCGTCCCCGCGCAGGCGGGGACCCAGGGGTTAATAGCGGTAGTGCTCGGGCTTGTACGGGCCTTCGACCTTCACGTTGATGTAAGCGGCCTGCTCTTCGGTCAGCGTGGTCAGTTGCGCATTCAGCTTCTTCAGCTGCAGGCGCGCCACTTTCTCGTCCAGGTGCTTCGGCAGCGTGTACACGCCCACCGGGTAAGCCTTGGTGTTCGAGAACAGCTCGATCTGCGCGATGGTCTGGTTCGCGAACGAGGACGACATCACGTACGAAGGGTGGCCGGTGCCGCAGCCCAGGTTCACCAGGCGGCCTTCGGCCAGCAGGATGATGCGCTTACCGTCCGGGAAGATCACATGGTCCACCTGCGGCTTGATGTTCTCCCACTTGTACTTCTTCAGCGCAGCGACGTCGATCTCGTTGTCGAAGTGGCCGATGTTGCAGACGATGGCCTGGTCCTTCATCTTCAGCATGTGCTGTTCGGTGAGGATGTGGTAGTTGCCGGTGCAGGTCACGAAGATGTCGCCGTGTTCGGCGGCGTAATCCATGGTGACAACGCGGTAGCCTTCCATCGCGGCCTGCAGGGCGCAGATCGGATCGATCTCCGTTACCCACACTTGTGCCGACAGGGCGCGCATGGCTTGCGCCGAGCCCTTGCCCACGTCGCCGTAGCCGGCGATGACGGCGATTTTACCGGCGATCATGACGTCGGTCGCGCGCTTGATACCGTCCACCAGCGATTCGCGGCAGCCGTACAGGTTGTCGAACTTGGACTTGGTGACGGAGTCGTTCACGTTAATCGCCGGGAAGGCCAGCTTGCCTTCCTTGTGCATCTGGTACAGGCGATGCACGCCGGTGGTGGTTTCCTCGGTCACGCCCAGGATGTGCGGCAGGCGCTTGGAGTACCAGTTCGCGTCCTTGGCCAGGTGGGCCTTGATGGAGTTGAACAGGCAGATTTCTTCTTCCGAACCCGGCTTGTCCAGCACCGAGATATCCTTCTCGGCGCGCGCGCCCAGGTGCAGCAGCAGGGTTGCGTCGCCGCCGTCGTCCAGGATCATGTTCGAGTACACGCCTTCGCCCGGCCATTCGAAGATGCGGTGGGTGTAGTCCCAGTAGTCGTCCAGGGTTTCGCCCTTGATGGCGAACACCGGGGTGCCGTTGGCGGCGATGGCGGCGGCGGCGTGGTCCTGGGTCGAGTAGATATTGCACGAAGCCCAGCGCACCTGCGCGCCCAGCGCTTCCAGGGTCTGGATCAGCACTGCGGTCTGGATGGTCATGTGCAGGGAACCGGTGATGCGGGCGCCTTTCAGCGGCTGCTTGGCGGCGAATTCCTCGCGGATCGCCATCAGGCCCGGCATTTCGGTTTCAGCGATCTTGATTTCTTTATTGCCCCAGTCAGCCAGGCTGATATCGGCAACGATGTAGTCTTGTTTGAGTCCGGCGTTCATCACGCCCTCCTTTCAGTAAGTTGAAAAAAGTTCGTGAGCGCGGTTGCAGAAGATTCCGAGCCTGGCAAATCAGTTGATTTGTCGCAACGCTCCTCGGAGAGCGGCCATTTTACACCCATCTGTCTGCCGAATCCAACAAGGAGCAGCACACAATTGAAACGCACCCGCCATGAAGTTATCATTTTTTTATCACTCCGCGCGACAGGCTGACCGATGAAAAAACTTCCCCTCTTTCTCGCGTTCCTGCTCATGGTCTGCGCTTGGGGCGCTCGCGCCGAGGTCAAAATCCTCAGCTATACCGCCGTCATCGCCCAGGTGTTCGAGAACACGGATACCGGACAGCCTGCGCCCGGCCTGTTCGTCATCGGCACCACCATCACCAGCCGCTGGATTCTGGAAAGCGGAGCGCCGGACACGCCGATCAGGGTGCATGCCACCGACACGATGATCGGGGGCCAGCATTTATGGTCGCAGGGCGGCATTGGCGGCCTTTCCGGCAACTCTCTCTACCTCACCAGCGGCCCTTTCATGAATCCGGACAGCAGCGCGGAGTGGGACTATGCCGGATGGAGCATCGTGGAGTTTGCCACCGTCTTCCGAGGGCCTTCGATGAACGGCTTGCCTCCGCACCGCATACCGACACTCGCACAGCTACTGGCGACCCCTCCGGATATGCGCACGTTCGGCCTCACTGTGCAGCGGCCGGAGGGGCCCGATGATGTGTGGTACACGGCAGTCGCCCATCTCAGCGCATTCACGCTTGAAACGGTGCCGCCGGTGCCCGAGCCGGATGCCTGGCTCCTGATGCTGGGCGGGGCAGTGGCGTTCGGCCTGCTGCGCGTGGTCAGGAAGTCTGGTTTACGTTCTGCCGGATCCAGCTGAGCATGTCGGCCCAGATGCGCTGCTGCTCGGCGGGCGCGGGCAGGTTCTGGGCGTGCGACAGTTCCAGCGTGATGACCGGCGTGTTGCGGTACAGGCCGAGGTAGTTGCCCAGCGAGCCGGGATAGACGCCGACGCGGTTGAAGCGCAGGCGGCCGAAGCGCTGCGGCACCGGGGCCGGGCCGTCGAAATCGAGCACGCCGTAGGGCGCATGCACGGAAATGATGATGTCCGGCTTGAAGCGCTCGATCTCTTCGCTCAGCCAGCGGCTTTCCGGCTCCGACAGCGGCGCCTTGCCGGGGAAGCGGCGCGGGTCGCTGCCGGTGCGCTTGGCCCAGTACACGGGCGCTTCGCGCTCCCAGCCGGGCGTGGGGAAATTGCGGTTCAGGTCCACGCCGCTCGCGTTGGTGCGGGTGGGCTTGGGCGCCAGCAGGCCGTCCGGATTGACGGCGGGCGCCACCCGCCAGTGGAAGCTGCGGGCGATGGGCCGCGTCATCCAGTTCATCCAGCGGAACACGATGGCGGACGAGGTCAGTTCGTCGCCGTGGATGCCGCCCAGCAGCAGCACGCGCAGCGGCTCCTGCGTGCCCGGCGCCGGGGGAATCTCGCGCACCAGGATGGGCATGCCCTTGCGCGACTGGGCGCCGGTCGGTTTCAGCCCGCTGGACACGCATTCGGCGCGCGAGACGCCAGGCAAGCGGGCGCCCAGGCGGCCGCACAGCTCGTCAGCGGTGGCGGCCGAAGCAATATCCGCGATGGCGAAGGAGAACAGGGCCGCGCCAACTATCCGGCCAAAACGATTTGCAGCGATAGCAACACCTCTGGAAAGAAAAACGCCCGGAGGATCCGGGCGCTTATCACTTTAGCACTTACAGGCCGGCTGAGGCGCGCAGCGCGGCAACCTTGTCGGTACGCTCCCAGCTGAACTCCGGCTCTTCGCGGCCGAAGTGGCCGTAGGCGGCGGTCTTCTGGTAGATAGGACGCAGCAGGTCCAGCATCTGCACGATGCCTTTCGGACGCAGGTCGAAGTGCTCATGCACCAGCTGGGCGATTTTCTCGTCCGCGATCACGCCCGTACCTTCGGTGTACACGGTGATGTTGATCGGACGCGCCACGCCGATGGCGTAGGACACCTGCACCTGGCACTGGCGCGCCAGGCCGGCGGCCACGATGTTCTTCGCCACGTAGCGGGCCGCGTAGGCTGCGGAACGGTCCACTTTCGACGGATCCTTGCCGGAGAAGGCGCCGCCGCCGTGCGGGGCTGCGCCGCCGTAGGTATCGACAATGATCTTGCGGCCGGTCAGGCCGCAGTCGCCCTGCGGACCGCCGATGACGAAACGGCCGGTCGGGTTGACCAGGAATTTGGTGTCCTTCAGCCATTCCTTCGGCAGCACCGGACGGATGATCTCTTCGATCACGGCCTCTTCGATCTGCTTGTGCTGCATTTCCGGCGCGTGCTGGGTGGACAGCACCACGGTGTCCACGGCCACAGGGCGGCCGTCCACGTAGCGCAGTGTGACCTGCGATTTCGCGTCCGGACGCAGCCATGGCAGGCGGCCGTCCTTGCGCAGCTGCGACTGGCGTTCCACCAGGCGGTGCGAGTAGTAAATCGCGGCCGGCATCAGTTCCGGGGTTTCGTCGCAGGCATAGCCGAACATCAGGCCCTGGTCGCCCGCGCCCTGGTCGAGGTCGATGCCGGCGCCTTCGTCCACGCCCTGGGCGATGTCCGGCGACTGCTTGTCGTAGGCCACCAGCACGGCGCAGCCCTTGTAGTCGATGCCGTAGTCGGTGTTGTCGTAGCCGATGCGCTTGATGGTTTCGCGCGCGACCTGGATGTAGTCGACGTTGGCGTGGGTGGTGATTTCGCCCGCCAGCACCACCAGGCCGGTGTTGCACAGCGTTTCAGCGGCCACGCGCGCCTTCGGGTCCTGGGCCAGGATGGCGTCCAGGATGGCATCGGAAATCTGGTCGGCGACTTTGTCGGGATGGCCTTCCGAGACGGATTCGGAAGTGAAGAGGTAATCGTTAGACATCGCAAGCTCCTGTGTGTCTGGTTGATAATACGGTCGCAACCACCACAAGGGTCCTGCGACGCTTTAGCGATATTTATATTCCGCCTCGCAAGTTGTCTGTTAACTCGGCGGTTACTGCTTGTCGTGGTATTTTACGCTTCTTCAAAAATTTTTGGGTAGAGCAACGCTAAAAATCGTTGCCGGTGACTCCTCAATGCTTCTAGCCATTTTCCGTTTCTTTTCAGTTTTTCCATTGCCAGTTTTGCATGCCCTCGGTTCGGCGCTGGGCTGGCTGGTATACCTGCTATCCCCTTCCGTGCGCCGCCGCATGCGGGAAAACATGACGCGCGCCGGCGTGGCGCAGCACTTGCCGCAGGCCGTTTCCGAGGCGGGCAAGGCCATTTCGGAGCTGCCCTTCATCTGGTGCGCCGACCCGGCCCGCGTGTCGCGCTGCGCCACCATCGACAACTGGGAACTGGTGCAGAACGCGCTGGATAACAAGCAGGGCATCGTGTTCCTGACGCCACACCTGGGCTGTTTCGAGATCGTGGCCCAGGAGATCGCGCTGCGCCAGGAACTGATGGTGATGTACCGCCCGCCCAAGAAAGAGGCAATGAAGCCCCTGATCGAAGGCGCCCGGGCACGCAAGAACCTGCTGCTGGCCCCGGCCAATATGGGCGGCGTGCGCCAGCTGGCCAAGTTCCTCAAGAGCGGCAAGCCGATCGGCCTGCTGCCGGACCAGGTGCCGCAGGAAGGCGAAGGCGTGTGGGCCGAATTCTTCGGCAAGCAGGCCTACACCATGACCCTGCCGGCCAAGCTGGCGCAGCTGGGCGACGCGCTGGTGATCGTGACCTATGCCGAACGGCTGCCGATGGGACGAGGCTATGTGATCCGTTTCGTGCCCTTTACCGGTTCGCTGGAAGGCGACAGCGCCCAGCAGGCGCGCGCCATCAATGCGGCGATGGAGCAGCTGATTGCCCGCAATCCGGCGCAGTACTACTGGAGCTATAACCGCTACAAGGTACCGGCCGGCGTGGCAGCCCCTGCGGAGGCGGCATGAAGATCCTGCTGGGCTTTATGTGGCTGCTGCACTGGCTGCCGCTGCCGGTGCTGGGCCGCTTCGGCGACCTGGTGGGCAGCCTGCTGTTCGTGATCATGGGGCCGCGCCGCGAAATCGCGCTGACCAACCTGCGCCTGTGCATGCCGGAGCTGTCGGAAGACGAGCGCCGGGCGCTGGCGCGCAAGCACTTCCAGGCCTATTCGCGCAGCGTGTTCGAGCGCGCCATCCTGTGGTGGGCGTCGGAGGCGCGGCTGAAGCGGCTGATCGTCATCGAAACCAGCGCAGGCATGCCGCCGGGGCAGATTCCGGTGGCCGCCATGACGGAAAAGCCGACCATCCTGCTGTGCCCGCATTTTGTCTGCCTGGACGTGGGCGGCGCCTCGATCGCGATGCAGGCCAGCGCCTCCTCCATGTATGTGCAGCAGAAGAACGCTGCCTTCGACAAGGTGCTGCGCGACGGCCGCGCGCGCTTCAAGCCGGTGAAGCTGTTCACTCGCCAGGACGGCATCAAGCCCATTCTGCGCGCACTGCGCGACCACCTGCCCTACTTCATGCTGCCGGACATGGATTTCGGCGAGAAGGACGCGGAATTCGTGCCCTTCTTCGGCATCCAGGCCGCCACGCTGACGGCTACGGCGCGCATTGCGGCCACCACCGGCGCCCAGGTCATGCCGGTGATCGCCACCTTCCTGCCCGATTACCGTGGCTGGCGCGTCAAGTTTTATCCAGTGTGGGACAATTACCCCGGTCCGGACATGGTTGCCGCCACCCGCCGCATGAACGAGTTCATCGAGGAGCGCGTGCGCGAAGCGCCGGCCGAATACTTCTGGACGCACAAGCGCTTCAAGACCCGTCCCGAGGGCGAACCTTCCTTCTATTCGAACAAGCGATGAAACTCAAATTCACCAAGATGCACGGCGCGGGCAACGACTTCGTAGTGATCGACGCCATCAACCAGCAGCTGGACTTCACCCCGGTGCAGTGGAAGGCGCTGGCCGACCGCCGTTTCGGCGTGGGCGCGGACCAGATGCTGGTGGTGGAGAGATCCTCGCTGCCAGGCTGCGATTTCCGCTACCGCATCTTCAACCAGGACGGCGGCGAAGTGGAACAGTGCGGCAATGGCGCGCGCGCCTTCGTCAAATTCGTGTCGGAGAAAGGGCTGACCGACCGCCGCAGCATTTCGGTGGAGACCATGTCCGGCGTGATCTCGCCGCGCCTGGAAGACGACGGCAGCGTGACGGTGGACATGGGCGCGCCGGTGCTCGAGCCCGGGAAAGTGCCGTTCGACACCGAAGGCCTGGAAGGCGTAGCCGAAGGCCGCGACACGCTGTGGCCGCTGGTGCTGGAGCTGGGCGGGCAGAAGGAAACCGTGCTGGTATCGGCGGTCTCGATGGGCAATCCGCATGCGGTGCAGGTGGTGGCCGACGTGGACACGGCGCCGGTGGAGCTGACCGGGCCGCTGATCGAGCACCACCCGCACTTCCCCAAGCGCGTGAACGCGGGCTTCATGCAGCTGGTGAACCGCCACCACATCCGCCTGCGCGTGTTCGAGCGCGGCGTGGGTGAAACGCTGGCCTGCGGCACGGGCGCCTGCGCCGCCGCAGTGGCCGGCATCCGGCGCGGCCTGCTGGACTCCCCGGTGCGGGTGGACGCGCGCGGCGGCCAGCTCTCGATCGCCTGGGCCGGCGAAGGCCAGCCCGTCTACCTCACCGGCCCCGCCGTCACCGTCTTCGAAGGCGAAATCACCCTCTGATCAGCCCGCCACTGACACCATGGGGCCAGGCCCCCTGTGTCAGTGACATGCGGTGCCTGACCCCATGGTGTCAGTCTGCGCTAGGCGGCGAGGGCTTCGGTGCCGCGGGCGGTGCTGAGGAGCCAGGTCTTGAAGCGGTAGAGGCGCTGGCGGTAGTTGCCTTCGGGGCCGGCCAGGCTGCAGTCGACCTGCTCGAACAGCCGCGCGATGCGGTCCAGCGCCTGGCGCTGCTGGGCGTTGCGCACCAGCACCAGCCGCCGCTTGCTGCGCCCGTATGCGGCGCGGATGTCCACCACCAGGCAATGCCCCTGGTCGGCCGATTTCACATCCAGCAGCAGCGCTTCGGCACGCGTGAGGTTGAAGGTGCAGGCCAGCTCGATGCGGGCTGCCAGCAGCGGCTGGCTGCTGAACAGCTCGCGCGTCAGCAGGGGCAGCAGTTGCTCGGCCCAGCCGGCTTCCGGCGGCGGCGGGGCGATGCGGTCCAATGCCGCCTGCGCTTCCGCGCTGCCTTGCGCTGCCGCTTTCTGCAGCCAGTAGGCGGCGCGTACGTCGTTCAGTTCATCGCCCCGGCGCGTGCGCCAGGCCTGCATGCCGCATTCGAGCTGGGCCCCGCTGTGGCCCATGTCCGCCGCACGCTCCAGGCAGGCTTGCGCCTCGCTGACGCTGCGCTGCGAGAATTCCGGTTTGACATAGATGCGCGACAGGGCATACCAGGCGTCCGCCAGCCCTTGCTCGCCCGCCTGCGTGAGCCAGCGGATGGCGCGCTTGAAATTGACCGTGCCGCTGCCCGAAGGCAGGCGCTCGCCTTCGCAGTTCATGCGCGCCAGCGCCAGCCCCAGCACCAGCTGGGAATTGCGGTCGCCGGCAAAGGCGGCCAGCTCGCGCATGCGCTGCTGCTCGCCTTCCTCGTCGAATTCGGCGTCGCCCAGCGCTTCGGCGCAACGCGACAGCAGGCTCACTTGCGCGGGCGTGCCCTGCCAGGCCATGGCGTCAGCCGGCGCTTCGGCCAGCACGCAGCGCGCCAGCGGCAGCGCGCATTGCAGGAATTCGCTGCGCTCCTGTTCCTGCCAGATCTGTTCCAGCAGCACGTATTGCGCTTCCTCCGCACCGGCGTCGGCCGGCCAGCCGCGGCGCGGTTCGGACAGGGGGCAGGAGGCGGGCGGCGGCGCCGTCCGCGACGGCACGGGACGCAGCTGGGCCAGCAGCCAGCGCGCGTCGTGCTGGCCATGCTGGGCCGCGTCGTCCAGCAGCGGCGCCAGGCGCTCGCGCAGCGCAGGCTGCTCCAGCGGAGGATCGAGCAGGATCAGCTGGGCCAGGGTGATGGCGGCCTGGTGGATGCCGGCCTCGGCGGCGCGCACGTACCAGTCCAGCACGCCCGCGCGGCTGTGTTGCGCGTATTCGAAAGCAATGTGCTGGCCGATCAGGCGCCAGGCGGCGTCCTGCCCCTGGCCCGCAGCGCGGCTTAGCCAATGCAAGGCGGTCGGCATGCTGCGCGGCAGGCTTGCCCCGCCGAACAGGTACAACTGCCCAAGTTTCAGTTGGCACGCGGGGTCTCCTGATCGCGCGCCACGGATCACTGCCAGCTCCTCACGATTCGCCATCGATCGGCTCCAAGAAAGTGCTTTTATTGCCACCGCTGTCGTTGCAGCGGCGGCTGTTGTGGTCTGACCATGTTGCCATAAAGGCGGGTGCAATGTTGGCAGCCCGCTATTGTCACCGCCGCCAGGACTTGATTTGGCGCAAATCCCGAACACCCGCTTTTCCCCTACGCTAAGACGGAAACCTTACATGGAGATGAATCGTGAAGAGGATTTGTGAAGCTCAAAACCTACGTAGTTTTACCGTTTCGGAAATACAACAGGAAATCGGCCTTCTGGCGCTTTTGACCAATACTTGCACTCATAATCAACCAATCCTGCGCACTGGACGGTGGCAGCAATTAAGGTTTGTTCATCCGAGTGTTCGAGACGCACTCTGCTTTGTGGATCTTTGTCCGATAATATTTCTTATAAAGGAAGAAAAATGAAGAAATCCTTAGTGGCTTTGGCCTTGATGGGTGCATTCGGCGGCGCTTATGCGCAATCCTCGGTGGTTATTTACGGCACCCTGGATACCGGCATTCAAAAAACCACCAATACCGCCAATTCCGCGACACAAATCAGCAAGCGCGATAACAACAAGCTCGGCTTCCGCGGCGTGGAAGACCTGGGCAACGGCCTGAAAGCCCTGTTCCACCTCGAAATCCGTTATGAGCCGGACACCGGCGTCATCGAAAACACCAGCCGTCCGCTGTTCCAGGGCCAGAGCCGCGTGGGCCTGCAGGGCTCCTTCGGTACCATCCGCGCAGGCCGCGGCCTCACGGCCTTCCAGGAATCGACCATCGCCTTCGAGCCATGGTCCGGCCAGCCTAACGTAGCCGGCTATATGACCAACCTGCAGGTGGCGGGCTACACCAGCGATCCGCTGGGCCCGGCCGGCAACTCGGCCAACCGCTTCTCCAACGCCGTGTGGTGGAATTCGCCGGTCTGGAACGGCTTCCAGCTGAACGTGAACGTGGGCAGCAAGGAAGCGAACGGCAACCCGGTCATCATTGGCCGCGGCACCGCGGCCGCGCCGCAGTATCCGGCCAACTCCATGGCTTCCGCCAATCCATACTCGGTCAGCGCCACCTATACCCAGGGCCCGATCTCGGCGATGATTGCCACCGAGCGCAATGCCGTGGAGACCAGCCTGTGGGCCTTCGCCGCTTCCTACAAGCCGACCACCAACCTGAAGCTGATGGGCACCATCGTCAAGCAGGACCAGGGCCATACCGTCGCCTTCAACAACGACACCGATTCCTGGGTGCTGGGCCTGAACTACACCAGCGGTCCAGGCAAGTTCCTGGCCGGCTACGGCCAGAAGTCGCCGGACGGCCAGCTGAAGACCAAGCAGATCTCGGTGGGCTACGAGTACAGCCTGTCGGCACGCACCTACCTGTACCTGGACCTGGCCAACAAGAAGACCCCGCTGACCGCGACCGCGACCTCGGACGTGAACCAGAAGCACTACTCGCTGGGTATCCACCACAACTTCTGAGTTGCGCACCACCTTGCGAAAAAGACGCCTTCGGGCGTCTTTTTTATTGCCTGTCGGGTAAAATGCGCAATGCCTCACTTACGATTTCACAAACAATGAGCACTGACCTGGACTCCCTGACTGTCGCGCAATACCTGGCAGACCATCCGCACTTCTTCGAAGAACACGCCAGCCTGCTGGGGGACGTTAAGCTGTCCAGCCCGCTTACCGGCCGTGCCGTGTCGCTGCAGGAGCGGCAGATGGAAGTGATGCGCGAGAAGTACAAGCTGCTGGAACTGCGGCTCGCCGAGCTGAGCCGCAACGCGCTGGAAAACGCCACCATCGCCAACCGCTTCCACAGCTGGAACCAGACCCTGCTGCGCGAGCGCGATCCCGCCGGCATGGCCGCCGCCGTGGCCGACGGCCTGAAGAAAAGCTTCAATGTGCCGGCCGCCACGCTGCGCCTGTTCAACGTGGCCCCGCAATACGCCGGCGAGTGGTTCGCCGCCGGCACGTCGGAAGACGCGCGCCTGTTCGCCAGCAGCCTGCTGGAGCCGTATTGCGGCCTCAACAATGATTTCGAGGCCGTGCGCTGGCTGGACGATGCGGACACCATCAAGTCCACCGTGATCCTGGCGCTGCGCACGCCGGGCACGCGCGAGCCGGCCTTCGGCCTGCTGATCATGGGTTCGCCCGATCCGGAACGCTTCACGGCCCTGATGGCGACCGATTTCCTGGTCCACATCGCCGAAACCGCCAGCGTTGCGCTGGCCCCGCTGACGGCCTGAGGCCTGCATGACGGCCGCGCGCAGCAAGCTGGACTGGGCTGACGCGTGGCTCGAACACCTGCGCTCGCAGCGCAAGCTGTCCCCCCATACCACGGCCGCCTACGGCCGCGACCTGCGCGAGCTCGCCACGCTGAGCGAGGGCAAGGACTGGACCGCGCTGAGCCATTTCGATATCCGCCGCTATACGGCGAAACTGCACGGCACGGGGCAGGAGGCGCGCTCGATCGCCCGCAAGCTGTCCAGCTGGCGCGGCTTCTACGAATGGCTGAGCACGCAAACCGCGCTGGCCGCCAATCCCGTGGAAGGCGTGAAGGCGCCCAAGCGCCCGAAAACCCTGCCGAAGGCGCTGGCGGTAGACGACGCCGTGCAGCTGGTGTCGACGCCCGCGCGCAAGGCGGCGGCCGGCAGCGAGCCCGCCGAGCTGTGCAACCTGGCCATGTTCGAGCTGCTGTATTCCTCCGGCCTGCGGGTCTCCGAACTGTGCGGGCTGGACCTGCAGTTCTGCAAGGCGGAAGGCGGGCAGCCGGCCTCGCTCGGCTGGCTGGAACGCGACAATGCCGAAGTGGTCGTCACCGGCAAGGGCAGCAAGATGCGCCGGGTGCCGGTGGGCCAGGCCGCGCTGGCGGCGCTGGATGCCTGGCTGGCCGTGCGTCCCGCTCCGGCGGACGGCAGCAGCGCCCTCTTCCTCAGCGAACGCGGCACCCGGGTGTCGCCGCGCGTGGTGCAGATGCGCCTGAAGCAGCACAGCCTGGCCACCGGCGCCCCGGTGCACGTCCATCCCCATATGCTGCGGCATTCCTTCGCCTCCCACGTGCTGCAGTCGTCCGGCGATTTGCGGGCGGTGCAGGAAATGCTGGGCCACAGCAGCATTACCTCCACCCAGGTCTATACGGCGCTGGACTTCCAGCATCTGGCGCAGGTGTATGACAAGGCGCATCCACGCGCTAAAATCAAATAGGAAGCTGATTCATATCAATGCCGCCCGTTGGACAGCCGAATTGAAATTCCGGCATAATCGACCGATTCTGAACCTTGCAAGAAGTCATGGCACTGATTCCCACCACTATTCTTACCGGCTTCCTCGGCGCCGGTAAAACGACCCTGCTGAATCGTATCCTTCAGGAAAATCACGGCATGCGCATCGCCGTGATCGAAAACGAATTCGGCCAGGAAAATATCGATAACGAAATCCTCGTGCAGGAAAGCCGCGAGCAGATCGTTGAAATGAATAACGGCTGCATCTGCTGCACCGTGCGCGGCGACCTGATCATCGGTCTGAGCGACCTGGCGAAACGCCGCGCCGCCGGCGAAATCAGCTTCGACCGCGTGGTGATCGAAACCACGGGCCTGGCCAATCCGGGTCCGGTGGCCCAGACTTTCTTCGTGGATGACGAGGTCGGCAGCAACTACATGCTGGACGCCATCGTGACTGTGGTAGATGCGCGTCACGCCATGCAGCAGCTGGACGACAATGAGGAAGCCCAGCGCCAGGTCGGCTTTGCCGACAAGATCCTGCTGTCGAAGTCCGATCTTGTGGACGAGGCCGCTATCGATACCCTGGTCGCCCGCCTCAAGCGCATGAACCCGCGCGCGCCCATCAGCCGTTCCGACTTCGGCAAGGCGCCGATTACGGAAGTGCTTGATCTGAAAGGCTTTAACCTGAACGAAAAGCTGGAAATCGACCCCGATTTCCTGGCCGCGGAGGAACACGAACACCATCACCACCACGATCATGAGCACGGCGAACACTGCGACCATCCCAGTCATGCGCACGATCATCACCATTCCCATCATACTGACGAGATCGCCGCTTTTGCCTTCCGCAGCGAGCGCCCCTTCGATTCAGCCAAGCTGGACGAATTCCTGGGCGGGCTGATCAACGTGTACGGCCCTCGCATGTTGCGCTACAAAGGCGTATTGTGGATGCAAGGCGCGGAACGCAAGGTTGTGTTCCAGGGCGTGCACCAGATTATGGGCAGCGACCTGGGCGCCAAATGGGGCGAAAACGACGTTCGTGGCAGCAAAATGGTGTTTATTGGCAAAAATTTACCAAAAGACGTGTTTATTCGCGGTTTGGAACAATGTTTGGTATAAACTAACCCGGTTTTGTGTGGGGACCGGCTGAGCCGGGCCAGATGTCGCCGAACATCTGCTATTTGAAAACTCTGTCGTATCGAAGGTAAGCGAAGTCATGACCAAAACTAATAAATCGACCCCCGCCGCTGAAGCTCCGCTGCTCACGGAAGAACAGATTCTGAAAATGAGCGAGAAGGACTATATGAACGCAGCGCAGCTGGCTTTCTTCAAGGCCAAACTGCAGCAGCTGGAAAGAGACCTCCTCAAGAACGCTGGCGAAACCACCGAACACCTGCGTGAGACCGTACTGGTGCCGGACCCGGCCGACCGCGCCACCATCGAGGAAGAGCATGCGCTGGAACTGCGCACCCGCGACCGCGAGCGCAAGCTGCTGAAAAAAGTGCAGCAGTCCATCGTGGCCATCGACAATGGCGAATACGGCTGGTGCGAAGAAACCGGCGAGCCGATCGGCATTCCGCGCCTGATCGCCCGTCCAACCGCCACGCTGTCGCTGGAAGCCCAGCAGCGCCGCGAACTGAAGCAGAAGCTGTACGGCGACTGAGCGTCGCCGCTGCCGCACGAAAAAGCATGCCGCGCGCATGCTTTTTTTTCGCCATCGGCTACACTTGGGCGTGGGCATTTTTTCCAAATTCAAGAAGAAGGGCGAGAGCGGCGTCGATGACGACGAGGCCGCGGCCCGCCGTGCCGCCAATAGCCAGCAGGAACGCGAGCGGCTGTCGCAGGCCGAGCTGCTGCGCGAGATCGCGCGCGCCACCGCCATGAAGATCGACGCCATCGAGGCGGCGATGGCGGCCGATATCTTCGATGAGCCGGAACCGGTGTTCCGCCGCCCGCCCCGTCCGCCCGGCCCCGCTGCGGCCGACGACGACCACTATCCCACCGAACTGCTGGAAGACCAGGACACGCCGGCCCAGGCCGCGGCCGCGGAAAGCGCGCCGCTGGTGGAAGAAGTCGCCATCCTGTACGCCAGCGGCGAGTCCCAGGCCGCGGCCCAGCTGCTGCGCGACGGCCTCGGCGCGCAGGACCGGATGCTGTGGTGGATGCTGTTCGACCTGTACCAGGTGCTCGGCCGGCAGGAGGATTTCGACAGCCTGTCCATCGACTACGCCGGCACCTTCGAAACCTCGCCGCCGCCGTGGAATCCGCCACGCAAAGCGAGCGCCCACTCAGGCCCGACGGCGCACGCCGCCTTGAGCGGCCCTCTGAACGAAGAAGCGGCCGACCAGATCGGCCGGCTGCGCGAGGCCGCTGCCAGTGCGCAGTTGCTGCAGCTGGACCTGAGCGGCGTCACCCGGGCCGAACCGGTCGGCTGCGCACTGCTGCTGCAGGCGCTGCGCGAGATCGAACGGCCCGGCCTGCAGCTGGCGCTGCGCGGCGCCGCGTCGCTGTCGGCCCGCCTGCGCACGGGCCGCGAAGAAGGCGAAGCGCCCTGGCTGCTGCTGCTCGAACTGCTGCGCCTGCAGAACCATGAACGCGAGTTCGAGGAGGCGAGCATGGACTATTGCGTGACCTTCGAAGTCTCGCCGCCGCCATTCGTGCCCCCGGTCCAGCTGCCGGACGCCCCCGCACCCGCCGCAGGCGGCGCAGGCGACCGTTTTGTGTTGCCGGAAGTCATTAAATCCGACGACGACGCTTTACTTGCCGACATCGCGCACTACGCTATAAGCAGTCCGGCCCCCGTATTCGACTGCTCGCGGCTGGCGCGCATCGAGTTCACGGCGGCCACCCAGCTATTGGCCCGCCTTCAGCCGTCCGGCGGCCGCATCGAATTCCGCGCCCTGAACCACCTGGTGGCGGCGCTGCTGCGGCTGGTGGGCCTGGGCAGCATCGCCGGGCTGCACGCCCATCGTTACTGAGGCAGCAAACTTGCAATCCGGACTTTAAACCCCATGTCGGGGGCTTGACGCCGGTCGCGTCACATCATTGAGGTCACTATGGAACAATTTCACGGCACCACTATTCTGAGCGTGCGGCGCGGCAACCAGGTTGCGCTGGGCGGCGATGGCCAGGTCACTCTCGGCAACATCGTCATGAAGGGCACGGCACGCAAGGTGCGCAAGGTTTATAACGGCAAGGTGCTGGTGGGCTTTGCGGGCGGCACGGCAGACGCCTTTACCCTGCTGGAGCGCTTCGAAGCGAAGCTGGAAAAACACCAGGGCCACCTGCTGCGCGCCTCGGTCGAGATGGCCAAGGACTGGCGCACCGACCGCGTGCTGCGCCGCCTGGAGGCGATGCTGCTGGTGGCCGATGCGAGCTCCACGCTGGTCATCACGGGCAACGGCGATGTGCTGGAGCCGGAAGACGGCATCGGCGCCATCGGTTCCGGCGGCAGCTACGCCCAGTCGGCCGCCAAGGCGCTGGCCGAGAACACCGAGCTCTCGCCGGCCGAGATCGTGAAGAAATCACTGACGATCGCCGGAGAACTGTGCATTTACACGAACCTGAACCACATTATCGAAACGCTGGATTGAAGACCATGAACATGACACCCCAGGAAATCGTCGGCGAGCTCGATAAGCACGTCGTAGGCCAGGGCAAGGCCAAGCGCGCGGTCGCCATCGCGCTGCGCAACCGCTGGCGCCGCCAGCAGGTGGAAGAACCGCTGCGCCACGAAATCACGCCGAAAAACATCCTGATGATCGGCCCTACCGGCGTGGGCAAGACCGAGATCGCGCGCCGCCTGGCCAAGCTGGCCGATGCGCCCTTCATCAAGGTGGAAGCGACCAAGTTTACCGAAGTGGGCTATGTGGGCCGCGACGTGGACACCATCATCCGCGACCTGATCGACATCGGCGTGAAGCAGACCCGCCAGGCCGAGATGGCCAAGGTGCGCGCGCGCGCCGAGGATGCGGCGGAAGACCGCGTGCTCGACATCCTGCTGCCGCCGCCGCGCGACTTCGGCTTCAGCAACACCCAGGCTTCGGACGTGCCGTCCAACGACGCCACGCGCCAGACCTTCCGCAAGCGCCTGCGCCAGGGCGAGCTGGACGACAAGGAAATCGAGATCGAGCTGGCCGAGCAGGGCCCGACCATGGAAATCATGGCGCCGCCCGGCATGGAAGAAATGACGGAGCAGATCAAGTCCATGTTCGCCGGCGTGGGCGGCTCGCGCAAAAAGGCGCGCAAGATCAAGATCAAGGAAGCGATGAAGCTGCTGCTGGATGAAGAAGCGGCCAAGCTCGTCAACGAAGACGAGATGAAGCAGAAAGCCATCCAGAACGTGGAGCAGAACGGCATTGTGTTCCTGGACGAAGTGGACAAGATCGCCTCGCGTTCCGAAGGCAGCGGCGCCGACGTGTCGCGCGCCGGCGTGCAGCGCGACCTGCTGCCGCTGGTGGAAGGCACGACCGTGAACACGAAGTACGGCATGATCAAGACCGACCACATCCTGTTCATCGCCTCCGGCGCCTTCCACCTGGCCAAGCCCTCGGACCTGATACCCGAGCTGCAGGGCCGCTTCCCGATCCGTGTGGAGCTGGAATCGCTGTCGATTGCCGACTTCGAGCGCATCCTGACGAGTACCGACGCCTGCCTCACGCGCCAGTACGAAGCGCTGCTGGCGACGGAAGGCGTGACGCTCGACTTCGCGCCGGACGGCATTACGCGCCTGGCCGAGATCGCGCACCAGGTCAACGAGCGCACCGAAAACATCGGCGCGCGCCGCCTGTACACGGTGATGGAAAAGCTGCTGGAAGAAATCTCCTTCACGGCAACGGAGACCGGTGAGAAAACGCTGGTGATCGACGCCGCCTACGTCAACCAGCGCCTGGATGCACTGGCTGTCAACGAAGACCTGTCGCGCTACGTCTTGTAATGGCCAACAAATCGCTGAAGACCCGGCAAAAGATCGTGGTCACCGCGCCTCCGCTCAAGCCCCGCAATCCCTTTGCGGCGCTGGCCAAGGCGCGTTCAGCGGGTCCGCACGAGCGCAGCAAAAGCGCCGAACGCCAGGCCGCCAAGCGCGCCCTCATTAAAAAGCTGTCGGGCTCAGACCCCGATTAAGAAATATTGCTTAGAAATTGGGGACAGACCCGGATTTTGGAAATCCGGGTCTGTCCCTGATTTTTTTGCGCGATTCCGCTTCCCTCCCCCGGGCTAGCAGCTGCTGCAAACCCCCTATAAATTGGGGACGGACCCGGATTTTAGTAAATAGGGTCTGTCCCCAATTTCCAGGCAATTTTGCCTAGCGGGAAGTGGTGGGCTGCTGGGCGGGGGCGAGCTGGCCCGGGGGGCCGACCGGGGTGCCTGGCGGCGGCGTGACGAGGGGGGTGGCGGATGGCGCCGGCTGCGCCGGAGCTGGCGGCGGAGTCAGCGTGGGCTGGTTCACCGGCGCCAGCGGCGCCGTCGTCGTGGACGACACGCCTTCGGCTGCAGGCAAATCAATGCGCTTCTGCACGCCGCCTTCCAGCAGGATCACATGGCGCGCCTGCACATCATGCACCGTTACGCCGGGCGCGACTTCTTCGCCCATCGGATAGGCCTTCGCCGGCTCGCCATTGGCAACGATGATCGCCACGCTGCGCTGTCCCGCGCGCGATGCCACCACGCCCACCAGCTGGAAGTTGCTGACCGCCGCCACGGCGGTCTGGCCGCCGAACAGGCCGCGCGCCAGGTCGATCGGCGCCTCGGGCGCCTGCTGCACCGGCACGGCGGCAATCTGCCGCTGCGGCGGCGTGAAGAGCTGGATTCCCCAGTACGCCAGCGAGGCCGTGAGGGCCAGTACCGCGGCTACGGTGCTCAGGAAGGGCAGTCGGTTCAATGTGTTCTCCAGTGTTCAGCGCACCAGCTGGTTGATCTCGATGATCGGCATCAGCACGGCCAGCACGATCAGCAGCACCACCACGCCCATGGCGAGGATCAGCGCGGGTTCGAGCAGGCCCGCGATCGTCAGCGTGCGGCGTTCCAGGTCTTGTTCCTGCGCGTTGGCGGCGCGTTCCAGCATGGCCGGCAGTTCGCCCGTGATTTCGCCCGCGCGGATCATGTGGATCAGCATCGGCGGGAAGTGTTTTTGCACCGACAGCGCACGCGCCAGGCTTACGCCTTCGCGCACCGCGTTGCTGGCGTCTTCCACCAGCTGGCGCATGGCGACATTCGACAGCGTGTCGCGGCTGGTTTCCAGCGCGCGCAGGATAGGCACGCCGGAGCCGGTGGTAATCGCCAGCGTGCTGGCGAAGCGCGAGGTGTTCAGGCTGCGCTCGAATTTGCCGTACAGCGGCGCAGTTAGCAGCCAGGTGTGCCAGCGTGTTTTCAGCGCGATGTTCTGCAATGCGCGCCGCCACGCGAACCAGGCGCCGATCAGCAGCACCAGCACAATCAGCCCGTAGCTGCGCACGAAGTCGGATACCGCGAGCATGATGACGGTAAGGATCGGCAGCTTCTGCTTGGTGTTCGCGAACACCGATACGATCTGCGGCACCACATAGGTGAGCAGGAAGATGACGATGGAGAATGCCACCACAGTGACGATGGCCGGATAGGTGAAGGCCAGCTTCACTTTCTGCACCAGCGCGTTGCGGCGCTCGATGTAGTCGGCAAGGCGCGACAGCACACGCGAGAGCTGGCCGATCTGTTCGCCCGAGGCAACCAGCGCGCGGTAGATTTCGGCGAAGTCGCGCGGATGCCGCGACAGCACGTCGGACAGCGAAGCGCCGCCAATCACTTCGGAACGGATGGATGCGATCAGGTCGCGCACGTACTGGCGCTCGGCCTGTTCCAGCAGTGCGGAAAAGGCCTGTTCCAGCGGCAGCCCTGCTTCCAGCAGGCTGGCCAGCTGGCGCGTGAACAGCGCCAGTTCGCTGGTCGAGAGCTTTTCGCCGAAGCCGCGGCTCTTTGCCACGCCTTTGGCATCAACCTGCGCGGCGATCGCGTCAACCTTGATCGGTACCAGTCCTTGCGCACGCAGCTCGGAGCGTGCGGAGCGCGCGCTGTCCGAGTTGACGACGCCTTTCTTCGTTGCGCCTGCCGCATCCACGGCTTCATAACGGAACGCCGGCATCGCTTAGTCCTTCGACACGCGCAGCAGTTCGGCCAGCGTGGTGGTGCCGTCCGCGAGCCAGCGTTCGCCGTCCTCGCGCATGGTCTTCATGCCGTCGGCAATGGCCACGTTGCGGATTTCCGCTTCGGATGCGCGGTCGTGGATCTGGGCGCGGATCTGTTCCGTCGTTTCCAGCAGCTCGTAGATACCCACGCGGCCCTGGTAGCCGGTGCTGCCGCACTGGTCGCAGCCGACCGCTTTCCACTGCCCTGCTTCGAAGGTTTTGCAGACGGGGCACAGCTTGCGCACGAGGCGCTGCGCCAGCACGCCGAGCAGCGATGACGAGAGCAGGAAGGGCTCGATGCCCATATCCAGCAAACGCGTGACGGCCGATGCGGCATCGTTGGTGTGCAGCGTGGCCAGCACCAGGTGGCCGGTGAGCGATGCCTGAACGGCGATCTGCGCGGTTTCCAGGTCGCGGATCTCGCCGATCATGATCACGTCCGGATCCTGGCGCAGGATCGCGCGCAGGGCCTTGGCGAAGCTCATGTCGATACGCGGGTTCACCTGTGTTTGCCCGACGCCTGCGAGGTCGTATTCGATCGGGTCTTCCACCGTGAGGATATTGGTGGTGGTGGAGTTCAGCAGCGACAGCGCGGCATACAGCGTGGTCGTTTTGCCGGAGCCGGTGGGGCCAGTTACGAGCACGATGCCGTGCGGCTGCGCAATCAGGCCGTTGAACTGGGCCAGCATGGACTCGCCCATGCCAAGGTGCTGCAGGTCGAGGCGGCCCGCTTCCTTGTCCAGCAGACGGAGCACGGCGCGTTCGCCGTGGCCGGTCGGCAGCGTGGAGACGCGCACGTCCACCGGCTTGCCGCCGATGCGCAGCGTGATGCGGCCGTCCTGCGGCAGGCGCTTTTCGGCGATGTCCAGCTGCGCCATGATCTTGATACGCGAGATCAGCGAGCCGTGAATCGCCTTGCGCGGCTTGACGATATCGCGCAGGGCGCCGTCGATACGGAAGCGCACCACGGATACCTGTTCGAAAGGCTCCACGTGGATATCCGATGCGCCATCGCGCAGCGCCTGCGTGAGCAGCGCGTTGATCATGCGGATCACCGGTGCGTCGTCCGAAGATTCCAGCAGGTCTTCGATGGCAGGAACATCCTGCAGCAGCTTGGTGAGGTCGAGGTCTGCGTCGAATTCGTCGGCAACCTGCGACACGTCGCCGCCGGCGCCCGCGTAGGCGTCGGCAATCGCAGCTTCGAGGTCTGCGCGCGGCAGGGACTTGAGCTGGATGCGGCCGAAGCGGCGCGACACTTCGGCAATCGCCGACGGTGTGGTGGCGCTGGAAACATAGACTTCCACCGCGCCCGAGGTATCGGCGGGCTTTGCCAGCACGAGGAAGTCGCGCGCGAAGGCGTAAGGCAGCATATTGCTCATTATTGTTTCGGCTTCTCGCCAGGAACGGGTTCGGCGGCGCCCGGCGCACGCGTCGATACCGGCGCAGGCGGCACAGGCTTGGCAAGGCCGGCGTCCGGCGCAGGCACGCCGTTCGTCAGCGAAGGCAGTTGCGGCTGGCCCAGTTGCTGCAGCAGCACGGAATCGCTTGGCGTGAAGGCGGCGCCGGCTGCGCGCATGTAGTCGTAGCGGTCGGTGGCAAGGCTCATGCTCTGTTCCTTGCTGCGGATGACCACAGGGCGCAGGAATACCATCAGGTTGGTTTTCTTGCGCGTGCGGGTGCTGTACTTGAACAGGTTGCCCAGCACGGGAATGTCGCCCAGGCCGCGCACCTTCTCGACGTTGTCGCCCGCGCGGTCTTCAATCAGGCCGCCCAGCACGATGATCTGGCCGTCGTCCGCGATGACGTTGTTTTCGATCACGCGCGTGTTGAGGGTAATGCCGGCGGTGGCCCCGATTGACGACGGATCCACGCTGGACGATTCATTGTAGATGGCGAGCTTGATGGTCCCGCCTTCGGAAATCTGCGGCCGCACTTTCAGCGTCAGGCCCACGTCCTTGCGGTCGATGGTCTGGAACGGGTTGGTGTTGGTGCCGGAGGTGGTGGTGAACTGGCCGGTCAGGATAGGCACGTTCTGGCCGACACGGATCGTGGCCACTTCGTTGTCCAGTGTGATCATGTTCGGCGTGGACAGGATATTGCCGTTGCCGCCGGATTCCAGCGTGTGCGCCACTGCGCCCAGCCCGAACTTGCCGTCCGCCAGCTGCTTGAACACGCCGATGGTCAGGCCGTTGCCCGGAGCGTTATTGCCGTTGTAGACATTGACCAGGTTATTGCCCGCAGTGGAGAAAGACTGCAGGCCGCCGATGCGGTAGGTGCTCTTGTCGTTGCCCGAGGCGCCAACCCACTGCACGCCGAATTCGGATGCCTTGTCCGCGCTGACTTCCACGATCAGCGCTTCGATGTAGACCTGGGCACGGCGCACGTCCAGCTGGTCGATCACGGAGCGCAGGTTGCGGTAGACCGCTTCCGGTGCGGTGATGATCAGCGTATTGGTCGATGCATCGGCCTGGATAAAGCCGCCCGCGCCGCCCGCAGCTTGTCCGCTCGTGCGGTTGCCGCTCAGCGCGGGATTGGTGGGGCCGCCGGACTGGCTGTTGCTGCCTGCCTGGCCGATGGTATTGTTGGCGCCCGTCTGCATGGTCGCCTGGTTGTTGCCCAGCGTGTTGTTCAGCGCGTTCTGGCCTGTGATTGGCGCATCGCCCGAGATCACGGCGCGCAGCGTTTCGGCCAGCTTGGTGGCGTCGGCGTTCTTCAGGTAGACCACGTGCACATTGCCCAGCTCCGTCGTCGGCTGGTCGAGCTTTGCGATCAGGGACTTGGCGAGGTTGGCGCGCGCAGCGGATGGGGCGCGGATCACCAGCGAATTGGTACGTGGATCGGCCAGCACCGTCACGCGGCCGCCGCCGTCGCCGCCTGCGCCGGGTTCCATCAGCTTGTTGATCATGCTGGCCAGGTCGCTGGCGATGGCGTTACGCACCGGGACCACGTCCAGGTCCGCGGACGATGGCGCATCCAGCGCCGCCACGATCTTCGCCAGGCGTTTCAGGTTGTCCGCATAGTCGGTAATGACCAGCGTGTTATTGCCCGGATTGGCGTTGATGGTGTTGTTCGGCGTGATGAGGGGACGCAGCACCGTCACCAGGTTGGCCGCTGATTCATGATTCAGCTGGAAGACCTGCGTGGCAACCTGGTCGCCCGCCGGCGTGGCCTGGCGGCCGATCACCGTGGGGCTGGCCTGCAGCTTGGCTTCCGCTTCCGGCACCACCTTGGCATAGCCGTCGCCGCTGACGATAGCGTAGCCCTGCAGGCGCAGCGCGGAGGTCAGCAGGCTGAATGCCTGCGACTTGCTGATGGCCTTCTCGGACACCAGCGTGATTGTGCCTTTCACGCGCGGGTCGATGAGGAAGGTGATGTTGGTGTAGTGGCCGACGGCCTTGATGACCGATTCGATGTCGGCGCCAACAAAGTTCAGCGCAGCTTCGTCAGCCTGTGCCCATGCCGGCCCGATGGACTGGCCCAGCAGGCAGCACAGCAGTGCTGCCGCGCTTGCACGGCGCAGCGATGGAGTTTTGGATTTGCTTGCGAACTGTTTTTTCATTGTCTGAACTCTAGTGCGATGACATTTTTACCGCTGACGGAACGGCGCTGGCCCAGCAGGTTAAGCAGGTTGCCCAGCGTCGCTTCATATCCATCTGCTGCTTCCGCCTGGCCGGAGAACTGGAAGCGCCCCCGGTCAAGATTGCCGGAACCGCGCAGCAGCAGCGGTCCCTTGACGGTGTCCAGCGCGAGGCTGGCTTTCTTTCCACGCCAGTCCATGGCCAGCTGGTAGCTGCCGAGCGGACGAATCGGCACCAGGCGCGAGGACATGTCCTGCATCTTCAGCGTAGTGCGGCCGTCCATCGCGATGTTGCGGTCCACCAGCGCCAGCTGCAGTGAGGTCCACGACAGCTGCATCAGACCACTGAAGGCCAGCGTGTTCAAAGGCGCCCCCAGTCCTGCGAGCCCGTCGGCCGGCAGTTTCAGGCCGCCGGGGCTGAGCTGCCATTCCTTCCAGCTGCCGGTAACGTGCAGGGGCTGCGTGAGCGCGTCCGGATTATCCAGTTCCATGTTCACACTGCCCAGCAGGACCATCGGCGAAATCTTCCAGCTGAAGCGGCCCGGCAGCAGGGGCGTAATTGCACTGTTGCCGCTCGCCGCCCCGCCAACAAAGGCCGAACCGCTCCACAGCGTACCCTGCGGATCACCCAGCGTCAAACGGCCGGCGGTCTGCTTTTCCACCAGCGCGGCAACCCAGCTGGCGGGGAAGAAAATCGCCAGCGTGAGGGCTACCGTGGCCGCTATCGCCAGCAACCATAGCACGGCGCGCTTCACTGGCGCTCCTGGCGCAGCGTCATGCTGGCGTCCACCTGGCCTGCTGTGTTCTGCGCGGTGAAGGCCGCGTCCTGCACAGCGATGCGGTTTTCGCGGCGGATAGTGTCCAGCCACGTCACCAGGCCGGCGAACGAGGCGCCCTTGAATTCGAGCTTTGCATACTCGCCCGTCATCACCACATTGGACGGATTCAGGCCGCGCGACGACAGGCTGGCGTTCAGCGTTTCGCGCGTCATCGGCACTGGCGCCTGCAGCGGCGGCTGTGCGGCCAGTTGCGCCGCCTCACCCGCCAGCGCCTGCAGCTCGGCGGCCTGCTGGCGCAGTTGCGGCAGCTCTTTACGCAGTTTTTCACGTCCCGTCAGCGCGGGGTCGATCAGCAGGCCGTAGACCAGGCCCACCGCCAGCACAATGCCGCCGACGGTGAGGAACTTGCGTTCCTGCTCCGAGCGTTCGGCCCAGAAGGCGCGCGCCTGGGCGCGGTATTGGTCAACAATGCTCACGATTTACCTCCTGCGCGCACTTGCCACACGCCCGGGGCGCTTTCGGTCAGCGAGAGCTGGCGGTTGGCCAGCACTGCCTGCACCTGCGTGCGCGCGTTGGCGTCGGTGGTTTCCGGTTTCAGTTTCACGGTCAGCGTGCGATCGCGGTATTCGAGTGTGGCGATGATGTCGCGGCGCGGCAGGGTTGCCAGCGCTTCGCCCAGTGCGGCACTAAGGGCCGTAAATTCGTCGGCCGAGCTGGCGCCGCGCGCGGTCTTCGCTGCAGCGATGTTCTTGCGCATCTGGCCCGCGGGATCGAGGATCACGGTTTCGTTCGGATAGGCGCCGCGGAAAATCTGCACCATGGAGTTGCGTACTGCCTCGGCTTCATTCTTCATGCGGAACCAGTCCACATTCAGGCCAATGATGTTGACGGCGAGCGCCAGCACCGCAAGCCGGATCGGCCAGCGCCAGCGCTGCCATTTGCGCGCGCTGGCGCCGCTGCCAGCGCCCAGTGCTGCCGCAAGGTCCAGCTGCACGGCGCGCGATGCGGAGATGCGGTGGGCCCAGTGATCCTCTTCCAGCGTGATGCCGGATACCGATGCCAGCAACGCCTCATACTGCTTGCGCTGCGCGGACGGCACATACAGCGTTACCGGCGCTTCGCCGGCCAGCGCGCGCACCGTATGCAGCGCCGCTTCCGGTTCTGCCGGCAGGGTCAGGCCCATGCCTTCATACTGCGCGGCGCGCAGCGTCAGCTCCAGGCCTGCGTCGTCCGCTGCCAGCGCGGCGGATGCGCCGCCGGGCGCCAGCGGCAGGCACAGTTGCGATGGAATGGCGGAGACGGCGTTTGCGCCTTGCGCCACCAGCGCCTGCACCAGCACTTCAAGCCAGGCGCGCTGCACCACGGCCACCACACGCTCATCGCTGTTCGGCTGCGCGGGCGCCAGCGCCAGCACGCATTCGGACGGATCGCCCAGCAGATGTTCTTCCACGAGGCCCGGCAGCGCGGCCTTGAGGCGGGAGCCGGACAGCGGCGGCGCCTTCACGCGCAACAGCGTCACATCGGCCGCCGCCAGCAGCAGCACCACGCGGCGCGCGGAGGCGATCAGGTCGCCGAGGTTGCCCAATGCGCCTGCGCCCTGCTGCATGACGTTGCCGCCATCGCCCACCAGCGCGAAATGGCAGCTTTGCGGCACACCGTTGTCGCTGGCAGCTGCGGCAGCGCGGGCCGGGTAGCTAATGTACAGAGTTGTCAAAAGGTCTCGCTTTCGTTCTTTCAGATTTCCCGAATCCATTCAACGGTCGTCGCCAGAATGGGTTTGGTGGTGCGCTTGATCAGGGCCCAGGTCTCCAGCGATGCACGGTCCAGCTTCACGCGGCTCTGCACGAGGAAGTAGCCGCTTTTATAGTCCACCTCAACCGCCGTCGGCCTGCCGTTCAGCACCGCGCTGAAGGCGCTCTGGTTGAATGCCGAGCGGCGGCGCGACAGCACGATGGACTGCGCTTCCGACACCGGCATCCCCGGCACCAGCGCCGACAGCAACTCCGCAGGGGCCGTGTTCACGTTTACCTTCGTCGGCTCCGGCAGCACGATCACGAAATCGCGCAGCCGCTCAACCGACTGCGGCGTAAAGCCCGCGATGCCCAGCAGGTCTTCGATACGCATCATGGCAACCGGTTCGGCGTCCTTGCTGCCGCTGCCCTCCGCCGTTTTCGGCGGCAAGGTGGTGCGCGACACTTCGTTCGCCACGGCGATAGCCAGCCCGCCGTCCAGCTGCAGCGCCGCCAGCAGCCGCTCGAAAACTTCCACTTCCTTCGGCTGGACCTGTCCCTGCGGTGCAAGACTCATGAGATTGTAGCGCGACTGGGCATCGTAAACCTGCCCGGAGATGGTGGCGTCATAGGATTCGTTCTGCAGGCGTTCGCGCTCCACATACTGGTCCAGCCGGGTCTCCGCCAGCGGAGTGGCCCAGACGCCGTTCTCGGCGGTGATATCCGTATTGTCGCGGCCATCCTGCCACAGGATCAGCTTGGCCCAGTCGAGGGCGCCGCGCAGGATCCAGCGTGTTTGCAGGTGCAGGCGCTGGTTTTCCATGGAACGCACCTGCACCTGCTGCTGCCAGAACAGGCTGGCCACGATGGTCACGGCCAGTGTGGTGAGCAGGAGCGCCGTCACCACGGCCACGCCACGCTGCTTTGCCAGGCGCGCACTCATACGGCCCCCAGCAGAAAAACTTTGATCAGCGGATTTTGCTGGCCATGGCGCTGCAGCGACATTTCCAGTCCGGTCGGCGGCGTGGGGTTGGCGGTGGACGCGCCGCCTGCGGGATTGGGCGCCTGCCAGGTACCGCCCTGCCACAGGCGCACGCCCATGCGTTCGATATTCGTTTGCATCGGCACGCCGGCCACCGGATCGGAATCGCCGGTGGCTGCCTGCCACAGCCCGTCCAGCTGTGCGAGGTCGCGCGTGACGGGCGATTCGCGGCGCGACAGCACGCCGTCGCGAATGCGGTATGTCACCACCTGCAGCTGCGATGCCGCATTCTCCGGATACACGGTGCGCACAAAGATCAGGCGCGTGGCATCGGCCACCAGGTTCTGGCGGTTATGCAGCAAGGGCGTACCCGCCAGCTGTTCAAGGTCGCTCTGCATCTGCGCGAAGGCCAGCTGCATGCCGCGCGTCTGCTCCATTTCGTTCGTCAGCTGCACGCGCGAGCGCACGATGCCGTCCAGCCCGCGCCAGCCCAGCACCGCCACAATGGCCAGCACGGTAATCGCCACCAGCAGCTCCACCAGCGTAAAGCCGCGCTTACATGCGAGCCGCTTCATTCGCGCAGCACCAGTTGCACCAGCTTGATGATGCGGCGCTCGGGCCGTGCCGCTTCATACACACTCACTTCCACACGCCGCAGGCGCGGGTTCGGGGACAGGATCACTTCTTCCTCGCACAGCAGCTCCATATCGCCCTGCGGGCAGGCAAACGAGGTTTTGCCGATCGCCGGGAACACCTTGCCGAGCCGGATCTGCACCAGCCGGTTCTCCGCCGACCATGTGGCCATCATCGCGCTGCGCAGGCCGTCGCTGTTCTGCGTGAGGCTGCCGACAGCGCGCAGCGACGCACCAAGCGCCGTGCCCACAATGACCAGCGCCACCAGCACTTCCAGCAAGGTAAAGCCGCGTTGCGCCCGCATCATTCCACCGTAAAGTGACCGATGCCGTCCGCGCGGATGGCGGCGCTCACGTCGCCGCTGGCGAGCGTCAGCACAAAGGGTTTGTCGACGGGTTCGCGGCCGAAGACGATGCGCATCGTGCCGGGAATGTTGGTGGGTGGGTCGAGCAGCAAGGTGATGGGGCTGCGTTTGAATTCGCGCTGGCGCAGCATATCGTCTTCCGGCAGCGCCTCCCACTGACGGCCGTTCCGCACCAGGAAACGGTAGCTTTCGGCGTTGGCTTCGAAGGCGATGGGCCGGTTGCGCACAATGGCTTCATCGCGCGCCAGCTGCAGCAGCAGGGCCACGCGCTGAGCCTCCTGCTGCATGGCCTGGCGCTGGCTCGGCGCCGTGTTCATGGTGACGAGACCCAGCGTGAGGCCGATGATGACCAGCACCACCAAAAGTTCGATCAGGGTAAAACCCCGCTGGCGGCGCTGCATGGTTTTTTTACTTAATTATCCCAGGAGCCGATGTCGGCGTCGTCGCCCGCACCGCCCGGCTGGCCGTCCGCGCCCAGCGAGAACACATCGATCTCGCCCTTCACGCCCGGCGACAGCATCTGGTATGGCGCGCCCCATGGGTCGCGCGGCATTTTTTCCAGGTAGCCGCCCTCTTTCCAGCCGTTGGCGGCAGGACCGGTGGTGGGCTTGGTGAGCAGCGCCTGCAGGCCCTGTTCAGTGGTTGGGTAGCGCTGGTTATCCAGCTTGTAGAGCTTGAGCGCCTGCATGATGGTGGCGATATCCACCTTGGCGGCGGCCACTTTCGACTCGCCGGTGCGGCTCAGCAGCTTGGGCACCACCAGCGCGGCCAGCACGCCCATGATGACCACAACGACCATGATTTCGATCAGGGTGAAACCACGGGAACGTTTCGTACGATGTATTACTTTTTGCATGAGATGGAAACCAGTTAAGGTGAGTTAGTGCGAAAAGCAGCAGGCAGTATAGCCTACGCCGCGCATACGGGACAGGTATCGTGGCGGCCGATGCGGATGCTGCTCCACTCCATGCGCAGGCCGTCCAGCAGCAGCAGGCGCCCGGCCAGCGATTCGCCGATGCCCATGATGAGTTTCAGCGCTTCCGCTGCCTGCATGGCGCCCACCACGCCTACCAGCGGCGCGAACACGCCCATGGTGGAGCAGGCCACGTCCTCGAAGGCCTGGTCTTGCGGGAACAGGCAGGAATAACAGGGATTTTCAGCCGAACGCGGGTCGAACACGCTCACCTGCCCGTCAAAGCGGATGACGGCGCCCGACACCAGCGGCACGCGGTGCTGCACGCAGGCGCGGTTCACTGCATGGCGGGTCTTGAAGTTGTCCGTGCAGTCGAGCACCACGTCCGCCGACTGCACCAGCTCCGCGAGGCGCGCATCGTCCGCGCGCTCCACCAGCGCCAGCACCTCCACTGCGGGGTTGATCTGCGCCATGGCTTCGCGCGCCGATTCCGCCTTTTTGCGGCCCACGCGCTCCGTGGTGTGCGCGATCTGGCGCTGCAGGTTGGTGAGGTCCACCTCGTCGTCATCCACCAGGGTGATATGGCCGACGCCGGCCGATGCCAGGTAGAGCGCCGCCGGCGAACCGAGGCCGCCCGCGCCGATCACCAGAACGCGCGCATCGAGCAGCTTTTGCTGGCCCTCGATGCCGATTTCGTCGAGCAGGATGTGGCGCGAGTAGCGCAGCAGCTGCGAATCGTCCATGCCTTACTTCCGGGCCGGCGCCTTCTTGTCTTCCGGTTTGATGTCCGACTTGACTTCAGGCTTCACCAGCATTTCTTCGGCGCGTTTTTCGGCCGGGGTGTCCGCCTTCGCCAGCTTGACCGGCAAGCCCTTGAAGTGGTTCAGCGCCTGCGCCAGCTGGAAATCGTCCTTGCTGCCGAACTCAATCGGCTTCTGGCGCTTGGCCAGCGCCAGGATGCGCTGTTCTTCTTCCAGTTCATCCACTTTCACGGCGCGCTTTTCTTCCGCATCGCCGCTCAGGTGTTTTTCCAGGTCCGCTTCACGCAGGCGCATGCTGTTCAGGCCATCGCCTTCCGCGGTTTCGTCCACGGCGATATCCGGCACGATGCCCTTGGCCTGGATGGCGCGGCCATGCGGCGTGTAGTAACGGGCGGTAGTAAGCTTGACGGCCGTATCGGCGGTGAGCTGGCGCAGGGTTTGCACCGAGCCCTTGCCGAAGGTCTGGCTGCCCATGACGACGGCGCGCTTGTAGTCCTGCAGTGCGCCCGCCACGATTTCGGATGCCGAGGCGGAACCGGCATTCACCAGCACCACCAGCGGCACATTCTTCACGGCAGGCGGCAGCTTGGCCAGCGGATCGGCCGGCCCACGCACGGAATAGTATTCGGGGCGCGCGTAGAAAGTCTGCTTGGAGTCGGCCAGCTGGCCGTTGGTGGACACCACCACGGAATCCTTGGGCAGGAAGGCTGCGGACACGCCAATGGCGCCCGGCACCACGCCGCCCGGATCGTTGCGCAGGTCCAGCACCACGCCCTTGATGTCCGGGGTCTGCGCATACAGCGCGCCCAGCTTCTTCGCCATGTCTTCGACGGTCGGCTCCTGGAACTGCGAGATGCGCAGCCACACATAGCCCGGCTCCACCATCTTCGCCTTCACGCTCTGCACGCGGATTTCTTCGCGAATGATGGGCACAATGACCGGCTTGTCCTCGCCCTTGCGCGACAGCGTGAGCACCACCTTGCTGCGCGGTTCGCCGCGCATCTTCTTGATCGATTCGTCCAGCGTGAGGCCCTTGAGCGGCACGTTGTCCAGGCGGGTAATCAGGTCGCCGGCCTTGATGCCCGCCTTGAAGGCCGGGGAATCTTCGATGGGCGACACCACTTTCACGTAGCCATCTTCCATCGCCACTTCAATGCCGATGCCGACGAACTTGCCCTGCACCGACTCGCGCATTTCGCGGAAGGCTTTTTTATCGAGGTAGACGGAATGCGGGTCGAGCGAGGCCACCATGCCGGAGATGGCGTCCTGCAGCAGCTTCTTGTCGTCCACGTTCTCCACGTAATCCGACTTGATCAGGCCGAAAACATCCGACAGCTGGCGCAACTCTTCGAGCGGCAGCGGCGCTTCGGCCTTCTGCGCAATGGCGGAAAACTGCATCGAGGCGGCAACGCCGGCCACCATGCCCAGGCCGATCAGGCCGAAATTCTTGACTTTGTTGCCCATGTTTTTCCCGCTCAGAACTTCACCCACCCGGCCGGATCGAAAGCCCGGCCCTGATGACGTAGCTCAAAGTATAAACCCGATTCTTCGTTACCACCGGTATTTCCGGCTGCGGCAATGACGTCGCCGCCCTTCACCACGTCGCCCGCCTGCTTCAGCAGCGACTGGTTATTGCCATAAATGCTCATGTACTGGCTGCCGTGGTCGACGATGATCAGGTTGCCGAAGCCGCGCAGCCATTCGGCGAACACCACCCGGCCCTGGGCCACGGCGCGCACTTCCGCGCCTTCCGCCGCCTGGATAAAGACGCCCTTCCAGGCCGCGCCGCCGCGCTTGCTGCCAAATTTGGCCGCCACCGTGCCGGAGACCGGCGTGCGCATGCGGCCTTTCAGGCTGGCGAAAGCGCCGTCCGGCGCGGCGGGCGCCAGCGCCACCTCGGATGGCCGGGCAGCGCCTTCATCGCGCGGCTCGGCTTGCTCTTTAGCGACTTTTGGTTCTTCCGGCAGCGGCGTTTGCTGCTTCGGCGGCTTGCTCTTGTTCTCGCGGGCGATGCGTTCACGCTCCGCCCTGATGCGGGCACGCTCCTCCGCGTCCGCCTTCGCTTTCGCGGCGCGTGCGGCGGCCAGTTCTTCCTTGCGCTTCTTCTCGGCGGCGGCGGCGCGCGCCTGTTCTTCGATGAGCTTGTTCAGGCGGTTCACCAGCGCGCCCATGCGCTGCTCGTCCCGTTCCAGGCGGCCCGCCTCCTTGCGCTGGGTATCCAGCTTGCGCGAGAGGTTAGCCAGCAGCGCGGCGCGGCGCTGCTTCTCCTTCTCCAGCGTGGCTTTCTGCTCGCGCTGTTCCTGCGCGATTTCTTCCAGTTCGTCTTTTGCGTTCTGGGCCTCGGCCTGGTTCTTTTCCACCAGCGCCAGGTTCTCGCGCAGCGATGCCAGCAAGCGCGCCTGCGCCTGCGACACATAAGCCATGAGCTGCAGCTCGCGGTTGATGCGGTTCGGATTATCGCCGGACAGCAGCAGCTTGATGCGGTCTTCATTCCCCGCCTGGTACTGCTCGCGCAGCAGCCTGGCCAGCTGCTGCTTTTGCTGCGCCACGATGCCGGACAGGCGCTCATGCTCCGCCGCCAGCTCCTGCAGCTTGCTGTTGGTGAGCAGTTGCTCCTCGTGCAGATCGCGCAGCGCGCGGTTGGCCGTGGAAATGGCGCCTTCCGACTCCGCCAGCTCGTCGGCGGCATCCTCCTTCGCGCTCTCGGTTTTGCCGATATCGCTTTTCAGGTTGCTCAGCTTCTGCTGCAGCGCCTTGCGCTCGGCCTCGGCCGCCGCCTTTTCCTTGCTGCGCGTGGTGGGCTTGGGTGCGGCCAGCACATTGCCGGCGGCCAGCGCCAGCGCCAGGACTGTTGCCAGCCAGGCGCCCGCGCGGCGGGTCGGTTTCACTGCCATCAGGTACTTACTTGGCCTTGCCTTGATTCGCCACGGCGGCTTGCGCTGCGGCAATAGCGTCGGCGTCACCCAGGTAGTAGTGGCGGATCGGCTTCAGGTCGGCATCCAGCTCATACACCAGAGGCTGGCCGTTAGGGATGTTCAGGCCGACGATTTCCTCGTCGCTGATGCCGTCCAGCATCTTGATCAGGGCGCGCAGGCTGTTGCCGTGGGCCGAGATCAGGATTTTCTTGCCGGCGCGGATGGCCGGGGCGATTTCCTCGTCCCAAGCCGGCATCACGCGGGCCACGGTGTCCTTCAGGCATTCGGTCAGCGGAATCTGTTCCTTGCTCAGGCCGGCATAGCGCGGATCGTTGAAGGAGGTGCGGTCATCGTTCGCTTCCAGCGCCGGCGGCGGCGTGTCATAGCTGCGGCGCCATACCAGCACCTGCGCGTCGCCGTACTTGGCGGCGGTTTCGCCCTTGTCCAGGCCCTGCAGGGCGCCGTAGTGGCGCTCGTTCAGGCGCCAGTCATGCTTGATCGGCAGGTACATCAGGTCCATTTCATCCAGCGTCAGCCACAGGGTGCGGATCGCGCGCTTCAGCACCGAGGTGTAGCACAAGTCAAATTCGTAGCCTTCCTGTTTCAGCACCTGGCCGGCGCTTTTCGCTTCCTTGATGCCTTTTTCGGTCAGGTCCACATCGGTCCAGCCGGTGAAACGGTTCTCGAGATTCCAGGTGGACTCGCCATGACGCATGAATACAATTTTGTACATAGAGCAATCTTCTTAGAGTGGAATGGGACGGAAACAGGCCGCTTGAGCCATGGAACGCCTTCTATTTTATAATGCGCGGATTCAGTTCAACCAATGGAATCCTGTGAAATTCGTTCTCGACAATATTTTCCTTATCGCCATCGTGGTGTTGTCCGGCGGCGCCCTGCTGTTTCCCGCCCTCACCCAGCGCGGTAAAAAAGCCTCCCCGCAAGAGGTGACGCTGTTGATAAACCGCGCCAAGGCCCTCATTGTGGATGTACGCGCCGCAAACGAATTTGCCGCCGGCCACCTGGCGGATGCCAAAAACATCCCGCTGGCGGACCTGCCCCAGCGCACCGGCGAGCTGGAAAAATTCAAGAACAAGACGGCAGTGGTGGTTTGCCAAAAGGGGACGCGCGCCTTCAGCGCCGCGAAAATTCTGGAAAAGGCTGGATTCAAGGAGGTGCTCGTCCTCGACGGCGGCATCGACGCATGGCGGGCGCAGAGCCTGCCGATCACCAAATAATACTTGGAGGAAACGCCATGACAGCCAACGTCACCATGTACACCACCGCCGTGTGCCCTTATTGCATCCGTGCCGAGCGCCTGCTGGACAGCAAGGGCGTGAAAGCCATCGACAAGATTCGCGTGGACCTGGACCCAGGCCAGCGCCAGCTGATGATGCAGAAAACCGGCCGCCGCACCGTGCCGCAGATCTACATTGGGGATACCCATGTGGGCGGCTTCGACGACCTGTATGCGCTGGACCAGGCTGGCGGCCTCGATCCCCTGCTGAAAGGCTGAGCTGGGCTGTTTTGCAACGTGCGACAGCCAAAATGGCTTGCCAGCATAATAGTTTTGCTACAATTGCCCTCGCGTTTGATTTGGGTCAACCCAAGTCTGGCCAAAAGCACCATTAATACTGGAGCGGCTACAGCCGCTCTTTTACATATTCTGAAAGTGTTCCATGTCCGAAGAAAACCAGCAACCAGTATTCCAAATCCAACGCGTCTACCTGAAAGATCTGTCGCTGGAACAGCCGAACTCCCCAGCCATCTTCCTGGAGCAGGATGCTCCTTCGATCGAAGTGTCGCTGGACGTCGGCGCCGAGCCACTGGCTGAAGGCATCTACGAATCGACCGTGACCATCACCGTGACCGCCAAAGTCAAAGACAAGGTGGCGTTCCTGGTGGAAGGCAAGCAAGCCGGTATCTTCGAAGCGCGCAACATCCCTGAAGACCAGCTGGATCCGGTACTGGGCATCGGTTGCCCGAATATCGTGTACCCTTACCTGCGCGCCAACATCGCCGACGTGATCTCCCGTGCCGGTTTCCCGCCAGTGCACCTGGCCGAGATCAACTTCGAAGTGTTCTACCAGCAGCGCCTGCAAGCCATCGCCCAGCAGCAAGCTGCAGCCGGCGGCTCGACCCCAGCTGAAGGCAGCACCACCGTTCAGTAAGCTGAACGTGCTCAGGCGGCGTTACTGCCGCCCCCCGCTAACAAAGGCCATTCGTGGCCTTTGTTTATTTTGGTCAAAGGTTTTTGCAATGACTGTTGCTCGACTGATACTTAGCTTGCTCTTGTTGTCAGTTTCGGCTGTAGCGGCTGCGCTCGACTTCAAGACTGTGGGCGCCGCGCCTGCCGTGCTGTACGACGCGCCTTCGCTCAAGGGCAACAAACTCTACATCGTTCCGCGGGGCACGCCGCTGGAAGTGGTGCTGACCTATGGCGAGTGGGTGAAGGTGCGCGACATCAGCGGCGATATGGCGTGGACGCAGGCCAAGGGCCTGTCGCCCAAGCGCGCCGTGCTGGTGAAAACCGCCAACGCGAAAGTCCGCACCGATGCGGACGAAGCCTCTACTACCCTCTTCACCGCCGACAAGGGCGTGATCCTTGAACTCCTGGAACCGGCAGTCAACGACTGGACCAAAGTCCGTCACCGCGATGGCGTGACCGGCTTCATCCGCAATTCCGACATCTGGGGCATTTGACCTTCCGAGGCTTGCCCCTCATCAATACTTCCCGTTGAGCGTTGTGTGAAGATGGCTTTCCTGTCTAAAGGGAAGTCCAATGCCAACCCAGCTCTCTGTACCAATCATGTGCGGTGGCAGAAAAACTTATGGCCATTGCACGCCGGAAGAAGATCGTGCTTATCAGAAAGTGGTGGTCCCTCCACGACGTGTGATTCCGATCGTGTTTATTCCCGGAATCATGGGATCCAACCTCCGGATGAGCTCTGCTCGGCAGCTTCAACTCAAAAAAAAGAATAACGTTGCTTGGCGACCTGACAATGCGACGGAGCTGGGGAAGTTTTCACTCACGTCAGCCGCAGACCGCCAACTTCAACTAGATCCTCACCAAACCGTTGTAGATACCTTTGATGATGGCCGGAGCCCTACCGGCGACAAAGAGGAGTCATCACTGGAACGCCATGCCGTCGGTCAGATTAACGTTTTTATTGGATATGACCGCCTTTCCCCTCTATTGACGAACGATCCACCCACTGAAAATCCACGATACCTCGTTGCGGACAAAGTGCGTCAGCGTGGGTGGAGTGAAGTTTTCCTGTCCAGCTACCGCAACATTCTCGAAAACTGTGAAAAGTATCTAAATTCGTCGGTCGACAATGACCGCTGGCGTTCCATCATTGACCGCGATCCTGCCGAATGGGCTGCGGTACCCGCCTATGGGATGGCGCCACTTACAAAAGCCGAATACCTGGCGGTAATGACGGACTGCTTCTTCCCCATTCATGCCATGGGCTACAACTGGCTGCAAGACAACGAGCTCTCAGCCGTTCACCTGTGCAAAAGAGTCGTCGCTCTCATTCAAAAATATCAAAAGGCAGAGTTCCGATGCCAGAAGGTCATACTCGTCACTCATTCCATGGGTGGTCTCGTCGCCCGCGCCATGATTCATCCTGATATTGGTGGCCTCGGGGAAAAGGTGCTGGGAATCGTGCATGGAGTGATGCCGGCCCTGGGCTCCCCTGCGGCTTACAAGAGGATGCGCAGCGGCTTCGAGCAGGACACTCCACAATCCTTCGCAGCTTCTTTCCCCCTCGGACATACAGGTAGCCGAGTGACCGCAGTTTTGGGCAACTCAGCAGGGGGACTCCAACTTTTGCCATGCAAAGCCTACGGCAATGGCTGGTTAGAGGTTCGTCATAACAAATCCCTCTTCGCTAGTCTTCCTCAGCGAGGCGATCCATATGAGGAAATCTATAAGACAAGCAACCGCTGGTATGGCCTGCTGCGCGAAGAATGGCTCAATCCTGCGCGCGCTCCTCACGCGGGCCTAGCCTATACGAAAAACCTGCTAGACATCGCCAAACTCTTCCACGACCAGCTCTCCGAAACTTACCATCCCAATACCTATGCCCATTATGGCGTTGATAGCGACCGTCCTTCGTGGGAAAAAATCTCCTGGCATTTGAGTACGAATTTCTCAGGCGTAGATTGGAACGATCTTTCAATCGAATCGGATAACGAGCAAGGCACTCTAACGCTTGCTTCGCTCCCAAAGCATCAGACAGAAAGGAAGCTTTCTGGTACCGCAGTATTAGGCCCTTCGACTGGGAAAGGAGACCAGACTGTACCGAGCAGATCTTCAGATCACCAACTTCTAAATGCAAAATTGCGCGGTGTTTTTCGGCAAAGCGGCTACGAACATCAATCAAGCTACAGCAACGAACGTGTGCTCAACGCCACGCTGTACAGCATCGTCAAAATCGCGCAGCAGATGACTTGGCCCAAATAAACCTTTGAGATGTCGACGACATGAAACGAAATCTCCTCGCAGCCCTTGTGCTGATGGCATTTTCCATAATCGATGTGAGGCAAGTCATGGCGAGTCCCAAGAATCGAATCGAAGCGCTCTTCAACGATGTTCGTACTGTTTGCGTGGGGAGATTTCTGATCGACGTTCCCCGCACCGCTTCGACGTTATTCGACCTTCTTTGGATTCCCGTCGAAGTGGATCGCTATCCCGGGCAGGCGCATGAGTTAGACAAGTTTCTCGCGGAAAGCGCTGAGAACCTGAAGTCGGAACGCTATCTCGCAATGGGGGCGCTTCGTGGGACTGAGAACGATCTCGGCCGCGTTATCGATGGCGCGGTAAAAGGGCAAAAGACCTTCATAGGACTGAGTCGGATGAGCGGCCGCTACTACGCTATCGACTCTTTTGTACCGGTGGGAAATGATGTATTTGTCCTGCACGGAAATAATCTTGCCAACCCATCTGACTACCAAGCAGATCTGTTGCAGCTGAACGAAACGGCGGCACGTATCACCCCGCGCAGTACGGAAATTCCCAGCCAATCAGGTTTTTGCATAGACGGGGCTCTGGTTCAGGATGCAAAGGTACAAGAGGTAGAGCGTGTACACATGGGCATCCAGATAGCGGAATTCCCTGACGTGATGGTTTCGCTTTCCATGGTCATGAAAAGTGTTGAAGTCAAATCGGATGAACTTGAGCCCCGATTCCGAGAGGCGGAACAAGCCGCCATTAAATCCGACGGTGGAGCTTGGCACAGTCGCATCAAATTCCTCAGGCGAGGAAAGAAAACACTGAAGCCTTGGACCGGCGACGAAATTCTGATGCATGTGCCACCTGATGAACGAGATGGGCATGCGCATCAATTCATGTTCGTTGCGCTGGGTGAACCCAAGAACATTTACGTTCCGACTTTGGACGTGTCTTTGAACAGCGGTGTGAAAGACAATCGACGCGGCGCAATAGCGCCCAGCATCACTGACGAGGAAGCGCTTTACCTATGGGATCGACTGCTCAATTCTTTGCGAGTTCGGCCCGTCAATGGCTCAGCACCGTAGCCGGGATGAAGTTGACCTGCCCAGCCTCCGCCGCAGGTTATACTTCGCCCCATGCAAGAAACTACCAAACCTTCTTCCCCCCAGCCGCGCAAGATTGCTGTGCTGGGTGCTGGCGCCTGGGGTACGGCTGTCGCCATAAGCGTCGGTCATCGCCACGATGTGCTGATGTGGGGCCGCAATGCCGACGGCATGCAGCAGATGGCCGCCGAGCGCGAGAACAAGCACTATCTCGCCGGCTTCCCCTTCCCCGCCGGCCTGAATGTCACCGCTGATTTCGACAAGGCCGTCGCCCACGTGGGCGAAGATGGGCTGCTGATTGCCGCCAGCCCGGTCGCCGGCCTGCGCCCGCTGCTGGCGTCGCTGAAGGGCCGCAAGATTCCAAACCTGGTCTGGCTGTGCAAGGGCTTTGAATACGAAACCGGCCTGCTGCCGCACCAGATCTTCAAGGAAGTGCTGGGCGACGAGATTCCGAGTGGCGCCTTGTCCGGCCCCTCGTTCGCACAAGAAGTGGCACGCGGCCAGCCTTGCGCGCTGACGATTGCCTCTACTTCGCAGCAGCTGCGCGACTGCGTCGTGCGCACCGTGCACGGCGGCACCATGCGCGTGTATTCGAGTGAAGACCTGATCGGGGTTGAAGTCGGCGGCGCCGTGAAGAACGTGCTGGCGATCGCCACCGGGATTGCCGACGGCCTCGGCCTCGGTATGAACGCGCGCGCCGCACTCATCACGCGCGGCCTGGCGGAAATTACCCGCCTCGGCGCCGCGCTGGGCGGCAACATCGAGACCTTCATGGGCCTCACCGGCATGGGCGACCTGATCCTGACCTGCACCGGCGACCTGTCGCGCAACCGCCGCGTTGGCCTGGGCCTCGCCAAGGGCAAGCCGCTGGAAGAAATCGTGAACGAACTGGGCCACGTGGCCGAAGGAGTGCCTTGCGCCAAGGCGGTGCGCGAGCTGTCCATCAAACTCGGCGTGGAAATGCCGATCACTCACGCAGTGGCTGCCGTGCTGTTTGACGGCAAGAAGCCGCAGGATCTCGTGGCCCAGATGCTGGCCCGCGATCCCCGCGGAGAAGCAATCAGTCCCGCAGCAAAATAGTCAGCAGCGCCACCGAATCCTGAACGGCGCGCAGCGAGTGCGATGCGCCGCCTTCCAGGTACAGCATTTCACCGCCGCGCAGCGTGACCGTGCGGCCGTGCGCGGTCCATTCGATTTCACCTTGCAGGCACTGGAAGGTGATTTCGCCCTTCACCCAATGCTCCGGCATTGCCTTCCCTGCCGGCATGACTAGGCGAATCAGTTCCAGCTGTTCCGTCTTGGCGAGCGCGATCGAGGAAAACTGCGATAAATCGGCCGCGCCATCCTGGATCTGAACCACCTGGCCCGACGATGCGTGCTGTAGCGCCATGCTCTGCTCCTTGCGTAATGATCTGTTACGGCTATGTTAGCAGCGCATGGCTCGGCGTGACGCGCGATGGGCTCAGAGGATGGAGCTGACCGCGCCGCCTTCCACACGCACCGCCGCACCGTTGGTGGCGCCGCCGAGCGGGCTGGCCAACAGGGCTACCATGGCCGCGATTTCGTCCGGATCGATCACGCGCGCGATCAGCGAGGTTGGACGGTAGCGGGCGAAGTAGCTCGCCTGGATTTCGTCGTCGCTCATGCCAGGCCGCGGCGCGGTCTTGCGCAGGTATTCAACGATGCCTTCCGAATGCGTGGCGGCAGGCAGCACACTGTTGACCGTGACGCCGGTGCCCCGGGTCAGTTCCGCCATGCCGCGTGCCACGGCGATCTGCGCGGTTTTGCTCACGCCGTAGTGCACCATGTCCGCTGGCGTGGAAGCGCCCGTTTCGCTGGAGATGAACAGCACGCGGCCCCATTTTTTCTCCAGCATGCGCGGGAAGTAGTGACGCGAGAGCCGAACGCCGGACATTACGTTCACATCCAGCATGCGGAACCATTCTTCGTCGCTGATCTCCGCAAACGGCCGCGATTCATAGAAGCCGAGGTTGTTGACCAGGATATCGGCATCCGGCTGCGCCGCGATGAGGGCCGCAGCGCCATCGGCGGTGCTGACGTCTGCAATCAAGGTGCGCACGCTGGCTGCGGGTGCAGTGGCGAGGATGTCGGCACGCGCTGCATCGAGCTTCTCCTGGTTGCGGCCGGAGATGGTGACGGCCACGCCTTCACGAGCCAAGGTGCGGGCGATGGCGAGGCCGATGCCTGCGGTAGCGCCGGTGACGATAGCGGTCTTGTCTTTGAGCTTGAGATCCATGATTTTTCTCCTTAAGCTGCGAGCAGCAGGTCGCGCATTGCGGCGCCAACACCAGCTGCGGATTGTGGGTTCTGGCCGGTGACGAGATTGCCATCGACGACAACTTTTGCGGTCCAGTCAGGCGCCGGCTGGTGATGGGCGCCGCGTTCGACCAGCGTGCTCGCCAGCAGGAAGGGCACTACCTTCTCAAGGCCTACCGCGCGCTCTTCCTCATCGGTGAAGGCGCTCAACTGCTTGCCCGCCACCAGATACTGGCCGGTGCTGAGCTTTACATTCACCAGCGCTGCCGGGCCGTGGCAGACCGCACCGACCAGGCCGCCCGCCTCATAGATCTCGCGGGTTACACGCTGCACGGCCGGGCTGTCCGGGAAGTCCCACACGGCGCCGTGGCCACCGGCGAAGAAGATGGCCGAGTAGCGCGAGGCGTCGGCATCCTGCAGGCGCAGCGTGTTGCGGATGGCGTTGCGGAAGCCGTCGTCCTGCCAGTAGCGGGCGTTGACCGGGTCGTTCAGGTCCAGGCCGTCCACGGGCGGCTCGCCGCCCTGGATCGATGCGAACTCGACCTTGATACCGGCCTCATGCAGCTCGGCCAGCGGATGGGTGACTTCGCCCAGGTAAAAGCCGGTGGCTTCGCCGGTGCTGCCTTTCACGCCATGGCTGGTGAGAACGAAGAGCACAGGTTTCAGGGATTTTGCTTGGTTCATACATTCCTCCGTGTTTTGATGGCTCCACTTTATTCCCGCCATCGAACGAGATAAACTAGGCTTCAAGCAATTCATTTGTTCTCTGGAGAGCAAAATAAGCCGTCAATTCGACTACTTGGCCGATGTGGAGGCGTTCATCACCGTGGTGGAGCGGGGATCGTTCACGGCTGCGGCAGTAGCACTCGGCACCACGCCTTCCGTGCTGAGCCGCGCCATCGGCCGGCTGGAGACCCGGCTGGGCCGCCAGCTCCTGCGCCGCACCACGCGCAGCCTCGGCCCTACGGATGCAGGCCGCCTCTACCTGGAACAGGCGCGCACCGCCTTCACGCTGCTGGGCGAGGCCGAGCGCGACGTTCAGGGGCAGGAGGGGCTGCTGGCGGGCCGGGTGCGCATCAGCGTGCCCACCACCTACGGCCACTACCGCGTGGTGCCGCTGCTGAGCCGCTTCCACGAGCTGCATCCCCAGGTGCAGGTGGAGCTGAACATCACCAACCGGAATGTGGACCTGGTGGCGGAAGGTTTCGACCTCGCCATCCGCCTCGGCAACCTGCCGGACAGCGGCCTGGTGGCGCGCAAGCTGGAGGATGCTGCGTTGTGCCTCGTGGCCTCGCCAGACTACCTGCGCCGCCATCCCGCCCCGGCCAGCCTCGCAGACTTGCGCCGGCATAGCTGCCTGCCCTTCCTCATGCCGAGTACCGGCCGCCATATTCCCTGGCTGTTCCAGGATGGCGGCCAGCAGGTGGACTGGATGCCGGACTTCACGCTGCAGGTGTCGGACGATGTGCTGGGCGTGGTGTCCCTGGCCGAACATGGCGCCGGCATCTGCCAGACCTACGACTTCATCGCGCGCGAGCGCCTGCAGCGCGGCACGCTGGTGGAGCTGATGCCGCAGCTGCGCGGGCGCTCCCGACCGTTCTCCGTGGTGTACGCGCCGCACCGCCGCCAGCCCGCCGCCGCGCGGGCGCTGGTGGAGCTGCTGGTAGAGGGAACGCAGGACAAGGGCTGACAATTTCGATACGAATCCTGCAGCTCAAGACAAGATCGCTACAGTTTTGCGACTGATTTGAACCAGAAGTTCCCATACACTGATGGAAACTAAATTGTCGAGCGAACAATGAAGATCCGTCTGACCTGGCAGTACCTGCTTGCCTTCTTCGCGCTGAACGGCGTGATCAGCGAGCTGCACGAGCAAGCGCACATCAACGTGGGACGCCTGGTGACGGGCTGCTATGGCCCGCGTGATTTCAACAACTGGAACAGCTGCGCCGAGGGCGCCGCTTCGCTGCCGTGGGCTGCGCCCATTGCCGGCCCCTTGTTCAGCTACATGGTGGTGTGGCTGGGCGTGTGGCTTCTGTATCGGGCATCGTCCATGGCGCAAAGGTCGCTGGCGTTTTCGCTGGTCTTTGCGCCCCTGCCCTTCGCGCGCATCTTCACCGCAGCCATGGGCGGCGGCGACGAGAAGATTCTGCTCACGCGTATCTTCGACGGCATGCCCGAAAGCTTGGCGCGCTGGTATGCACTGGCCCTTACGCTGCTATTTTGCGCGCCGCCTATCGTTATCGCCTGCCGTGTGCTGGCGAGCCGCTTGCGCGTGCTGTATGTGGCAGGCTTCTGCGTTGTGCCGCTGGTGGTGATCTGGTTCTACAAACTGAAGTTCCTGAACGGCCTGTTGCAGCAAGGCCTGTTTGCGGAACCCGTTATCCTCGGCACGCCGCTGTTTGTGCACATCGTGTTCGGCATCATGCTTGCTACGCTGTTTGTGATGCGCGACTGGCTGAAACGCATCAACGGCCGCAAGCCGATGATTCGCGGTCTCACTGAAGACCTGGCACACGCAGCCTAGCTGCGCAGCTGCGCCGGGACTCAACGCCTGGCACGCTGCGCTCAAGCTACGGGCGGCAGCTTGTGCAGCACCTTATCCAGCGTGATCGGATAATCGCGCACCCGCACGCCGGTGGCGTTGTGGATGGCATTCGCAATCGCCGCCGCAACGCCGCAGATGCCAAGCTCGCCCACGCCCTTGGCCTTCATCGGCGACGAGATGGGGTCGGTCTCGTCGAGGAAGATGACTTCCTGATGCGGAATGTCGGCATGCACCGGCACCTCATAGCCAGCCAGGTCATGGTTCACGAAGAAGCCATAGCGCTTGTCCACCGCCAGCTCCTCCATCAGCGCTGCGCCGGCGCCCATGGTCATCGCGCCAATCACCTGGCTGCGCGCCGACTTGGGGTTAAGGATGCGGCCTGCGGCGCACACCGCCAGCATGCGGCGAATGCGCGTTTCGCCGGTGGCAGCATCCACCGCCACCTCCACGAAGTGCCCGCCGAAGGTCGATTGCTGGAACTTCTTATCCAGGTCGCCGAACTCGATGCTGTCTTCCGCCACCAGCTCCGCATATTGGGCTGCTGACGCCAGCGGAATCGACTTGCCGCCGGAGCGCACCATGCCGTCCGCGAACTCCGCATCCCCGCCCAGGCCCAGCTTCTGCGCCACAATGCGGCGCAGCTCCACGCAGGCTGCATATACGCCCGAGGTGGAACTGTTGGCGCCCCACTGGCCGCCGGAACCGGCCGACACGGGAAATGCCGAATCGCCCAGCTTCACCACCACCTTATTCAGCGGCACGCCCATCATCTCCGCAGCGGTCTGCGCGATGATGGTGTAAGTGCCGGTGCCGATATCGGTCATGTCCGTTTCCACGGTCACGATGCCGTTGCTGCCCAACCGCACGCGCGCGCCGGACTTCATCAACAGGTTGTTGCGGAAGGCCGCGGCCACGCCATAGCCCACCAGCCAGCGCCCATCGCGCGTTTTGCCGGGTTCCGGATTGCGCTTGTTCCAGCCGAACTTCTCGGCGCCCGTGCGCAGGCAATCGATCAGGCGGCGCTGCGAGAACGGACGGCCCGGCTTTTCGGGATCTTCCTTCGTATCGTTCAGGATGCGGAAAGTGACCGGATCCATCTTCAGCTTTTCCGCCATCTCATCGATGGCAATCTCCAGCGCCATCAGGCCCGGCGCCTCGCCCGGCGCGCGCATGGCATTGCCCTCCGGGAGATCCAGCGTGGCCAGGCGCATGGCCGTCATGCGGTTGGGACCTGCGTACAGCAGGCGCGTTTGCTGCACCGCTGTTTCCGGCTTCCCGTCCGGGAGGTCGCCCGACCAGGACTCGTGACCGATCGCCGTGATCTTGCCGTCGCGCGTGGCGCCGATGCGGATGCGCTGGATCGTGGCCGGGCGGTGCGTAGTGTTGTTGATCATGAGTGGGCGCTGCAGTGCCACCTTCACCGGACGCTTGGCCGCACGCGCACCCAGCGCCGCCATCAGCGCATCGGCACGCACGAACAGCTTGCCGCCAAAGCCGCCGCCGATATAGGGCGACACCAGGCGCACCTTCTCCTTCGGAATTCCCAGCGTTTTCGCCACATCCTTCACGCCCCAGTTAATCATCTGGTTTGCGGTCCAGATGGTGAGCTTGCCGTTTTCCCAGGCGGCGAGGGAAGCATGTGGCTCCATCATTGCGTGGCTCTGGTCGGGCGTCGTGTAGGTTTGGTCCAGCCGCACCGGCGCGGCATCGAAGGCCTTGGCGAAATCGCCGGTCTTCGTATCCGGCTCCGTGTCGTTTTCCGCCTTCGGCTTTTTCGCCGAACTCTTCGCAGCAGCCAGGTCGTATGCGCCCTTGGCCTTCGCGTACTTCACCTTGATGAGATTCGCCGCCGCGCGCGCCTGTTCGAAGGTTTCGGCCACCACCACGGCCACGGCCTGGTGATAGTGCTGCACCTCCGGCCCCGCAAGCAGCTTCGCCGTATTCATATCGCCCTTACCGAGCTTGCCCGCGTTCTCCGCGGTGACAACGGCCAGCACACCCGGTGCGCGCTTCGCAGCGCTGGTGTCCATGGACGTGATGCGGCCCTTGGCGATGGCCGAGCCGAGCACGTAGCCATAGGCTGCATTCGGTGCGGCCTCATGCTGCTCATAGGCGTAAGGCGCCGTTCCCGTTGTCTTCAACGGACCATCGATGCGGTCCGTCGGACGGCCGACCACCTTCAGCTGGTCGATAGGATTGGTTGTAGCCGGGGTAGCGAATTTCATCTCATGCCCCCTTCTTCGCTTCGGCCATCACGGAAGCGAGCGTGCGCTGAACCAGCGGAATCTTGAATTCGTTATCGTGCGTAGGCTTCGCGCCGGCCAACAACTGATCGGCGACCGCTTTCGCGCCTTGCGCCATTTTTTGCTCCGCCGCCTCCACACGCCAGGGTTTGTGCGCCACACCGCCCAGCGCAACACGCCCCGTGCCATTTGGCTGCACAATCGCCGCCACGGACACCAGCGCAAACGCGTACGATGCGCGGTCGCGCACCTTGCGGTAGAAGTGCTGGCCGCCGACAGGCCTCGGCAGCTTCACGCTCACAATCAGCTCACCCGGTTCCAGCACATGTTCGATATGCGGCGTGCTGCCCGGCAGGCGATGGAAGTCCGCAATGGGAATTACGCGCCCGGCGCCATCCGGCTTTACGGTCTCCACTTCTGCATCCAGCACGCGCATGGCCACCGCCATATCGCTCGGATGTGTAGCAATGCAAGCCTCGCTGGCCCCAACAACCGCATGCTGCCGCGTGAAGCCGCCGATAGCCGAACACCCACTGCCCGGCTTGCGCTTATTACACGGCATGTTCGTATCGTAGAAGTAGGCACAGCGCGTGCGCTGCAGCAGGTTTCCGGCCGTGGTGGCACGGTTGCGCAGCTGCGTGGAAGCGCCGGCCAGCAAAGCCCGCGCAAGCACCGCGTAATCGCGGCGAATGCGCATATCGGCAGCGAGATCCGTATTGCGCATCAGCGCACCCACACGCAGGCCACCATCAGGCAGTGGCTCGATCTGGTCGAGCTTCAACCCGTTGACGTCGATGAGATGCGCAGGCGTTTCAATCTCCAGCTTCATCAGGTCCAGCAAATTGGTGCCACCGGCAATAAAACGAGCATTCGGTGTGCGGTAAGCCGCTTGCGCCGCCTCCGCAGGCGTACTCACGCGCTGATAGGTAAAGGCCTTCATACCTTACCTCCAGCAACCTCAGTGATTGCATCGATGATGTTCGAGTAAGCGCCACATCGACAGATGTTCCCGCTCATGCGCTCACGGATTTCGTCTACCGACAGCAGCGGCTTCTCAGTCAGGTTTGCCGTCACATGGCTGGGCTTACCCTGTTGAATCTCGTCCAGCACCGCCACGGCCGAACAGATCTGGCCGGGGGTACAGTAGCCGCACTGGTAGCCGTCATGCTTCACGAAAGCCTGCTGCATGGGGTGCAGCTTATCGGGCGTACCCAGACCTTCGATAGTCGTCACGTTCGCGCCATCATTCATGACCGCCAACGTCAAGCACGAGTTGATGCGACGTCCATCGACTATCACGGTGCAGGCGCCGCACTGTCCATGGTCGCATCCTTTCTTAGTCCCAGTAAGATGCAAATGGTCACGTAGTACATCAAGCAGTGTCGTTCGCGTATCAAGGTCGATGTCATATCGCTTCTGGTTCACAACGAGCGAGGTTTTAGCATTGGTTGGCGTGTGCAACTCGCTCTGCAGTCCACTATTAGCGACTGCAGTACTCGGCAACGCAGCAACTCCCGCTGAGAGTGCGCTAACAATCAACACCTCTCGCCGCGACATGTTGATCTGGTTTAAGTCGTCCATGCTCCACCTTTCGCTTTCTGTTAGCGCTAATTTTAGGTGAGCTAGTTTGATAACCTCGTTCGTTTGCCGATGGGCAATCGCACTACTTACACTAAGTATCGTCCATAAGTAGCTTTTAAATCGAAAATAACAAGTCTGTTCCGATTTCCGGTTGGAAAACTGCTCGCCGCCGCTGGACGCGTCATCGACCGTGGTCCGCGCTGAGCTTGACTCAGCCCCCATGCCCGCACGTAGTTTGGGGCGCGGGCTCCGCCCCATCCGGCTGCCGAGTGCTGGGGGCACCCTCTGGAGGCTGGGGCCTCCAGCGCCAGACGGCTCCCCCAGCAGTCCACTGACCAGCCAAGGGGCTGGCGCATTGGCCTGGGCGGCGGGCTGAACGCCCTGGCCCCACATTGCTACGCAATACGGCCCGCGGCTCTCATCATGCGCTTAGGTTTCGTCGTTCGTACGAGACATATAATTGACGGTAGACATGCCCCCCGATTGTCCGTAGAGAGAGCTACCTCACGCTAGACCGCCGCGTCTGCTAGCAAGTTCCAAGGCATGGGCGATTCACGAGTTAAGCAGCTAACGAACACACCGACTCAAACTCAGTCATTAGTTTTTTGGAAGTAATAGTTATCGGAGCGTCTCCGACATCCTTCACTCGCACCTGTCCACTCATGAGTAGCGGCAACAACCAGTCCCGAAGGGCGGATAGCTCAATATTTTCCTTTTGCGCAGCTTCAATACGTTCGAAGATTGGAGTTACGAATTTACAAAATTTCGATATTAATTCTGGGTTAGGACTAATAAGCCGAGTCCACCCAATGTCATTGGTGACGATAGAGTTGAATGTCGAGCCAGAAGCCTTGACTTTCAAGTGATGCACCAACGTTTTCGCATGCAAAAAGACATATGGGAAGTTTTTAAAGTCTTTGGGCTGCAGCGCATAGCAAGACTGATTCATCGCCATCGTTCGACCAGCAATCGTTACCTTACCGACAGAGCCACGGGCCGTAATAAAAATGGTCCCGCGTGCGAAAGGTCGACTGCTGCAATTTTTCAATCCGGTTTGTGTTAGAGCGTCTTCGGTTTTCAATTGAAAAGCATCACCTGATGCATCGGTTGGCGTGAAAAAAGGAATATCTCCGTTCCAGAATTCAGGGTTTTCCTTACGCGGCGTGCCACCACCTAGAATATCTGCAATCGCAGATATGTTGTCGTCACCCCATCCGCTTGGTATCTCTTGCCCTAAAGAATCATTCCAGTTCATTGCACCACCGCTAGTTTTGTAGGGGCGATTTTGAGCATCGGGAAAGTCGAACTGAACGAACCAATAGTCGTAGACAGTTTTGGCCAGGGATTCGAGTTCGACATTAATTCGACGGTTAAGGTCTATTTTTTTGTCGAGTGCGAGAAGAACAGCCGCGATTCTTTTTTGCTCAGACAACTCTGGTAATGGGATTTCAAACTTTAAACAGTCGGGAACTCGGATATGACTAACTGTCGATCCGTTACCATCATGTTTTTTGAATTGATATTGCAAATCGGGTGACAAAAATGAATACAATAGATAATTTTGATCCAATTTTTTGGGGTTGGTTCTATATTGAACGATTCTTTGGCCAAGAAATACATTGTCGTTAAAATTAACTTTTCCGACCTCTCCCATTGGCGCTTCGCGCGTTAAAAGCACATCACCTTTCTTAACGGTTGCACGCTTTGTCCACTTTTCAAAGGTTTCCTCAGATACAAAATCACATGAAGACAAATCGATGCGCCCGTTCTTGATGTTGGTTGTGCGAATCATCTTGTACGGTGTTTCATGCTCAACACACGGTGCAGTTTTGTTCACGCAATCCACAATCAATTGGCAAAGTTCAGAAATGGGAACGCGGGGCCAGTTAGTCATATGACAGCCCTTTCAACTGCTTGTTAATTTCTACTTCCAGCTCACGTGACTTGGCAAACATATCGACTAAGCGCGTACCATACCCGGAAATTTTCTCTGCGAACTGAGCCGGCGTGATATCAGAATATTCGATTTTCACGTCGAAATATTGCCCTGCAGAGAATGAGAAATTTTTCTCTGTGAGCTCATCGTAATCAACGACTACTGAGAAATCCTTGACCGCCTTTCGCTGATTGAAGGTATTTACGATGTGCTGCTCATCCAACGACGACAGCAGAGTCTTCTGATTTTTCCCTTCCTTAACTTTTTCTCCCAGCGACGAAGCATCAATCAGAACGACCGAATCGTGTGCGCTTTTGTCGATGAACAGAATCGAGACATTGGTGCCCGTGGTAGCAAAGATATTGCTTGGCATAGAAACGACGCCGGCTATCCACCTTTCTTGTACCAGTTTTTGTCGGATTTGCAGTTCTATGCCTTTTGCAGCCGCAATAAAGCCCGTTGGAACGACGATGGCAGCCTTGCCGCCTTCCTTAAGCGAATGAATAATATGCTGGATGAACAAGAGGTAGATTTCCATCTTGTCCTTGTCCTTGGGCTTGATTTTCGGAATGCCAGCGAAGAAGCGTTGCCTATTGGCGTCAATGTCTAAGTCGTCCCGGAAGTCCGAGAAATCCATCTTAAATGGTGGATTGGAGACAATGTAGTCGAAATGGCGTAGTTGGCTTGGAGAATTTTGCTCCCGATGTACTGGATGCAAGATAGTATTGCCTTGTACGATATTAGGGATGCTATGAACGAGCTTGTTAAGTACCAAATTCAAGCGCAGCAAGCTAGAGGATTTCTGCGAAATATCCTGTGACCAGATACTACAATTTTCCTCGCCGATGACATGCGCTAGCGCCATGAGCAAAGTACCGGAGCCACTAGCCGGGTCGTAGCACATAACATCACGTACGTCCCCACGTTTTTCTTGTGGCACCAAAATAGCAGCCATAATTGTGGCGACCGCATGCGGAGTGTAATACTCAGCATATTTGCCCCCATTGTCTTTGTTATAGTCCTTGATGAGGTACTCGAACAGAGTGGCGTAAAAATCATATTTCTCGCCGAACAGGTGTTCAAAACTAAAGTCGACAAGCTTGTTTACTAGAGCACGGCAGAAAGCATCGCGCTTGTCACGGCTACCTGTGACGTATTCACTTAGTCTGTCGAACAGGGGTACCTTTTCACCATCTTCGGTACGAACCGCGAAAATTTCGTGGTTCGCAGCAGCAATTGCGATGAGTGTGTCATCGAAGACACTCGCAAAGCTTGCTTCATTAAGGCGGTTGAATAGGCTGGGGATGAGTTGCTCAGGCGTAAGGCGCGGTACATCAGGACCAAGTTTTCGCTCCAAAAGTTGCCTATTTGAAGACGGTAATGCCCGCCAAGCGGTTATCCAGTCACTGGCCTTTCCCAGTTCCGGCTCCAATCGTTTCATTTCGTACGCAAACTTGTCGCACAAAAGCTTGTAGAGAAAGGTCTGGACAATAATTTTATATTCATTGCCGTCATTGCCGAGACCGTTGCTGATGCAAACTGCCTTGAGACCATCTATTAAATCGCGGGAACGTTGTTGATAGCTTTGTTGGTTCATCTATTCACATAAGGCCGCACGCACGGGTGGGCACTTAATCTCTCGTTTTACGAATTCAGTTTACTTTGAGCTTGGCCTAAATATTCTTTGACCAGCAGCTGATTAATAATGTCAAACGTATCTACGTCCGAAATTGGTAGGGATTCTTGGAACTTGCCAATAATGATGGGCATAGTCTGTTTCTCAAAAAATGCTGGGTTACCCAATAGCTGCCTACTTCCAAGTACAGCTTTGTCAACGACTTGTTTGATAGCTGATAAGGCTTCGTGCAACTTGACTGGGTTACTTTCAACGCGACGGCTTTCAAGCAACCGCTTGTGGATTCGCAGATATTTCGAATCACCACCATACTTGGTCTGCAGGTTTGTATTTTCCTGATTTAGTGCCTTGGCTTTGCGCTCGATATCACTCAAAACGGAAATGTTGGCCCGCATATCTGCTTGCGATACCTCACTCAGTTTCTTTTTCTTGAAACGACGCTCCAGCTCTTCTTTCAAAGCAATCCACTGGGGGTCTTGCGAGTCTTGTGTACTCGCAAGCGTTTCGCGGGTCCGACGCAAGACACCTTTCAATTCATCAGCGAGCTTCAACTCAGATTCGCCAAGCTTTTCGAAGCGAAATATTACGTCTTCCAATGCTTGATTAAGCAAAGTGCTTGTGTCCGGCGCATTCTCGATTTGCGCTTTAAGGTTCAGCTGCGCCAGCGCGTGTTGGGCCTCGTTGTGAAGCACGCGGAGCTTGTCGAAGTCCAGTAGCGCCATCAACTCTTGCTGGCCATTCAAGCGAATGAGGTTGTAAAGCTCTCGTGCGTTGGCCAGAGCCTTAGCGACCCGCAGGAGCTTATCTCGGTCTTCAACTTGCCCGACCTGTTGAGAGAACAGTTCAGCGTCGTCCAGGGAATAAAGGAAAAGGGCCTGTTTGATGGCCTCGATGTCGGTCCTGATTTCATCAGCGGATTTGAAGAGACGACTGTAATGTTGCATTTCGTCTCCAAGTTCTGCTGTGAGCTCGTCGTAATAGTTCTTGTTCGCTTTATCAAATTCAGACTGGATGTCGGCAAAGTCCACCACATATCCGTAGCGGAAGCTCTTGTACCGACGATTGACCCGGGTCAGCGCCTGCAAAAGGTTATGGTCTTTGATAATGCGACCCACGTAGAGTTTCTTTAGGCGTGGCGCATCAAATCCAGTGAGCAGCATGTTGTAAACGAAGAGGAGGTCAATTCCGCCATTCTTGAATGCTTTGACCTGGTCTTCGCGGAATTGCTTGTCGCCTTCATTATGCAGAATGAGGGCTGCGGTAAGTTTGCATTCGGATAGTTTCACGAATTGTTCGTACAGTTCACGCGCCTGTTCGCTGCTGTCACAAATGACCATTCCGCCAATGTTTGCACCGTCTTTCCCGTAAGCGATGCGAGAGTGGCGGAAGTCTTGAAGTATGTAGTCCAGCATTGCCTGGACAAAGCGCGGATGAGCGTACAAAGCCTCGCGTGCGATACCACCTTGTAGCACCTGCACGCTTTGCAACGTCTGCTGCAATTGCATGCGGTATTGGGTGGCAATATCCTCGCGGATAAGACGAAGAGTATAACCGTCAGAAATGGACGCGTTGTAATAGTAGGTGTGGATGTAATTGCCAAACAGAGCCTTGGAGGGTGCCTGCTCTCCGATGAGAGGCGTTCCGGTCAGGCCTATGTGGATAGCATTACGGTCAGACTGCGAAAGGTTGGCTAAAAAACTACCCGTCGGCTTGTAGCTTCGGTGAACTTCGTCGAGGAAATACACCCGCTGCATACTGACGTTATAGTCTTGTGCCGCTGTCACTGTCGGGTCGTCTTTGAATTTCTGTATATTAACTACGGTGATTTCTGGCTCACCACGGTCATTGTCTATCGCTACTGTTTTTTTTATGTCGCGCGCAAATTCGTCGCGGCTTTCAATTACATTCACGCTCAAGCCGCGCAGGCGAAACTCATCACGGGCCTGCTTGAGCAAGTCAAGCCTGTCTACAATAAAATAGAAGCGGGCTACTTGGCGACGTTGCTGGAACCAATTAGTGAGAAAACGCACATTGTAATAGGCCAACGCTGTCTTCCCACTCCCTTGCGTGTGCCAGACGATACCTTTGCGTGCACCGCCGTCTAAATGCCGTGCAATGGCTTGAGTTGCGAAAATCTGCGGGTAGCGCATGATATGTTTTTCCACGCCGGTATCCTTATCCAGATATGCGAAGGCATATTGCAGGATAAAGGCGAACCGCTCACGGCTGAACAGCGAAGTCAAGATGCGATTTGTTGGAGTATCGGGTAATTTGTTGCGAGAGAATTCCGGCGCGTGCTTGAGGCTCGTGTAGTTGGTGTCAGTGAGAATGAGGTTTTCGGTGTCATCACTCAGTTCGTGGACTGTGGTAGACAGCTCTGCTGCGTATCCTTCGCGGAAATGGTTGAAGTGGGCCTGCCCGTAAGTAGCTGCAGCGTAGAACGCCCCTTGAACGGGTTCTGGTTCGGCATCGTCATACTCCTGATTGTTGGAGAAGACCATGAGCTGCACGAGATTGAAGAAGTGGCGGAATTTTGAATTGGCATGACGACGATTCATGCGCTCGCGCTCGGCCAGCACACCGTTCGTGTTCATCGGCTTCTTGACTTCGACGAAAGCTAGCGGTAAGCCGTTGACCAGCAAGGTAATGTCTGGCCGAAATTCGTCTCCACCGTTTACAAAGGGCAGTTCGGTAACGACATGGAAACTGTTTTGGTTTACATCGTCGAACTCAATTAGACGCAGGCCTGAACGGGTAGTCAGGCGCTTGTGGAACGCTTTGCCAAGGTCGTCATTCAGCAAGTCCAACTGAATATCTTCAAGCGTGCGACGTATGTCTGCATGAGACACGCCGGGGTTCAACCGAGAGATAGATGCAGCAAAGATATCGCCGAAGATGTTGTTGCGCGTGTCCCATACTGAATTTTTCAGGGACAGGTACTCATAGCGCAGTCGGGTCAGGTGCAAAAGTGCAGGAATCTTGACCCTTGTGTCTTCATTGAATTTGCTCATTTAAGTATTCGCAATCCCGCGATTTTTCTTTTGGTAGATAATTGATTCTTAGGACTCTTCCGCCGAACCGAGCAGCATGCTATTGCGTAATATTCTCTCTGATTATCCGGTCTTGTCCAGGGAAATTGAACTGTTGAACCGCGTGGCTGACGAGGATTGCACACGACGGGACAGGACTAGCCAATATGACAAGTCGTGCCGTTTTTTTGTTACGCACCTTGCTGCAAGGGTCCAACGAGCACATCGCGGGCGCCGGCAATCTCGCAACATCAACTCCAGACGCAACTGCAGCAAAGCGCGTGCGTTCAACACAAGTGCAAATGCCTACCCGATGCCTACATGGCATTAAGAAATGAACAAGGGGTTATAGGAAGAACCCATAACCCCTTGATTTTATTGGTGCCGGCTGCCGGTTTCGAACTGGCCACCTGATGATTACAAATCAACTGCTCTACCAAATGAGCTAAGCCGGCGTAACTTTTACGGTCGTGATTATACGTTATTTGATGCGTGTGAGGGTCGGCCGTCCGCCCTTTGGAGCGCCGCCGTCGCCGCCGTCATCCGGGCCGTTGTCGTCTTCACTGCGTGGGGCTGGGGCCGGGGCGAGCGAGGGGCCGGTGGGGACGGAGGACAGTGCCGGTGCTGCGGGTTCTTCAGCCTTTGGCGCCGGGGCCGGCGCTGCGCCAACCAGCGGCTCGAAGGCCATGCCCTGGCCGTTTTCGTTGGCGTATATGGCCATTACGTTGTTGACCGGGATGTAGATCTCGCGCGACACGCCGCCGAAGCGGGCGTGGAAATGGATCGCGTCGTTGTCCATCTTCAGGCCGGAGGTGGCGCCGTAGCTGATGTTCAGCACGATCTCGCCCTTCTTCACGTATTCCATCGGCACGGTGGTCGAGGAGTCGACCTTGACGGCCAGATAGGGCGTGTAGCCGCTGTCGGTGCACCATTCGTAGATGGCGCGCAGCATGTAGGGCTTGGTGGAGATTTCGGACATTTCGGTCGGGTTCTTTCGGTGCTGCTTTTGGCTTTGCGGCGGTACTTCTGGGTTCCCGCCTGCGCGGGAACGACGCTGAGCGGCGCGGCGTAATCTGGTTAGCGATGCTGCTGTAACCAGATTACGCGGGTGCGCGGATTAGCGGCGCATCACTTTCTCGGATGGGGTCAGCGCTTCGATGTAGGCCGGACGCGAGAAGATGCGCTCGGCGTATTTCATCAGCGGGGCGGCCGTCTTCGACAGCTCAATGCCGTAGTGGTCCAGGCGCCACAGCAGCGGGGCCACGGCCACGTCCAGCATCGAGAATTCGTCGCCGAGCATGTACTTGTTCTTCAGGAACAGCGGGGCCAGCGTGGTCAGGCGGTCACGGATTTCGGCGCGGGCCTTGTCGTGGCTCTTGTCGTTCGCCTTGTTGCGCTCGCTTTCCAGCGTGTGCACGTGCACGAACAGCTCTTTCTCGAAGTTGAACAGCATCAGGCGGGCGCGGGCGCGCATCAGCGGGTCGGCCGGCATCAGCTGCGGGTGCGGGAAGCGCTCGTCGATGTATTCGTTGATGATGTTCGATTCATACAGGATGAGTTCGCGCTCGACCAGAATCGGCACCTGGCCGTAAGGATTCATGGTGGAGATGTCTTCCGGCTTGTTGAACAGGTCCACGTCGCGCACTTCAAAGTCCATGCCTTTTTCGAACAGGACCAGGCGGCAGCGCTGGGAGAATGGGCAGGTGGTGCCCGAGTATAGAACCATCATTTTTTGTAGTTCCTTAAGAAACAAAGGGGACGAGACCGCGAACGGTTCGCCCCAAGAAACAGCACCGGACGAGTCCGGCGCGCGAAATTATTTGACTTCTTTCCAGTACGAGGCGTTCAGGCGCCACGCGAGCAGGGCGAAGAGGGTCAGGAACAGCACCACCCACACGCCCAGCTTTTTACGGAATTGGGCCGCCGGTTCCGCCATCCACTCCATGTAGCCAACCAGGTCGGCCACCGCGGTGTCGTACTCCAGCTTGCTCATCTTGCCTGGCGTTACCTGCTCGAAGCCCACGAACTTGTGCACCATCTTGCTTGCATCGTGGGGATCTTTTTCTTCCACCATCTTGGCGACTTGCACGCCCTGCAGGTCCCACAGCACGTGCGGCATGGCCACGTTCGGCACCACCAGGTTGTTGAAGCCGGTTGGGCGGGTGTCGTCCTTGTAGAAGGTGCGCAGGTAAGTATACAGGTAGTCGCCGCCGGTGCCCGCCGGGCTGGCCTTGGCGCGCGCGATCACGGACAGATCGGGCGGCACCACGCCGAACCAGGCTTTGGCGTCTTTCGCCGGCATGGCGGTGGTCATCATTTCGCCCACTTTTTCGCCGGTGAACAGCAGGTTGGCCTTGATCTGTTCTTCGCTCAGGCCCAGGTCGCGCAGGCGGTTGTAGCGCATGCTCGACGCGTTGTGGCAGTTCAGGCAGTAGTTGACGAACAGCTTGGCGCCGTTCTGCAGCGCCGCCATGTTGGTGGAACGGTCCGGTGCGCGGTCCAGCGCGTGGCCGCCTTCGCTTGCGAATGCCAAGCCCGGCACCACGAGTGCCAGGATAGCGAGCGTTTTCTTATAGAAATTCATTCTTGGTCCTTTGCCTCGTAGCGATCAGTGCGGATGGAAAGTGACGCGGTCCGGCACTTTCTTGAACGTGCCCATGGTGCTCCACCATGGCATCAGCAGGAAGAAGGCGAAGTAGTACAGCGTGGCAACCTGCGACACGATGGTACCGATCACGCTTGGCGGCTGGGTGCCGAGGTAGCCCAGGGTCAGGAAGGCAATCGCCAGCAGGCCGTACACATACTTGTGCCAGTCTGGACGGTAGCGGATCGACTTCACCGGCGAGTGGTCCAGCCATGGCAGGAAGGCCAGGATGACCACGGAGCCGCCGAAGAACACCACGCCCCAGAATTTGGCGTCCAGCACGCTTGGCAGCATGCCGACGATGGCAACCAGTGCGATCACGGCGATGGTGGCCTTCACCTTGAAGGACAGGCGCGACTTCAGCCACAGGAAGGCAACGTAAGCAGCCACGGCCACCATCAGCACCCACATGAAGTCCGCGGTCGTTGCGCGCAGCACCGAGTAGAACGGGGTGAAGTACCAGGTTGGGGCGATGTGCAGCGGGGTCTTCAGGGAGTCACCCGGCAGGAAGTTGTTGTATTCCAGGAAGTAGCCGCCCATCTCCGGCGCGAAGAACACCACGCAGCTGAAGATCAGCAGGAACACGGACACGCCGAACAGGTCGTGCACGGTGTAGTAAGGGTGCGACGGGATGGAATCGACCGGGTGGCCGTCCGGGCCCAGGTTTTCCTTCACTTCGATGCCGTCCGGGTTGCTCGAACCCACTTCGTGCAGCGCGATCAGGTGGGCAGCCACCAGGCCCAGCAGCACCAGCGGAATCGCGATCACGTGGAAGGCGAAGAAGCGGTTCAGGGTTGCGTCGGACACCACGTAGTCGCCGCGGATCCACAGCGACAGGTCAGGGCCGATCAGCGGAATTGCGCCGAACAGGTTCACGATCACCTGTGCGCCCCAGTAGGACATCTGGCCCCATGGCAGCAGGTAGCCGAAGAAGGCTTCGGCCATCAGGCACAGGAAGATGGCGAAACCGAACAGCCAGATCAGCTCGCGTGGCTTACGGTAGGAACCATACAGCAGGCCGCGGGTCATGTGCAGGTACACAATGATGAAGAAGGCCGAGGCGCCGGTGGAGTGCATGTAGCGCACCAGCCAGCCCCATGGCACTTCGCGCATGATGTATTCCACGGAACCGAAGGCCAGGTTGGCGTCCGGCTTGTAGTGCATGGTCAGGAAGATGCCGGTAACGATCTGCAGCACCAGCACCAGCATGGCCAGCGAGCCGAAGATGTACCAGAAGTTGAAGTTCTTCGGAGCGTAGTACTTGCCCCATTGGTCGTTCCACAGCTTCGAGAGCGGGAAGCGGTCGTCGATCCAGCCTACTGCTTTCTGCGCAGCCGGTGCGTCCGCCGGGAACTTGGTCTCCTTGAAAGCGCCCATTCTTATGCCTCGCCTTTCTCGTCTTTACCGATCACGATCTTCGTGTCGCTCAGATACATGTGACGCGGCACTTGCAGGTTGTCCGGAGCCGGTTTGTTCTTGTACACGCGGCCGGCCATGTCGAAGGTCGAGCCATGGCATGGGCACAGGAAGCCGCCTTCCCAGTCGTCCGGCAGCGAAGGCTGCGGTCCTGGGGTGAACTTGGTGGATGGGGAGCAGCCGAGGTGGGTGCAGATGCCCACGGCCACCAGGATTTCCGGCTTGATCGAGCGGTTCTCGTTCATGCAGTATTCCGGCGTGAACTCCGCAGGGTTACGCTGGGAGTCGGCGTCAGCAACTTTGTCGTGCGTTTTTTTCAGGGAAGCGACCATCTCCGGGGTGCGCTTCAGAATCCACACTGGCTTGCCGCGCCATTCCACGGTACGCATCTCGCCTGGCTGCAGCGTAGAGATATCCACTTCAACCGGTGCACCTGCGGCTTTGGCGCGTTCCGAAGGTTGGAACGTGCTCACCAGTACACCCGCGGTGCCCAGGCCAACTGCGCCGCCAACAGCGCAAGTGGAGCCGAGCAGCCAGCGACGGCTGGAATTGACCTGCTTTTCGTTACTCATACAAACCCCAATCAGTCAAAATGCGAAACTTTTGTTATGCGTCAATAGAGCTTCTAGCAACCTTAAATTATAAGGCAATCGAATAACGAATTAAAGCAAAACGTTGCAATTGGCGAAAGCATCCCCATGGGAAGTCGCGAACGAGTATCATCTGATGCAACAATTTTAAGGAGGACATCATGGCAATGTTGCAAGAGTTTAAACAGTTTGCAATGAAGGGCAATGTGATCGACCTCGCAGTGGGTGTGATCATTGGCGCCGCCTTCAGCAAGATTGTGGATTCGCTGGTGCAGGACATCATCATGCCGCCGATCGGCAAGCTGATTGGCGGGCTGGACTTCACCAATTACTACCTGCCGCTGAACGGGCAGGATCCCACGCTGGCCCTGGCGGAGGCGAAGAAGCTGGGCGCGGTGCTGGCCTACGGTAACTTCCTCACCATCCTGCTGAACTTCATCATCCTGGCCTTCGTCATCTTCCAGATGGTAAGGCTGGTGAACAAGGCGCGCCGTGCGGACGAGCCTGCTGTAGCGGCCGAACCTGCGCCGCCGGCCGAAGATATTATGCTGTTGCGCGAAATTCGCGATTCTTTGCGAAAATAGGGGCTTGGGTCCCCGCCTGCGCGGGGACGACGGCTTTGCGCCCGCCATGCGGCGCCTCTTGAATCCCACGCCATGCGACGACTCTGGTTATTGTTTGCGCAAACGGTGACCATAGCCCTGGCACTGTATCTTGTGTATTACGCGGTGAAGCCCGACTTCGGGCGCACGCGTCCGGCCACCGTGCAGCAGCTCGGCACGCCTGCACAGCCGGCGGCCACAATCGAGGCGGCGCCGGTGTCATCCGCCAACTCCTTCCGCGCGGCGGCGGGGCGGGCCATGCCGGCCGTGGTGAATATCCTCACCTCGAAGGCGGTGCAGCGCAAGCATCCGCTGATGCGTGATCCCTATTTCAAGCGCTTCTTCGGCGATCCCCAGGAAGAAGAGGACGACGACCAGAACAGCTTGGGCTCGGGCGTGATCGTGTCGCCGGACGGCTACATCCTCACCAACAACCACGTGGTGGAGGCGGCGGACGATATCGAAGTGGTGCTGGCGGACGCGCGCAAGGCGAAGGCCAAGGTGGTGGGCACCGATCCCGAGACCGACCTCGCCGTGATCAAGATCGACCTGGACAAGCTGCCGGTGATTACGCTGGGGCATGTGGACCAGGCCAAGGTGGGCGATGTGGTGCTGGCCATCGGCAATCCCTTCGGCGTGGGGCAGACCGTCACCATGGGCATTATTTCGGCGCTGGGGCGCAACAACCTGCACATCAACCACTTCGAGAATTTTATCCAGACCGATGCGGCGATTAACTTCGGCAATTCGGGCGGAGCGCTGGTGGATACGAATGGCAACCTGCTGGGCATCAACTCGGCGATCTATTCGCAGACGGGCGGCTCGGTGGGCATCGGCTTTGCGATTCCGGTATCGACGGCCAAGTCGGTGATGGAATCCATCCTCAAGGACGGGCATGTGGTGCGCGGCTGGATCGGCGTGGAATCGCAGGAGATCACGCCCGAGCTGGCGCAGAGCTTCGGGCTGCAGCGCGACAGCGGCGCCATTATCGCGGGCGTGGTGCGCAACGGGCCGGCGGACAAGGCGGGCATGAAGCCGGGCGATATCCTGCTGTCGGTGGACGGCAAGTCGGTGAAGGACACCAACGACATGATCAACCTGATCGCCCAGCTGCAGCCGGGCGGCAAATCCACCATGCGCGTGCTGCGCAAGTCGCGCGAGACCGACCTTGTCATCAATGTGGGCAAGCGCCCTCCTCCCAGAAAGTAAGCTATGCATTTGCGTGACCTGAACGGCTATCTCCAGGAGCTGGCCGAGAGCAACAATCGTCCCTGGTTCATCATGAACAAGCCGCGCTACGACATCCTGCGCGAAGAATTCCTGCAGCTGGTGACGGACGTGATTGCGGAAGTGGGCAAGTTCGACCCGGCGGTGAAGTTCTGCAATCCGAAGAAGGCGATGTTCCGCATCAACCGCGACGTGCGCTTTGCGCATGACAAGAGCCCGTACAAGACCCACTTCTCGGCCGCGCTGGCGCCGAACGACCAGCGCCGTCCCACGCAGGCGGGCGGGCCGACCTACTACTTCCAGCTGAACGGCAAGGGCGAGCTGCACATCGGTGCAGGCGAATACATTCCGCCGCCACACCGGCTGAAGGCGCTGCGCAATCACATCGTGGAAGACGCGGCCGGCTTCAAAAAGGTATTGAACAACAAGGCGCTGAAAGCGCGCTATGGGACGATCCGCGAAGAAGACGGCAAGCTGCAGCGTCCGCCGAAGGGTTTCGACCCCGAGCACGAGCACATCGAGTTCATCAAGCTGAAGAGCTTCTTCGTCTGGACCGACATCAAGCTCAACCTCAACAAACCCGACGAACTGCTGCCCCTGATCGTCGCCGGCCTGAAAGACACGCTGCCACTGGTCAAGTGGATGCGTGAAGCCAAAGTCGAAGAATCCGCCGAGTAACTATTTGCGACACCTTGGGGTCAGGCCCCGGCTGTCAGCATGACACCATGGTGCCTGACCCCATGGTGTCATGTTGCGGGCTGAGCCATTGCTCGACGAATTCGACGCAGACGCGGACTTTGGCGGAGGCGGAGAGGCGGCTGGGGTAGACGGCCCAGACGTCAGCCGGCTGCATATAGGCGGGGAGGATGCGCTGCAGGCTGCCGTTCGCCAGCGCTGCATTCACGTCCCAGATCGAGCGCAGGATGATGCCGTGCCCGTCCAGCGCCCATTGGTGGACGATTTCGCCGTTGCTGGCCGATAGAGGCCCCGTCACCTTCACCGTTTCGCTGCCCTTTGGCCCCTCCAGCACCCAGCGGCCGAAGTCTTCGTTGCGCTCGCGGATGGCGATGCAGCGGTGCTGCGCGAGTTCGGCCAGCGTTTTCGGCTCGCCATAACGCTCCAGGTAGGACGGCGCGGCGCATAGCACGCGCTGGTTGGGCGCAATGCGGCGCGAGATCAGGTGGGGCTCGTGCACCCGGCCTACGCGGATGTCGAGGTGGATATCCTCGGCGATCAGGTCCACTTTCCTGTCGATCAGTTCGAGCTGGATCTCCAGCGCCGGGTATTGCCGCGCCAGCGCCGATAGCGCCGGGCCAAGCCGGTTGCGGCCGAAGCCGGAGCTGGTGCACAGGCGCAGCAGGCCGCTCGGGGCCATCTTTTCGCTCGATACGGCTTCCGCCATCTGCTCCACGTCTTCCAGGATGCGCTGCGCCCAGGTGTGCACCACCTGCCCCTGCTCCGTCAGCGTCACGGTGCGTGTGGTCCGATGCAGCAGACGCACCTGCATCGTGGCCTCCAGCACGGCAATGCGCTTGCTGACATAGGCGTTGGATACGCCCTGCTCGCGCGCAGTAGCAGCGAAGCTGCGCAGGCGGACAACGGCGCAGAATAGCGTCAGGTCTTCCAGTAAAGGTTGATTATTCACGATTCGTGGATGATGGCTTTACGAATTAGCTGATTATATCCGCCGCGTGATTGGTTATGCTTGTCGCAAAGGAGAAACGCTTATGAAAACCCAACGTATTGCAGTCATCGCCGGCGACGGCATCGGTAAGGAAGTGATGCCGGAGGGCCTGCGCGCCTTGGACGCGGCCGCCAAACGCTTCAACCTGCCCCTGGAATTCACCACTTTCGACTGGGCCAACTGCGATTACTACCTCCAGCACGGCAAGATGATGCCGGACGACTGGTTCGCGCAGCTGCAGGGCTTCGATGCCATCTATTTCGGCGCCGTCGGCATGCCGGACCTGGTGCCCGACCATATTTCGCTGTGGGGCTCCCTGATCCAGTTCCGCCGCCAGTTCGACCAGTATGTGAACCTGCGCCCCGTACGCCTGATGCCGGGCGTGCCCTGCCCGCTGGCCAACAAGAAGCCGGGCGATATCGATTTCTATGTGGTGCGCGAGAATACGGAAGGTGAGTACTCGTCCGTCGGCGGCCGCCTGTTCGAAGGTACGGAACGTGAAACGGTGCTGCAGGAGGCGGTGTTCACGCGCCACGGCGTGGACCGCATCCTCAAATACGCCTTCGAGCTGGCGCAGTCGCGGCCCAAAAAGCACCTCACCTCGGCCACCAAGTCGAACGGCATTTCGATCTCCATGCCTTACTGGGATGAGCGCGTGGAGAAGATGGCGCCCTCCTATGCGGATGTGAAGTGGGATAAGTATCACATCGATATCCTCTGCGCGCGCTTCGTGCTGAGCCCCGAGCGTTTCGATGTGGTGGTGGCCTCCAATCTCTTCGGCGACATTCTCAGCGACCTCGGACCTGCCTGCACGGGCACCATCGGCATCGCACCGTCCGGCAACCTCAATCCGGAGCGGAAGTTCCCTTCGTTGTTCGAGCCGGTGCACGGTTCGGCGCCGGACATCTATGGGAAGAACATCGCCAACCCGATCGCCATGGTGTGGTCGGGCGCCATGATGCTGGAGTTCCTGGGCCAAGGCGACGCGCAGTTCGCAGCAGCGAACAAGGCCATCATGACCGCCATCGAAACCGTGCTGCTGAGCGGCCCGCTCACGCCGGACATGGGCGGCACGGCCAACACTACGCAGCTGGGGGAGGCTATCGCAGCCCTTATCTGACGCGGTTCCGATGCAATGAGCTCCTCTGTGTGAGGGCTTCGATCCGGCGATTCTGCAGTTCATGTCGCCAAAAACGCATTTCGTCGCAATGCGGTAGTGCTGGACATAGCGCTTCTCTATAGTTCACTCATCGAAGAACGAAACGCAGTACCAACCTCACACAAGGAGCACATCATGAACATCGCTAAAAACATGGAAACCATCTTCCTCTCGACCCTGATCATCTTGGGCGCAACCAGCTTCGCAACGGCCGCCGTGCCTAAGCTGGCGCACCGTGCTACCGCACCGGTCGCCACCGTTGCAGTGAAGGCCGATGCGGCAATGCCAGTTGTCACCATCACCGCAAAACGCCTGACCGCCGCTGAAAAAGCCGCACTGTAATCGCAGCGACCGACCTTCCCAACGGAGACCACGATGAACAAGTTTGTCAACGCAACGATGATGGCAGTGGCGCTGTATGCAGCAGCTACCCCGGTGTTTGCTGACGAAATCATCAGCGAGTCCCGCGCCGTCGATGGGCGCACGGTGAAGGTGTATCTCGATGGTGTCATCGACCTCAAACTCAAGCAGGGCCCGGCCTCGCTGGTGGTGTATGGCGACAAACGCTACGTGCAGAAGATTACGGTGACGCAGAAGGGTGAGACCCTGCGTATCGGCACCGACCTGCATGGCATCCACCTCAGCCACCCGAACCTGCGTGCCGAACTGACGCTGCCGAACCTCGCGGAACTGGTGTCCGCAGGTGTCGGTAGCGCAGATATCAGCGGCTTCAAAGGCGACAAGGTGAAACTTGTGCTGGAAGGAGCCGGCTCCGTGAACATGGCTTCGCAGTTCCGCTCAGTGGACGCGAACCTGAATGGCGCAGGCAGCATGAACGTGAACGCCATGGCCGCGGACGCAGTGGACCTGAACCTGCGCGGGGCCGGCCAGATCGTGGTGAGCGGCCAAAGCAAGACGCTGCGCGCTCGCCTCGGCGGCGTGGGCAGCCTGGATGCGCAGCAGCTGCGCTCCGACAGCGTGGATGTGGATATGACCGGCCTTGGCGGCGCTACCGTCTATGCGAAGTCCGATGCGAAGCTGCGCCTGACCGGCCTCGGTTCCGCAACGGTGTACGGCAATCCTGCAACGCGCAGCACGAGCTCGCGCGGCCTGGGACGCGTCGCCTTCAACTGAGCCGCTTTCACGGTGCACGATGCCCGCCTTGCGCGGGCATTTCTTTTTGCGGACGCTGGTCGTGGCCCAGCACTACGCGCAGGTCCGTCATCGTCTTCACTTCCTGCAGCGCGGCGCCGCCGATGCGCTGCGCCAGCTCGCGCGCCGCTGCTTCGCGCTGGGGCGCAAACTCCACGCGCGTGCGCGCAACGACGAAAGGCCGCGAGTTCGTTACGCGCAGCGACTTCCATGCGCCACCGCGCAGCTTGCGCGCCCAATCGGCTGCCATGCCGCGCACGCCGTTGCCGTTGCTGATCTCAAGGTGAAGCGCCAGTGTCGGTCCGGGCGCCGCGCCAGGCACGGGCGCGGGCATCGGGACGGGCGCGAGCGTGAGCACCGGGGGCAGCGCGAGCGCGAGGGCAGGTGCTGGCGCAGGCATCGGGACGGGCACGAGCGTGAGCGCGGGGGGCGGCGCGAGCGCGAGGGCAGGTGCTGGCGTTGGCGCGGACGCAGCTGCGCTACTGGCCGTTCTTGCCACCAGCGCGTAGTCCGCCTTGATGTCGTGTTGGCGCAGGCTGTCGGCCTGGCGCTGCATGACCGCCGCCTGCTCCGGTTCACCCGCCGACTGCAGCGCTGCGCCCAGGCGCTCCCAGTTGTCGGCGTTGGCGGGATCCAGCACGGCAGCTTTCTGCAGCAGGTAAAGCGCTTCTTCCTTGTCGCCATGGCGCGCCAGCGCATTGCCGAGATTACCCAGCACCAGCGCCCGGTCCCGCGGCGGCAGGGTTTCGTCTGCCAGCTTGCGCCAGATGGCAATCGCCTGCGCCGCTTCGCCGCGCTCAGCGAGCAGCACGGCCATGCCGTTGCGCGCATCGGCGTGGCGCGGGTCGCGCTGCAGGGCCAGCAGGTAGGCACGCTGCGCATCCTGCGGTTTGGCCTCGGCATGGTAGCCCCGGCCCAGCGCGTAGTAGGCGTCCGCGCTGGCGACAGCTGGCGGCGCGGCTTTCTGTTTCAGCATGCTGCAGGAAACCAGTGCCGTGCAGGCCAGCGCAATCAAGGTGAGTGACGGGCGCATATCATTCTCCTCATTTATTGGCCGCCCGACAGGGAGGGCAGCAGAACGCGTGACATCTGTATCGCGGCGGGACCCAGCAGCACCAGCATCAGCGTGGGAAAGATGCAGAAGATCAGGGGGAAAAGCAGCTTGAGCGCGATGCGCGCGGCAGCTTCCTCCGCCATCAGGCTGCGCTTCAGGCGCAGGTTGTCGGAATGGACGCGCAGCGAATCGCCCATGCTGGTGCCGAAGCGCTCGGACTGGATCAGCATGGCAACGAGCGTGTCCACATCCTCCACCCCGCTGCGCAACGCAAGGTTGCGCAGGGCTTTCTCCTTGCTGAAACCTGCGCGCAGTTCCATCAGCACCAGTTGCAGTTCCTGAGCCAGCACAAGGCTTTTCACATGGATCTCGCCCGCCACCTTGCCCAGTGCGCGCTCCATGCTCAGTCCCGCTTCCACGCAGATGGTGAGCAGGTCCAGCGCATCCGGCAGGTTCTCGAAGATTTCACGCTGGCGGCGTTCCGCCATGCGGCTCAGCAGACCGTTCGGCAAGTAGTAGCCTATGCCCGCCGCGCAGCAGAGCAGCAGCATGTACACCTTCTGCACATTGGACGAGCTGCTGCCGGCCAGCAGCACCGCCATCGCCAGCGGCAGCAGGATGGTGAGTATGGTCTTGGCCGCGAAGTAGATCGCCGGCGCCGAGGGGTGCCGCCAGCCCGCGTTGATGAAACGGGTGCGCAGCGGCGAGCGCTCCCAGCCCTCCTCCGGCAGCGACAGCTTGCTGAAGGGACGGGCCACGCGGGCCACGCGCTCGATCCAGCGCCCGTCGCCCTCGCCGGCGCCTGTGTCCCCGGCGCGGAAGCCCTGCAGCCGATCACGCAAAGGCACGGATGATGTGGCCAGCATTGCCACCAGCACCACGCCCGCCACGGTAAGGAAGATTACGGCCAGGAATATCATGTGGGCGATGCTCATACCCTGATCCTTATCGTTGCGCGCATCCACAGCACGCCCACCACCACGGCGCAGGCGCTGTACCACAGGAGGCGCTGGCCCGAGGGGTCGGTCCACAGGATGCTGATGTATTTGTGGTTCGTGACCGACATCACCGCAATCACGCATACCGGCAGCAGCGTGAGTATCCATGCAGAGAAGCGCCCTTCCGCCGACAGCACCCGCACCTGTGCCACCAGTTTCAGGCGGGCACGCGTCATGCGGCTGATATTGCCGAGCAGCTCGGCGAGATTGCCGCCGGATTCGCGCTGGATCAACACCGCAATCACGAGATAGCGCAGGTCCGTCAGGGGAATCCGTAGAGCCAGATTGTGCAGGGCCTCGTTCATCGGCGCCCCGTAGTTGATCTCTTCGTAGCAGGCACGGAACTCGCTGCCGCTCGGCTCGGGCAGCTCGTGGCCGGCCATCTGCAGCACGTTGGCGAACGAGTGGCCCGCACGCAGCGCCCGTGCAAGGAAGTCGGAGGTATCGGGCAGCTGTTCCAGGATATGCTTGAGGCGCGCGGCACGGGCATGGAACAGGAACATCAGCGGCGCCCCGAGCGCAAACGCCATCGCCAGCAGCAAGGGCAGCACCGGAAGGCCCAGCATGGCCAGCAGCAGGCAGGCCGTCAGCGAGAAACCGGACCAGGCGCCCAGGAAGCCGCCCACCTGCCAGTTGCGGCCGGACTGCAGCAGCAGTCGGTCGAGCATGGCCAGCTGCGGCACCTGGCGCAGCAAGCGCTCCAGCAGCGGCGATGCCGCATAGCGGCGCTGCTTCAGGATGCTGATGCGCTCCGCGCCTTCGCCCTTCCCCGCCATCAGCTGCAGCCGGCGCGCAATGCGGCGCGCGCTGCCGCCGTGGCGCGCCTGCCACCACAACCATGCCGCTTCGACGGCAAAGATCACCGCCGCGAAAAGCAGCACATAAAAGGCACTCAGCAGCGATTCCATGCCGGCGTCCTATTCGAAGAAGCGATTGGGGTCGAACACGCTGTCCGGCACGGGAGCGCCATACAGGCGCAGGCGGTCCGCGAACCGGGGGCGCACGCCGGTGGCGGAGAAAGCGCCCAGCACGCGGCCGTTCGCATCCACACCGGTCTGTTCGAAGCGGAAGATCTCGTGCATGGCAATCACATCGCCCTCCATGCCCGTCACTTCCTGCAGGCTCACCAGCTTGCGCGCGCCGTCTGTCAGGCGCGATACCTGCATCACCACCGTGACGGCGGCGCAGATCTGCTGGCGCACCGCGCGCGAGGTGAGGTTCACACCCGCCATGCCAACCATGTTTTCCAGGCGTGCCAGCGCATCGCGCGGCGAATTGGCGTGAATCGTGGCCAGCGAACCTTCATGGCCCGTGTTCATGGCCTGCAGCATGTCGATCGCCTCCGCGCCGCGCACCTCGCCCAGGATGATGCGGTCGGGCCGCATGCGCAGCGCGTTGCGCACCAGTGCACGCTGCGTGACTTCGCCCTTCCCTTCCAGGTTGGGCGGCCGCGTTTCAAGGCGCACCACGTGCGGCTGGCGCAGCTGCAGTTCGGCCGCGTCCTCGATCGTCACGATACGCTCGGTGCCGGGAATGGCGCCGGACAGCACGTTGAGCAGCGTGGTTTTGCCGCTGCCGGTGCCGCCCGAGATCAGGATATTCAACTTGGCGTGGCCGAGCGCTTCCAGCACCTGCACCATGGGCGGCGTGAGGCTCTTGAACTCCAGCAGCCGTTCCACCGTGAGCGGGTTGGAAGAAAAGCGGCGGATCGACAGGATGGGCCCATCCACCGCCAGCGGCGGAATGATGGCGTTAACGCGCGATCCGTCCGGCAGGCGCGCATCCACCATGGGGCTCGATTCATCGACACGCCGGCCCACGCGCGAAACGATCTTTTCGATGATCTTCATCAGGTGCGCGTTGTCGTGGAAGGTCACGCCGGTCAGTTCCAGGCGGCCGGTGCGTTCCACATAGACCTTGTCGTGCGTGTTGACCAGGATGTCTGACACGCCGGGATCGGCCAGCAAGGGCTCCAGCGGGCCAAAGCCCAGCATCTCGTGCTGGATGTCCAGCACCAGGTGATGGCGCTCGCTCTGGTTCAGCACAATGCGCTCGTCTTCGATAATGCGCTGCACCAGCAGGGCCAGTTCGTGCTTGAACTGCTCCGGCGTCAGGCGTTTCAGGCGCTCCAGGTCGATGCGGTCCAGGATCAGCTGGTGCATCGTCTTCTTCAGGTCCTGGTAGGCGAAAGCGCTGGAGTGTTCCAGCTGCACGCCGATTCCGGCACGCGGATCTTCCGCCAGGGCGAGGCGTTCACGCAGGCTCATTGCAGTCCCCCTTCGCTGTTGCGGCCGAACAGACGGCCAAGCAAGCCTTTACTCTCGGGCACGCGGCAATCGGTCAGCATTTCCACCAGTTCGGAGAGGCTGCGTGCAATGGCGCTGTGGCGCGCCGTCTCCAGCACGGGAACGCCCTGGTTCACGGAATCCGTTGCGGCGATGTAGTCGTTCGGTATCGTATGCAGCACGGGCGCGCCCAGCGCCTGTTCCAGGTCGCCCAGGCGCAGCTTGCCGCCTTTCTCGTAACGGTTGACGATGAGGCGCGTGCGCTCGCTCGGGTAGCCGAGGGAGCGGAAGATGTCCAGCAGGCGGCGGCCGTCGCGGATATCCGGCAGCGCCAGCTGCAGCACGGGATAGATGGCGTCCGCCGTATCCAGCGCGCGCAGCGAGATGGCGTCGATCTGGCGCCCCACGTCCAGCAGGATGTAGTCAAAGTGCTGGCGCGCCACGCGCAGTATGGTTTCGATATGCTCCGGCTTCATCTCCACCGTATGGTTCGGATCGTCCGCCGCGGGCAGGATGCCGTAGTTGGGCGCCACGTGCACCAGGCAGGATTCCAGGAAGGCGCCGTCCATGCGCTCGATCTGGCTGCACACATCGGACAGGGTCATGGCCGGCTTCTGGTCCGATACGTACAGGGCGGCATCGCCGAACTGGCCGTGCAGGTCGATCAGCAGGGTCTTCTTCTCGCCCAGCGCGGCCAGCGCATGGCCAAGGTTGGTGGACAGGAAGGTGGCCCCGCTGCCGCCCTTGCAGGCGATGAAGGCCAGCACCTTGCCGTCGCGCGTGCGCGTGATGCCGGCCTCGATCTCGATGCGGTCCATCGCCTCATGGAAGGCGCGGTGCACCAGCGGCAGCGGCAGCACTTCACGCATGCCGGCGCGCATGGCGCGGATCAGCAGCTCCTGCTGGGGTTCACGCGTGAGCAGGATAAAGCTGGCGTCCGGATAATGCCTGGCCAGGCGGTCCACCAGCTCGGCCTCGCGGGGCTCCACGTCGCTGGCGTCGAAGATAACGAGTTCCGGCGCTTCGTGCAGCACGCGGTCCACGGCATCGCGCAGGCCCTGGCGCGATCCGGTCAGCTGCAGCGCGGGCAGGCGCGCGGAACCCTGGGCCGCGATCTCGGCGTGCAGCAGGCTGTCCCTGCTGATGATGAGCGTTCTCATGGTGTCCTCTTCGTTCGCAATGTCAGGAGCAGCTCGCCATGCCCGGCCGCCATCCCAGCGACTGCGCGGGGATCAGGGCCGGCGAGGGCGGCACGTTCACGGGTATCGGCAGCAAAGGCGTCATCGGCACATAGGGCACAGGGTCGCAGGCGCCGGACGCCGTACTGCAAATGGCGGCGCGCACGTAGCGGATGCAGTCGCCGCCATTAGGGTCGCGCGCGCAGTTCGCCTTGTTCGCAGCCGGGCAGGCGGGCATGGAGCTGACCGGCGACAGCGCGCCGCTGCCGGCCTGCGACAGGTATTCGATACGCAGCCGCGCCGTGGTCAGGAAAGGCGCCAGCGGCACGCTGGCGCCGCCCAGGATGGCATTGCTGCGCAGCTGGCCGATGGCACCGGCATCGGAGAAGTCGGTAACAGCGGCGGCGCGCGCGGCGCGGCGCGTCACCTCCTGCACCGTGGTCCAGACGTAGAGCATGCGCGCGAATTCGAGCGTGAGCAGCATCACCGTGAAGAAGATCAGCACGCAGAGTGCGAACTCCACGGTCACAACCCCGTACTGGACATTTGGCTCAGGGCGCATAAGGCACCGTGTCGTCCGTGATAATCGTCGTGCTGCTGGAACCCAGCATGTACTGCACCAGGCCGTCGCCGACACCGTCCGCCGACACGGGCATCGACATGATCAGCCGGAAGCTCTGCGGCTGCGTCAAGCTGGCGCAGACATTGCCGTCGCATTCGATGCCGATGCCCGCGGGATTGATCGGCGTGGTGACGCCCGCGTCCTGCAGCAGCTCGGCAACCGTGCTGCGCGCGTTCGCCATCACCTGCGCCGTCGCTGCGGGATCCATCATCTGCTCGGGCGAGGCGTCGGCCATCACCAGTGCTGCGGAATACATGGCCCGGTGCAGCACGATCGCATGCCAGCCCAGCCGCGCGCAGAATAGCAAGGACGCCAGTAGCAGACTCGCCGAGAACAGCACCAGCGCCAGCTCGACGGCGGCAACGCCGCCCTGGAATCGTGTATGACGGGGCGCCTTCATCGGTACAGCTCCGCGGCGTACATCAGCGAGGCCGGATCGACCACACCGGTGAATTCCCCCGGCACCACGGTGCTTGTGGCGGGCGCCGTGAGCAGGAAGCGCGCCACCGCCAGCACCTGGGCCTGCACCTGCGTCCCGGCGGGCACCGGACAGGAGAGCAATGGGATGTACATCAGCCTGCGCCCCTTGCGGCCGGGCAGCGCGGGCGCGGTCTGGTAGGAGGAACCCGAGTTTGAATATGGCGCAATCAGCGGATAGCCGATGGCGGTGGTGGATGGGGAGCCGGGATAGAGCGAAGGCATCTGCGTACGCGACAGCGCCGCATTGGCCGGATAGCTGCGCGCAGGACCGTAGGCCCACAGCACGCCATAGTTGCCGGGCGCCGTGGCCGCCAGCGGCGGCGCGAGGTCGGCGATAGTTTGCAGCGGCAGGCCGGCGCCGGTCGGCGCCGTTTGCGCGGTGATACCGGTGACGGCGTTGTTCATCCAGCTCGGCGCAGCGTAGGACTTCACATTGGTATCCGGCGGCGCGCCGCCGGTGCTGCAGGCGGGCGTGCCGGTGTAGGTGCCGAAGCGCGAATTGAGCCGGCTCCACATGTCCGCGCCGCTACTGCGGCGCAGGTTCAGCGCACCGCCCGCGAGGTTCAGGTAGGCCACTTCGCCGTTGCAGAGAAAGGGCGCCATCGCGGCATCCTCGGTGTTGGACGGCACGTTCGGGCGGCCCGGCGCATCCACCGGGTTCACCAGGAACAGCTCGCCGCTGGTGGCGCCTGCCGCGGGGTTCATCTGCAGCAGGTTGTAGTTCACGCCATGGCGGAAACCGTATTCCACGATCTCGCTGACCGGCGTGGCGGCCGGGTTGAGGCGCTGTGCAGTGGGCGTGCTGCTCATTGCGCAGATGGCGAAAGGCGTGATGCCCAGCCGTGATTTGCCCGCCACCGCCACCGCGCTGAGATCCGCCGCGACTGCGCTGGGCAGGAAAGCGTCGATGAACACGGCGGACACGCTGCGCAGCGAGGCGGCCAGCTGGCCGGTATCGACGCGCGCATAACGCATGGTGTCGGCGCTGGCGGCCGCCGCGCCCGCACTGAGCCAGGCGCTGTCCGGTGCGTCCGGATCGGCACTGAAGCTCAGCGCCCGCGGGTTCCATGTGATCGGTGCACCGGCCACCAGGGCCTGCTGCGCAATCAGCTGCGCGCGCGCCGCGGCATTATTGATGCCGGCTGCCGTGCCGTTCAGCTGGTGCGCCGCCGCCATCGCAATCTTGTCCGCCGCATTCTGCAGCTGCAGCTTGCGGTAGTACACCAGGCTCAGGTCCAGCGACATGCCGACGAAGGCCAGGATGACCGTGACCATCACGGCATAGATCACCAGGAAGGCGCCGCGCTGGCGATGCAGGGACTCGTTCATTTTTGCCCCGTTACGCCGACGGTGAAAGCGCCGGTCTGCTGCACCGGCTCGGAGAAGGACTTCTGGTAACGCTGCTGCGCAGACGCCGCGCTGCGGCCATCCTGGCCTGCCGTACTGTCGCGGCGGCGGCTCGTATCCGGCTCGAGCACCTGCTGCGCAAAAGCGGCGCGGGTAATTTCGCCCTCGGGCTGGCGCGGCGGCGGCGCGCTCGCGTGCAGTGCCGCGCAGCCGGCGGCGCCGGCGCAGAGCATGAGCAGTAATTGGCGTGTCATGGCGATGCTCCTCATTTGAGGCGGTAGCCGGAGGGGCGCGGCGCATCCGCGCCGGCGGCAGGCGGTGCGGCAGGCTCCAGCCGCCCGCCGAGAAAGAGTTCCGCCCGGCCCGTGCTGCCCACCGCATCGGTCGGCAGCACGGGCGCGGCGGGCAGCGGCTTGACCAGGCGTGCCGTAATCACGAACAGCAGCTCGCTGCGGTCCTGCTGGAAGTCGGTGCTGCGGAACAGGGCGCCGAGCACGGGAACCTCGCCCAGCAGCGGCAGGCCGTGGATGCTGCTCACCTGGTTGTTGCGGATCAGGCCACCGATGGCGAAGCTCTGGCCGTCATGCAGCTGCACCGTGGTCATGGCGCGGCGCGTGGTGATCAGCGGCAGGATGGCGCGCGCATTGATTCCCTGCGCATTGATGCCCACGCCGTCGCGCGACAGTTCGGATACCTCGGGCGCCACATGCAGGCTGATACGGCCGCCGGACAGCACGGTGGGCGTGAAGCGCAGGCCCACGCCGAACTCCTTTTCCTCCAGCGTTACCTTGTTGTTCTCCTGCTCCACCGGCACCAGGATCTTGCCGCCCGCGAGGAAGCTGCCTTCCTGCCCGCTGATGGCCACCAGCGTAGGCTCGGCCAGCAGGCGCACCAGGCCATTCTGCCGGTCCGCTTCAATGGCCAGGCGGTTGCCATTCGATTTGGTGAGGTTGATGCCACCGCCCGCCATGCCGCTCAGGAAATCGGCCGCCACCGTCGCGGTCCAGCTGCCGATGCCGCGTTTGAGGGCAAGGCCGCCTTCCAGCGTATCCAGCAGGGTGCGCGAGACTTCGGCGATCTTCACTTCCAGCATCACCTGCTGCGGCGCACGCACGTTCAGCAGGTTCACGATGCGGGCCTGGGATGGCGTGGGCGCCGCATTGGCCTGCAGCGGCGGCAAGGTGGGACCGCGCTGGTCGTCCTCGCCGCGCGTGTCGCCGCGGGCATCCCGGCTGTCGCGCAGGTTGCGCAGGGGGCGGCGCACATAGGCCTGCGCGAGTTCCAGCGCCCGCGCCAGCACCACGCCGTCTTCCACGGTGCCGCTCAGCACCAGCGAATCCGCCGCCGCGCTGACGCGTATGTCCTTCTCTTCCGGCAGGTGCCGGGCCAGTGCCGCCTGCAGTCCGCCTGCGTCCATGGCCACCGTCACATCCAGCATGGTGCAGGCGCCGCTGCGGCCCTGCACGATCAGGTTGGTGGCGCCGATTTCGGCGCCCAGCAGATAAAGGGTTTGCGGCGCCACCAGCATGGCCTGCAGCACGCCCGGGTTGCCTACGCTGCGGCTGGCCACCGGCTCCGGCAGGCGGTAGAGCATGGATTTTCCCAGCTGGATCGAGAGCGCAGCAGGCGTGCCGGGCTCGCCGCTGCATTGCGGCCCTTCGCTGCGCACGGCTGCGGCAGCTGCTGCAGGGGTTGCGCCGGCGCTGGAAGCCAGCAACAGCCCGGCCGCGGCGGCAAGGATTCGATGGCGGTGCATGGCTGCTCCTCAAAGGCATTCCTTGCTGCTGCGAAGACCATCGATCGCGCCGATGCAGTAGCGCGGCGGCTCGGCGCGGCTCTGGGCCGGCGCGGGTGCAGGCGGCGGCAAGACAGCAAGCTGTGTTGCCGGCGGCGCCCCCGGCAGGCCGGCGGCGCCAAGCAAAGTTCCTTTGGTTGCGCCGGATGTGGTGCCGGGATGCGGATCGACCTGGTTGCGCAGCACCAGCGACAGGCTGCCCACGCTGCGCGCCAGGTCCAGTTCCTCCGCCTGCTCCGGCGTTACTTCAAGAGTCACCGCGTTCACTACGCGGGGCCGCGTTTCGTCGCGCCCTACTTCCTGGGCCACGGCCAGCACCAGGATCCGTTCCAGCACGATTTTCGAGATGGCGTGTTCGTGCCTGGCGCCGGCTTCGGTCTGCGTGTTGACCAGGATATCGACGAAGTTGCCGGGCAGGGCGAAGCCCGCCACGCCCACCACGTCGTTCACGCGCACGGTAATGGCGCGCTTGCCTTCGCCGATCAGTGCGGACAAGCCGCCCATGGTGCCGGCCGGCGCCAGCCGCGCCTCGGTCAGCGCTTCGCCGCGCAGGATGCTGGTTTTCAGCACGCGGCCATTCAGGGTGGAGGGATCGCGCACGGCGCCTGCGGGCAGGCTGTCCGAGGGCCAGTCGGCCAGCTTCAGCATGTCCGGCGTCAGGCGCTGGCCAAGGCTGACGTCCGCCGCGGCCACCACCACGCGCTCGGCGTTCGGCGTCTGGCGCAGCAGCCAGCGCGAGGCCAGCATGACTGCGGCCAGCCCGGACACCACGGCCAGCGCCAGCATCAGCAGTGCGCGCCGGTACTTCATTCTATCCTCGCAAACAGGCTGGATTCGCTGCCGGAGGACAGCTGCGGCGCGGCGGCGGCGAACATGCTGGCCCAGGCCTGGTCCATGGCCGCGACGCTGGCGCGCGGCGGCTGGCCGCCATAGGCGGCGAAGTCCACGATGCGGCCCAGGATCTCGCGCGGGAAGCAGGCCAGCAGCGGCTGGCCGCTGCCCCGGTGCAGTTCATCGACCAGGTAGGCCAGCGCGCCTTCATCCGCGTCCACGCCGATGGCGCGGCACTGCTGGCGGAACAGCAGGCGGTAAGCCGCATCCGGCAGCGGCCCCAAATGCAGCTTGTAGCCGACCCGGCGCAGCGCGCCCGCATCGAGCAGCAGCTCCGGCTCCTGGCTCGTCACCAGCGCCAGCACGGCGTGGAAAGGCACGGCGAATTCGCTGGCGCCCTGCAGCGAGAGCACGTCCTGCTGCTGTTCCAGCGGGCGGGCAAAGCGCGCCAGCAGTTCGTCCGCCGGCACGCGCTGGCGGCCCAGGTCATCCACGATCAGCAGGCCGTGGTTCGCCTTCAGGTGCGATGGCGCCTGATGGCAGCCGTGCAGCGCGTCGCGCCGCAGGTCCAGCATGGGCTGCGTGAGTTCGGCGCCCAGTTGCACCACGGGGCGCTGGCACAGGGCCCAGCGCGCGTCCGTATTGCGGCCGCCGCCATGGCGCGTCTGCTGCGGCAGCGTGGGCGCCTGGTGCACGGCGGGATCGTAGAGGCGCACGATCTCGGGCCCCACCGCCAGCGCATACGGCACGCCGATCACGCCCTGCAGCAGGCTGCCCAGCTTGCGCGCCAGCGTCGATTTGCCGCTGCCCGAAGGACCGTAGAGAAACAGCGCGCGGCCCGAATGCAGCGCCGCGCCGATCACCTCGCGCGCCTGCGGCGGCGTGCAGTCTTCGGCAAACACCGCGGCAATGTCCTGCGCCGTCACGCGCGGCAGCGCGGCAGCCTGGCGCTGGGCGATGGCGCGGTACACGTCCAGCGGCACCGGCGCCGGGCCGGTATAGGCGCTGCGTTCCAGCCAGGCCGCGGCGCGCTGCCGGCCGGGGCCGGTGAGCTGGTACTGGATATCGATATCGGATTCGCCGCGCCAGGCAATTTCCGCCATCTGCTCGGCCACCAGGTAGTCGAGCACTTCGCGCAGCACGCTGACCGGCAGGCGCAGGCGGGTGGCCAGCACCGGCAGGTGCGCCTTGCCGCAGACATACAGGGTCTTTGCGCACAGCTCGCACAGCAGGCTCAGTTCAAGGCCGGTTTCCTGTACCGAGCGCGGCGCTTGCGGCAGTACCGGCCAGCCGGCGTCCTTGTCTTGCCCTGTGCTTGCTTGGGAATGCTCGATCATGCCGTTTCTCCTGTTGAGGACACGATGTTAGCGAGACGTTTCCTGTTGGATATTGACGCGCAGCAAAAGCTAGCGTTGCTGCCAGACCAGCCAGGCCATGGTGCCGAACGCGATGGCCACGCCGTAAGGCATGCCGCTGCGCTCCTGTTCCGCCGCATGGCCGTAGGACAGCCACAGCATGGCGAGCACGCCGCCGCACAGCGCCGCCAGCATGGCGGCCACGAGGGCGGCAGCCGGGCCGAGGAAGGCGCCCACCATCGCCATCAGCTTCACATCGCCGGCGGCCATGCCGCGCAGCAGGTACAAGGGCAGGAAGACCAGCAGTCCCGCCACGGCGCCGCCGGCGCAGTCCAGTGCAACAGACCACTCCGGTTCGGCAAGGCAGCGCAGCACCAGCGCCAGCAGCAGGCCCGCCGCCACCAGCACATTCGGTATCTTGCGCAGCGCCAGGTCTGTGGCGGCCGCCTGGGTAACGAGCCACAGCAATACCATTTCGCTCGCGCTGAGCATGGCAAAAAAGACCCCCGGTCCGGAGACCGGGGATCAACCTCGTTCAGGCGCCGTTCAGCTGATTGACTATCGAGGCAAAAGCAGAGGTCAGGCCGCCGTTCAGCGTGGCGAACAGGGTGCCGAGCGCGGCCGCCATCAAGGCCGCGATCAGACCATATTCGATGGCCGTAATGCCCCCTTCGTCCCGCACGAACTGCCGTACTGCTCCTATCAGTGCGTTCATGATGTGCTCCTTGAAGTAGTAAGAAGACTCTGACGCCGACTGCGCGCCATTGCCTCCACTATAGGAGTTATGCCTCGTGGCAAGTTGACGGTACGCAAGTTTTCCGCATGGAATCTTTTGATCTGGCGCGACGCAGAAATGCGACAACTACGGGCTCTCTGCCAAGTTGGAGAGCTCCAAGGCCCGCCCAGCAGCTGAGCTTGATCTGGCGGGCGCTGCTGCCGAAAAGTGAACGGTAAAATCGCAAAGATTACAAAGAAATTTCGCAAAGGATAATTGCCTGAAATGCAAAAAGCCTTTATGCTGATCAGCTGTCCTTCAGAAAGGCTCCGTGCTTCTCGTCACTGCGCGCCTTGATACAAGGAAACACTGGCGGCTTGCTGCAATGAGTATTGAATTATTCAGAGATCGAGCATGGATTCCCTACTGAAACACATGGTGGACATGACCGGCCACCGCGATCACACGATGCTGGACATCTCCGTGATCTCGGCGGTGCAGGAACTCGCGTGTGCCAGCCGCACCCGCGTGCTCTCGCTCGCCGCCGTGCGGGGACAACTCTTTGTGCGGCCGCGCGCTGTGATCAATGCCGGCTCGGCGGCCCGCATGGAGGACCTGAGCGATCCCTCCAACCCCGGTGAACCGATCAGCAACTTCCCGGCACTGGCGGCCTGCATCGTGCGCCACGAATCGAATGCAGATACGGTGGATGCGCAAGGCAACCATACGCTGTGGATGCCGATCTGGATCGGCGACAAGGCCAGCACCTGCCTGGAGATCGTCAATCCCACGCCCTACACCAGCGACACCATCCACATCATCGGCGGCGTGGTCAGCGTGTACCGCAACTTCCAGAACCTGCTGGACTACAGCGAGCGCGATTCGCTTACCGGCCTGCTGAACCGCAAGACCTTCGACGACCAGCTGGCCAAGATGCTCAGCGCCAGCAACGAAAGCGACACGGTGTCGCTGCCGCCGGGCGACACGGAACGCCGCCATCACCACGAAGAAGAGAAGCAGTGGCTGGCCGTGGTGGACGTGGACCACTTCAAGCATGTGAACGACAAGTTCGGCCACCTGTACGGCGACGAAGTGCTGATCCTCATCGCCAACCTGCTGCAGTCTTCCTTCCGCGCCCAGGACCGCGTGTTCCGCTTCGGCGGCGAGGAGTTCGTGGTGCTGCTGCGTTCCACCACGCTGGAGAACGCGAAGAAGATCATCGACCGCTTCCGCATGAATGTGGAGCAGCACGACTTCCCGCAGGTGGGCAAAGTGACCGTGAGCGTGGGCTTCGTCAGCATCAGCGCCTTCGAAGCGCCGGTGATCATCCTGGGCCGCGCCGACCAGGCGCTGTATTACGCGAAGAGCCACGGCAGGAATATGTCCTGCCATTACGATGAACTGGTGAGCGGCGGCCTGCTGCAGACCGTCGAATCGAACGATACCGCTGAATTCTTCTAATTCAGCGTCATAAACCGCATCGGGTCTACATTCCACTTGGCCGGCGTTTCGTGGCCAACGATCTTGTCCGCGCCGCCCGCCCCCATGGGGCGCGACAGGTCCACCGTTTCCGGCTTGATGTAGAGGTTCTTCTTGGTGTGGAAGAACACGTTCACTTTCGGCGCCAGCAGGTTGGTTTCATGCGGCTCCACCACCACGCCCAGGCGGCCCGATTCCAGCAGCACCAGCGTGCCCACCGGGTAGATGCCCACGCAGCGCATGAACTCCTGCACCATCTGCGGATTGAAGTGGAATTTGCTCCACTCGTAGATCTTGCGCAACGCCGCCGCGGCGGACATGCCCTTGTGGTAGCAGCGGTCCGCCGTAATGGCGTCGTACACGTCCACAATGGCCGCCATCTGGGCCAGTTCGCTGATGCTGTCGCCGGCCTGCTTGTCGGGATAGCCGCTGCCGTCGCGCCGCTCGTGGTGGTGGCGCGTGATGTCGAGCGCAATCTGCGGCACTTCCGGCGACTGGCGCAGGATGTTGTAGCCGTCTTCCGGATGCTTGCGGATGATGGCGAATTCCTCGTCCGTCAGCGGGCCGGGTTTATTCAGGATGGCGTCCGGCACCAGGGCCTTGCCCGTATCGTGCAGCAGGCCGCCGAGGCCGGCCTGGCGCGTGATTTCGGGGTCCATGCCGCGCGAATTGCAGAAGGCCACCAGCAGCGCGCACACGCTTACCGAATGCAGGAAGGTGTAGTCGTCCTTGGTCTTGATGCGCAGGAGGCCCAGCAGCGCGCCCGGATTGCGCAGGATGGATTCGGTAATGTTCTGAACCACTGGCTGCACGGCGCCGATTTCCACCGCCTTGCCAAGGCGCACGTCGGCCATCACATTGCGCACCACGCCGGAAGCTTGGTTGCGGATCTGGGCCGCGCGCTGCAGCTCCTCGCTCAGCGAGGTCTTGACGATGCGGATAGGCTGCGCCGCCAGCTCCTCCACCTCGCGCTCGGTGGCCTGCTGCGCTTCTGCCAGCGTGGGCGCATCCTGCACGTCGAGGCCTTTGCTGGCATCGATGACAACATCGTGAATGCCTGCCTTGATGATCTTGCGGATTTCCTCTTCCTCCGTCAGCAAAAAGCGGTTGCGGACGAATGGATGGGTCATCCAGTCGCAGCTAAGGTCATGAATGAACATGCCCACCTTGAGCTGGGACGAATCGACTTTCTTTAACATGATCGGCCAGAAGTGAGGGGAGAAGGGATCGGGAGGAGCTAGAATGAGTATATCAAAAATAGTTGCCCAAAAGGACTAACTGAGGCCGGGGGAGACAAACTTTCACATGGAATTGCGACAACTTCGGTATTTCGTCGCCATCGTCGACCACGGCTCCCTGTCGCGCGCGGCGCTGGTGCTGCACGTGGCGCAGCCTGCGCTCACGCAGCAGTTGCGCCAGCTCGAGGAGGAGCTGGGCACACAGCTGCTGCACCGCAGCGCGCAGGGTGTGCACAGCACGGATGCGGGCAAAGTGTTCTATGAACACGCGCTGGCCATCCTGAAGCAGGTGGCCGATGCCAAATCGGCGGTCACGCAGTCCGCCGAACGTCCGGCGGGTGCGGTCACGCTCGGCCTGCCGCACAGTATCTCCGGCGCGCTGGCGCTGCCGCTGCTGACAGCCGTGCGCGAACGCTATCCGGAAATTACGCTGCAGCTCACCGAAGAACTGACCGGCAATCTTGGCGAACAGCTAAAATCCGGCCGCGTCAACCTGGCCGTGCTGTTCGACGACGGGCAGCTGGCAAGCTTCGCCACCACGCCGCTGGCGGAAGAAGAACTGCGCTTCATCTGCCGCAGCGACGCCGCCCCGGCGCAGGACAGCATGACGCTGGCCGAAGCGCTGGCAAAGACGCTGATCCTGCCCGGCCTGCAGCATGGCGTGCGGCCGCGTATCGAGAGCACGGCGCGCAACGCCGGGCTGCACACGGCGAACGTCATCGAAATCAATTCGATCGCCATCCTCAAGTCGGCCATCCTGGCCGACATGGGCGCCACCATCCTGCCGGTGGCGCCGGTGCTGGCCGAGGTGGAGCGCGGCGCCATGCGCGCGCTGCCGATCCGCGATCCCGCCATTTCGCGCACGGTGGTGCTGTGCGCATCGAAGAATATTCCGCTGACGAACGCCGCCAATGCGGTGAGCCGCCTGGTGTCGCAGGTTGCCGGCTCGCTGTGCGAAAGCGGCAAGTGGATCGGTGCGCACGCCATTACGGCTCCCTGAGCACGGCCTGCATCGCTGAGCGGTCCAGGCTCCCTTCCCGCGCGGCCGACACCACGCAGGCCACACCGTGGCCGATGACATTGGTGAGCGCGCGGCATTTCATGGTGCGGTCGATGCCGAGCAACAGCGCCACCATATCGACCGGCACAATCTGCAGCACGGCTACCGTGGCCGCCAGCGTGGTGATGCCGGAACCGGCAATGCCGACAGCGCCTTTGCTGGTCAGCAGCGCAACGCCCAGCAAGGCCGCCAGTTCCTGCCAGCCCAGCCGCACATGGGCTGCCTGCGCAAGGAACAGCAGCGCCAGCGCGATATACAGGTTGGTTCCCGCCAGGTTAAGCGAATAGGAAAAAGGCAGCACCACGCTGCTGACGGGACGCGGGCATCCCATGCGTTCCAGCTTCTCCGACATGGGCGCCAGTGCGGCCAGCGAGGAACTGGTGAAGAACACCAGATAGAGCTCGGTGCGGATATAGCGGATGAAGCGCAGCAGCGGCATGCCGGCGAAGCGTGCCGCGGCGCCCAGCACCAGCAGCACGAACAGCACCGAGCTGGCATTGATCGCCACAATGAACTGCAGCAGCGGCAGCAGGGCCATGCTGCCGTAGCGGCCCACGGTGTACGACATGGCGCCGAAGGCCGCCACGGGCGCTAGCCGCAGCAGCGCACCCACGGCCAAGAACAGCATGCCGCGCGCACGTTCCACCCAGGCCAGTGCACGGTCGCCGCGTCCGCCCGCACGGCCGAGTAGCAGGCCAACGGGCACCGCCGCCAGCAGCAACCACAGATTGTTGACGTGCAGCGCGGGCACGGCGAGCAGGAAAGCGAAAAGCCCCTGCGCGGCAGGCGCCGGCGCCAGCGCGCCTTCCGCCGCCTCGCTGGCCTGTGCGGCGTCAAAGCCCGCGCCGGGCTGCATCACGACGCCCGCCAGCAATCCGGCCGCCAGCGACAGCACAGACATCAGCAGGAAGTACAGCAGCGCGCCCGCAGCCACCCGGCCCAGTTTATGGCCGCGGCTCATGCTGGCGGCGCCGGACAGCAGCATGCACACAACGAGAGGATTCATCAGCCAGGCCAGCAGGCGCACGAAGGCGTCACTCAGGGGCTTCATCTGCATCGCCGCCGCGGGCGCCGCCAGGCCGAACGCCAGTCCGGCGCACACCGTGAGCGTGAGCAGCAGGAAGGGCCGGCGGTAAAAGCGCATGGCGTTCAGCGCTGCTTCGCCTGGCGCAGGCTCAGTTTCAGGAAATGCTTCATGGTCGGCGTCTGCCCTTCATCGCGGCACACGAGCGTGAGCGGCGCGCCAAGCGCGGATGTAGCATCGCGGATGCTGCAATACACCACGCTTTCGCTATGGAAGCCCTGCATCGACGCGGGCACCGCCGAGACGCCCGCACCGGCGGCCACCAGGCTGATATTGGTCAGCATGCGGTCCACCTCCATCGCCACGTTCGGCACAAAGCCCGCCTGCACGCAGGCTTCCACCAGGTTGGCATACATGCCCGGCGCGCCGTTGCGGCGCACCAGGATGAAACGCTCATCGCGCAAGGCCGTGAGGGGAATGCTGGGCCGCGCCTTGCCCTTGTGCTTTGCCAATGCGGCATGGCCAACCGGCAGCACCAGCAGCAGTTCTTCTTCCAGCAAGGTGTGGAACTGCAGGCCCGGCGGCTGGCTCACCGGCCGCCGCAGGAAGGCGATATCGAGCTTTTCGCGCGCTACCGCTTCCGTGAGTTCAGCCGCATTGCCTTCCCTGAATTCCACGTTCACTGCGGGCCAGGCTTCGCGGTAGGCACGCATCACGCGCGGAATCAGCGGATGCGCGGCGGCGGAACTGGTGAAGCCTACGGAGAGCTGGCCTTCCGTTCCTTCGCTGGCACGCGCGGCCCGGGCCGCAGCGGCGCTCACGTTGGCAAGGATGGCGCGCGCCTCCTGCAGGAACACTTCGCCTCCTGCGGTCAGCGCGGCGCCTTTGGGATGGCGGCGGAACAGCTCGAAGCCAAGCTCCTGTTCCAGCGCGCGAATCTGCTGGCTCAGGGGCGGCTGCTGCATATGCAGGCGTTCCGCGGCGCGTGTGAAATGGCCTTCTTCCGCCACCACAACGAAGTAGCGCAGGTGTCTCAGCTCCATCCGTCTATCGATATATTCTAAGTATGGGACTGCTATTTTCAAGATATTTTACATTGATGAGGCGCCTCGGTAGCATCGGCTCATCAAAAAAGGAGGAGACGATGCACACTTCGATACACCGCGCTGCCTGCGTGGTCCTGGCGCTCGCCGGCACGCCGCTGTGGGCCCATGAAACGGCCACCTGCCCTGCCGGGCTGGAAGCGGTGGCGCAGTGCTACCGCGGCAGCGACGCGAACGGCGCCAAATACTGGATCGCGATTCCACGCCAGTGGAACCATATGCTGGTTGTGCATGCCCACGGCGGGCCGCGCCTGTCGCAGGCCACCAATGACAACAACGTGGAAGACCTGGAACGCTTCGCCGTCACCGTGAGGCAGGGGTTTGCCTGGGCCGGCTCTACCTACCGCCGTCCCGGTTACGGCGTGAAGATGGCGGCGGAAGATACCGAGAACCTGCGCAAGATATTCATCGAACGCTTCGGCAAGCCCGAGCGCACCATCCTGCATGGCCAGTCCTGGGGCGGTAACGTCGCCGCCAAGGCAGTGGAACTGTATGGCGGCAGCTACGACGGCGTTGTGCTGACCAACGGCATGCTGGCGGGCGGCACCCTGAACTACCTGCACCGCGCCGACCTGCGCGCCGTCTACCAGTACTACTGCAACAATCATCCCAGGCCCGAGGAACCGCAGTATCCGCTGTGGATGGGGCTACCCGAAAACTCGCAGCTGAAGAGCAAGGACCTGGAAGCGCGCGCCAACGAATGCCTCGGCCTGAAACTGCCCGCAGCACAGCGCAGCGCGGAACAGCAGCGCAAGCTGCGCAATATCCTCGCCGTGGTGCCGGTGCCGGAACGCACCCTGCTCTCGCACCTGACCTGGGCCACCTTCACCTTCCGTGACCTGATCAAACGGGTGGGCGGCAAAAATCCTTTCGACAACCGCCATGTAGCCTATCGCGGCACCGACGACGATGCGGCATTGAACCGCGGCGTGCAGCGCTTCGATGCCGATCCTTCCGCACTGGCCCAGCTGGCCGACGATTCGGACCTGAGCGGCAAGCTGCCGGTACCCGTCATCACCCTGCACGCCATCGATGACCCCACCGCGCTGGTGGAATACGAAGACGTTTATCGCAGCAAGGTGGCGGCAGCGGGACAGTCCGGCAGGCTGCTGCAGACCTTCACCCGCGAACACGATCACAGCAAGCTGTCGGATGCCGAGTATGCGGCCGTCTTCAATACCCTGCTGCAGTGGACCGCCAGCGGCAAGAAGCCTTCGCGCGCCGACGTGGATGCGGCCTGCGCCCGCGCCGAAGCGCAGTTTCAGGGCGGCTGCCATTTCGACCTGAACTACCAGCCGAAGGCGCTGTTCGAACGCGTGCCGCCGCGTAAGCCGGCCAACTGAATCACCACACCACAATAAAACGGAGACATACAATGAAGCGTTCTACCCTCGTAGCAGCGATGCTCGCTGCCCTGTCCAGCCACGCCTATGCCCAATCGGGCGTGGTGGTTTACGGTTCCTTCGACGGCGGCCTGCGCCACGAAAGCAATATCGACCCGGCGGGCAATGGCGTTACCACCATGAGCTCCAACGGCACATTCCGCTCGAACCGCCTCGGCTTTCGCGGCAGCGAAGATATCGGCGGGGGCATGAAAGTGAACTTCGTGCTGGAGGCAGGCTTCGACTCCGGCACCGGCGCGCTGAACAACAGCAACGGCGTGCTGTTCCAGCGCGAAGCGCACGTGGGCGTGTCCGGCAAATTCGGCGCCATCGATGTGGGCCGCAACTACACGGCAGCCTACCGCACCATCATCGCTTTCGATCCGTTCAAGTACCGCTATCCCAGTGTGACTTATACGCTCTCGTCCACCGCCGGCACGCGCAAGGACAACGACATCCAGTACACCGGGCGCTTCGGCAACTGGACGGCGCGCGCCGAGTACGCGCTCGGCGAACAGCCGGGCAGCAGCGATAACGGCACCACCAAGGCGCTGGGCCTGAACTACGCCTCCGGCGGCCTGAAGGCGGGCGCGGTGTACACGATGTCCGAACAGAACGTGGGCACCACGGCCAACCAGAACTACCGCGACTTCGACCACTACGCACTGGGGGCCTCATACGATTTCGGCGCCCTCACCCTGGCCATCGGCCACGTGAAGCAGGAGCAGGCCACCGCCACCACGCGCGACAACACCTCGGCCTGGGACTGGTTCGGCGGCAGCTACCAGATTACGGAGCGTTTCGACATCACGGCCGCCGTCTACCGCAACAAGGCCTACAACACCAAGGCTACCGGCCCGGCGGCAGTGGGCGACTCGCGCAAGGACCTGTACATGGTCGGCGTGACTTACGATCTCTCGAAACGGACCATTTTCTATGCGGAACTGGACCGCACTCACCTGGAAGGCGGCTTCGCTACCGGTGGCAACACCAAACTGGGCCAGACTCGCCAGCGTGGCATGGCAGCGGGGATCATGCACCAGTTCTAGGCCATCATTTTTTCTTATAGCCCCATCCCCAATCCGTATTTCCGTATACGTTAACTTGGCTCTAAACTGGTAAGAAATCCGCTAACAGCGGCGACGCCAGCCCGATCCTGCCAGCGCTTACCCGGCGCAAGGCGGGAGTCGGGCTGCTTCTGAATACCATTTGGAGACAAGCCATGCCCGATACCACGGCGCCTGCAGAGCCAGTCACGCTCAATTCCGTCAGCCTCGACGACAAGTACACCGCCACCTCCGGCAAAATTTTCCTCTCCGGCATTCAGGCACTGGTGCGCCTGCCGATGATGCAGCGCCTGCGTGACGCGAAAACGGGCCTGAACACCGCCGGCTTCATCTCCGGCTATCGCGGCTCGCCGCTGGGCGGCCTCGATGAAACGCTGTGGAAAACCCAGAAGCACCTGGAAGCCAACCATATCCAGTTTGTGCCGGGCGTGAACGAGGACCTGGCGGCAACTGCCGTGTGGGGCACGCAGCAGGTGGACCTGATCGGCCCGGCCAAGTACGACGGCGTGTTCGCCATGTGGTACGGCAAGGGCCCGGGCGTGGACCGCTGCGGCGACGTCTTCAAGCACATGAACCACGCCGGCACGGCGAAAAACGGCGGCATCCTGCTGGTGGCGGGCGACGACCATGGCGCGTACTCCTCCACGCTGCCGCACCAGTCGGACCATATTTTCTCGGCTTGCATGATTCCCGTGCTGTATCCCTGCAATGTGCAGGAATACCTGGACCTGGGGGTGCATGGCTGGGCCATGTCGCGCTTCTCCGGCTGCGCGGTGGCCTTCAAGGCGCTGGCCGATACCGTGGAATCCAGCGCATCGGTGGATGCCGACCCGTTCCGCGTTGAAGTGAAGATTCCGAAGGACTTCGCGATGCCGGAAGGCGGCCTGAATGCACGCCTGTCCAGCATCCCGCTGGGCCAGCAGGCGCGCAACCAGGAAGCGCTGATGCAGGACTATAAGATCTACGCGGCGCTGGCCTATGCGCGCGAGAACAAGCTGAATCACACCACCATCGATTCGAAGGACGCGAAGCTGGGCATCATCGCCAGCGGCAAATCCTATCTCGACGTGCTGGAAGCGCTGGAAGAACTGGGCATCGACGAAGAGATGGCCGCCAAGGTCGGCCTGCGCCTGTTCAAGGTCGCCATGCCCTGGCCGCTGGAACCGGACAGCGTGCGCGAGTTCGCACAGGGCCTGGACGAGATCCTGGTGGTGGAAGAAAAGCGCCAGTTCGTGGAATACCAGCTCAAGGAACAGCTGTACAACTGGCGCGACGACGTGCGCCCGCGCGTGATCGGCAAGTTCGACGACAAGGGCGAGTGGGTGGCGCCGCGCGGCGAATGGCTGCTGCCGCCGAAGGCCGACTTCTCCGTGTCGCAGGTGGCGCGCGTGATCGCCAGCCGCGTGAAGCAATACATCACCGACACCAATATCCAGGACCAGATCAAGGCGCGCCTCACCTTCCTCGATGCGAAGGATGCAGTGCTGAAGAAGGCCATCAACACGCCCTTCCGCCCGGCCTTCTATTGCTCCGGCTGCCCGCACAATACCTCGACCAAGGTGCCGGACGGCAGCTTCGCGCTGGCCGGTATCGGCTGCCACGTGATGGCGACGTCGATCTACCCTGAGATGAACAAGCTGACCACCCATATGGGCGGCGAAGGCGCACCGTGGATCGGCCAGGCCGCCTTCTCGCAGGTGCCGCACGTGTTCCAGAACCTGGGCGACGGCACCTACTTCCACTCCGGCTACCTGGCGATCCGCGCTGCGGTGGCGGCCAAGGTCAACATCACCTACAAGATCCTGTACAACGATGCTGTGGCAATGACGGGCGGCCAGCCAGTGGACGGCACTGTGTCCGTGCCGATGATTGCGCAGCAGATGGCTGCGGAAGGCATCAAGCGCATCGCACTGGTGACGGAAGACCTGTCGCGCTACACCGACCGTTCGGCGCTGCCGTCGATCGTGTCGCTGCATGACCGCAAGGATATGGACGCCGTGCAGCGCGAACTGCGTGAAGTCTCCGGCGTATCCGTGCTGATTTACGACCAGACCTGCGCGGCCGAGAAACGCCGCCGCCGCAAGAAAGGCGAATTCGCCGATCCGAACAAGCGCATGGTGATCAATGAAGCCGTGTGCGAAGGCTGCGGCGACTGCGGCATCCAGTCCAACTGCGTGTCCATCCTGCCGAAAGAAACGGAATTCGGCCGCAAGCGCGCCATCGACCAGAGCTCCTGCAACAAGGACTACTCCTGCGTAAAGGGCTTCTGCCCGAGCTTCGTGACGGTGGAAGGCGGCACGCTGAAGAAATCGAAGGCCGGCGCCAGCAAGGAAGCGGCTGCCGCCGACGACTGGAACCTGCCGATGCCGGTGCTGCCATCGTGCGAGCATCCATACAACATCCTGATCAACGGCATCGGCGGCACGGGTGTGATCACCGTCGGCGCGCTGATGGGCATGGCCGCCCACCTGGAAGGCAAAGGTGCTTCCGTGCTGGACATGACCGGCATGTCGCAGAAAAACGGCTCTGTTACCTCGCACGTGAAAGTGGCGAAATCGCCGGCCCACCTGCGCGCGCAGCGCATCGCCACCGGCGAGGCCGACCTGGTGCTGGGCTGCGACATGCTGACGGCGGGCGCCGCGGATGCGGTGTCGAAGATGCGTCCGGGCCGAACCATGGCCGTGGTGAACCTGCACGAACAGCCGCCGGGCACCTTTGCGCAGAACGCCGACTGGGAATATCCGGCAGAAGATGTGCGCGCGCTGATTACGGAATCCGTTGGTAACGATGCGAACGCCGTGGACTTCGTGGACGCCACCAAGCTGGCCACGGCGCTGATGGGCGACTCCATCGCCGCCAACCTGTTCATGCTGGGTTACGCATGGCAAAAAGGCCGCATCCCGCTGAGCGAAGCATCGCTGCTGCGCGCCATCGAGATGAACGGCGTGGCCGTGGAATCGAACAAGAAGAGCTTCCTGTGGGGCCGCCGCGCCGCGGTGGACCTGAAGCGCGTTGAACGTGTGGCCACGCCGGCTCAGGCGATTGTGGTGCAGATGCCGCAAAGCCTGGACAACGTGATCAAGAAGCGCGTGGAACACCTCACCGGCTACCAGAACGCGGCCTATGCGGCATCGTTCGAAGAACTGGTGTCGCAGGTGCGCAGCAAGGAAACCGCGCTGGGCCTGGGCAACAAGCTGACGATGGCGGTTGCCAAGTCGCTGTCCAAGCTGATGGCCTACAAGGATGAATACGAAGTCGCCCGCCTTTACACCGACGGCCGCTTCGTGGAGCAGATGGCGCAGCAGTTCGAAGGCAACTTCTCGATGAAGTTCAACCTTGCGCCGCCGATCTTCGCGAAGAAAGACGCGAAAGGCCGCCTGGTGAAGGCCGAATACGGTTCGTGGATGTGGAGTGCCTTCAAGCTGCTGGCCAAGTTCAAGGGCGTGCGCGGCACGGCGCTGGACATCTTCGGCCACACCGCCGAGCGCAAGATGGAACGCGCGCTGATCGTGGAATACCGCCAGCTGGTGAGCGACATCCTCGCGCGCCTGACGGCCGAAAACCACGAGCAGGCGGTAGCGCTGGCCAACCTGCCGGAGAAGATCCGTGGCTTCGGCCACGTGAAAGAGGCGGCAGTTGAAGCCTACCACGCCGAAAAAGCCCGCCTTTTCGCCACTTTCAGCAATCCCCAGGCCCACGCGGCCTAATTAAATGGGGACAGACGGGGGCGCCGAGCCCCGGATTAATTAGGGTCTGTCCCCAATTTTTAAGCAACATTCGCTTGACTTGACGTTAACGTAAACGTCATATAATGAAAGCTCCTCTCGGAAGGACACCCATGAACGATCTCTCCAACGCCAAGAAAATTGCCGCTGAGCCTGAGCTGAAGCTGGCTAACAAGGTGCGCTTCGTGACGGCGGCCTCGCTGTTCGACGGCCACGACGCTTCCATCAACATCATGCGCCGTATCCTGCAGTCGAACGGTACCGAGGTGGTGCACCTGGGACACAACCGCTCGGTCGACGAGGTGGTGACTGCGGCCCTGGCGGAAGATGTGCAGGGCATCGCCATCTCCAGCTACCAGGGCGGCCACGTTGAATACTTCAAGTACATGATCGACCTGCTGCGCCAGCGCGGCGGTTCGCATATCAAGGTGTTCGGCGGCGGCGGCGGCGTGATTGTGCCGAGTGAGATCAAGGAGCTGCACGAGTATGGCGTGACCCGCATCTTTTCGCCCGAAGACGGCCAGCGCATGGGCCTCGCCGGCATGATCCAGTGGATGGTGCAGCAGTGCGATATCGACCTGTCGCAGTATTCGCCAACTTCGCTGGCCCCGCTGCGCGAAGGCGATATCACGGCACGCCATCGTCCGCTGGCACAGCTGATTACGGCGCTGGAGAACGGCAAGGCTTCCGATGAACTGCGCAAGGAACTGAATGCCGCCGCCGAAGGCCTGGCAGTGCCGACGCTGGGTATTACCGGCACCGGCGGCGCGGGCAAGTCTTCGCTGACCGATGAACTGATCCGCCGCATCCGCCTGGACCAGGGCGATGCACTGAATATCGCCGTGATTTCCATCGACCCTTCGCGCCGCAAATCCGGCGGCGCGCTGCTGGGCGACCGTATCCGCATGAATGCGATCAATCCGTGGAACGGCAATGCCCGCGTGTTCATGCGTTCGCTGGCCACCCGCGAGGCGGGGTCCGAGATTTCGCAGGCGCTGCCGGACGTGATCGCGGCCTGCAAGGTGGCGGGCTTCGACCTGGTGATCGTGGAAACCTCCGGCATCGGCCAGGGCGACGCCGCCATCGTGCCGCACGTGGATGTGTCCATGTATGTGATGACGCCGGAATTCGGCGCCGCATCGCAGCTGGAAAAAATCGATATGCTCGATTTCGCGGACTTCATCGCGATCAACAAATTCGACCGCAAGGGCGCGCAGGACGCGCTGCGCGACGTCGCCAAGCAATACCAGCGCAACCGCGAGCTGTGGAGCCAGAGCCCGGACACGATGCCGGTGTTCGGGACCCAGGCATCGCGCTTCAACGACGATGGCGTGACCGCGCTGTACCAAGGCCTGTTGCCCAAGCTGGCGGAATTCGGCCTGCGTTCGCAGCCGGGCAAGCTGCCGGCCGTGAACGTGCGCTTCAGCAGCGGCAAGAATGTGATCGTGCCGCCTGCGCGCGCCCGCTACCTGGCGGAGATTTCGGATACTGTCCGCGCCTATCACAAGAACACCCGCAAACAGGCCAAGCTGGCCCGTGAACGCCAGCAGCTGCTGGAATCGAAGCGCATGATGGCCGCCGCAGGCAAGGATGTTTCCGAGTTCGACGACGTGATCGTGGACCGCGACCATTCGATGGACACCGCCGCCAAGAAGCTGCTGGCCATGTGGCCGGACATGCAGGAGGCCTACGCGGGCGACGAATACGTGGTGAAGATCCGCGACAAGGAAATCCGCACCGGCCTGATTCAGGAAACGCTGTCCGGCACCAAGATCCGCAAGGTATCGCTGCCTAAGTATGAGGACCACGGCGAGCTGCTGCGCTGGCTGATGCTGGAAAACGTGCCGGGCTCCTTCCCGTTTACGGCCGGCGTGTTTGCCTTCAAGCGGGAGGGCGAAGATCCAACCCGCATGTTTGCGGGCGAAGGCGACGCATTCCGTACCAACCGCCGCTTCAAGCTGGTGTCCGAAGGCCTGGATGCGAAGCGCCTGTCCACCGCATTCGACTCGGTCACGCTGTATGGCGCCGACCCTGCGCTGCGTCCGGACATCTACGGCAAGGTGGGCAACTCCGGCGTGTCCATCGCGACGCTGGACGATATGAAGGTGCTGTACGACGGCTTCAACCTGTGCAGCCCAAGCACTTCGGTGTCGATGACCATCAACGGCCCCGCGCCGACCATCCTGGCGATGTTCATGAACACCGCCATCGACCAGCAGATGGACAAGTTCGTGGCCGAGAACCACCGCCAGCCCACCGATGACGAAGCGGCGAAGATCAAGGCATGGGTGCTGCAGAACGTGCGCGGCACCGTGCAGGCGGACATCCTGAAGGAAGACCAGGGCCAGAATACCTGCATCTTCTCGACCGAGTTTTCGCTGAAGGTGATGGGCGATATCCAGGAATACTTCGTGCACCACCAGGTGCGCAATTTCTACTCGGTGTCGATCTCCGGCTATCACATTGCGGAAGCGGGGGCGAACCCGATCTCGCAGCTGGCCTTCACGCTGTCGAACGGCTTCACCTTTGTGGAAGCCTACCTCGCGCGCGGCATGCACATTGACGATTTTGCGCCGAACCTGTCCTTCTTCTTCTCGAACGGCATGGACCCGGAATACACGGTACTGGGCCGCGTGGCCCGCCGTATCTGGGCCGTGACCATGCGCGACAAGTACGGCGCGAACGACCGCAGCCAGAAGCTGAAGTACCACATCCAGACTTCCGGCCGCTCGCTGCACGCGCAGGAGATCGACTTCAACGATATCCGCACCACGCTGCAGGCGCTGATCGCCATCTACGACAACTGCAACTCGCTGCACACCAACGCCTACGACGAAGCCATTACCACGCCGACCGACGAATCGGTGCGCCGCGCGCTGGCGATCCAGCTGATCATCAACCGCGAGTGGGGCCTGGCGAAGAACGAGAATCCGAACCAGGGCTCCTTCATCATCGAGGAGCTGACCGACCTGGTGGAAGAAGCCGTACTGCAGGAGTTCGAGCGCATCGCGGAACGTGGCGGCGTGCTGGGCGCCATGGAAACCGGCTACCAGCGCGGCAAGATCCAGGAAGAGTCGCTGCTGTACGAACACCGCAAGCACGACGGCTCGCTGCCTATCATCGGCGTCAACACCTTCCGCAATCCGAAAGGCAGCGAAGCGCCGCAGACCATCGAGTTGGCGCGTTCCACCGACGACGAAAAGCAATCGCAGCTCAAGCGCCTGGAAGAGTTCCACCAGCGCCATGCCGACGTGGCGCCCGCCGCGCTGGCAGCCCTGCAGAAAGCTGCTATCGACAACGAGAACGTGTTCGCGAAGCTGATGGACGCTGCGCGCGTCTGCTCCCTGGGCCAGATCACCACCGCGCTGTTCGAGGTGGGCGGCCAGTACCGCCGCAATATGTAAGTCCTGCCGCGTTTGCGGCGCATCAATGCAATGATGTGCCGCAAACGCTACCGTTGTAGCTCACTGCCATGGCCTCCACCCGCAAGAGGACAGGAAATGAGATACGCACGCCTGACGCCGGGCCACGGCTTCAAACCTGCCAACAGCTTCCTCTATTATTTGCAGCGCCTGATCGTATCGCCACCGCTGCGTGGCGTGTGCGTACGCCTGCTGCGCCAATGGGTGCGCCTGCGCCAGGGGGACAGCGGCGGCCTGCCCGCTTCCTCACGGCTGTTTGCCACCCTGAGTGCGGACGGTTACGTCGCCCTTGGCCTCCTGCTCGACCGCGGGCAGTGCGAGGACATTTACCGCCACTTCGAAGACCGTATCATGACCGACCGGCACAACGCGCGCCGGCAATTCACCATCGGCCGCGTGCCGCCAGAAACGCGGCTGGCCGAGTATTCCCTGCGCGATATCGTGGCCTGCCCGCACATCATCGAACTGGCCAATTCGGAGTTGCTGCTGGCGCTCGCCGAGCGCTACATCGGCTGCAAGCCGACCATCTCCCAACTAGGCGTGCGCTGGTCCTTCCCGATTCCGGAAGGCCGCAGCGACTTGCAGACCTTTCACCGCGATTCGGAAGACTGGCGCTACTTCAAGGTGCTGGTCTACCTCACCGACGTGGGCGACGACGCGGGGCCGCACGTCTACGTGCGCGGCACCCATCTCACCCGGGCGCCGCTGCGCCTGCAACTGCAGTCCGATACCGAAATCAGCGGCATGTACGGAGCGGACAAGTTGATCACTGCAACAGGTCCGCGCGGATTTGGCTTCGCCGTCGATACCGCCGGGGTGCATAAAGGCGCCTCGCCCACAGGCAGCAGGCGGCTGATGCTCCAGATTCAGTATTCGCTGTTCCCCAGCTACGCCTACCTCTATCAGCCGGAGCCTTACCGGGGCTCGCAGCAGCTCGACCCTTACATCAACCGGCTGATTGTTGCCTGACCGATGCCGTCAGCACGAGTTCCGGCTGCCATAAGGTTTGCAGCTCCGCCGCCGGCTTGCCTTCGTTCAGGGCCAGCAGCATATCGGCCATGACGCGGCCTGCCTCGCGGGCACGCGGCTGTTCGATGGTGCTGACCGCAACGGGACTGTCCTGCAGGCTGCCCCACACGATCAGCGAGATCTCGTCACCGATCGCAATGCCGGCATCCAGCAGCGCACGCACGGCGCCGGCGCCGGCGAAATGGTTGTCCACGATAACGCCCGTAGGGCGTGGCGAGAGCTCCAGCAGCCGGCGCATGGCGAGATAGCCGCTACGCTGCTCGATGGTGGTTTCGATCAGGTAGCGCGGGTTCACCGTCGCGCCGTCCAGGGACGAGATGAAGGCGGCCCGCCGCTGCGCTGCGAAGTTCAGCTCCAGCGGCGCGCTGATCATGGCAATGCGCTGGTGCCCATGTGCGCGCAGGCATTCAACGGCCTTGCGGATGCCCGCCTCGTTGTCGTAATCGAACCAGGCATAGGGCTCGCTCAGCTGCGTGCGGCCATGCGCCACAAAGGGGAAGCGGGATTTCGCCAGGTAGGCGATACGTTCGTCATGCACCAGCGTGCGGCTGACGACCAGGCCATCCACGCGTTTGCCGCGCACCATCTGCTCATAGGATGGAAGTTCGTTCGCCGCCGACACAGGCGCGATGATGAGGTTCATGTGCGCCGCCTCCAGCGCTTCGGACATGCCACCTACCACATCGAGGAACATGGGGTCGCCCAGGTCGGCGGGCAGCAGCGGATAGATGATGCCGAATACATTGCTGCGGCCCACCGCCAGCGTGCGCGCCGCGGGGTTGGCCTGGTAGCCCGCCGCCTGCGCCGCTGCCAGCACGCGCTGGCGCGTGCGGTCGCTGACCTCGGGATATCCGTTGAGGGCCCGGCTCACTGTCGTTTTCGACATGCCGAGCAGGTCAGCGAGGCTCTTGAGATTCATCCGCTGATTATAGCCGAGCCATCCAGGCCGTTATCCGGCGTGCTGTCCACGGCGCGCTTGAAGAACCAGAGCATTACCAGCACCACGGCGATCGGCACCAGCGTGAGGTAGAAAGCGGTGTGGCCGCTGAAGGCGCCGAACACATAGCCGGTGATCAGCGAACCGGTGGTGCCGCCCAACGCGGAGAAAATCACCAGCAGGCCGGTCATGGCCGAGTGCTGGTTCTTCGGCAAAGAGCTGAGCATCACGGAATTGATGCCGGGGTAGATGGGCGCCATGAAGAGGCCAATCAGGGGGAAGATGAAGGCGGCCACCGGCGCGTTCAGCCAGCCGATATCCGGGTTTGCTTCCACGCCGTGCGTAAGCGGCAGCGCCACCAGCACCACCGCGCCCATGCCGACCAGGCAGGCATTCATCACAGGATACCAGTTCAGGCGGCGCAGCAGGAAACCTGCGGACAGGCGGCCCGCAGCCAGGCAGGCCGCAAAGATGCTCGTCACCTGTACGCTCATCGCCGCAGGCAGCTTGAGGATTTCGTTGTTGAAGGTGGGCAGCCAGGTGCCCACGCTCTGCTCGATCAGCACATACAGGAAGGCGGTGATGACGAAGACGCAGACCAGCGGCTTGAAGAACAGGCGCAGCATGGCGGTGAAGTCCTGCGCCAGCGAGCGGTCTTCCGGCAGCGCGGCCAGCGATTCGTCGAAATGCGTAGTCGCCAGCAGTACGAAGGTGAGCGCGCACAGGGCGGCCAGCACCCAGTAGACGTGCAGCCAGCTTTGCGACCTGGGATCGCTGGAATCGATGAAGAAGCTGAACACCCAGTAGGCGCACAGCACGCCAATCATGAAGAAGCCTTCCAGCGTGTTCATGATGCCCGCGTGGTGCTTGCGGCTGGTGGCGATGAGCCCCAGCGTGGAGTAGACCGAAACCTTGGTCAGTGCGAACGCCACGCCAACGGAGAGGAACAGCAGCTTGGTGGTGAGGAAGCTCGGCACCAGCGGCATGGAGAGCGATGCCAAAGTGACGATGGCCAGCGCGATCAGCATCGCCTTCTTGTAGCCCAGGCGTGGCAGGAAGGAGGCTACAAGGAAGGACACCACGGCAATCGGCAGGTCCTTGAACCCTTCCAGCACGCTGGCGGCGGACTTGCTCACGTCGTAATTGCCGATCACCTGCAGGATGACCGTGCCCACACTGTTCAGCAGAATGGCGAACACGAAGTAGATCAGGAACAGGATATACAGGATGCGCTGGTTTTTCATTTTGTCTCCTCAGCCTCTCTCGTTTTTTTAGTAGGCGTTCAGTTGGAAGTGCTGCAATCCCGGTATGACGACGTCGGCCTGCGCCAGTATCGCCGGATCGCCGATGCCGAGGGCGAACATGCCGGCCGACTTGATCGATGCTACGCCAGCGACGGCGTCTTCAACGCCCAGGCACTCTTCCGGCGCCACGCCAAGTTCGCGCGCGGCCTTGAGGAAGATTTCGGGATCGGGCTTGCCGCGGGCGATGGTCGCCGCATCCACCACATAGTCGAACTTGTCGCGGATGCCCAGCGAATCCAGCACCGAGAAGGCGTTCTTGCTGACAGACGCGAGGCCGATCTTCAGGCCTGCAGCGCGGCAGGCATCGAGCGCTTGCACGGCGCCGGGCAGCAGGTCGGCCGGCGACATGGACGAAATCAGCTCTTTATAGTGCTCGTTCTTGTCGTGCGCCAGCGCCAGCTTTTCTTCCGGCGTGTATTGGCGCTTCGCGCCGGCGAGGATCAGGTCCAGTGAACCCATGCGGTCGATGCCTTTCAGGTGCTCATTCGCCTCTTCGTCGAAGTGCACGCCCTGGGAATCGGCCAGACGTTTCCAGGCGAGGTAGTGATAGCGCGCGGTGTCGGTAATGACGCCGTCGAGATCGAAGATGACTGCTTTGAATCGGCTCATGGTTTCTCCTCAGGCCAGCGCACGGCTGGCTGCCGCTTGCGTCAGTTCCACTGCCTGGCCGCGATGGCTGAAGGCCAGCGACTCGCCGCGCAGCAGCGTGTAATCCGTTTGATTGCCGCTCACGCGCACCTGCAGCAGGCAGCCCTTGATGTGAATCTTGAACTGGTAGTGCTGCCACTGCTTCGGCAGCGTGGGCGCGAAACGCAGCTCGCCGTTCACCACGCGCATACCGGCAAAGCCGTAGGCCACGCCCATCCAGGTGCCGGCCATTGCCGCCGTGTGGATGCCGTAGTGCGTGTTGCCGTGCGTGTCGTCCAGATCGAGGCGGGCCGTCTCCATGAAGTAGTCGTAGGCTTTGTCGTGGTAGCCCACTTCGGAGGCGATGATGCTGAAAATGCAGGAGGACAGCGAGGAGTCGTGCGTGGTAACGGCTTCGTAGTAGTCGAAGTCGCGGCGCTTGTCTTCCAGCGAGAACTGTTCGCTCAGGAGCAGCAGCGCCAGCACCACGTCCGCCTGCTTGCACACCTGGTGGCGGTAGATCACCATCGGGTGGTAGTTCAGCAGCAGCGGGAATTTGTCCTTCGGCGTGTTGGCGATGTCCCACACTTTCTTCGACAGGAAGCTGTCGTCCTGCGCATGGATCTGCAGCGCGTCGTCGTATGGCAGCAGCATCAGGTCTGCCGCGCGGCGCCATTCGGCCGCTTCCGAAGCGTCGAGCTGCATGGCGGCCGCGATGCGGGCGTAGTCCGCCGGGTATTCGGCTGCCAGCTTGTCCGCCAGCGAGGCTGCGAAGCGCAGGTGCAGCTGCGCCATCGCGTTGGTGTAGTAGTTGTTGTTGACCAGCGCCGTGTATTCGTCCGGGCCCGTTACCTCGTTGATGACGAAGCGGCCGTCGCGGTTGTAGCTGCCGATGCCGGCCCAGATACGCGCCGTTTCCATCACGATTTCGGCGCCGGCCTGCACCAGGTAGGCCTCGTCACCGGTGGCGTCCAGATAGAGCTTGATGGAATAGGCGATGTCCGCATTGATGTGGTACTGCGCGGTGCCGGCCGGGAAATAGGCCGAGCATTCCTCGCCTGCGATGGTGCGCCATGGGTAGAGCGCGCCCTTCTCGTGCGACATCTGGCGTGCGCGCTTGCGCGCCATTTCCAGGCCCGCCCAGCGGTAATCCAGCAGCTTGCGCGCGATCTCCGGCTTGTTATACAGGAAGAAGGGGAAGATGTAGATCTCGGTATCCCAGAAGTAGTGGCCTTCGTAGCCTTCGCCCGTGACACCCTTCGCCGAGATGTTCGTTTTGCCGTCGCGGCCCACCGATTGAAGCAGGTGGAACTGGTTGAAGCGGATGCCTTGCTGGAGCGCGTCGTCGCCCGCGATTTCCACGTCGGCCTGCTGCCAGAAGTCCGCGAGATAGGCGGCCTGGCGCGCGGCCAGCGCATCGAAGCCATCGGCGCGCGCGCGGTCCAGCGCTTCCTGGCTGCGCGCCATCAGTTCCGATTCCGCGTAGTCGCGCGAGGAGAAGTAGCTGCCGTACTTGGTGAGCGCCACCGTCTGGCCGCGTGCCGCCTGCACCGTGTAGCGCTGCTCCAGGCGCAGGCCCGCCTGGCCGTAGCTCAGCACATGCGGCACATCCAGTTCCGATGCATTGGCCGATACCAGCGTGAAGCCGCTGTTGCGCGTGTCCTGGATCAGGGCCGAGAAATGCTCGCGCTGTTCCACGCCCTGCAGGTGCAGCGCGGGGCCGCTTACTGCGGAACCCACGCGCGGGTCATCGCCTGCTTCCAGGTTCTTCACGGCGCCGTCCAGCGTGGACACCAGCCGCACCGCGCCGGCGAAGTTCAGCGGCGTAACTTCGAAGCGGATGGCGAACAGGTGCTTGTTCTCGAAGCAGACCACGCGCCGGCTGTGGATCGCCACCTTGCGGCCGAACGGCGAGGTCCATTCCAGGCGGCGCTCCAGGATGCCGGTACGGAAATCGAGGCTGCGTTCATACTTTTCCACGGTGCCGGTGAGCAGGTCGAAGCGCTCTTCCTCCAGCCACAGCGACACCCCCTTGGCGTTCGGCACATTCAGCATGAACTGATTGGTGCGCGCCAGCGCGTAGGCGTTTTCCGGATAGTGGATCGGCTCCGATTCGTAAAAGCCGTTCAGGTAGCTGCCGTCCAGCGAGGTGCCCGCCGGGCCGCTGTAGCCTTCTTCCGCCGTGCCGCGCAGGCCGATATAACCGTTCCCCAGCGCGAACAGGGTCTCGTCCAGAAAATGCGAAGCGGTGTCGAAGCTGGTCTCCCGAATGCACCACGCGTCCAGAGGAAAAGTATGCACAATCCGTCCCTTTTTCTAATTCAAACCGGTTTGGATTCCGGTTTCTGTGATTTTTTAAGAGCAAACATCGTAAGGAAAATCAGGTCTGGCGAACCATCAGCGTGGTGGGCAGGACTTCCGATGCCACCGGCTGGCCGTTCATCAGGTCCAGCATCTTCTTCGCCAGCAGCACGCCGCCGTCACGCAGATACTGGTGCACGCTGGTCAGCGGCGGCACAAAGCTGGCCGCGCCCGGCGTGTCGTCGTAGCCGATGACGGAAACGATTTCCGGCACCCGCAGGTTTTTCTCGGCCAGGGCACGGATGGCGCCCATGGCCAGCAGGTCGCTCGCGGCAAACACGCCGTCGCAGACCTGGCCCTTCTTTTTGAGCAGCGCCGAAATGCAATCGAAGCCCGCCTCAAAGGTGAATGCCTTGGGACGCATGATGTGCACCGAGCCCTGCCCGCCCATGCCGTCGATAAAGCCGGCACAGCGTTCCTGCACCTCGGCGTGGTCTACGTCGCCAAGGAAAACCAGTTTCTTGCGCCCCTGTTCCAGGAAACGCTGCGCCGCGCTGAAACCGCCCTTGCGGTTGTCGCTGCCGACCACGATGGTGTCCGAGCCCGCTTCGGGCGCACCCCATACCACCAGCGGCAGGCCGGTCTGTTTCAGCGCCGTCACCGCCTCGCCGTGCGAACCCTGGCCCAGCAGGATCAAGCCATCGGCGCCCTGCACCGGCGCCGTGTCCAGCAGCTGCTTCGAAGTCAGCACCACGCTGTAGCCTGCCGTCGTCAGCTCCTGGGTAATGCCACCCAACAGCTCCAGCGGATAGGGATCGGACATCGGCCGGCCGCGCGCGGGTGTCATTTCCACCACAACCGCCACCGAATATGAGCGCCCCATGCGCAGGTTGCGCGCGCTGACGTTCAGCCGGTAGCCCTGTTCGCTGGCAATCTGTTGCACTTTCTGGCGCGTTTCCTCGGTAACGAGCGGGCTGTTGCGCAGGGCGCGGGAGACGGTGATCTTGGACACGCCGGCCAGCTTGGCCAGGTCTTCCATCGTCAGTCCGGCTTCGCCGTTGCGCACGTTTTTCGTTGATGCCATTCAGTCGCTCATTCTTATAAACAGGCCAGCGAAATCATTATGACAGATTTCGCACAACTGTTGAAAGAAAATGACATCGATAACATTTCGATTGACATCGATATCATTTATTGATTCAATGACAGTTCCTACCGTGGCATCGCGCATTCAAGGTGCGTATTGTCCAGGAGACGACAATTTCCTATAAGAAAGCCCAAGCCCATGAAAACCCCGCGTAAGCTCCTGCTGTCCTCCATTTCCCTTGCCGTCCTGACCCTCATCAACCAGGCTCAGGCGGCTGAACCGCAAGCCGCTGCTGCCGAACAAGCGGCCGCCCCGGCGCAAAAAGACGCTGCCCAGTCCGATATCCAGCAAGTGGTGGTGACGGGCGTGGCGACCGGCGGCCTGCGCCGCCTCGATTCCGCCTTCTCCATCAGTACCGCGAACGAAGAACAGCTGAAAGCCGCGGCGCCCAGCAGCACCGCCGATATCCTGAAGCTGGTGCCTGGCGTGTATGCCGAATCCACCGGCGGCCAGTCCGGCGCCAACATCGAAGTGCGCGGTTTCCCGTCCGGCTCGGATTCGCCTTTCGTGTCCGTGCAGATGATGGGCAACCCGATCTATCCGGTGCCTACCCTGTCCTTCTTCGAAGGCTCCTCCGCCTTCCGCCTGGACGACACCATCGAACGCGTGGAAGTGCTGCGCGGCGGCCCGAGCACCATCTTCTCGAACGGCCAGCCGGGCGCGACGATGAACTTCATCCTGAAAAAAGGCAGCGATACGCCGGAAGGCTCGATCCGCTTCTCCACCGGCACGGGCGAACTGCGCCGTGTTGACGTGTTCTACGGCGGCAAGATCAGCGATGGCTGGTACGGCACCGTGGGCGGCTTCTACCGCAACACCAATGGCGTGCGCGACGCCGGCTTCCCGGCCGACAAAGGTGGCCAGATCACCGGTACGCTGACCCGCAAGCTGCAGGATGGCGAACTGACCTTCTATGCGCGCCGCACCGACGACAAGAACGCCTTCTACACCGGTGTTCCGCTGATTTCCAGCAACGAAGGCCGCACCATCACCGAGTTCCCCGGCTTCGACCCGCTGACCGGCACCCTGATGAGCGGTGAAATGCGCCGCTTCACGGTGGAAGCCGCGCCGGGCAAGACCCTGAATTACGACCTGGGCGACGGCCGCGGCCTGAAGGCCACCGTGCTGGGCGCCGACCTGGACACGAAGTTCAGCGGCTGGAACCTGTCCAACAAGTTCAACTACTTCAAGGGCGACCTGAACACCATCGCCATGTTCACGGGTAATAACCCGCTGACGATGGGCGCCTACAACGCGGCGGCCATCAATACCCACCGCAATGCCGTGGCGGGCCAGACTGCCACCACGGCAACCGCCACCTACCTGGACGGCACGCCGGTGGACGCGAACCAGCAGGTGGTGCAGGCCGGCCTGTGGGCAGTGGAGAAGAAGCTGGAATCCTTCACCAACGAGCTGCGCGTGAGCAAGGAGTGGATGAAAGATAACACCGTCACCATCGGCGGCTACTTCGCCAACTACTCGTCCGATGACGTGTGGTACCTGGGCAGCAGCCACCTGATGACGGCCGTGCCGAATGCGCGCCTGATCAATGTGAAGCTGAACAACGGCGTGATCGTGTCCAACAACGGCAAGGACGGCAATGTGTTCTATGCGCCGGTGGCTTCCTATGACGGCAGCAACACCGCCTTCTTCATCTCGAACGACTGGAAAGTGAACGACACCATCCGCGTGGACGCCGGTGTGCGCCGCGAACGCCAGAAGATCGACGGCACCATCTCGAACCTGACTTCGGCCGATACCGACAACAATCCGCTGACCGTGTACAACAACGGTACCTCGATGCCGAACGGCTCGAATACCTACCTCACGCGCACCGATTCGGCGAATTCCTTCACCATCGGCGGTAACTACAAGCTGAGCCGCGACGCCAGCGTGTTCGCCCGCGCCAATACCGGCCACACCTTCATTGCCTTCGATGACCTGCGCAATGCCGGCAACCAGAAGAGCGTGGATGACCGCAACTTCCTGCCGACGCCGAAGATCAAGCAGTTCGAGGCAGGCTTCAAGACGGCAAACCAGCTGTACACGGTCTACCTGAACTACTTCCACACCGAGTTCGATGGCATCGCTTTCCAGCAGATCCTGTCCAACGGCCAGGTGCTGAACTCGACCAGCGGCTCGAAAGGCAACGGCGTGGAATGGGAACTGGCGCTGCGCCCGGTAACCAACCTGACCCTGCAGCTGTCCGGCGACTACCAGAAATCGGAGTACAAGGATAATCCGGCCACCGCCGGCAAGGTGGTGCAGCGCCAGCCGAAGCTGCAGTACCGCTTCACGCCGACCTACCGCATCCCGCTGGGCGACAACGAGCTGAAGCTGTACGGCACCTACACCCACATCGGCGACCGCTGGGCTGACCAGGCCAACCTGCAGTACCTGCCTTCGTACAAGACCGTGGACCTGGGCGCCCTGTTCATCATGAACGACAAGGTGGAATTCCGCATCAACGCCACCAACGTCACCAATGAGCTGGGCCTGACTGAAGGCAATTCCCGCCTGACCACCGGCGGCAGCGGCCCGATCAACGCCCGTCCGCTGTTCGGCCGCACCTGGGAAGCTTCGCTGACCTATCGCTTCTAAGCAGAATTGGCGCTCCTGCGGGAGCGCCTGCAGTCCCCTTGCAGTGCCCGGGGACGGGCGGTTTCCAAGGCTGCCTGTCCCCATCCTCCCCGCAGTTTCCTCACAGATTTTTCTTGATTACGCAGCAATATTGACCTACCCTTGAATTGATGCCTGCTCGGCAGTAAGCCCCATTCAAGGTCAATATGGTCAGCTCAATTAACTCTTTGCAAACTGCTGTTGCCAGCGCGGAACGCCGCGTGCAGCAGAGCCGCGCCCAGGTAGCGGCGGATGAAGAGCAACTGGATGCCAGCCGCAACGAGCTGGACAATGCAAATGAAGGACTGCGCAAAACGCAGCTGGAAAGCCAGCGCGCGCAGTCTGGCGAACCCGCCCGTACCGCGCGCACCATTGAACGTGCCATCGAAACCCCGGTCCCTTCGGACCTCATCACCAAGCCGTCCTACGAATTTGGCGCCTCAGGCCGCAGCCTGGGTACGCTGATCGACGTTACTGCGTAGCGCCGGCCGCCTCGCGCGGCACTTCCGCCGCGTTGGAATCCACCAGCTTCCGCCACCATTTCTGTTCCGCTTTCGGCTGCTCAAGGCTCAGCGGCTGGCCGATCTCCGGCGTAGCGAGTACTTGCTCACGCTGCTTCGCCAGCGCCGTGATGCGTTCGAAAGGCTCATACCAGGCATGCAGGGCCAAGTCGAAAGTGCCGTTGTGGATGGGCATCAGCACCTTGCCGCGCAGGTCGATGTGGGCCTGCATGGTTTCTTCCGGCTGCATGTGGATGTCCGGCCATTGTGGATCGTAGGCGCCGGTTTCCATCATGGTCAGGTCGAAGGGGCCGAATTTTTCGCCGATGGCCTTGAAGCCGGGGAAGTAGCCGGTGTCGCCGCTGAAGAAAATGTTCACGCCGGGACTGCGAATCACCCAGGACGACCAGAGCGTGCTGTTGCTGTCGAAAATGCCGCGGCCGGAGAAGTGCTGGGCCGGGGTGGACACCAGCTGCACGCCATCCAGCGTGACGGACCTCCACCAGTCCAGCTGGCGTATTTTTTCGGCCGGCACGCCCCACTCAACCAGCCGGTCGCCCACGCCCAGCGGCGCCACGAAGTACTCCGTTTTGGCGGCCAGTGCGGTGACGGCGGCGCGGTCCAGGTGGTCGTAATGGTCGTGGGACAGGATCACGCCCTTGATGGGCGGCAGCTCTTCGATACTGATCGGCGTTTCATGGAAGCGCGCCGGTCCTGCCCACTGCACCGGTGAGGCGCGTTTCGAGAACACCGGGTCGGTCAGCCAGAACTGGTTCTGCAGCTTCAGCAGCATGGTGGAATGGCCGAGGCGGTAGAGCGTGTTGTCCGGCGCGGCCAGCAGCTGCTCGCGGCTCAGGGTGTGCACCGGAATCGGCTGGGAAGGCACGCTGGTAGCCGGTTTCTCGAAGATCATGCGCCACATGATTTTGGCGACGGTGCCGATGCTGTTCTTGTGCATGCGGGCCGGATTGCGGAACTTGCCGTCCTGAACCTGGGGCGACACGTGGGCGGTGGTTTGTTCAGACATTACGATGCAGGCCATGGCTATAACTCCAGTCAGTGTCACAACGGCGAGGGTGCGGCGGGAGAACAGTTTCATCGTTGTGTAAGCGTTAAATGTACACTACACAGTGTAGTTCCTATTTTTGGAAAAGTAAACTACCCGGTGTAAAATAACTGCATGAGCACCGATACCCCCCTGCGCCTGACCGACCGCAAGCGCGCCGCTATTGTTGAGGCTGCTATCGCCGAATTCCGCAGCAGCGGCTTCGAGGCGACCAGCATGGACCGCATTGCGGCCAGGGCCGGCGTGTCCAAGCGCACCGTCTATAACCATTTCCCGAGCAAGGACGAGCTGTTCGGGCAGATCCTGCGCGAGCTGTGGGAGTGCAGTGCGGCGCTCAACGCGGTGGCTTACGATCCGGCCCGGCCATTGAAGGAGCAGCTGACGGCGCTGCTGCAGCAGAAGATGGTGATGCTGCGCGATCCTTATTTCCTGGACCTGGCGCGGGTGGCGATTGCGGAAGCGATCCACACGCCGGAGCGCGCGCGCGATATGGTGGCGAAGCTGGGGGACAAGGAGGAAGGCGTTACCGCTTTCCTGCGCGCTGCGCAGCAGGACGGGAAGCTGAAGCCCGGCGACCCGCTCTTCCTCTCCCACCTGCTGCAAGGGCAGCTAAAGACTTTCGCCTTCTGGCCGCAGGTGGCCATGGGCCAGCCGCCGCTGGACGATGCGCAGCAGGAGCTCATCGTGCAAAACGCGGTCGGAATGTTCCTGAATTCCTACGGCGCCTGATCAGGCGAAGCGCACCGCATACACCGGCGGCAGCGTGGTGGACACCGTCTGCCATTGCGCGCCGCCATTCTCCGACAGCCAGACGCCGCCCGTGGTGGACGCCATCAGCAGGGTTTTACCATCATCGGCTACCGCCAGGCCATGGCGGTAGACCAGGTCATAACAGTGCTCCTGCGGCAGCCCGGCGCGCTCCGTGACGAAGTGGCCGCCGCCATCATTGGTGCGGTTGACCGCTAGCGCGGCATCGACCGGCACCCGCTGCTGGTCCGCCACCGCCGGTGCGAACCATGCGGTGCCGCCATCTTTCGGATGTGCCGCGACGGCGAAGCCGAAGCTCGACAGCGGCGCGTTGACTTCCTCCCAGCTCCTGCCGTTGTCGGCGGAGCGCCAGATGCCGCAATGATGCTGGCACCACAGGACATCCGGTTCGCCCGCGCAGCGCACAATGCGGTGTGGATCCTGCACTTCGCCGAGATCCTGCATCTCGGGCGGCATGTAGCGCGCGGCCATGCCCTTCGTGCGCAACTGCCAGCTCGCGCCGCCGTCTTCCGTCAGCCATGCGCCGCCGCAGGAAATGCCAACCAGTACGCTGCGGCTGTCGCGCGGGTCCACGCAGATGCTGTGGATGCCCGGCACGTCGTAACCGCCGCCGAACCATTGGCTGCGGCCTTCCACATTCCATAGCGATTCCACCAGCTGCCAGCTCTCGCCCCGGTCTTCCGAGCGGAACAGGCCACCGGGCAGCGTGCCGGCCCACAGCACGCCCGGCTGGTCCGGGCCGCCCGTTTCCAGGGACCAGATCTGGCGCAGCTTCCAGTCCGTTTTGTCTTCGCTGTCTTCCGGTTTTGCCGGGTAGACCGGCACCGCCACTTCCTTCCACTCGCCGCCCGCATCGCGGCGGTGCAGCTTGGCGCCGAAGTGGCCGAGGTTGAGCGCCGCGTACAGGGCGCCGTCGCGCGCATCGTGCAGCACCATCGATACCGGCTCGCCGTAGAAGTGCTTGTCCTGCAGTTGCCAGCCCTGGACGCTGCGTATCAGTTCGAACAGGCCCTTGCGGGTTGCAATGTATGCGCGGTCTGCCATGTCAGCCTCCTGAAAGAGCTTGCAAGATGTAGATGCGTGATTCGGGAAGGAGGGGATCGTCCAGCAGCACGCGGTCGCGCGAACGGCGGCCATCGATGAAGATGACCACGTTCTCGCGCAGGTGGCCCTGATCGTCGAGCACATAGGCGCCCAGCCGCGGATTATCGGCAAATGCCTCATCCAGCGCTGCGCGCAGCGTTGCGGCTGCCGTCTGCAGTTCGGGCACGGGCAGGAAGCGCGCCAGTTGTTGTGTAAAGGTGATGTGCGCCAAGGTCGTCTCCCCCAGGTGCAGCGATTCTAGCGCGGATTGCAGCTGGTTTGGCCTAAAATGAAATCAGGCGAACTTTGGGAGCCCGAGATGTCGATCAGCCAGCAGGACCTCGAAATACTGATGCACGAAGTCGAACAGGAAGACCCGATCGACTTTGCCGACCTGCCCTTCGACGAACAGGATTTGCGCAGCCTGGTGGCGAGCCACCTGTGCGAAATGGCGGACGCCATGGAGTCCTTCAGCGAGGAGGACAGGCGGCTTACGCTGCTGGCCGTATCGGCCAAGCTGGTGCTGGAAAATCTTGTATTGCATGTGCAGCTGCTGCGGCGCCACGGCCTGCCTTTGAACGAACAGACCGAGGCGCTGCTGTCCCGGCTCCGCAAGGGGCCGGGAGGTGAGGCTTAGGCTGCCGGCGCGGCCGGGAAGTCCACTGCGGTATCGTTCACACGGTTGAACAGGTTGGTGAAGGTGATGCTGGCGACGGCCAGCAGCACGTCCACAATCTGCGCATCGGTGACGCCTGCGGCCTGCACCGCACGCACTGCCGCTTCCGGCACCGTGCCGCTGGTAGTGACCAGCGTGTGAACGAAGTGCACCAGCGCATCGGTACGTGCATCGCCGGTTGCTTCGTCACGGCGCAGCGCAACCATGCTGTCCGCCGGAATGCCGGCCTTGCGGCCCGCCAGCGTGTGTGCGGCCAAGCAGTAGTCACAGCCTGCGCGCTGGCTGACGGCCAGCTTCACAGCTTCGATATCCTTTGCACTCAGGCTGCTTTTACGCAGCGCGCCATCCAGGTTCAGTGCCGCTTCCAGTGCTACGGCGCTGTTATTGCCGATTGCAGCGTAAGCGTTCGGCACCATGCCGATGGCTTTGCGGATGCCGGCGAAAACTTCTGCTGCGTGGCCGGTGGCTTGTTCTACGGGCTGGTTGAAAAGACGGCTCATGATTTTGCTCCTTCAAAGTGTTTGTCGATGGAAGAAGTCTATGCCTTCACGATGAATGTTTGAATGCTCAAACTGATCTATAATTTGCTCATTCGTCTCACGAGTGCATTATGGACACCCTCAGCCGCCTGCTGTCGCTTTACCCGGTAGATACCGTCATCAATATCCGCTGCCACTTCCGGGCCCCATGGCTGCTGGATCTTCCGGCTTCCGGGCGCGGCACCGCGCGCTACCACCTGCTGGCCGGCGGCGAAGCGGTGCTGGAAGGCGATGACGGCAGTGAGATCGCCCTGCAGGCCGGCGATGCGCTGGTGTTCCCGCATGGCGGTGCGCACCGCATCCGCAGCCTCGGCGAAGGCGCCCCCCTCCCGAAGCACGAGCATCAGGCGAGCCATGGGCTTGCAGTGCACGAGACGGGAGGCGACGGCTCGGCCAGCGACATCCTGTGCGGCGAATTCCACTTCGGCGCCGGCAGCGAGGCGCTACTGGCGGCATTGCCGGACGTGCTGGTAGTGCGCACCGCCGGCCAGCCCGCGGTGGCGGGATTGCGCAGCCTGATCGCCATCCTGCAGGAAGAAGCGGTGGCGGAGCGGCCCGGTTCCAGCGGCGTTTTGCAGCACTTGTCGGCCGCGCTGTTCGCGCTGATGCTGCGGGCATGGATGGAGCAGACTTCCGGCGCCAGCGGAATCCTTTCCGTGCTGGCGGAGAAGCGGCTGCAGCCCGCACTGCAAGGCATGCTGGCGGCGCCAGGCAGGGACTGGACGCTGGAGACCCTGGCTGCCGCATGCCACCTGTCCCGCGCCACTTTTGCCCGCCTGTTCAGTGCAGCGGCGGGCGTTCCGCCGGCGACCATGCTTACGCATATCCGCATGACGCAGGCCGCGCAATTGCTTTCCCAGCGGCGCCTTGGTGCGGCCGCAGTAGGAGAGCTGGTGGGCTATCAGTCAGAGGCGGCTTTCCACCGCGCCTTCCACCGCCACCACGGCGTGGGACCGGGTCAATTCCGGCGCGCGGCCGGTGCAAACAAGGTGAGATCGGATTCCGCCACGGCCACGCAGGGCAGCACGTAGCCTTCGCGCTTTTCGTCGAAGCTCAGGCCCGGCCAATCAATGAGATAGCGCACGGCGCCGCCGGCGGACTGGCAGAAGCAGGTGCGGCAGGTGCCATTGCGGCAGGAACTGGGCAGGCGGATGCCAGCCGCTTCGGCAGCTTTGAGCAAGGTTTCGCCGTCCGGCGCGTCGAACTGCCAGCCCTGGGGCATGATGGTGATGCGGTGCATGCCGCGATGGTAGCAGCATCAGGCCATCGGCGCGCGGCGCAGCATATTGGCGGCGAGACGCAGCAGAAAACGGCCCGGGCTGCGGTCCCAGGGCGTGAAGCGCGGCAGCTGGTACAGGTCAGGCGCGCGGCGGCAGCTGCCCCATGCGGTTGATACCGCGCCCCTGAATCCCAGTTCCCGCACCAGGGCCACATGCTCAGCGCTGTAATCCTGCCGAGGCTTGCCGTTCGGGTAAGCGAACATGGCGACGTCCGCGCCAATCAGCTGCTGCAGCTTGTTGCGGCCCTCCTCGATCTCGCGTTTCGCTGCGGCCAGCGGCAGGCGCGCGAGGATCGGGTGGCGCAGCGTATGCGCCCCCACCCCCATGCCGCAACGGTGCAGCTGGCGCACCTGGGCGCTGCTCATCATGAGCTTTTCCGGCAGCGTGCAATCGGTCAGTTCCGCCAGCCGCCGCACCTGCACGCTGCGCTGTGCCATGGGCAGGTATTTCAGCTTGTCCAGCAAGGCGCCAATGGCGTGCTGGCGGTCGGCCAGCGAATCCAGGGGAAACTGGCCGTAGCCAAGCCGCCGCGCGTCGAGCATGCCGGATGGCGCCCGCCGCACCACCTCGATCACGCAGTCATTCCACATGCGGCCGCCGTCCAGGAAGCCGGAAGCGATGAAGAAGGTAGCGTGCAAGCCATGCCTGCGCAGCAGGGGCAGCGCCAGTTCGGCGTTATCGGCATAGCCGTCGTCGAAGGTGATGCAGGCGGCGCCTGGCGGCAAGGCGCCCTCCCGCATCAGCTCAACCGCCTCGTGCAGCGGCAGCACTGTGAAGCAGGACTTCAGGATCTTCAGCTGGCGGTCGAAGGTCTCCACATCCACTTCGCTGGGAAACAGCGGATCGCGCCGCCGCAGCACGCGGTGATAGATCAGGATTGCGGGTGCGGCGCGCCCGCCGCGCGACAGCATGGAGAACGCCGCACGCTGCGCCGCCATGCTTCCCTCAACCATTGGCCGGCCTCACTTTGCTGACCACGTAGCGGAATTTTCCCGACAGTTCAGGCGTGATCGCTGCCACCTGATGCACCTGCACGGCTACCTGCTGACCCAGGCGGGCCTTGAACCCGTGTTCGATATGCTGCTGCAGCGGTGGCGCAAGCGGCGCGTCGAGCACCACCTGAACATTGGTGTGCGCAATGCTTTCCTGCGTGATCTTGAAAGCCTTCACCTGCGGCAGTTCGCGCAGCACATACACCAGCGACAGGCCGTGCATGACCGTGCCGTCATGAGCGATGACGAAATCCGTGCTGCGTCCCTGGATCTCTTCCAGCAGCGGCAGGCCGCGGCCGCAGCCGCATTGCCGCTTGCTGAGCACACCGATGTCGCCGGTGCGGTAGCGGATGAAGGGGAAAGAGGCCGTGGCCAGGTGCGTGACCACGATCTCGCCCGGCCGGCCCTCCGCAACCGGCTCGCCGCATGCGTCCACCGTTTCCAGAATGATGTCCTCCGCGCTGATGTGCATGCCGCCATGCGGGCATTCGTGCGCGATGAAACCTGCATCGCGGCCGCCGTAACCGTTTGCCACCGCGCAGCCGAAGACCTGCGCAATCTGTTCGCGCTGTTCGGCGTACAGTCTTTCCGCCGTCACGAAGGCGACCCGGATTCCCAGGTCGTCCATGCGCTGTCCTTTTGCCGCCGCATGCCGGGCGATATGCGAGAGCGCCGATGGATAGCCGAACAGCATGCGCGGACGCCGCGCACGAATACTGAGCAGGAAACCGTCCAGCCGCTCCGGCGACATCTCGAAGGCAGGCAGGAGCCAGGTTCTCAGCAGCCGGTCGCGCAGGCCGCGCAGCCGGTCCTGGGCCCCAAGCTCGATCGGCGAGCCCCAGACCACGATCTCCGGATCGCCGATATCGACGCCCCACCAGCGCGTGGCGCGCCATTTCGCCGCAACGTCGTGGCTGATCCGGTCGCGGCCGACGTAGAACACGAGCGGCTCGCCGCTCGACCCCCCGGTGTTGTAGCGCAGCAGCCTGCGTGCAGTATCGGCCCTCATCTGCTCGCGATGCGACCGGATAGTGGCCTTGTCGAGCAAGGGCAATGCAGGGAGGTCTTCAAGCGTCATGAAATCACGCTGCGGTTCGAAGTCCAGGCTGCGGAACAGGTCGCGGTAATAAGGCACATGCACCGCCGAGTGGACCAGCAATGCGCGCAGGCGCTCGAGCTGGAGCGCGCGCAATTGCGCCGGCTGCCAGTACTGCGACGCTTCGAGCTGCTTGCGCCGGCTGACGGTGTCATGCCGCTTCGCCCACTCGTGAAACGGGAACATCATTTGCGCCACGAGCGCCGTGTAGGGGCGCATCCTCATGGCCGGTTCACCATGGCGGTGCCGCAGCGGGCCGCCACGGCGCGTTCATAGACTTCGATCAGGCGCGGGCGCACACCGGCCCAGGTGTAGCGCTGCACGTCGCGCAGCGCTGCCTGGCGGATGGCTCCGTACAGCGCTGCATCGTCCAGCAGGCGTGCAACCGCCTGCGCCATGGCCACCGGCGACTGCGGCGGCACCAGCAACGCCGTGCGTTCATGCTCGATGAGGTAGGGCACGCCGCCGACAGCACTGCTCACTACCGGCACGCCGCTGGCCATGGCTTCCAGCACGGAGTTGGGCATATTGTCGGCCAGGCTGCAGTTGAGCATGACGTCAGCCTTGCGGTACAGCGCGGCCATGCCGTGATGCGCCAGGGGGCCGGTGAAGGTTACGGATGACGTAATTCCCAGCTCGGCCGCCAGCGCTTCCAGCTGCTGCCGCTGCGGTCCGGTACCGGCGATGAGCAGGGTGGCGCGGTGGTGCGTTTTCTTCAGGAGTGCCAGTGTCCGCAGCGCAGTGGCATTGTCGTAGATGGCCTCCAGGTTGCGCGCTATCAGCAGGCAAGGCGCCTGCCTTGCCGCCGGCACCAGCGAGCGTTGCGGAAAGCGCGCCAGGTCCACAACGTTCGGCACCACTTCGGACGGCATGCCGTGACGCGCAAAGATCGCCTCCAGGAAGCCGGATGGCACAATCAGCCTGTCGCTGCGGCGCATGGTGAAGCGGACGATGCGCGCCGAGCGCGCGAGGAAGGATTCCGCTTCTCCGCCGCGGTAGTTCACGATCACGGGAATGCCGCGCAGCCGCCCGGCCCAGATTGCAGGCGCCGCGAACAGGTGCCAGGACCAGCCGGAGTTCGCCATCACATGCAGCATCTGGACCCGCCCCGCCACCTGCCACAAGTGCCACAGGTAGGGGAACAGGCGCACCACGGCGCGCAACATGCGTATGCGCCCGGTCCATGCGGGACGGTATGGCGCATTGCATTGCACCGTTTCGACAAGATAGCCCTCGGCGCGCAGCAGGGCGGCCAGCTGGAGCGTCTGGTTGGCAATGCCGCCCGAGGGCGGCGGCAGGGGACCGGCGAGACCGATGCGCAGTACTGGATTCATGAGACCCTCGTTTGCAGCGCGCGCGCGTAAATCTCCTGGTACACCGCCGCGCTGCCGGCCCAGGTGCGTTCCGCCTCCACATAGCGGCGCGCCCGGTCGCGCAGCATCGGCCATTGCCACGGCGCGTCCAGCAATTCCACTACTTTTTGCGCAAGATCGGCGGCGTCGCCCGCTTCGAACAGGATGCCGGTGCGGCCATCCTGTATCAGTTCGCGGTGGCCGCCCACATTGGAGGCCACAATCAGCTTGCCCTGGGCCATGGCCTCCAGGGGTTTGAGCGGTGTCACCAGTTCGGTCAGGCGCATGCGCAGGCGCGGATAGCACAGCACATCAATGAGGCTGTAGTAGCGGTGCACCTCGTCGTGCGGCACCTGGCCGGTGAATACCACATAGCGCTCCAGCCCCAGCGCCACAGTCTCGCGGCGTAATGCCGCCTCCTGCGGTCCCCCGCCCACCAGCAGCAGGCGCAGTTCCGCATGGCGGGCCAGCATGGCGGGCAGTGCGCGCAACAGCAGCAGCAGGCCTTCGTAGGCGTAGAAGGAGCCGGCAAAGCCGATCACCGTGCAGCCCTCCAGGCCCAGCGAGCGCGCCGAAGGCAGGTCGCTCTGGCGCTGCGGCATGAAACTGGCGATATCCACGGCGTTGGGCACAACCCGGACTTTATCGGCAGGCAGGCCGCGCTCAATCAGCTCGCCGCGCAGGCCCTGGCAGATGGTGGCCGTGCCGGCACTGCGCTTGAGTGCCCAGGTTTCCAGTCCGCGCGTGAGCCAGTAGCGCGGCCCCCAGCGGCGGCTGGTGCCGTGGTCCAGCGCCGCGTCCTCCCAGAAGGCGCGCACCTCGTACACCACCGGCAGATGCAGGCGGCGCCCGGCCGCCAGCGCGGCAACGGCATTCAGGACCGGGGAATGGGCATGCAGGACGTGGGGCCGCGTTTCCCGGCTGATTTCGATGATGCGGCGCGCCAGCTGCCAGATCAACAGCACATGCCCGATCACCGGCAAGCGGCTGGCGTGGCCATTCAGGGGCGCGCAGCGGTAGAAGGCGATGCCGTCGACCAGCGCCTCCGGATAATCGGCGCCGCCCTGCTTGGCGCTTGTAAGATGGAAGGTGTCCCATCCGAGCGCGCGCTGGGCGCGGATGATGGCGCTGGTCCGCATTGCGTAGCCGCTCATCAGCGGCACCGAGTGGTCCAGCACGTGCAGGATGCGTAAGGGCTGATCATTTTGCATAGGCGTTCCCCAGTTCCTTGCGCAGGAAGGCGTCGAACATCAACAGGGTCCAGATCGGCGCGCTGAAATCGCGCCGCCCGGAGAGGTGCTGGGCTGCCAGCTGGTGCAGGTAATCGCTGCGGAAGATGCCGGTCGAGAGCAGGCCATTTCCGGTCAGGGCCTGGCAGACCCGCTCGCGCAGCGGGCCGCGGAACCACGCCGCGAGCGGCACTGCAAAGCCCTGCTTGCGGCGGTAAAGGATGTTGTGCGGCAGGTGTCCCGTCATCGCACGCTTGAAAATGTGCTTGCCTTCGCCCCCCCGCAGCTTGAAATGCGGCGGCAGCGTAGCTGCCCACTCCACCAGCTCATGGTCCAGCAGGGGCGACCGTACTTCCAGCGCATGCGCCATGCTGGCGCGGTCGACCTTGGTCAGGATATCGCCCGGCAGATAGGTCTTGATGTCGAGGTACTGGATCAGCGACAGCGGATCGTCGAGCTTTGCCGTGCTGGCATGCGCACGCAGCACATCCGCCGCGCGGTAGCCCTGCAGGCTGGCGCGGAAGGACGGCGTGAAGAGCTGCTCGCGCATGCTGTCGCTCATCAGGGACACGCCGTGGAAGTAGCCGTCCACCAGATCGCGCGCCAGTGACTCGAAAGTGCTGCGCGCGCGGAAAATGCGCGGCGCCCAGTCGGCTTTCGGATACAGCTTGCCCAGCACGCCGAACAGCGGCCGCCTCGCCACGGCAGGCATAAGGCGCCGCAGCCGTTCCTCCGCCACCGCGTACCGGTAGCGGCGGTAGCCTGCGAAGCTTTCGTCGCCGCCATCGCCCGACAGGACGACCGTGACCCGCTGCCGCGCCAGCTGGCAGACGCGGTAGGTAGGAATGGCGGAACTGTCCGCATAGGGCTCGTCGTACAACGCCGCCAGCGTATCGATCAGCGCGTAATCGTCGGTATCCACGGTTTGCACGTAGTGCCGGGTGCCGTACTGCCGCGCCACCTCGGCGGCGTATGGCGACTCGTCGTAGGCCTTGTCCGCGAAAGCGATGGAGCAGGTGTTGACGGGCGTGCTGCTTACGCCGGCCATCAGGGCAACCACGGCGCTCGAATCGACGCCGCCGGACAGGAAGGCGCCCAGCGGAACTTCCGCGATGAGGCGCATGCGCACCGCATCGGACAGGCGTTCCACCAGCTCCTGCCGCGCTTCGTCCTCGCCCAGCCGGGTATTCTGCTGGAAGGAGACGTCCCAGTAGCGCTGCGGCTGCGCCAGCGGTTCGAACATCTGCTGGGTGAGCCGGTAGCCGGGCGGCAGTTTTTCCACCGACTGGAAAATGGTGCGCGGCTCGGGAATGTAACCGTAGGCGAAATAGTCTTCGATGGCCTGCGGCGCCATGGCGCGCGACAGGCCGGGCAGCGCCAGCAGCGATTTGAGCTCGGAGCCGAACGCGAACATGCCGTCCGGCCGCATGGTATAAAACATGGGCTTCACGCCCAGCCGGTCGCGCGCGATGAACAGGCAGCGGCGGTTGCGGTCCCACAGGCCGAAGGCGAACATGCCGCGGAAGTGTTCAACGCAGGCTTCGCCCCACTGCTCCCAGGCGTGCACGATCACTTCCGTGTCGCTGCGGGTACGGAAGCGGTGGCCGTGTTCCAGCAGTTCGGTGCGCAGCTGCTGGAAGTTGTAGATCTCGCCGTTGTAGCAGACCAGAACGCTGCCGTCTTCGTTCGCCAGCGGCTGCTGGCCAAGCGATATATCGATGACGGAAAGCCGCCGGTGGCCGAAGGCCAGGCCGGGCTCGCAGTGAATGCCGCTTTCGTCGGGGCCGCGATGGCGCTGGGTATCGTTCATGTGCCGCACCAGTGCGGCATCGATATCGCGCTGCCCACGGGTGTCAAACAGGCCTACAATTCCACACATTGCGGCACCATCCTTTCCGCGCGCAGCTTGCGCGCGCACAGTGCGTCATACATGGCGAGATAGGCATCGGCAGAGGCCTGCATCGAGCGCTCTTCCGCAGCCTGCCTTGCCGCCCAGGCGTGCTGCCGTGCCAGCCATGGCGTGCAGAGATAGCGCTCGATGGCGGAGGCCAGCGCCTGGGCGTTGCCCGGCCCGACCAGCGTTCCCGAAACGCCATCTTCGACCAGTTCCGGCACACCGCCTACCCGGCTGGCGACGATGGGCAGTCCGCATGCCATCGCCTCCAGCACTGCGCCCGGCGTACCTTCCGCGAGCGAGGGCAGCACAAACACCGTCATCTGCTGCAGCAAAGGCAACACATCCGCCCGCGACACGATCGAGCAAAGATGCGCGACACCGCGCCGTTGCGCGCGCAGGCGCAGCTCGCGCAGGCATGGGCCGCCGCCGACGATAATGAGCCGCACCGCGGCAACACGCTGCTGCAGCAGGGCCAGCGCATCGATCAGCGTTGCCTGGTCTTTCACAGGGTCCAGGCGCCCTACCGTGCCCACCACGGCGCCGGCGCCGCCACGGTCAGGCCGGGGCATGAAGCGGTCGGTATCGACACCGTTCGGCAGGAAACGGCTGCGCCCCGCCGGCACGCCGACGCATTCACGGTTCCACGCTTCCATGGCGCGGGAGTTGGCGTAGCAGCAGTCGTAGAAAGGCACCAGGCAGCGGCGCAGCAGGCGGTGGCGCGTGCGTTCGCCCTGCAGGTCTTCGGCCTCGCGTCCGTGGGCGCCGTTGATACGCACCGGCACACCGGCAGCAAGGGCGGTCACGCCATATTCCATCGCAGACAGGTTGTAGGTATGCAGGACCGCAGGCCGAAGGTGGCGCAGCAGGCGCCACAGCTTCACATGCGCGGCAAGGCCAAGGCCGGGCTGCTTACCCAGGTCGTAGATGGCCACGTCGCACCGCTTCAGGCGTTTGACAAATTCCCTGTCGGTTCCAGCCAGGCTCACAACGGTATGGCGATAGCGTTCCTCGGGTATGCGGTTCAGGCGTTCGGTCAGCTGGACCTCCATGCCGCCCAGCGCGTAGCGGTAGATCAGGTGAACGATCAGTGGAGGGTTCGTGGTCTGCATCGTTATTCCCTGTCGTTGGCACGCACGGCCGCATGCAGCGCGTTCAACTGCGGTGCAAGCAGGGCACGCAGCACTGCACGTGCCGCGGCCTTGTCTTCATCCATCGGAGCAAAGGCCACGAGAATGGCGCCGTCACCGTGGCCCGACTGCAGGCGCAGCCGCATCTGCTGCAGCTTGGCACGGTAGTCGCCCGCTTCCAGCGCATCGCCGACCACATACCACTGCCAGGCCAGCAGGCGGTCCTGGCCGGCTATCGTCACTTCGCGTATGGGGAGCGTGGTACCGGCGATCCGCTCCGCGCGGTACGCCGTGCTGGTTTCGTGCCAGGCGGCGCGCTGGCCGGTAAGCTTGTTGATGGAACTGACAAGGCGGCCCTTGCCTCCATCGCGGTAGTAGTACACCAGCAGGCCTGCCGGATCAGGTGTACCCTGGAACTGGCGCAGCGTGGCGCTGGCCGGACTGAACGCAGGCAGCCATTCGGTGAAGGGAGCGGTGAACGGATGCACGGGCGGCAGTGCCGCCAGCAAGGCCGGTGGCGGGGCGCTCTGGCGCCGCTGCAGCTGCCAGGCATAGGCGGGCCAGGCGGCGACAGCGAGCGCTGTGCAGGCTATGGCCAGCAACTGCGGCTTGCGGCGGGCAGCTGTCCGCGCCTTGGCAGGAGCGCGGGCCATGCGTTCTTCGTCCGGCTGCTGCCAGATGCGGCCTGTCCAGAACAGCGCCGCCATCAGCAGGCCGAAGAAAACCCAGCCGTACAGCACATGGTCGATACCGACTGCCAGCTGCATGCCGCTGCTGTGGCCTATCATCACGATCATATAGGCCCGCACGCCGTTGGCCAGCACCGGCAAGGCCATCGAGGCCAGGATGAATGCAGCCCGGCGCCGCCAGCTGCGATAGGTGAGGTAGCCGTAGAGGCTTCCCAGCGTGACCGAGGAAATCAGGTAGCGCAGGCCGCTGCAGGCTTCGACCACCGACCAGTCGCCGGTGGGAATGCTGAAGTTGTTTCCCTCCCGGATGACGGGTATGCCGCTGAGGCGCAGCGCATCGACCGTGAAACTCGCCGTCAGCTCGATCAGCGGATTGATCAGCGTTTCGCCGGCAGGCACGGCAAACAGCATGAACAGCAGCGGAAAAGCAATGGCCCGTGCAATGGGCATGCCGAATACAGCGGGAACGGCAAGCACCAGCATGAAGGCCAGCATGTATTGCCGCACAATTCGTACATCCCCCAGTGTGGCGAGCAGCCACATTGCACCGCATAGCGCAATGGCTGCCGTCGCGGGCCAGCAGCTCGAGAACGGCAGCCTCGCCAGCAGGTCCCGGCGGCGCCATACCAGGCCTGCGCTGATCGGCAGGATCAGGTAGCAGTGCGCGAAGGTGCCGGAACGGCTCCAGATGGCGACGATCGAGCGCGCCGTCTCGGCATAGACCAGCGGCACCAGGGCAATCACGCCGAATCCCAGCAAAAGAATGGCCCGGCTACGGCCGCGCGGCCCGGCATTGCGTGCGGGTGCATGCCGGTGCAGCGGCATTGGCGCAGGCGCCGTCATGCTCCGCTCCATGTGCGGGCGCTGCCATCCATCTTCCATTGGTCTTCCAGCAGCTCCGCAAGGCCGGACAGGCGCGCCTGCCAGCCGTAGCTCATTTCGGCACGGCGGCGCGCGGCGCGGCCGATGGCCGCGAGCGAGGCAGGCGGCAGTTCCAGCGCCGCCCTGAGCATGCCCACTAATTCGTCGGCGCTGTGCGCCAGCAGCAATTCCATGCCCGATTCGGCATCGATTCCCTCCAGCGCCGGAGGCGTAAGGATGACGGGTTTCGCCATTGCCATCGCCTCCAGCACCTTGGTCTGCACGCCACGCGCCACCCGCATCGGCGCCACCGAGATAACGGCGTGGGCAATATAGGGCCGCACGTCCGGCACGGCGGCGGTGACTGACACGCCGGGCAAGGCAGCAAGGGCCTTCACCTGCGGCGTGGGCCGTGCGCCGACGATCCAGAAAGTGACCTCCGGATGCTTGCTGCGCACTCCGGGCAGTATCTGCTGCGCAAACCAGGTAGCCGCGTCCGCGTTGGGCCAGTAGTCCATGGCGCCGCAGAACACCAGCGGCTGGGTGCCCTGCGGGTAAGGATTGTCATAAGCGCGTTTGGGCGACAGGAAGGCCGTGTCAACGCCGCTGCACAGGACATGGGTGCGCCCTGCCGCCTCCGGCGCGAGGCGGCGAAACAGGTTCACTTCAGCTTTCGATATGAACAGCGCTGCATCGCAGGCCATGGCCATTTTCTGCTCATAGCGCAACAGGCGAATGGCCTCATAGCGGTACATGAGCGACGCCGGCCAGCGCCTGCGTTCGGCGAACTGGCGCCATTTGTCGGAATCCACATCGCAGAAATCGACTACCCTGCGGGCAGCAGGATAGTCCGCCAGGTACTGCCCCATTGGCGACGAGAACGCGACCATACGTGCAATTCCGTGCTGCGACACGGTGTTGCGCACCCATTCGCGCATGGCGGGCCGCCGGTAGTAGTGCAGGGACAGGGATTCGTTGCGCAGCACCGCTCCCGCACAACGCATGCGTGCGAGCCCGGGGCGCAGGCGTTCGAAATGGGTGGACGTGCAGCTTGCCTCCACCTGGGGAATATGGGGAATGTCGGCCTTGTCGTCGATGAACGCCCCCAGATGGACGCGGTAGCGGCGCGCAAGGAACAGCAGCAGCTGCCAGGTGCGGATCTTGTCGCCCTTGTTGGGCGGGAATGGCAGGCGCGGAACGAGCAGCAGCAGGTCGTCCATGGCCTACCCCAGGTTCCGCGCGATATGCGGACCGATAAGGTTCGCCAGCGAAAGCGGCATGCGCCGCCATGCGCGGATGGCAAGCTGGTAGCGCGGGTTGAACGGATTCAGGTTCGGCACCTCGTTGCGGCCGTTAAGCCACCATGCATATGGCAGCGGTGAAGCGGAGAAGCCCCAGTTCTTCTTGAAATCGAAGGCGCCGGTGCCTGCCTTGCTGCGCCCGAAGTCGAACACGGTGCAGCCGCGTTCCACGGCGGCCTGCATCAGGGTCCAGTACATGAAGTCATTGGCCCCGCAAGCACGTGCTGCGGCGATGCCGCCACCGTAGTACGGCAGCACTTCATCGCGGAAGTAGAAGCTGAGCACCGCGGACATGGTCTTGCGCTGCCGCGAAATCACGCGGATTTCGCAGTCTTCGCCGAACTCCTTCTTCAGCAGCTGGAAGTAGCGGCGCGACAGCACCGGGGTGCCGAGGTGATGGACGCTGGCCGAATAGGCGCCGAAAAAGGCTTGGGTGTCGTCCTCAACGCTGCTCCCGAGTCCGGCGCTGAAGCTCTTTCGCAGCACGGCCCGCTGCTTGCGGGGAATGGCGGCAAAGTTAGCGTCGTTGTCGGCGCTGATCTGCTTGCGGAAGGTGTAGTAGAGATCTTTCTGCGCCCAGCCGGCCGATTCGGCGGCATGCGCACTGTGACGCAGCTCCAGGTGCCGTGCGCCGATGCGGCAGGCCAGCGACTGCGCTGCTTCGACCAGCACGCGGCGCGCGGCGCGGCAGCTGCCCGCCACGCCGCCGTAGACGCAGAAGGGCAGCGACACCAGCCCGTGACCGAACAGGCGGCTGCGCATCTCCGCCATCGGCAGGATGGCGCGGATCTGGCCTTCCTGCTCCACATAGTAGAACCAGGTGCGGTGGCCGAATGCCTCCTCGATCACCGTTTGCCAGCCCGACCGGTGAAAGAATGTGGCATCCTCCGTTTGCTGGACGAATGCGTCCCAGCGGCGGCGTTCCACCATGTCGGAACCCAGCAGGCGCAAAGCGGGCATGCTCATGACGGCTCCAGGAACAGGCGGTCCATGCGCTGCCACGGGAAATCGCGCAGCAGGGCGCGCAGCCGGGGCTCGGTGCGATGCAGGTTCAGGTAGTGGCGGAAGCGCGCCTTGAGCGGTGCCTGGCGCTGGCGCGGCTGGGCGGGGTCGATCTCCCAGGGATGGAAGTAGAACACAGCCGGCTTGCCGTCCGCCTCATTCACGCGGCGGATCAGGCTTCGCGACAGTACATAGGGCAGCAGCCTGAAATAGCCGCCGCCACCGGCCGGCAGCTTTTGCCGCATCAGCAGCGCGGTGCTGATTGGTATTTCGAGCAGGCTGCTGTTACGGAAGCGGAATGGAAAGCGTGGCGCATCCGGCATGCCGTAATGGTCATGGCGGATCGGGTAAATGCTGGAGCTGTAGCGGTATCCTGCGGCTTCCAGTGCCTGCAAGGCCCACAGGTTGCCGCTGCCGATCGAGAAACTGGGCGCGCGGTAGCCGCGCACACACTGGCCGCAGGCATCTTCGAGTATGGCCTTGCTCAGGACGATATCACGGCTGAATTCCTGCATGGTCTGTTCCGACGCGCGCCGGTGCGCATAGCCATGGCTGGCGATTTCGTGGCCGGCTTCCGCGATCCGCCGCACCATCCTCGCGTTACGTTCGGCCACCCAGCCCAGCGTGAAGAAGGTAGCGGTGGCGCCGGCGCCGGCAAACAGGGCGAGGATCCGGTCTACATTGCGCTCTACCCTGCTCTCCATGCCGGCCCAGGCTTCGCGGCGGATATGCGCTTCGAATGCCGAGACCTGGAAATAGTCTTCGACATCGACCGTCATCGCGTTGGATATCGCCGGTGCTGGAGAAGCGGCAGGCATTGCGGTGCTCCCGGAAGGATGCGCAGCGTTCATTCTTTCATTGCAGCGCCCACCGCGTTCTGCGCAATGTCAAACTCTGCCGGGTCAGAAGCTTGCGGCGAGACTGGCGGCGATGGCATGTTCACGCACCGGGCGGGGGTCGAGTGCCGAACGGGTATGCAGCATGCGCAGCTCAATGGTGCCGGTCAGCCTTGGCTGCAGGCGGCTGCTCAGGAACAGGCGCAGGCTCGCGTGACGCGCAGGGTCCGGCAAAGCGCCGGCGAAGGACTCGTTGAAGTTCGCCGCCAGGCTGATATGGCTGCGGCTTGTGAGCGTGTAGTCCACGACCGCCGTCGCACCGCGCTGGCGCACCTTGTCGTTGACCAGTCCTCCGCTGCTGCCCAGCAGGACGCTGTCGGCCTGGAACAGGGACAGCGCCTCGCGCCGGCTGTGGAAAACGCTCAGGAGCGCCGTGGTGCGCGCGAGCTGCAGTCCCGCGGATGCCTGGAACTGCCGTTGCAGCATATAGCGGTTGGTGAAGTAGTTGACGCTGTCCGGCAGCGAACGTGGCAGGCCGCTGGCGCGGATGTAGGCCTCGACGGCAATGGCGCGCTGCACCGGGTCGGGAAAAGCCGGAATGAAGAGGCGGTTCAGCATGGCGGCCGTATCCACGGCGGAAGGCAGCAGGAACTGCGAGCGCGTGGTCGTGACATCGTCGCTGTAACTGATGTTCCAGACGGTATGGCGGCTGCGGTGGCTGCCGGCGAGGAAGTAACTGTTGCCGTAGTAGCGCCGCCCGCCGGACACGGTGAGGCTGGTGCGCGGCGATGGCTGCCAGGCGAAACCGGTCGACCATGAGGCGCCCTGCGTGTCGCTGCCCATGCTTTCGTAGTCGAATTTATCGTAGCCGCCGCCAAGGGTCCAGCTCAGCTCCGGCGTGAGCGTGTAGCGAAGGGAGAGATTGGCGAAACGGCTGGAGGATGGCGGCGCAATGCTGTCGTCCAGATGCTGGCTGCTCAGGGCCAATGTCCAGCCTATACGCCGGAATACCCCACCGCTGGCCAGCGTCAGGTTCAGGGTATCGGCCGTGCTGCGCCCGAAACCGAGGTTATCGCTGTCCACCATATCGTGGGCGTAGCGCAGCTTGGCCGTCGCAAAGGCGCCAAACGCATAGCGAATGTAGGGAGAGACGCGGTAGCTGCGCACCTCGTTCCGGTTGTCGCTCGCGTATCCGTTGCCAGGCCCCGCCAGCAAGGGCGTAACCGGCTGCTGCGAGATCGATGCGGAAGCATCGAGAAACAGCAGGTCACTAAGCACTTCCGCCAGCGCGGCCGCATCCAGCTGCTGCGTAAAGCGGTCGGTTCCGCTGACCCGGTCGCGGGCGTACTCATAAAGATGCCCCTGCCATGAAGCGTTGAACTGCAGGCGCGGCGTGCGGTCGCTGACGACGAGGCTGGGCGCCAGCTCCATCACGAACTGGCCGGTGCCCTGCCCCGCGGGGCGCAGGTTCACATTATCCGAGTAGCTGAGCCGCCCGGATATGCCCGGCGTGACGCTCCATTCGCCACGCGCGGCGGGCGCCAGGAGCAGGGCGGCGACTGTGCATGCTTTGCGCACGCTCAAGGGCAATATGGTCATTTCTGCCATCGTTAATCTCATGTGGATCGGGGGTTTGCCATGAAATTTCTCGCCCGCCTTGTTCAGTTTTTGCTAGCGGCTGCGCTCTGCCTGGCCGCCGGTTCCATGCGCGCCGGGCCCCTGGCCACCACGGTTGCGGCGGTGAAGCCGTCGGTCGTCGGCATCGGCACCTTGCAGCGCACCCGCAGTCCGCCGGTGCAGTTTCTCGCCACGGGTTTTATCGTGGGCGATGGACTGAGTGTGATCACTGCGGCGCACGCGGTTCCGCTGCTGCTCGATTCGGCCCGCATGGAGGTGTTAGGCATCATCACCGGCCAGGGCGAGCAGCTTGATTTTCGCCCCGTCACCGTGAAGAACATTGACCGGGAACATGATCTGGCGCATTTGCGGCTGATGGGCGCTCCCCTGCCCGCCTTGCGTGTGGCGGAAAACGACAATGCGGCGGAAGGCCAGGCCCTGGCTTTCACGGGTTTTCCGCTCGGGATGGCGCTCGGCATGGTGCCGGTGACGCACCGCGCCACGCTGGCTGCAATTACGCCGGTCACGCAGCCGCCCTTCCGTTCGCGCCAGCTGGATGCGCAAACGATTCGCCGCCTGCAAAAGCCTTTCAGCCTGTTCCAGCTGGACGGCACGGCGTATCCGGGCAACAGCGGCAGCCCCTTGTACGACCCCGACACCGGCACTGTGCACGGCGTGGTGAATGCCACCGCATTGAAAGGGGCGAAAGAAAACGCGATCAGCCAGCCGAGCGGCATTACCTATGCCGTTCCGGCCCGTTATCTGCGTGAACTGATCGACCGAATCTGAAGAGAGGAGATTCCGATGAAACGACTATTCGCACTGCTGGCCGCAACGCTGCTCACTGCGTGCGCCTCCACATCGCCCAATGCGCCGCTGGATCCGGGCCCCCTGCCGCCTGTCGAATACCTGATTGGGCCGGGGGACAACATCAACATCATCGTCTGGCGCAACCCGGAAGTATCGCAATCCGTGCCGGTGCGGCCGGACGGGCGCATCACCACCCCGCTGGTGGAAGACCTGGAAGCCAGCGGCAAGACTTCCACGCAACTGGCACGCGATATCGAGAAGGCGCTGTCGCGCTATATCCAGCAGCCGGTAGTGACCGTGATCGTTACCGGTTTCGTCGGCACCTACGACCGCCAGATCCGCGTGATCGGCCAGGCCGCACGCCCGCAGTCGCTGCCTTACCGCACCGGCATGTCGCTGATGGATGTGCTGATTGCCGTGGGCGGCATCACTGAATTTGCTGCCGGCAACCGCGCCAGCATCATCCGCGACGTCAACGGCACCCGGCAGCAGTTCACCGTGCGCCTCAGCGACCTGCTGAAGCGCGGCGACATCAGCGCTGATGTGCCGATGCGGCCGGGCGATGTGCTGGTGGTGCCGGAGAGCTTCTTCTGAGTCAGCGCCCTTCGCGCTGCCGGTACCATTGCTCCAGCATCATCAGCACCCATACCATGGTGCCGTGGTAGCCGGCATGTTCCGCAACATGCTCGCTCATCAGCCTTTCGGTGAAGGCGGCGCGCACAATGCCGCGCCGCGACAGGCCGGAGAGGCTGTCCTTTGCCATTTCCTGCAGCGGCTTGTGCGTTTGCAGCCACACGCCGAAAGGGAGCCCGAAGCCATGCTTGGGCTTCGCAAGGATTTCGTCCGGCAGGAAACCGCGCAAGGCCTCCTTGAAAAACCAGCGCAGCTGCGTGCCGCGCAGTTTCTGGCGCGGCGAGAGCTGTGCCGAAAAAGCGACCATGGCGTCGTCCAAGAAGGGGAAGGCGGCTTCAATTCCCGCCAGCTCGCAGGCCTTGCTCACTTTGGGCAAGTCGTTGTCCGCCAGCGTGGTCTTGAGGTCGAGCGCCAGCATACGGTTCACCAGGCTTTCCGCATCGCTGTGCCCATAGCTTTCGCGCAGCATGGCCAGGGGCGCCGCGGCCGACACGGCTTCGAGGAAATCCGCTTCAAACACTTCCTCGCCGCCGTAGCGTTCGAGCAGGTTATAGCTTTCCAGCCGGGCCGGCATGGCCACCGACGCTTGCCGCACATAGCTGCGCGCCTTCTGCAGCAGCCGTACGCGCTGCGCGCCCGGCAAGGCAGACAGCAGCGGTTCCAGCACGGATGCGCGGAGCCTGCGCGGAAGCCTTCCGTACAAGTCGAACAGCTGCTGGCGCGCATAGCGCTCGTTGCCGCCGAAAAGTTCGTCGCCGCCGTCGCCGCCTATCATGCGGCTGATACCGTCTTCCTGCGCCAGCAGCGCGCAATAGTAAGCCGGGACCGCCGAAGCATTGCCGGAAGGCTGGTCAAATGCGGCGGCGATGCTGGGGATGGCAGTCACCACGTCGTCCGGCGACACGTAGTACTCGTGATGGATGGTGCCAAAGTGCCGCGCGGTGATGCGTGCATACGCCATCTCGTCATAGCCATCGGCATCGAAGCCGATGGAATACGTGCGGGCCGGCCGCTTGCCGCAGGCCGTCAGCATGCCGGCAATGGTTGAACTGTCCGTGCCGCCGCTGAGGAAGGCGCCGGCCGAATCATCCCGGGCCAATGCGCCCATGCTTTCACGGAGCTGGGCGAGAAAAGCCTGGCGCAGGGCCGGAAAAGCCTGCTCGCGCTCTTCCACATAGTGCATGCGCCAGTAGGCACGGGTGCTGGCCCTGCCCTGCCGATAGTGCAGGTAATGGCCAGGCAGCAGGCGCTGCACGCCGCGATAGATCGTGGCCGGACCCGGAACCATGTGAAAGTAGACGTAGTTGTAGACGCTCTGCGGATCGATCTCCGCATGCCCGCGCAGGCAATCGGCGGAGGTGGCGAAACGCAGCGCTTCACCCTGCATGGCCCATAGCACGGGATGCACGCCCATGCGGTCGGTGGCGAGCAGCGCCTCGCCACGGCGGCTGTCCAGGATGGCCAGTGCAAAGGAGCCGGAAAGCTTTGCGCACAGGTCCGGCGTGTTGTTATGCCATGCCATGGCCAGCGCATGCGCATGGCCTTCGGCCTCGGCCAGCCCCGCCAGCCGGGGATCATTCCATCCGGGGCGTCCCCAAATGGCGACCAGCAGGCCATCGACACTGGCGAGATGTGCGGACGGCTGCGGCGCGCACAAGGCCACGGCACTGCGGTCGCCGCGCGCAAGATGCAGGGGGCTGCGATCGAAGCGCCGCAGCGGTGCGGCCATATCGTTGAGCAGCTCGTCGTTACCGGGTTGTTTGCCCATCCATCCGCACAAGCCGCTCATGGCACGCTCCTGTCAGATCAGAACCTCGACTGCATCGGGATGACTCAGGAAGGCAGACGGGCTGGCACTGCGGCCGTATGCGCCCGACTGCAACACGGCGACCAGGTCGCCCGGCTGGGCCCTGGCCAGCTCCATCTGGTCGGCCAGCAGGTCCAGCGGTGTACACAGCGGACCTACCACGGACACCGTTTCGCGCTCGCCGCCCTTCACGCGGTTGCCGATCACCACCGGATAATTCTTGCGGATGACCTGCCCGAAATTGCCGGATGCCGCCAGCTGGTGGTGCAGGCCGCCATCCGTCACCAGATAGACCTGGCCGCGTGATTCCTTGCGGTCGATAATGCGGGTGACGTAGACGCCCGCTTCACCCACCAGATAGCGGCCCAGTTCAATCACCACCTGCGCCGCAGGCATTTGCGGCATGTATTGCGCCAGCACCTCATGCAGATGGCTCCCGACAGCCTGGAGGTCGAGACGCTCTTCGCCGGGGAAGTAAGGAATGCCGAAACCGCCGCCGATATTCAGCAGGCGCAGCGCGCGCGGCGCATCCTGCGCCAGCCGTGCGGCGAGTGCAAAGGTCTTGTCATGCGCTTCCTGGATCGCAGCCGCCTTCAGGTTTTGCGAACCGCTGAAGATGTGGAAGCCATGGAAGTCCAGCTCCAGCGCAGCGATGCGGCGCAGCATGGCAGGCACACGCTCGGCGTCCACCCCGAACTGTTTCGGGCCGCCGCCCATCTTCATGCCGGAAGACTTCAGTTCGAAGTCCGGGTTAACGCGCACCGCCACCTGGGGCTGGATGCCCAGCTGCCGGCCGATGACGGCGGCGCGCTCCATTTCGCCCTCGGACTCCAGGTTGAGCACAATGCCCGCAGCGATTGCCACGGACAGTTCGGCATCGCGCTTGCCAGGCCCGGCAAAGCTGATGCGCGAGGGTGGCATGGTGGTATCCAGCGCGGTTTTCAGTTCGCCAGCGGAGGCAACGTCCAGCCCATCCACCAGGGTAGCCATGTGCTGCACCACCGCGGGCATGGGATTGGCCTTCATCGCGTAGTGCAGGTGGACCGATGGCGGCAGGTGCTTGCGCAGTTCGGCCACGCGCTGCGTCATGGCGGCGCGGTCGTAAGCGAAAAACGGGGTCTGGCCCACGCGCTGCGCGAGGCGTGGCAGCGGAATGCCGCCGATCAGCAGCGCATCGTCCTGCACCGGGAACTGGTTGAGCGGTGCATGCTGGGGACGGGCCGCACTCATGGCTTCTCCTGGAATACGCAGGCATATTGAGTGCCGAGCAGTTTGCGGTCGATCTTGCCGTTCGGGTTGCGCGGCAGCGTGCCGTCAACCATCACGATTTTCTGGGGCAGCATATAGGCGGGCAAGCGGGGCTTGCAGGCGGCCAGCAGATCGGCGGCTGTCATCGTTTTTCCTTCACGCGTGGCGGCAACGACCACAATAGCCTGGCCCAGCGCGGGATGCGGCACACCGATGGCCGCCGCTTCCGCAACCGCTTCCTGCGCATAGATGACCTCTTCCACTTCGCTGGGGCTGACCCGGTAGCCGGAAGTCTTGATCATCTCGTCGCTGCGGCTGACAAAGTATAGGAAGCCCTCTTCATCGCGCCGCACTGTGTCGCCGGACCACACAGCCACCTCCTGCAGCGGCAGGCCTGCATGGCGTACGGGCAGCGGGCGGAAACGTTCGGCAGTACGGGCCGGGTCGTTCCAGTAACCCAGCGATACCAGGGCGCCACGATGCACCAGTTCTCCCGGTTCGCCCGCCGCGCACTCGCTGCCGTCCGGCCGCAGCACCATCACTTCCGCATTCGGAATGGCCTTGCCCATCGAATCAGGCCGGCGGTCCAGCTCCTCCGGCGGCAGATAGGTGGAGCGGAATGCCTCGGTCAGGCCGTACATCAGGTAGGGCTTCGCCTTCGGCAGCGCCTTGCGCAGTGCGTCGAGGGTGGGCCGCTGCATGGCGCCGCCCGAGTTGGTGATATAGCGCAGCGTACAGTCCGTAGGCCAGTCCAGCGGCGCAAGCTGAATCCACAGCGGAGGCACGGCCGCCAGGCCCGTGATGCGTTCCGCAACGACGGCGTTCAGCACATCGCGCGGAAACAGGTGATTGATAAGCACGGCGCACGCGCCAACGCTGAAGGCAGTCGTCAACTGGCTGAGGCCATAGTCGAAGCTGAGCGGCAGCACGGCCAGCAGGCGGTCCTGCTGCGTGTTGCCAAGGTAGGATGCAACGCTGCGCGCACCCGCCATCATGTTCCGGTGTGACAGCACAACGCCTTTCGGCTTGCCGGTGCTGCCGGAGGTGTAAAGGATTGCCGCCATGTCCGCATCGATGGCGCGCGTCGGGGTGTTCGCCGGAGGCACGTCAAGCGCAGCATCCCAGGAAAGCGCCTCTACCTTGGCCACAGCGGCAAGCTGGCCGCTTCCGGTTGCGATCACGGTGCGCAGGTCCGGGCATTGCGCCAGCGCGGGGGCCAGCACCCGCAGGCGGTCGGCAGATGTCACCAGCACACGCACGTTGCAATCGGCCAGGATATAGGCGACCTGCTCGGCCTTCAGCAAGGGATTGACCGGCACGAACACGCCTCCTGCGAGCGAGGCGCCAAACATGGCCGCCACGTTCTCGACGTTCTTCTCCATGTAGACGGCCACGCGCTCGCCGCGCTGCAATCCGCCGCGCAGGAAGCCGTTCGCCGCAGCGCGCACCAGCGCCGCCAGGCCGCGATAGGACAGGCGCTGCGCGCCGTATACCAGCGCTTCCGCTTCAGGCGAGGCTTGCTCGCTCTGGAAAATGAGATCGTGAATCAGATCGTTCATGGGAGGTCGGGCCAAAGGCCGCAAGGGCAAGACGAAGCGCGAAAACTCTTCGACAATCCTATCATTCTACAATTGGGCGCAATTTGCGCCAAGCCAAACTCTCCCGCGCAGGCTGCTTCTACACTGGCAGAACGCCGTCAGGGTATACTCCGCCGCGCAAAACAACCCGCGCGGGTTGCGAATATGACCATGGAGTTGCTATGTATCTGGAAGAAGTCAAAAAAATCGTGATCGACGTGCTGGCCCTTGGCGCCGCAGGCGAATCGCTGAATGAGCATTCGGCATTGCTGGGCAGCCTGCCGGAGCTGGATTCGATGGCTGTAGTGCAGCTGATCGGCGCCCTGGAAGATCATTTCGGCTTCAGCGTCGACGACGACGAAATCAGCGCTGCCAATTTCGCAACGCTCGGCAGTCTGGCTGCATTTGTCAGGTTCAAGTTGACGGCATGATTCCCTCAAGCGCGCCGCCTCCCCGGCCGTTCTTCCTGAACGCCGGCGAGGCGGCGCGCTTTTGCCTCTATCACGCTGCCGCGCAGCCCTGCCGCGGCAGCTGGCTGTATGTCCATCCCTTTGCTGAAGAACTGAACAAATCGCGCCGCATGGCGGCACTGCAGGCGCGGGCGCTGTCGCAAAGCGGCTTCGCGGTGCTGCAGATCGATTTATACGGTTGCGGCGACAGCGCCGGCGACTTCGGCGACGCGAGCTGGCAGGCCTGGCTCGATGACCTGCAACTCGCATCGGCGTGGCTGACGTCGGAAACAGGTTCGCGTCCCGGCCTGTGGGGCCTGCGCCTCGGCGCTTCGCTGGCCGTGGCCTACGCCAGTTCTGCCTCGTGCCCACCCGAGCGCCTGCTGCTCTGGCAGCCCGTCTGCCAGGGAACGCAGCACCTGCGCCAGTTCCTGCGCCTGAAGGTCGCCGGCGACGCCCTGGAGCGGAACGCGGGCGCCGGCGTCGCCGCCATGCGCCAGTCGCTGCTGGACGGGGTTGCGCTGGAAATCGCCGGTTACCAGCTGTCGCCGGTGCTGGCGCAGGTAATCGATGCGCTCGACCTGTGCAGCCTGGCCCCACGCATGCCAACGCACTGGATGGAGATCGGCGCCCAGTATTCGCCCGGCGCACAGCGGATCGCCGATGCCTGGCGCGCCGCAGGAACGCCGCTGGAATTCGATCTGGCCGCCGGCCCTCCTTTCTGGGCCACGCAGGAAGTCGCCGAATGTCCCGCCTTGCTCAGCCTCACCGCACGCCATGTATGCTGAAACGGCCCATTGCTTCGAGTGCGAAGGCGACTGGCTGACCGCCATCGCGACGGCGCCCCGGCAGCCCCTGCGGCGCGGAGTGCTGATTCTCGTCGGCGGGCCGCAGTACCGCGCCGGCAGCCACCGCCAGTTCGTCCTGCTGGCTCGCACGCTGGCGCAGCACGGTATACCTTCCTTCCGTTTCGATGTGCGTGGCATGGGCGACAGCACCGGTGATCCGCGCGGCTTTGAAGCGACAGCCGCCGACATCCGGGCCGCAATCGACCACTTCTTCATCATCCAGCCCTGCCTCGCTGAAGTGGTGCTGTGGGGACTTTGCGATGCCGCTTCGGCAGCCCTGCTCCATTCCGTGCGGGATGCGCGCGTGCATGGCCTGGTGCTGCTGAATCCCTGGGTACGCAGCACTCAGACCGCCGCCCAGGCCACGCTGAAGCACTACTATCGCTCACGCCTGCTCGATGCAGGTTTCTGGAACAAGCTGATTGCGGGACGGTTCCGGCCCGCTGCGGCGTTGCGCTCCTTTGCCGGCCTGGCAGCGGCGGCACGCCAGCCTGCCGACAGCGCCCTCGCCTCGCGCATGCTGCAAGGGCTGCGGCTTTTTCCCGGCCGCGTGCTCGTGATCCTGAGTGGACGGGATCTGACTGCGCGCGAATTCAGCGACGTGTGCTTGCGCTCCCCCGAATGGACAAACCGGATCGAGCTGCGCGAGCTCGCGGAAGCCAACCACACCTTCGCGCGTGCCGAGTGGCGCGAGCAAGTGGCGGCGTGGACTGCGCAATGGGTGAAATCATGCTGAAGCGCGTGCTGATGATTGCCTTTCACTTCCCGCCACTGCATGGCAGCAGCGGTATCCAGCGCACCCTGAAATTTGCGAAGTACCTGCCGGAGCATGGCTGGGAACCACTGGTGCTGACGGCCCATCCGCGTGCCTATGCGCATACCGGCGCCGACCAGTTGGGCGAGCTGCCGCATGATACGGTTGTGCGGCGTGCCTTTGCTTGCGACGCCGCGCGCCAGCTGGCCGTGTTCGGGCGCTATCCCGGCTGGCTCGCCCAGCCGGACCGCTGGATCAGCTGGGCGGTAGGCGCCATCCCCGCGGGCCTGCTGATGATCCGGCGCTACAGGCCGCAGCTTATCTGGTCGACCTATCCCATCGCCACCGCGCACGTGATTGGCCATGCGCTGCACCGCCTGTCAGGACTGCCGTGGATCGCGGATTTCCGTGACCCGATGCTGGACGAGTACTACCCGCCGGACCCGCTGACGCGCCGCGTGCGCCGCCGCGTCGAAACACGCACCTTGCAGCACTGCGCTGCGGCGGTCGTCACCACTCCCGGCGTGTTGCGGCGCTATCGCGGGCAGTACCCGGCGGCGAAGTGCACGCTGATAGAGAACGGCTACGACGAAGCAGATTTCGCACAGCTTCCCGCGCAGCGTGCACCCGCACAGCGCTTCACACTGCTGCACAGCGGCCTTATCTACCCTTCGGAACGCGACCCGAGCGCCTTCCTGCAGGCGGCCGGCGAACTGGCGCGCGACGGCCTCCTTCGTGCCACGCGCTTTCGCACCGTACTGCGCGCGCCCGGCCATGAGGAATGGCTCAAAGCCCGCATCGCCCACTATGGCGCTGCGGATATCGTGGAAGTGGCGCCGCACCTCGGCTACCGTGATGCGCTGGCGGACATGGCGCACGCCGATGGCCTCCTGGTGCTGCAAGCCGCCAATTGCAACGAGCAGATTCCTGCCAAGCTGTACGAGTATCTGCGCTTGCGGCGGCCTGTGCTCGGGCTGACGGATGCCGCCGGCGACACGGCAGCCACCCTGCATGCCGCGGGAATCGATACCATCGCGCCGCTCGACTCCGTGAACGACATCAAGCGCGCACTGCTGCGCTTCATCGATGATGCCCAGGCAGGCCTGGCGCCGCTGCCGAGCGAATCCTTCGTTGCCACATGTTCGCGCAGTATGCGCACCGCACAGCTGGCGCAGCTTATGGAGGAGATCTGCTACGCAAGCGAACAGTCCAGGGAAGAACCCAGCCTGCGCACACCATGGCGGCCTGGGTGACATCGCCGTGGCGGCCGGGAATACGCTGCTGCAGCCATTCCAGCGCCAGCATGGTGGCCATCAGCAGCAGGCATCCAACCAGTGCACACACGCGCCGGTGCTGCGGCGGCGCTGCCAGCCGTATGCAATAGGCCAGCGCCATGCCGGGCCAGATGCAGGCCACGAGATTTTCGAAACCGTCCTGGCGGGCGATCTGCGCCTGGAAAGGCACCCAGTTGAACGCCGCAGGAGCTCCCGGCCATGGCCCGGGGGCCAGTTCGGCAATCGCCAACCCCGCCGCAGTCAGCATGGCGCCGCACGCGGCCAGCCGTGCAGCCGCACATCGGCTCCACAGCGCCAGCGCCGCCAGCGAACATGCGGAGGCCAGCAACAGTTCCAGCGTCAGCATGCGTTCCGGTACCAGCAGGCGAAGCAGGCATACCGCCGCCAGCAGCCATGCATAAGTGCGGACCGCCTGCTCCGGCCGCCGCAGCAGCGTGCACAGCAGGAAGGCCAGCCCGGTCTGGTAGCACAGCAGCATCAGCAATCTCACGAGGTCCGCGCCTTCGGGCGCCAGCACCGCGCGGACAAGCTGGCCGAGATCGCTGCGTAGCGGGGCAACATCGAACGAAGGAAGCAGCGGAGCCGTCTGCGCAATGGCCCATAGCGCAATCACGCAAAGGCCCGCAGCGGGCAGCGGGCCCGGTGCGACCGACTCGCTCCAGTAGCGGCGCAGGCGGTCGCCAATATGTGTTTCGCCATACCACAGCATGGCGCAGATGCCGCCGCAGGCCGCGCCTGCCACATCCGCCATCACGTCCAGCATGGAGGGAACGCGGGCGGGCAGCCAGTGCTGCATCATCTCCACCGCGAGGCTGAGCGCTCCTCCGGTACCGGCAGCGAGAAACACCGCACACATGCTGCGCTGTCCCATCGCGACCAGCACCCCCAAGGGGAAGTAGACAAACAGGTTCTGAATAACATCGCTTTTATCCACGTGCGACGGCCACGCTGGAAGCCGCAATCCCTGTCCATGCGGCGCCCGCCATTCGAAGGGGAAGAAGCTGCCGTACGCGATAAGCGCGACATACGCCGCAAGCAGCAGCGCCAGCGCCGGATCCCTACGCAGGGTGCTTGCCGGCATACCAGTCCACCGACGCCTTCAGGCCGTCGGAAACGCTGTGTGTGGGCTCATAGCCCAGCAGCCGCCTGGCTTTGCCGATATCCGCGAGGGAATGGCGGACGTCGGCGGCGCGAAAGCCGCGGTATTGTGCTGAATGCGAGACAACGTGAGGATAGCGCTCCGCGAGAAGCTCGCGCAGCTGCCGGTAAAGCTGGTTCAGCGTGGTCCGGCCACCGAAGGCCACGTTGTAAACCTGGCCCAGCGCCGAAGCGTCCTCCGACAGCGCGGCAAGCAGGTTGGCCTGCACCACATTGCCGACATAGCAGAAATCGCGGCTGGATTCGCCATCGCCGTTGATGAAGACGGGCGCATTGGCGATCAAGGCCGTCAACCATTGCGGTATTACGGCGGCATAGGCGCCGGCCGGATCCTGGCGCGGCCCGAACACATTGAAGTAGCGCAGGCCGATCAGCGGTACCTGGTAGCAGCGGCTGAAGGTTCCGGCATAGAGCTCGTCGGCCAGCTTGGTAACGGCATATGGTGACAGGGGCTTGCCGATCTGGTCTTCGACCTTGGGCAGCGCCGGATGGTCGCCATACACGGAGCTGGAGGAGGCATACACGAGGCGCCGTACGCCCGCGCCACGCGCCGCCAGCAGGATATTCAGGAAGCCCGTCAGGTTGCTGCCGTGCGTGGCCAGGGGATCGTCAATCGATCGCGGCACGGAACCAAGCGCCGCCTGGTGCAGGATAAACTGCACGCCTTCGGCCGCACGCGCGCAGACTTGCGGATCGCAGATATCGCCCTCCACGAAGCGGAAACGCGACCAGGCGTCGGCGCCCACGCTGCGTCGTACTTCGGCAAGATTTGCCGGATGGCCGGTCGAGAAGTTATCGATGCCAGCCACCTGCTGGCCGAGCTTCAATAGCGCTTCCGTCAGGTGCGAGCCGATGAAACCGGCGGCGCCGGTCACCAGCCAATGGTGGCGGCGGCCGGCGAGCTGGGAGTGCAGCAGGTCGATACGCCCCATCTCACAGCCGCCATACGTTGTAGCCCGCCTCGCGCAGGGCGTTGCGGTCGAACTGCGACTTCACGTCGATGAAGCAGCCGCCGGGACGGAGCTTGCTGCACAGCCGTGCCAGCGGCAGCTCGCGCAGCACCTGGTGCGGCACGGTGGCCACGACGGCATCCGCCGCCGGCAGCGTTTCCCAGCTGTCCAGCTGGATGCCGTATTCATGCCGAGCGTCCTTCGCGTCCGCCACGGGATCAAAAACGTGCACGTCCAGCCCGTAGGAGCGCAGTTCACCGACCACGTCGGCCGCCTTGGAATTGCGCAGGTCCGGGCAATCTTCCTTGAAGGTGAGCCCCAGCACGTTCACGGTGGCGCCCTTGATATGGCAGCCCGCGCCGATCATCTCCTTCACCGTTTTCTCGGCCACGAATTTGGCCATGCCGTCGTTGATGCGGCGGCCCGCCAGTATCACGTGGGGGTGGTAGCCGATCATATCGGCCTTGTGTGTCAGGTAATAGGGGTCGACGCCGATGCAGTGGCCGCCAACGAGACCGGGGCGGAAAGGCAGGAAGTTCCATTTGGTGCCTGCCGCCTGCAGCACTTCCAGCGTGTCGATGCTCAGTTTGTCGAAAATGATGGCCAGCTCGTTCATCAGCGCGATATTCAGGTCGCGCTGGGTGTTTTCGATGACCTTCGCCGCTTCGGCTACCTTGATCGAGGACGCGCGGTACACGCCCGCAGCCACCACGCTCTCATACAGCCGCGCCACCGCCTCCAGGGTTTCCGCATCATCGCCCGACACGACTTTGCGGATGGTGGTCAGCGTATGCGTCTTGTCGCCGGGGTTGATACGCTCGGGCGAAAAACCCACGTGGAAGCCATCCTTCCAGCGCAAGCCGGAGTGCTTTTCCAGGATGGGAATGCAGATTTCCTCCGTGGCGCCGGGGTACACCGTGGATTCATACACGACGATGGCACCGCGTTTCATATGCTTGCCCACGCTGACGCTGGCCAAACGCAAGGGTTCGAAATCCGGATTGCGCGCGGCGTCCACCGGCGTGGGGACGGCAACGAGGATGAAATCCGCCTGCGCGAGCACTGCGGGGTCGCAACTCAGCACCAGGTGCTCGGAGGCGCGCAATTCGCTTTCGCTTACCTCGCCGGTGGGATCATTGAAGCGGCGATAGTTCTCCACCTTCTGTTCGGAGAGGTCGAAGCCGATCGTCGTGCGTTTTTTGCCGAATTCCACGGCCAGCGGCAGGCCCACATAGCCCAGGCCCACCACCGCCACAACATATTGCTTGTCCATGGCCGCTCCCATGATGATGACATTTCATCATAAGAAAGCCGGCCGCAAGCGGCTCTGATCTATATCACGCTCAGGGCATTGGCTTGAAGCCTTCGGCGCGCACAGTCCAGCGCCCGTCCTGCGGAAAACCGGGGGTTGGGCGGGACGGGGCGCCATCCCAGCCGCCTGCCATCATGGCGACGGCGGCCAGCAGGGAGCCGTTGCCGGGCAGGTAGACGGGTAGCGACTGGTTCGGATTGTGGCCTGCGGCGGTATAGCTGTTTCCGGGGCCGTCGCTCTTGAGCAGCACGTCCACCGCCTGCTGCGGCATGTCCAGGCGCGCGGCCGTCATGGCCACCATCGGGTAGTCCCAGCCCCAGATCTTGGTATCCCAGTCCCATCCCGCGAGTACGGCTTCCAGCGTGCGCTTCATCACGGCGCGGTCCACCCCTGCTCCCGGCAGCTGGCCGAAGGCCATCAGGAAGGATGGATGGTCGTGGCGGCTGGCGATGTTGTCCCAGGTGTCCGGCGTGGATTCGAGCGCCACATATTTGCCGTCTTTCTGCGGCAAGGCGGATAGGTTCAGGCGCGTGTTCTCCCAATCCGCATCCTGCGGCAGGCCGAGGCGCGCACGCCATTGCTGCGCGATCTGCAGCCCCGTGGCCCAGTAGCTCAGCTCATAGGCCGGGTTCATGCTGGTGGACTGGTCGTAGATTTCCTGCGCAATCCACAGCGGCGGCCCCAGTACATAGCGCTTGCCTTCGGCGTCCCAATGCAGCATGGAGGCCATGGCATCGGCGGTGGCGAATACCAGCTCGCTGTATTTCTCCAGCGTTTTGCGGTCAGGCGCATCGCGGTACAGCAGTTCGGCCAGATGGATGATATGCGGCTGGTTCCAAACGATCATCGGGTTCCCGCCCGGGCTCTCCCTGCCGTCCGGCCCCACCATTTTCGGCCAGCGCGCGCCCTTGAGGCCACGCGAGGCCGCCACCTGGCGTGCCACGGGCAGCGTTTTCTGGAACCAGCGCAGCATGTTTTCCAGGTATTGAGGACGGTTCCACAGCGCGTAATGCGCACCGTGCCACCACATCATCTCGGTATGATGCTTGCCGTACCAGGTGGACATGGTCAGGCCGCTCTCCTGCGGCGGAACATCGCCGCCAGCCTGGATCGCGGTGAGGTATTGCGACAGCACCACGCGCCGTTCCAGCTCCTTCGCACGCGGATCGGTGCTGCCGCTGAAATCGATCGCCGCGCCGCTTTGCCAGAAACTGCGCCAATGCTGCGCGCTTTGCGTGATCACGGCGGCCGGCGTGTCAGCAGCCTTCGCATCCGGCAGCGGCGAATAGCTCAGCGTGAATTCGAGCGTCTGCCCCGCAGCCGGCACGATCCGGAAGGTATGCGGCGCGGGGCGACTGATGGTCACTGGCGCTGCAGTATCCAGCACCGCCGAATAGCGTGCCGCATCGCGCACATGCTCCAGCACCAGCGAGCGGCTGCTTTGCGATTTCACCTCGCTGCGGTGCGACTCCGGCTGCGACCAGTCGAGCCCGGGATTCATCTTCACCATCTGGTAGCCGCGCGGCAGCGCCAGGCCCACCGCAAGCTTGCCGCCGGCGAGCAGCGGAGAGCTGATGCGCACGGCCAGCGTATCCTGGCGCGGGCTCACCGCCGTGGTCACGCTCACCGGCTGGCCGTCGATGGTATAGCGGCTGGTCAGGGTGCCGGTCCACAGGTCCAGCTTCTGGTCGATATCCCTGATATCGGCCATCGCCAGCGGCTGGCCGTTGGGGCGCTGCAAACCCAGTTGGCCGAGCGGCATGGTGTGCGGATTCTCGCGCAGCCACATGCCGGCCGGCGTATCCATCAGCGTGGGGTAGCCCACAGTCTTGCCGTGCGCCGTGTAATCGCGGTTCGCATCGGACAGCTTGTAGCCCTTCGGGTTCGGGTTTTCGTGCCACGACCAGCGCGCCTGCGTTTCGAGCGCGATGCCCTTGCCTGCGTAATGCTCGGGGAAGGTCTGCAGGCCTGTGACATCGGCGGTGAAGCAGAACTGGCCGTTGCCCACACTGAGTGGCGCCCAGGGGTCGATTGCGTTCAGGCGGGGATTGTGCCGTTCCACCAGCGCCTTGCGGTCGATCGGCTGGGCCGAGGCCAGCCCGAAAACAGAAATGAGCAGAACGAACTGCAAGGGGCGCCGGAATGGCGTCATCAATATCTCCAGATGCAAAAAGGGTAGGCAGAACGCATTCTGCCTACGTGAACGGCGCCTGCCAGCACGAAAATGCAGGCGCCCGGAGTGAAACGATCAATGAGGTGCTCAAAACGGTAAAACCCGATCAAAGCGGCTATCGCTGGATTGATCTGAATAGATCATATCCAACAAACGCAACAGAAAAACGGCCGAATTGATCAACTTTGTGACTATAGCGGCTTTAGTCAATTGCTTGAGCGGTCGATGATTGACGCCCTTAATCAAAGGTTCATACCATCAGTAACGTTCACGGTCGCAAAAGGGCTAAGGGTTTGGCTACCGCAGGAACAATTCGGATGGATGGAGACGTATAAATATTCTTAAGCTGTACCTATTTAGATTGGGGGAGTCACAATGCGACATCAAAAGCGCAGTAGTAAAAAGAGAACCCGGCAGCAGCAGTCAATTTCGGCGATTTTGGTCGCAGCAAGCATCACCAGCATCGCCAGCGCGCAAGAGGCAGAAAACAGCACCACCAAGCCCGAGGACAACAAGGTCGTTATCACCGGCACCAGGCTGGTGAACCGCGGCTTCCTCGCCCCAACGCCCGTTACCGTGCTCGATGCGCAGGAACTGAAGGTGACGGGTACACAGAACCTGGAAACGCTGCTGACGGATACGCCGCAATTCACGGCTAACCAGTTGAGCAGCCCTACCGCGAATACCATGCAGGCCGGCCAGCCTTCCGGCACCGCGACGCTGAACTTGCGCAACCTGGGCCCGACCCGCAACCTGGTGCTGGTGAACGGCCGCCGCTTCGCGATCACCGGTCCTGATTTCACCACCGACATCAACGCCATTCCGGCGGCACTGGTCAAGCGCATCGAAACCGTCACCGGCGGTTCTTCGGCCGTTTACGGCTCGGACGCGATTTCCGGCGTGGTCAACTTCATCATGCGCGACAATTTCCAAGGCATTGAACTCAATGCCCAGCGCAGCTGGGATCAGCCGACCAAAACGCCCACGAAAAGCGTGGACCTGACGGTCGGCGGCAACTTCGACAACAACAAGGGCAATGCGGTAATGTCCTTCAACTTCATGGACCGCGAAGGCCAGACGCGCGGCGACCTTGGCGGCTACTCCCTGCCATCGCTGGGCGACGGCTGCGTGACCGCAGCCTCATGGTCGGCCACTCGTCCGGGCACGCCGATGGCCATCCCCGCCGGCCAGACCTGCCTTTCGGCGGGCGGCCGCCCGGGCCTGATCTTCAGCGGCTCGTCCAACGTGCCGAACGGCCGCATCGGAAACTTCCCTGTGGTCGGCTCCGCAGCCTCCAATCCTGCACTGGATGCGGCGCTGCGCGCGGCCGGCCTGGGCAGCATGGGCACCCTGGGCGCCATTTTCGACGCGAGCGGCAAGTCTGTACGGCCTTACGTGGCGCCGGACGACGCCTACGACCTGGGCCCACTGTCCTATATCGTCACGCCGCAGAAACGCTGGATGGGCAATGCCTTCGCACGCTATGAGCTGAGCGACAATGCCACCGCCTACATGGAAATGCACTACAGCAGCAACAGCGCCAAAGTGCAGATCGGCCCAAGCGGCGCGGGCGGCAACTTCCTCATCAACACCAACAATCCGTATCTGAGCCCTCAGATGCAGGAAGTGATGCGCCAGATGGACCTGCGCGAAACCGGCACCGTGCGCGCTACCAACGGCTCGCAGACCTTGACGACGGTCGCAGGCGACGGCCTGGCGCTGATCAACCTGAACCGCCGCCTGTCCGATATGGGCACCCGCATGGGTGAGACCGAGCACTCGGTCTACCGCATTGCGGTCGGCGTGCGCGGCGACCTGCCGAGCGTTTCGGAGAACTACCTGAGTGACCTGAAGTACGACGTGTACTACACCAACGCCCGTACCACCGAGTCGCAGTTCCAGGGCGGTTCCGTCTCGCTGAGCCGCTTCCAGAACGCCATCCTGTCGCAGAACGGCGCGGCGCCGGTGTTCAATCCCTTCGGCCAGAACATGACCGATGCGGCGCGCAACGCGATCCAGATCTCGTCCAACTCGAACATCGTGGCCGAGCAGCAGGTATTGGCCGGTAACGTCACGGGTAAGCTGGCGGATCTGCCAAGCGGCCCGGTGGACTTCTCGGCCGGTTTCGAACGCCGCCACTCATTCGCCAAGTACACGCCTGATGCCTTCCTGGCGTCCGGTGACGTCTCCGGCTGGAATGCAGCGTTGCCGACCGCAGGCGAAGCCACCGTGAAAGAGTTCTTCGGCGAAGCCCGCGTGCCGCTGCTGAAGGACAAACCGTTCGCGAAGAGCCTGAGCGTCAGCGGCGCCTTCCGCCATTCGGACTACGATGTTGAATCGGTCGGCAAGGTATGGACCAGCTCCATCGGCACCGAATGGGCGCCTGCGGAAAGCCTGACCTTCCGCGTCCAGAAGCAGAAATCGATCCGTGCGCCGAACGTGGGTGAACTGTTCGGCGGCCAGGGCCGCAACGGCCCTACCGCAATCGACCCTTGCTCCAGCCGCGCGCCGGCCGGCCAGCAGACCGCGGCCGTGCGTGCACTGTGCGTTGCCACCGGCGTGCCGTCCAACCTGGTGTTCGACCAGTCGGTGCAGCCAACGCCGTTCCTGACCCAGATCATCGGCGGCAACCCGAACCTGTCGGCAGAAACCTCCCACACCACGACCGTTGGTGCGGTGTTCGCGCCACGTTCGGTGCGCGGCCTGCAAATGAGCCTGGACTACTACAAGATCACGCTGGACAACGCCATCTCCACCCTGGGCGGCGGCGGCATCCAGTCCGTGCTTGACCTGTGCTACAACACCATCCAGAACGCAGACAGCGTGTACTGCAAGGCCATCAACCGTGATCCGGTCACTGGCCAGATCGCTGCGCCAAGCTATGTGATGACGACCGCAGCCAACATCGGCGGCATCAAAACGCAAGGTGTGGACATGGCAGTGAACTACGCCTTCCCGAGCGCCTGGGGCCTGTTCGGCAACAGCAGCCGCTGGAACCTGGACACCAACTGGACCTATGTGGACGAGCTGACCTTCACCCCGATCCAGGACATCCCGGACGTGAAGAACGAGTGCGTGGGCACCTGGGGCGGCACCTGCGGCCAGCCTGTAGCGAAGTGGAAGGGCACTGCACGCGTGACCTGGAACAGCGGCAAAGTGATGCTGTCGGCACGCGCGCGCTACACCGGCAGCGTCACCACCGATGCCTACATTGTGCCGCTGCGTAAAGGCCTGACTCCACCGCTGTATGAATCGCTGACCAATCCGAAGATCAAGGCTTACACCTACCTTGACCTGACGGCGGGCTACGAATTCAGCAAGATGGTGAGCCTGACCGCCGGCGTGCGCAACGTGACGGACAAGGATCCTCCTGTTGTCGGTTCCACCCAGCTGCCGACGAACAACTCGATCTCGGCCAGCTACGATCCTCTGGGACGTACCTTCTTTGCTACGCTGAACGTCAAGATGTAGGAAGCGGCAGGCAAACAAAAACCCCCGGCAGCGCAAACTGCCGGGGGTTTTTTACGCCTTGCGGATCAGGCCAGGCTGCAGGCGCCGGGCGCGATCAGTGCGGGGCGCGCATCCTTGCCGGCCACGGTGAAGCGCACGCGCTGCAGCGTAAGGTGGCGCACATTGCGCGCCCACAGGCCGTAGGCAGGCATCACAGTGGCGAACATATGCGGGTCCGGGTACAGGTCACGTCCATCGGGCACTTTGGCCGCTTCCAGCACCGGTTCGGTGGCAGGCATCATGGCCAGGTTCACGTCGCGCAGCAGGATATGCTCGATCGGCTTCCCGGGAATGGCGGTGAAGAAGGAACCGCGCATGCCGTTGTTCTCGCCGCTGATGCGGTCATAGACGATATGGCGAAGCGTGCCCGGGCCGGGACGCTTCTGCTCCGGCCTCACACGGCCACGATCGCTGAGGATCAGGAACAGCGGACTCTCGGCACGCACGATTTTCGCATCATGCACGAGAATGCGTTCCACGGTGCCGCCATCCACGGTTTCCCAGGAAATGCCGCCATCGGCCTTGCGCCGCTTGATGGAGCGCATCTGCTCCGACGGGCCGCCCAGCACCACATTCCGCACCAGCACGTTGCGCAGGTCTCCCTGCGAATCGGTGCCGAACTTGAGCGCATTGCAGCTGCTGTAAAACTCGCAGTTCTCGATCAGGATATTCTCGCCGTTTCGCTGGCTTGCACCCTTGAAGCACAGGCCATCATCCTCCGCATTGATGAACACATTGCGCACGATAACGCGGCGGCAGCCGTCGATATCGAGGCCGTCGTTGTTGTGGTTGGACTGGTTCTCAACGTGGATGCCGTCCACGATCAGGTCTTCGCAGTTCAGGTAGTTCTGCATCCAGCATGGCGAGTCCTGCATGCGCAGGTCGCGGATCACGACGTTCTTGCAGTCGAGCATGCGGATCAGGAAAGGCCGGCCCGGCGTAGCGCCGATGGTCTGCTCGCCCGGGAAGTTGGTTTTGGTGCCGCGGCCGTCGATCAGGCCTTTGCCGCACAGGCCCACGCGCTCGCAGCCCTGGGCGAAGATCAGCGACTGGTTCATGCCCATATTGCTGTCCTGGACCGTAAGCCTGTTCGCCTTGCGCTCAGGGTAGTCGTCCAGGTTGGTGCTGGCCACCAGGCGGCTGCCTTCCGCAATTTCGAGCATCACACCGGAACGCAGGTCGATGGTGCCGCTGATGTATTCGCCTTTCGCGAGGCGCACCGTACCGCCACCGGCGGCCGCACAGGCATCCACCGCGCGCTGGATGGCGGGTGTTGCGAGCGCGCCTTTTTCGAGGCCGTAGGATTCCGGTTCGAATACGCGTTCGGGCACCGGCCACGGACGCAGCGTCTGCGTGAGCTGCAGCGCCATCTTGTCCAGGTCGCGCCGCAATTGGTCGGCCCATTCCGGCGCCTTGCCGCACGGCGCAGCCATGGCTGCTGCCGGCAGCATGGCGCCGAGCACTCCACCTCCCAGGGCCAGGGCCAGCTTTCGGCGTTGAGGATTATGGGAAATCGTTGACACCATCAGCTGTCTCCTTACTGTTATCGGACTATATTTACCCTGAACCAGTCTACGTCGATGTAGTTGTGATGGATTTGGTTCAGGGGCTTGCTTGATTTGACTTCATCAATATCGGAACGGATGTAGGTGAATACCGCCGGGCGGCTTCCCTTCCACCACGAGAATTTCGCCAGCGGCGTGACAGGCCCGAAATCCCGGAAGGCGTCTTTCTCGCTCAGGGAATAGGAAAACTGCACGGTCTGGTCATTGCGCACATGCGCGCGCAGGATGATGGAAGCGCCGGCGATCCTCTCGCCGCGCGTTTCCTCACCCGCATTCGAATAGGTCAGGTAGTTCGCACCGCCCTCGCGCGCCACGCCGATCCATGGCACCTTCACGCCGAACAGGCTAAGACCCGCGCGCTGGCCATCCGCCATGCCGGCCAATTCGATGCGAGTGCTGATTTCGGCTGCAGGCCCTTCCAGAATCTGCGTCAGCGTATTCCTTGCGCCAACGAGATAGCGGGCCTTGTTCGCTTCGATGCGCATAAAGCCCGGACGCTGCGTGAGGCTCCAGCGGCCTGCATCCGGATTGTGGTTCCAGGACCATTGCAGGCCAAGCGCGCTGCCGGAAAACTCGTCCGAGTTCTGCAGCCGGTAATCCGGCGACCGCGCCGCTGTCTGCGGCACGGGGTGGTTCAGCACCGGCAGGCCCTGCTCGCCCATCACCGGCCAATCTTCCTTCCACGCCACCGGCTGCAGGTGGGTAATGCGGCCGAAGGCGCCCGTGCTGTTGAAATGGATGAACCAGCCCTGCCCCGACGGCGTTTCAACCCAGCCGCCCTGGTGCGGGCCATCGAGCCCGTTGCCCGGCATCAGCACGGAGCGGTATTCATACGGTCCCTGGATGGAACGCGAACGCATCACGGCTTGCGGGCCGGTGCTCACGCCGCCAATCGGGGCAAAGATGTAGTAGTAGCCATTGCGCTTATAGACTTTCGGTCCTTCCAGGATCGGCAGGTTGACCTTGTCTTCGATGATGGTCTTGCCTTCATCGAGCAGCGTCTTGCCGTCGGGGCTCATGGCGTGCAGGATGATCGGACCGGCGCCCACTTTCGAGTGCACCAGCCAGGCCTTGCCGTCGTCATCCCAGAACGGGCACGGATCCTCGTAGCCTGCGCCAGCCAGCACTGTCACCGGCTCCGTCCATGGGCCGGCCGGATTTTCGGCGGAGCTCATGAAGATGCCTTCGCCCGGCGTCGCCCAGTACACGTAGAAGCGCTTGTTGTGATACCGGATCGACGGCGCCCACACGCCGCCCGCATAGCGCATGCCCTCGCCCACCGGCTTCGACAGCGCATCCGTCAGCGTGTACGGCGGCACCATATTGTAGGAAGGATGGAAAGGCAGCCGGTTCAGCACATGGCCGATGATTTTCCAGTTCACCAGGTCTTTCGACTGCAGCACCGGCAATCCGGGCGAGAAGTGGAAGCTGGAAGCGACGAGGAAATAGTCTTCACCGACGCGGATGACGTCAGGATCGGAATAGTCGGCGTGGATAACCGGATTCGCGTAGTGCTGCACCGGCGCGGCTGCCGCGCCGGCCATGCAGAACATCGCCACGCAGAAGCCGCCGATCAGGGCAGGTACGGTGCGCGCCATGTGCCGGGCCGCTCAGACGATGCCGCTGCTGCTGGCGCCGGCCTTCGCAGGCCGCTTCTCCGCCGCTTGCGCGCGGTAGCCGCTGGCGCGGTAGCAGGCCACCGGATCGATGGCGCCTCCGGAACGCAGCCGCGCCATTGCCAGGATCGGGCTCACATCGGTGCGGTAGGCATGCTTCAGCGTCTGCGCCGACTGCAGCGCATCGTTATTCTGCTGGTGCTCACGCAATGCCGCGCGGTCTACGAGGTTCGCCTGCACGAAGGCGCGCTGCACTTCCGCTGCGCTGCTCATCAGGCTTTCGATGGGATCAGTGACGTTGTGCGACTGGTCCAGCATATAGGCAGGATTGAAGGCCGCGCCATCGCGTTCGGCGGCATCGGCCAGCTCATTGAACACGAGGAAGAGCTGGAAAGGATTGATGCTGCCCGAATCCAGGTCATCGTCCCCGTACTTGCTGTCGTTGAAGTGGAAGCCGCCCAGCTTGCCGAACTGCGCCAGCCGCGCCACGATCATCTCGATATTCGTGTTCGGCGCATGATGGCCGAGGTCGACCAGGCAGCGCGCCTTTTCGCCCAGCGCCTGCGCGCAGGCGAAGCTGGTGCCCCAGTCGGCAATGGTGGTGGCGTAGAACGCGGGTTCGAACAGCTTGTGTTCAATGAACATATGCCAGTCCGCAGGCAGCGCGGCGTAGATGGCACGCGCGCTGTCCAGGTAGCGCTCCAGCGCGCCGCGCAGGTTGTGCTGGCCGGGGAAGTTGGCGCCATCGCCCACCCACACCGTCAGCGCCTTCGAGCCCAGGGCGCGGCCGAGTTCGATGCAGGCGATATTGTGTTCCACCGCCTGCGCCCGCACCGCAGCATCGTTGGCGGTCAGGCTGCCGTATTTGTAGCTGTGCTGCTGGTTCGCCTGGTCTTGGAAGGTGTTCGAGTTCACGGCGTCGAAGTACAGGCCGTGGCTTTCGGCCTGCTGGCGCAGTGCCGCAGGATCGTTGGTGGCGTCCCAAGGGAAGTGCAGCGATACGCCCGGCGTGGCGCGCGTGAGCTGGTGAATGAGCGCGCAGTCCTCCAGCTTTTCAAACACGTTGCGCGGCTCGCCCTTGCCGGGGAAGCGCGCGAAACGGGTGCCGCCGGTGCCCACGCCCCAGCTGGGCAGTGCCACGGCAAAAGTCTGCGCCAGTGCGGTCAGGCGCTCGATGTCCTGTCCGCGGCGGCCCAGCATGCCGCCCAGCGCCTCGTAATCGGCCTCCAGGCCGGCGCGCAGCGCGGCGTTGTGCTCGGCCACGCGGCCGCTATCGATAATGCTCATCCTTGTCTCCGTTTTTTTGATCTGGACGTGCTCAGCGCGTAAATGCAGCGGCGTTGCCGGCATCCACGTTCAGGATATTGCCCGTGCTCTTGGCCGCCTTGTCGCTCGCCAGGAAGTACACCGCCTCCGCGATATCTTCCGGCAGCACGCTCAGTTTCAGCATGCTGCGCTCACGGTAGAAATCTTCCACGTCGTCCAGGTCAATTTTATTCGACTGCGCGCGCTCCTGTTTCCATTTGCCGTCCCAGATGCGCGAGCCACGGATCACGGCGTCCGGATTGACGACATTGACACGGATGCGGTGCGGCGCGCCTTCCAGCGCAATGCAGCGCGCCAGGTGGATTTCCGCCGCTTTGGCGGTGCAGTAGGCAGCCGCGCCGGCCGATGCCACCAGGCCGTTCTTGGAGGCGACGAATACCATGCTGCCGCCCAGTTCCTGCTGCTTCATCAGGCGGAAGGCCGCGCGGCTGGCCAGGAAGTAGCCGGTGGAGAGGATGTTCTGGTTGCGTTCCCACATGGCCAGCGAGGTCTGGTCCAGCGGCGCGGAGGATGCGATGCCCGCATTCGATACCAGCAGGTCGATGCCGCCGAACTGCAGCGCGGTCGCCTGCAGCACCTTTTCCACGTCGTCTTCGCTGGTAATGTCGGCAACCACGCTGCCCACACTGTCCTTGCCGGAGCGCTTCACCAGGTCGTTGTGCGCCTGCGCCAGCACTTCGCCGTCGATATCGGTCAGCATCACGCAAGCGCCTTCCTGCAGCAGCTGGCGCGCTACCGCCTGGCCGATGGCGCCTGCGCCGCCAGTCACCAGTGCAATGCGGCCCGCCAGGCTTTTGGGCTTGGGCATGCGCTGCAGCTTCGCTTCTTCCAGCAGCCAGTATTCGATGTCGAAGGCTTCCTGTTCCGGCAGGCCCACGTAGGTGCCGACGCCGTTCGCGCCGCGCATCACGTTGATGGCGTTTACGTAGAACTCGCCCGCGATGCGCGCAGTAGCCTTATCCTTCGCGAAGGACAGCATGCCCACGCCGGGAATCAGGTAAATGATCGGATTCGCGTCGCGCACGGCAGGGCTGTTGTCATGCTTGCAGCGCTCGTAGTAGGCAATGTAGTCGGCGCGGTAGTCGGCCAGGCCCTGGTCGAGGCCAGCCACGATCTTGTCGAAATCCGGATTCAGCGGATCGAAATCGATGACGAAGGGACGGATTTTCGTGCGCAGGAAGTGATCGGGGCAGGAAGTGCCCAGCGCCGCCAGCGGCTTCAGGTCGCGGCTGCAGACGAATTCCAGCACGGCGGCGCTGTCATCGAAGTGGCCCAGTTTGTATTCGTCCTGGCTGATCTTGCCGCGCAGGAGGGGCATCAGGCGAGTGGCCAGCGCGCGGCGCTGTTCGGCAGGCAGGGCCTGCACCGCCGCGCCGCCAAAGGAAGGCTGCTTCACATTCGCGGCCAGCCACTCCTCCGCGCGGCGAATCACCGCCAGCGTGGTTTCGTAGCAGGATTTGGAGGTATCGCCCCAGGTGAACAGGCCGTGGCCTTCCAGGATCAGCCCTTTCAGGTGCGGCTGCGCTTTCGACAGCGCTTCGAGCTTCAGGCCCAGGTCATAGCCGGGACGCTGCCATGGCAGCCAACCCAGTTCGCCTTCGAAGATTTTCTGGGTCAGCGCTTCACTGCCCGCGCAGGCTGCAATCGCAATCACCGCGTCCGGATGCATGTGATCGACATGCTTGCGGTCGATATAAGCGTGTAACGGTGTGTCGATACTGGCTGCGCGCGGGTTCAGGTTGAAGGTGCAGTGTGGCAGGTAAGCCACCATTTCGTCTTCATGCGCCAGGCCGCGATAGCGTCCCTTCAGGGCCTGCAGCTTGTCCATGTACAGGGTGGAGAACCCATCCAGCTTGATGCTGCCCAGGTCCCCGCCGGAGCCCTTCACCCAAAGCACTTCCACATCCGCGCCGCTCAGGGGATCGGCCATCGTCACCTTGGCCGAGGTATTCCCGCCGCCGAAGTTCGTAATGCGCAGGTCGGACCCGAGCAGGTTTGAGCGGTACAAGAGCAGCTCCGGCTCGCTCATGGTTGCGGCGAGCTTATCGTCCCAGAGGGAAGTGATCGGCGCCTGCTGCTCGGCTTCATTCATTTTTGGGTCTCCGTCATTGTTGAAAAATGCTGGCACCCAGTAGAAATCAGGGGCCATGCAGTGTCAATGCAGAAGCAATCAACCTATTGAGCAAGACGTAAATAATCAAGACGATGATTGAACTGATCGCGCGGCCGGGACAAAACAATCAAATCTTTGATCGAAGACTGATTGACGGCGGATTTTTATGTGCGTAGTCTCTACCGTTAATAAAGTGACACAGTCACGATAAAAAGGAGACAACATGGTGAACCACAAGCGCCGTAAACGTTTGTTGAAGCTGTTGGCTGAGCACAGTGCCGCTACCGTGCCCCAGCTGGTTGAATGGCTCAGCGTCTCGCCCGCCACTGTGCGGCGCGATATCAGCTGGCTGGCCGCCCGCGGCCTGCTGTCCCGCACCCGCGGCGGCGCCAGTAATGTTGAGCAGAAGCGGCGCGAATTCACGCTCACCAGCGAAACATTCCAGAACAATATCCAGTGCCATGCGGAGCGCAAACGCGCCATCGCCCGCTATGCGGCGGGCATGTGCAGCGAGGGTGAAACCATCATCATCAACGGGGGCACCACCACCTACATGATGGCCGAATTCCTCATGGATCGGCACCTGAAAATCCTCACCAACTCCTTCCTGATGGCGGAACGGCTGCTGGTATCGAGCGAAAACGAGATCATTCTGCCGGGTGGTAAGGTCTACCGCGAGCAGAACGTGATCCTGAGCCCCTTCGACAACGACATCACCCAGCACCATTACGCCGGCAAGATGTTCATGAGCGTGTACGGTTTGTCGCTGCTGGGCCTGATGGAAGCCGATCCGCTGCTGATCCAGGCCGAGAAACGCCTGATCAGCCAGGCCGAGGAACTGATTGTGCTGGCCGACAGCTCCAAGTTCGCCAAGCGTGCAGGCCTGATCCTGTGTGGCCTGAACCGCGTTTCGACCGTCATCACCGACACCGATGCTTCGGATTCGGCCGTGCAGCTGCTGGAGCAGTCCGGCGTGCGCGTGGTGACGGTGGCGCCGGAAGCCCTGCCGCAGCCGGTCCTCACGCCCGCTGCATTCAATCCGGCCTTCGATTATCCGGCCGCCGGCCTGTTCCAGGCGGAGGTTGCACATTGAAGCTCAAGCAAATTCTGTCGGCGGCATTGGCCGCCACGGTGCTGGTGACGATGGCGGGCTGCGGCGAGAAGAAAGCCGCAGCGCCGGAAGCGCAGAAGATCCGCATTGCGATGGTGGTGAAGAACCTGGGCAACGGCTTCTTCGACGCCGCGCACCGCGGCGCTCAGGAAGCAGCGAAGGAACTGAAGAACGTTGAGATCATCTATACCGGTCCCACCACGCCAAGTGCCGAAGGCCAGATTGAAATCATCAATTCCCTGATCAGCCAGAAGGTGGACGCAATCGTTATCTCCGCCAACGATCCGAACGCGCTGGTGCCGATCACCAAACGCGCCATGGCGCGCGGCATCAAGGTGCTGTCCTTCGACAGCGGCATTGCGCAGGAAGGACGGCTGATGCAGCTGCATCCGTCGAATGCGCAGCTCATCGGCCTGAAGCAGATCCGCATGGCGTCGGACGCGATTGGCGGCGAGGGAGAAATCGCCATCCTGTCGGCTTCCGCGCAGGCCACCAACCAGAATATCTGGATCGGCGTGATGAAGGACGTGCTCAAGCAGCCGGAATTCAGCAAGATGAAACTCGTGGCTACCGTGTACGGCGACGACCAGGCCGACAAGAGCTACCGCGAAGCGATCGGCCTCCTGCGCAGCAACCCGAAACTGAAGGCCATCATTGCCCCAACCATCGTCGGCATCAATGCTGCAAGCCGCGCGGTGCAGGATGAGGGCCTGGTGGGCAAGGTGTTCGTCACCGGCCTTGGCCTGCCATCCGAAATGGCGGGGCATGTGCACAGCGGCACCGTGCTCGAATTCGCAATCTGGAATCCTATCGACCTTGGCTATGCAGCCACATACGCGGCCTACGGCTTCGTCACAGGCCAGCCAACGGCGAAGGCAGGCGGTAGCGTGTCGGCAGGCCGCATGGGCAGCATTGCCATCGATGAGAAAGGCGAAGCCGCAATGGCGCCGCCCTTCACCTACAACAAGGGGAACGTGGACCAGTTCTCCAAAATCTTCTGAAGCCTTAGCCTTTTATGCATCAGTTGGATCAGGAATCGGGCACGGCACCGCTGCTGGCGCTCTCCGGTGTCAGCAAGCGCTTTGCCGGCATTGCGGCGCTGAACAAGGTGAGCTTGTCGGTACGCGGCGGCGAAGTCATGGCGCTGATCGGCGAGAACGGCGCGGGCAAGTCCACGCTGGTGAAAATCCTCACCGGCATCTATCAGCCCGATGAAGGGAGCATTACGCTCGGCGGTGTAAAGCAAGGCTTTGGCAGCGCGCAGGATGCGATGCGCGCCGGGATCACCGCCGTGCATCAGGAAACGGTGATGTTCGATGAGCTCACCGTGGCCGAAAACATCTACATCGGCCGCCAGCCCTGCACCGGCCGCACTGGCCGCATCGACTGGGCGCGCATGGAAACCGAAGCCGAGCAGTTGTTCGCGCGGCTGGATGTAGCAATGCCGGTGCGCACACGCGTAAAAGACCTGAGCGTGGCGCAGCGCCACTTCGTGGAGATCGCGCGCGCCCTGTCGCAGGATGCGCGGGTGGTGATCCTGGATGAACCCACGGCCTCGCTGTCGCAGCGCGAAATCCAGGAGCTGTACCGCATCATCGGCCAGTTACGCGCAGCCGGCACGGCGGTTATCTTCATTTCGCACAAGTTCGATGAGATCTTTACGGTCGCCGATCGCTATACGGTGCTGCGCGACGGCCAGTTCGTTGCGGACGGCGCACTGGCCGATATCACGGAACCGGAACTGGTCGCGCTGATGGTGGGCCGCACCGTGCAGCAGGCCTACCCGAAGGCCGACGTCACGCCCGGCGCCGTGGTGATGGACGTGCGCGGCCTAAGCCACCCGACGGAATTTGAAGACGTGAGCTTCACGTTGCGGCGCGGCGAAATCCTCGGCTTCTACGGTCTGGTTGGCGCTGGCCGCTCGGAAGTCATGCAGGCGCTGTTCGGCCTGAGCGCAGGCGTGCGCGGCGCCGTCACGCTCGACGGAGAGGCATTTGCCATCGGCGATACGGCGGAAGCCATCGCACGCGGGCTCGCCTACGTTCCGGAAGACCGCCAGCACCAGGGCGCTCACCTCACGCTGCCCATCCTGCACAACATCACGCTGCCCATCCTCTCCAAAGTCGGCTTTTTCCTGCGCGGACGCCGCACGCAGGAGAATTCGGTCGCACGGCACTATGCGGAACAACTGGAACTGAAGGCTGCGCATCTTACGCAGCATGTGTCCGCGCTCTCCGGCGGCAACCAGCAGAAGGTAGTGCTGGGTAAATGGCTGGCCACCCAGCCCAAGGTACTGATTCTTGACGAGCCCACCAAGGGTATCGATATTGGCTCCAAGGCCGCGGTGCACCGCTTCGTCGGCGGGCTGGTGGCGCAAGGCCTTTCGGTCATCCTCGTATCCTCGGAACTGCCGGAGGTGATGGGGCTTGCCGACCGTATCGTCGTGATGCACCAGGGCAGGATCGAACAGATCTTCGATCGCGATGGCGCCACGCCCGAGCAGCTGGTTGCCGCAGCTTCCGGCTGCGTGCTGGCGCCGGAGGAATGCTGATGCGCTCCCTGCTCAAACAACGCGAGCCACAACTGGCGCTGTGCATCGTTGCGCTGATCCTGCTGGTCGGGCTGCGCGCACCGGTCTTCCTGACTGGCGCGAGCCTGTCCAACCTGCTCACGGACAGCACACTGCTGATCATGCTGGCACTGGCGCAGATGATCGTGATCCTCACGCGCGGCATCGACCTCTCGATGGCATCCAATCTTGCGCTATCCGGCATGGTGTCGGCGCTGCTGGCATCGCGCTTTCCCGAGTTGCCGCTGCCGCTGGTGATGCTCGCGGCGCTGGCCGTGGGCCTGCTGCTTGGCCTGCTCAACGGCTATCTGATCGGCTACCTCGAACTGCCGCCGATTGTGGTCACACTCGGCACCATGAGCGTTTATCGCGGCATGGTGTTCGTTCTCTCCAACGGCGCCTGGGTGTCTTCGCACCAGTTCCCGCCGGACTACCTCGCCTTTCCGCTCACACGGCTGCTGGGCGTTACGCACCTGGTATGGATTACCGCCGCCGTCGTGCTGGCGGCGTGGTTCCTCACGCGCCACAGCCGCTTTGGCCGCGATCTCTACGCCATCGGCAACGAGCCCGCGTCCGCCCGCTACGTCGGCATCCCGATTGCCAAACGCCTGCTGTGGACCTACGGCCTGGCCGGTGCAATGGCGGGCTTCTGCGGCTACCTGTGGGTGGCGCGCTACGCAGTCGCCTACACGGAGCTGGCCTATGGCTTCGAATTCACAGTGATTGCAGCCTGCGTTATCGGCGGCATCAGTATTGCAGGCGGCTGCGGCAGCGTGGCGGGCGCCGTGCTGGGCGGCCTGTTCCTCGCAGTGATTGGCAACGCGCTGCCGGTGGTCAAAGTATCGCCCTTCTGGCAAAGCGCACTGACCGGCTGCGTAATCCTGACCGCGGTACTGATCAACGCACGCCACGGCAAACAAGGCGGCCGGCAGATTTTGCCGCGCAAGCTCACTACAGAATCGCAAGGCGCAGCATGAATTCGAGTACCCCCCTGCCACCAGGCTCCCGCTACCTGATCTCCGACCGTCCGGGCTTCCGCCTGCGCGGCGTAGTCGAGAAATGGGAAAGTCTGCTGGTACTGCTGCTTGCCGCGATGTTCATTGCGGGCGGCATGCTGCTGCCCAACTTCCTGGACCTGCACAATCTCAGCGACAGCACCTTCAACTTCAGCGAGAAGGCGCTGATCGCGCTGCCCATGGCCTTGCTGATCATCTGCCGCGAGATCGACATCTCGGTGTCCGGCATCCTGGCCCTGTCGTCGGTGGCAATGGGACTGGCGAAGAGCTATGGGGTGCCGGCTGAAGCGCTGCTGTTCGTCGCACTGGCCACCGGCACCGCCTGCGGCTGGCTCAATGGCTTCATGGTCACGCGCTTCGGCCTGCCCTCCATCGTTGTCACCATCGGCACAGTGTCCCTGTTCCGCGGCCTTGCCAGCGTGGTGCTGGGCGACCAGGCATTCACCGGCTATCCGTCGCTGATGACGGAATGGGGACAAGGCTATGTTTTCGGCATTGTTCCGCGCTCCTTCGTGCTGCTGCTCGCCTTCGCCGCCCTCTTTTCCATCGTGCTGCACGCCACGAGCTGGGGCCGGCGCATCTACGCCATCGGCAACAACCCGGTGGCGGCGCGTTTTTCCGGCATCCGTGTGGACCGCTACCGCTTGGCGCTGTTCATGCTCACCGGCGCCATGGCTGGCCTGGCGGGCTACCTGCTCACCGGCCGTATCGACAGCACCCGTCCGAATATCGCAATGGGCTGGGAGCTCGAAATCATCACCATGGTGATTCTGGGCGGCGTGAGCATCGCGGGCGGCGCGGGCACAATCGGCGGTGTGATGCTGGCGGTGCTGGTACTCGGCATGGTGACGTATGGGCTCTCGCTTGCCAACGTGCCGGGCATCTACATGACCATCGTGATCGGTGTTCTGCTGCTCGCAACCATTGCCATTCCACGCCTTTTGCGCGGTAAAAAGACGGCCAAATGAGCGCGACCATCGTTCTCGATATCGGCAAGACCAACGTCAAACTGGTGCTGCTGAACGAAGAAGGCTCCACGCTCGCCGAGCGCCGCAGTCCGAACACAATCGTCAACGACGGCCCTTATCCGCACCACGACACGGAACGCATCTGGCAATGGCTGCTTGCCGGGCTGCGCGAGTTCGCACAACTTGCACAGGTAGGCGCCATTGTGCCGGTAACGCACGGCGCAACCGCTGCGCTGGTCGATGATGAAGGCCTGGTGCTACCCGTGCAGGACTACGAATTCGAGTTTGCACTGCCCGGCTACGAGGCCACGCGGCCTGCATACGAAACGACCCGTTCGCCCCGGCTCCCTGCTGGCCTGAACCTCGGCAGGCAGCTGGCGTGGCAGGCGCAAACCTTTCCCGAACAGTTCCGCAAGGTGCGCCACATCCTCATGTATCCGCAGTACTGGGCGTGGCGGCTATGCGGCATGGCTGCCAGTGAAGTCACTTCGCTCGGCTGCCACACGGATCTCTGGCAACCGGCGAGCCAACGCTTTTCCTCGCTGGTAGATGTGATGGAATGGCGCAGCGCTTTCCCGCCGCTGCAGCCGGCATGGACACCGCTCGGCGCGCTGCGCCCCGCCCTCGCAGCCGAAACCGGCCTGCCTGCGGACTGCCAGGTACTGTGCGGCATCCACGATAGCAATGCATCGCTGCTGCGCCATCTTGACGGTGAGATGCCCCCGGCAGTGCTCTCCACCGGCACCTGGGTCATCGCGGCGGCGCCAGGTGTGGCGCTGGACCGCCTACGCGAGAATGCCGACATGCTCGCCAACAGCAGCGCCACCGGCCAGCCGGTCGCCTGCATGCGTTTCATGGGCGGGCGCGAGTTCGCCGCACTGGCCGGATCCGGTGCCGAAACCTGCAGCATCGACGACCTTGAGGCGCTGATAGCGCAGCAAACACTCGCCCTGCCCAGCTTCGCCGCGAGCGGCGGCCCCTTTGCCGGCCGGGCTGGCGCCGTTCGTGGCCCCGCCCCCAGTACCAGCGCGCAGCGCTATGCGCTCGCCACCTTGTATTGCGCCCTGGTGAGCGACTATTGCCTGAACGCTCTCGGGGTAAGGGATGATGGCGCATCTGTCGTGGTTGAGGGCAGCTTCACCGGCAATCCCCTGTTCGCGCCTTTACTGGCAGCGCTGCGCCCACACCAGCAGATCAGCATCAGCGCGGATGACAGCAGCGGCACAACCTGCGGAGGCTGGATGCTGCACCACTGGGGCAGCGCCCCAAATAAAAGCGGCGCCATTGCGGCGCCGCTGGATATTCGCGGTTTACGAGCCTACCGCGATGACTGGCTGAAAGCCGTCGCTTAAGCCGGGCGGCGGCGTGCGAACACGCCAACCAGCGCCAGCCCTGCCAGCAGCATGCCGTAGGTCTCAGGTTCCGGCACGGGAATCACACCATCGAATGGCTGCAGGTGAATTTCGCCACGCTGCACCAGATCCTCGACGAATACGCCGCCTTCGATGTTGTTCCAGTTGGTCAGCGTGGCGCCCAGCGCAAGAATGGAGCCGCCGAACTGGTTGTTGATATTCAGCGTGCTCGCATTGTAGAAGTTCCAGATCGTCTTGCCGCCGATGGCCTGCGCCGAGCCGCCGAGGAAGTTGGCTGCAATCGACGCGCTGCTCACGTCCGTATTGAACACCATGGTGTTCGCGCCGTTCAGGTTGAACTCGAACTCGCCTTTCGCGAACACCGTTTCATCGATGGCGCTGAGGTCGAACACTGCGACACCATCCACACCCGCCACGGCATTGAAGGTAACTTTGTTGCCGTTGATGCTCACGCTGCCGCCGGTATCGCCCACCGTCTTCAGCGACTGCGACAGGCCACCCAGCACGTTCGCAAAGTTGGTGGACGACGCGGCGTCCGCCATGGCCTGCATGTCGCCCGTCAGGCTGTAGACACGGCCGCCGCCATTGAAATTGTTGAACGCTTCCGACCCCGCCACGTAGGCTGCGGGACCATTGAAGTTATTGGAAGACGCGCTCCCCATTACCACCGTGCTGCCCGAATTGACGATGGAATTGGACAGGGAACCGGACAGGTAGGCGCCCATTCCGTTCACGTGCACATTGGACGCCGTAGCCGCCGTGAGCCCCGCATAGGCGGAAGCCGGCGCATCTGCCGGATGCTGGCCATAATCGCCGCCGAACACGGCGCCGCCCGCCCAGGTGCGGCCATCGACATGCGAATTCGAATTGATGGTGTTCAGAGCAACCACATTCAGCTGATTGAGCGCTTGCGCTGCGGTCAGCGAATCGGCCGCAAAACCAGGTAAGGCGACGGCGGTACCCAGCGCAAGCGTGAGCAGCCGTAGAGTGCGTAGCGACATGTATTTCCCCTGCAAGAAGTGTGTTATCCGGCGCTGCCTTGAGGCAGCGGGGCCAATGCCCTTGCAGACATCCCGATATTGTCTTATTTTTAATTGAATTATGATTATTGCACGAATTATACTTGCACCAGATATATTTTTTCTATCGAATCGATGAGCTGGAAATGGCCGGAATATGTCTATACTTCAGCAATGATCGCCCGCCAAATCCTGTTCCTGTTCAGCGCCCTTGGCGCCATCAACGGCATCTTCCTGGCTGTCTATTTTTTCAGCAGGCGGCCGCGCCGCGTGGCGGACTGCGTGCTGGGTGCATTGCTGCTGGCGGTCGGTATCCGCACCGCCAAATCCACCTTCCTGTTTTTCAACCCGGGGATTGCACTGGAATTCCGCCAGCTTGGCCTGTCGGCCTGCCTCTTGATCGGCCCGCTTACCTGGCTCTACGTTCGCTACTATCTGGATGAGCTCAGCCACCGGCCTCCGGGCCCGCAATGGCGCTGGCACCTGGGCCTGTCGTTCCTGATCATTGCTGCCGGCATCGCTTTCCCCTATGCGGCCTACCGCCATATCTGGGACTATTCAAGCTATGGCATTCACGCATTCTGGCTGTGCTACCTGCTCGCGGGCGGAGCGGCGCTCTGGCAGGCGCGCGCAACCCTGTTTGGACCTGGGCGCCGCCTGTCGGCCAGTACGCTGCTCCTGCTGAGCGTGTACTTCGGCAGTTGCCTCATCCTGCTGGCCTACGCAACCACGCCGTTCACCTCTTATATAGTCGGCGCGCTGTCGCTTACCTTCTCGATTCACGTGACCGTGCTCGTTTTCCTGCTGCGGCGTGAGCCATCCGAAGCGAAGGAAAAATACCGGAACAACAAGCTCAGTCAGGAAGAAGCGCAGGCCGTACTGGCCACCCTCGAACAGCTCATGAGCTCGCAGAAACTGCACCTGAACCCGAACCTGACGTTAGCCCAGCTCGCCAAACGGGCCGGATGCACGCAGGCTGCCGTGTCGCAAGTCCTGAACGACAAGCTGGACAAGAGCTTCAATGCCTACGTAAACGAATACCGCATCGCCGAAGCCAAGAAGCTGCTGGCCGACGAGCCGCAGCTGAACCTGGAAGCCGTGGCCGAGCGCTGCGGTTTCAACTCCAACTCCACCTTCTTTGCCGCCTTCAAAAAGGTCGCCGGGCAGACGCCCGCCAGCTTCCGCGCCGGTTTCGCGGCCTGAACCCCCTCCGGAATCGCGATTCCGGAGCCTGAGGCGGCTCTCCAGCCGCCGTCCCCGATAGATCATTGAGCACCTGCGGTCTCGAACGGCCGCGGCTTCGATCAACGTATTTATTCAGGGTGAACTCATGATTCAGTTTTTAGCGCGCGCGACCTTCTGCGCATTGATGGCCATCGCCGGCATGGCGAACGCCGCAGTCAAGGACGAGGATGCCGTCAGGGAAACCGTCGGCCTCTACCTGCACGGCACCAGCTTCAACGACCAGGCCGAGATCAGCCAGGCGTTCTATACCAACTCGCGCCTGTATCTGGACGGACAGGGCGATGGGGTGCGGGAAATGAGCGGCCCGGAATACGCCAAACTCTTCCCCACGGAACGGAAGGCGCAATTCAACGGCCGGGTGGGCCGCCTCATCAGCGTGGACGTGACCGGCACCGTAGCCACCGCGAAGGCCGAAATCCTGATGCCGAAGCAGGGCGTGCGCTATGTGGACGTGTTCCTGCTCAAAAAAGTAGCAGGCAACTGGAAAATCGTCAGCAAGTCAGCCTACCGCGAGGACGCGCCCAAACACGCGCGCAAGGTGCTGATGGTCGTCTCAAACGCCCACCAGTATCCCGGCACGAAGGTCAACACCGGCAACAACTTCCCCGAACTCGCCTACACCTACGACGTGTTCCGCAAGGCGGGCTACGCGGTGGACTTCGTGAGCCCGGACGGTGGCGCCGTGCCGCTGGAAATGATCAACACTTCCGACGACATGATCAAGCGGCACCTGTATGACAGGGACTTTATGTGGGCGCTCGCGCACACTTTGCCGGTATCCGCCGTCAACGCCGAGGAATATGCAGGCATCCTGTTCGCCGGCGGCGGCGCAGCCATCGTCGGTGTACCGGAGCACAAGGCGCTGCAGGATCTTGCGCTGCGCATCTACGAACAGCAAGGCGGCGTGCTCGCCGCCATCTGCCAGGGCACCGAAGGCTTAACCAACCTGAAGTTGCAGGACGGCAGCTTCCTCATCCAGGGCAAAACCCTCACTTCCTTCCCGGATGCATTCCTGAACAAGGAATCGCCGATCTTCAAGGCCTACCCCTTCTCGGTGGAAGGCAGCATCAAGCGCCGCGGCGGCAAGTTCGTGCATGGCGAGAACGGGAAGGGCCATGTCGAGGTCGATGGCCGGCTGATCACCGGCATGAACTGGGAATCCTCTGTTGGCGTTGCGGAAGCGATGATCAAGCTGCTCGGACAGTGAAGCAGGCCGTTTAACGCCTACCGTAAAGGAGGTAATCGGCGGTATAGGCAACGCGCGCGGACTCCCCGGCATTGGCGGCCGTGCAGCCCTCTGCCGGCGCCTTGCCCCCAACCGTATTCATGCGCTGGATGGAGTTGATGCGGCTGAAAGCACCGTCCGGGCCTACCGACTTTGCGCCCAGCAGCAGCCAGGGAATCGCATTGGCATCGGGCGCATCGGCTTTCTGCAGCACTGTTCCTACGACCTTGCTGCCATCCAGCGCCTCCCAGTGCGGGCCAGCGTAGTGCTTCCCGACGCGCTTGCCTTGCGCGTCGGCCAGTTCCGCTTCGGGACCGGTAAACGCCCATTCGAACTTGCCCTGCGCATCTTTCGGCGCACGGCATTCATAAATCTGCACGCCCTTCGCGTGCACGGTCGCGATGAGCGCTTCCCCCGCAGGTGCCTGCAAGGACGGCGGGATCGAAGTTTGGGCGAAGACGTTACCGCCCATTCCGGCGCTGATCGCCAGGGCGAGGATCAAAGTTTTTTTCATATGCAATCAATCGAAAAGTGGATATTCGACCAGCCGTGCACCGTCTGTGCGGAAGTCATCGGCTGGGAGATTGCCAGGCAGCGGGAAGCGAACTAGGTCGAAGGAATGCAGTGTAGTGCGTTACGAAGTTGAAAACCGCGCCCGGAATCCGCCAAATTGTGCAGATCGTCGCTTTGAATACTGAGGAGGAACTGGGTGGTGCGGCTGGCTGGGATCGAACCAGCGACCCTTGGCTTCGGAGGCCAATACTCTATCCACTGAGCTACAGCCGCACGGGGGGTACATCGGAAGAGACACGAAGGATACCGGGTTTCCCGAAAACCGTCCATGGAAAGTGTCTCTTTGCCAGCATATTGCATTCCCCATAGGGGGTTTTCCGTCTATAATCGCCGGTTTGGCGAGGGTTTGCTTGCTATGGTGCAAAAACGCTAACGCCAGGACCACCCAGCTTCGGAAACTGTACTAAGGAAATCATGAGCGACGCACATAACGAACACGAATCCGCCATCAGAACCCCAAAGCAACTCGTTGCTGCTGTTGTGGGCTTCTTCGCCATCACCATTATCGGCATCGCGCTGCTGGTCATCTACGTGACCCAGAACAAACTGACCGGCGCCGGTTCGAATGCGCAGTCCGCTGAAGCTGTTGCCGCCCGCCTGAAGCCGGTGGCTGATGAAGGTTTCACCCTGAAGGACGCTAATGCACCGAAAGTGCTGCAGTCCGGCGAAGCGATCTATACCTCGACCTGCCAGGCTTGCCACGGTACCGGCGCTGCCGGTGCTCCGAAAGTTGGCGATAACGCCGGCTGGGGTGCGCGTCTGGCCCAGGGCTATGACACCGTTGTGAAGCACGCTATCGAAGGTATCCGTGCAATGCCGGCCAAGGGCGGCAACCCGGATCTGGATGATGTGGAAGTGGCGCGTGCCGTGGTGTATATGGCGAATAAGTCGGGTGGCAAGTTCAAGGAGCCTGAGGTGCCTGCGGCGCCGGCAGCGGCTCCTGCAGCTGAAGCTGCTGCACCTGCGCCTAAGGGCTGATGCTTCAAGCTCCGAATTGAAAAGGCCGCGGTTGCGGCCTTTTTCTTTTGCGGACTGGAGTTCGGTGGCGGACTGGGCTTTCGGGGACAGACTCCAATTAGGCGAGCTAATTGGGGTCTGTCCCCATCTGCCCCGGGCTGCATAAGCGATAAAAAAGGCCGCGTGAGCGGCCTTTTCGTTTTACCAGATGATGACTCGGTCTTTTGGTTCGAGGTACATCTTGTCGCCGGGCTTCACGCCGAAGGCGTCGTAGAAGCCGGGCTGGTTGCGCATGGTGCCGTTGGCGCGGTATTGGCCCGGAGAGTGCGGGTCGGTCTTGATCTGCTGGATCAGGGCCGGTTCACGCATCTTCATGCGCCATACCTGCGACCATCCCATGAAGAAGCGCTGGTCGCCGGTCAGGCCGTCGATCACCGGTGCTTTCTTGCCCTTCAGGGACAGCTTGTACGCCTTGTACGCCACCGCAAGGCCGGAGTTGTCGCCGATGTTCTCGCCCAGCGTCAGTTCGCCATTCACGTTGTAGCCCGGCAGCGGGCTGAAGGCGCTGTATTGCGATACCAGCTGGCCGGTCTTGACCTTGAAGTTCTTGTGGTCTGCTTCGCTCCACCAGTCGCGCAGGTTGCCGTCGCCGTCATACTGCGCGCCCTGGTCGTCGAAGCCGTGGCTGATTTCATGGCCGATCACACCGCCGATGGCGCCGTAGTTGACCGCGTCATCCGCTTTCGGATCGAAGAATGGCGGCTGCAGGATCGAGGCCGGGAACACGATCTCGTTCATCTCCGGGTTGTAATAGGCGTTGACGGTTTGCGGCGTCATCAGCCATTCGTCACGGTCGATCGGTTTGCCCAGCTTGTTGGTTTCGTAGGCATAGCGGTACTCCGACGCGCGGCGCACATTACCCAGCAGGTCGTCACGCTTCACGGTCATCGTGGAGTAGTCCTTCCACTTGCTCGGATAGCCGATCTTGGTGGTGAACTTGGCCAGCTTGGCTTGCGCTTCCTTCTTCGTTGCAGGCGTCATCCACTCCAGCGTGTTGATGCTTTGCTTGAAGGCGGCCAGCAGGTTTTTCACCAGCACGTCCATGCGCGCCTTGTACTCAGGCGGGAAGTACTGCTGCACATAGACCTTGCCGATGCTCTCACCCAGTGCGGATTCGGTGGAGGCCACGGCGCGCTTCCAGCGTGGACGCTGTTCGGTCACGCCGCTCAGCACCTTGCCGTAGAAGTCGAAGTTCGCGTCCACGAACTGCTTGGACAGGTATGGCGCGGCGGAGCGCACCACCTGCCACTGGAAGTAGGCTTTCAGCGTGTCCAGCGGGGTATCGGCCAGCACCTTGTCCAGCGCCTGGAAGTAGGTCGGCTGGCTGACGATCACGTAGTCCACCTTGCCGGCGATGCCGGTGGCGGCCAGGTAGCCGTTCCAGTCGTAGCCCGGCATCATGCCTGGCAGCTTGCTGATCTCGTATTTGTTGTAGGCCTTGACCGGGTCGCGCAGTTCCACTTTCGACCACTGGATCCTGGCGATCTCGGTTTCGAACGCGACGACGGCTTTGGCACTGGCGGCGGCATTCGCGTCGCCGGCCAGCGTCAGCAGGCGCGCAACGGCCACTTCATACTTGGCCAGCGCGTCGGCCAGCTTGGCGTCGTCCTTCTTCAGGTAGTAGTCGCGGTCAGGCAGACCGAGGCCGCTCTGGCTGAAGTCCACCACGTATTTGGTGGAATCCTTGTTGTCCTGGTGGATGCCGAAGTCGATGGGCGCGCCGACCGAAATGCGGTTCAGGTAAGCGATCATCGCCGGCAGTTCTTTCTTGTCCTTCAGTGCGGCGATCTTTGCCAGGTCGGCCTGGATCGGCGCCGCGCCCAGCTGCTCAAGGCGCGCTTCGTCCATGAAGGCGGCGTAGTAGTCGCCGATGCGCTGCTTGTCCGCGTCGCCCTTGGCGTTGGTGGCGGCGTTCTCGATGATGGAACGCAGCTGCGGCTGGATGTCGTCATGCAGCTTGGCGAAGGAGCCCCAGCTTGCCTTGTCGGCCGGGATCTCGGTGGTGGACAGCCACTTGCCGTTGGTGTGAACGAAGAAGTCGTCCTGTGCGCGGACGGCAGGGTCGATGTATTCGACCGCGATGCCGGAGGTGGGCTTCGACGGCTTGGCAGCTTTATCGGCTGCACCGGCCGTACCGTAAACGGCGGCCAGTACGGCCATCGTCATTGCACTGAGCAGATGTCGTTTCAAGGGTGTTCCTCTCAAGGATATTGTTTTGACTGCTTTTAAATGCCGAATGCCCGGCCTGTGGCCGGGCAAACTACTCTAGCACATCGATTACCAGATGATGACGCGCTCTTCAGGCTTCAGATACAGCTTGTCGCCTTCCTTCACACCGAAAGCTTCGTAGAAGCCCGGCTGGTTTACCACCGTGCCGTTGGCGCGGAACTGGCCCGGCGAATGGGAATCGGTCTTCAGCATCTGCAGTTGCGCTTCGTCGCGCGCCTTGATGCGCCACACCTGGCCGAAGCCCATGTAGAAGCGCTGCTCGCCGCTCATATTGTCGATCACCGGCGCAGGCTGGCCGTTCAGCGAAATCTTGTAGGCCTTGTAGGCGATGGCGAGGCCGGAGTTGTCCGCGATGTTCTCGCCCAGCGTGAGCTTGCCGTTCACGTAGTAGCCCGGCAGCGGGCTGTAGCCGTCGTACTGCTTCACCAGGGCGTCGGCCTTGGCCTTGAAGTTGGCGCGGTCGGCGTCGGTCCACCAGTTGCGCAGGTTGCCGTCGCCGTCGGACTGGCTGCCCGAGTCGTCGAAGCCATGGCTGATTTCGTGGCCGATCACGGCGCCGATGGCGCCGTAGTTCACCGCATCATCGGCCTTCGCGTCGAAGAACGGCGGCTGCAGGATGGCGGCCGGGAACACGATCTCGTTCGCGGTGGGACGGTAATAGGCGTTGACGGTTTGCGGCGTCATGCCCCACTCGGTGCGGTCGATCGGTTTGCCCAGCTTGTTGATGCCGCGGTTGTAGCTGAAGCTTGAGGCGCGGCGCACATTGCCCAGCAGGTCGCCGGCGTTGAACTTCAGCGCCGTGTAGTCGCGCCATTTGTCCGGATAGCCGATCTTCGGCGTGAACTTGGCCAGCTTGGCCTGGGCTTCACGCTTGGTCTCGGGGCTCATCCAGTCCAGGGTGTCGATGCTCTGCTTGTATGCCACGAGCAGGTTCTGCACCAGGTGCTGCATGCGTTCCTTGCGGTCGGCCGGGAAGTGCTGCGCCACATACAGCTTGCCCAGGCCTTCGCCGATGGCGCCTTCCACCAGCTGCACGCCGCGCTTCCAGCGCGCGGGCTGTTCTTTCAGGCCGCTCAGCGTCTGGTCGTAGAAGGCAAAGTGCGCGTCCGCGTAAGGTTTGGAGAGGTATGGCGAAGCGCTGCGCAGCGTTTGCCAGGTGAAGTAGGACTTCCACACCGCCAGGTCGGTGTCCTGCACGATCTTGTCGAAACCGGCCAGGTAGCTCGGCTGCATCACGATCACGTAATCGGTCTTGGTGGCCACGCCTGCATCGGACAAGGCCTGCTTCCAGTTGTAGCCCGGCGCAATTTCGCTCATCTTGTCGATCTGCGTTTTGTTGTAGCGCTTCACGGGGTCGCGGTTTTCCACGCGGGTCCACTGCACTTCGGCCAGGCGGGTTTCCAGCGCCACAATGGCTTTCGCTTCGGCTTCAGCGTCCTTGCTGCCCGCCATGCCGAGGATCTTTGCAACGTGCTTCTCATATTTGGCCAGCGCGTCAGCCATCTTCGCATCGTCTTTTTTCAGGTAATAGTCGCGGTCCGGCAGGCCAAGGCCGCTCTGGCTCATGTAGACGGCGTAGCGCGTCGACTCGCGCGCATCCTGCGACACGCCGACCGTATACGGAGTCGGCACGCCAATCCGGTTCAGGTGCGCTATCAGGCCTGGCAAGGCCTTTTTATCTTTCAGGGCGCGGATGCGGCTCAGCTCACCGGCCAGCGGCTTGATGCCCTGCTGTTCCAGCTTTGCTTCGTCCATGAAGCTTGCGTACAGTGCGGCGATTTTCTGCTCTTCGCCTTTCAGGTCCTTGCGCTTCTGCAGGTCTTCGATGATGGTGCGCAGCTGGGTCAGCGCGTCGTCGCGCAGCTGGTTGAAAGACCCCCAGCGCGACTGGTCGCCCGGAATCTCCGTGGTGTCCAGCCATTTGCCGTTCACGTGGCGGAAGAAATCGTCCTGCGCGCGCACTTGCGAATCGATGTATTTGGTGTCTACACCGGACATGACGGCCGAGGTATCGGCCGCCTGTGCAAATGCCGCGATCAGGCTGAGAGTGAGCAGCGAGTATTTCATGCCTTCGTATCCCGTTATAAGTTTTGGTTACAGGCGCAGGCTCGGTGCAATGGGCGCGCGCCGCCAGCCCGTTAGCGTATACGAGCCGGCGCCATAATGCATCTTCGGAAATGTTTCTGTTGGCAGAATGCAGCACTCAGTTTCGGGAACCCATACCCGGCATGCCGCCGGCACCACCTGGTCCGCCCACGCCGCCCCGATGGCCGCCGCGTCCTTCGCCACGGCCTTCGCCTTCGCCGCGGTGCGGCGCCGCAGGGCGCTGCGGGCCTTCGATGCGCGACAGCTGCTCGCCGAGGAACACCGCAACGGCGTGGCGCTGGTTCTCGTCCAGCGCATCGTTCATGGTCAGCCACAGCTCGCGCAACTGCTTTTCTTCCGCGCTGCTCGCGGCCTGCTCCGCATCGAGCGCGCCGGTGAGCTCGCGCAGCTCAACATCCTTCGCTTCCAGCGCCTGCTTGCTGGCGGCCTGCAGCCGTTCGCGGCGCGACTGGCGCTCCCTCAGCAGCGTGCGCGTGCGGTTCTCGGTCTGCGCCCACAGCGTTGACTGATTGGCATTCAGCTTGAGGGATTCCTTCAATGCGGGCGCCATCAGCAACAGCTCATCCGCGCGCATGTCCATCACGGGCGTGGCATGGGCGGAAACGGCAAAGGCCAGCGCCAGCGCAGCAGCGCCGGCGGATTTCTTCAGATAAGCGAGGGACATACGGGCTCCGGACAAAAAAAAGCCAGCGCGGGCGCGCTGGCGAAAACCACTTCAGGGTAGAGAGAAATACAAACCCAGTGTAGGACGCGCCTGTCACCCCTTCCCGGTTTCTTACAAATACTTACTCTCGTAAACAAGCACATACATACGGTGAAAAAAGGAAATATTGACAGCCTGTCCAGCTGCCCGTGGTAAAGCTGTGTTTTATTACGTAAAGCCCGCCACGCTTGCCGGGAATCAGGTTTATACTGAATTCACGGCTGTTGTGTAACCGCCGTACACAGGGAAGGTGACTCATGGGAAAGAAACTCAAAAATACCGGGCTGGTAAGCCTGGGAGTTGTAGCGGGGATTGCGATTTCCCTGCAGTTTTCCGCCATGGCGCAGCGTCCGGTAGAGCCGGGCCTGCCACTCGAAGAATTACGCCAGCTGGCAGACGTGTATGGGCTGATCAAATCAGACTATGTTGAGCGGGTAGAAGACCGCAAGCTGCTGACCGAAGCCATCTCCGGCATGGTGGCCTCGCTCGACCCGCATTCGGCCTACCTCGACAAGCAGGCCTACGCCGAGCTGCGCGAAGGCTCGCAAGGCAAGTTCGTTGGCCTTGGGGTGGAAATCGCCCAGGGCGAAGAAGGCTACATCAAGATCGTGGCGCCGATCGAAGACACCCCCGCATGGCGTGCCGGCATCAAGCCGGGCGACATGATCACGCGGCTGGATACCACTTCCCTCAAAGGCCTCACGCTGGACGAGTCCATCAAGCGCATGCGCGGTGAACCGAACAGCAAGGTCACGCTCACCGTACAGCGCAAGGACGAGCCGCAGCCGCTGGTATTCACGCTGGTGCGCGAGGAAATCCACCAGAAAAGCGTGAAGGCGCGCATGATCGAACCGGGTTATGCCTGGCTGCGCGTGTCGCAGTTCCAGGAGCCTACGGTGGACGACCTGGCCGCACGCATCCAGGACCTGTACAAACAGGACCCGAACCTGAAAGGCCTGGTGCTGGACCTGCGCAACGACCCGGGCGGCGTGCTGCAAGGCGCCATCGGCGTGGCGGCGGCCTTCCTGCCCAAAGACGCGCCCATCGTCTCGACCAACGGCCAGCTGCCGGATTCGAAGCAGATCTACTACGGCCGCGCCGAATACTACTCGCTGCGCGGCGATACCGACGTGCTGGCGCGGCTGCCGGAGGCTGTGAAGCGGGTGCCGATGGCGGTGCTGGTCAACACCGGCTCCGCTTCGGCCTCCGAGATCGTGGCCGGGGCGCTGCAGGACTATCGCCGCGCCACCATCATCGGCAGCCAGACCTTCGGCAAAGGCTCGGTGCAGACCATCCGCCAGCTGACGGCCGACACTGCGCTGAAGCTGACCACCGCGCGCTACTACACGCCGCACGGCCGCTCCATCCAGGCCAAGGGCATTACGCCGGATCTGCTGGTGGACGAGACGCCGGACGGCGACGGCGTCAATGCGCTGCGCATGCGTGAAGCGGACCTGGAGAAGCACCTGGCCAACGACCGCGAAGCGGAAGGCGCGAAGACGAAACGCGACGAGCTGGAAGAGAAAATCCGCATCCTGTCGATGGAAAAGAACCGCAAGCCGCTGGAATACGGCAGCACGGACGACTTCCAGCTGGCACAGGCGCTGAACCACCTGAAAGGACAGCCGGTGCAGCTCTCCAAGGGCGAATCGAAATTCGCCGCGGCGGCAGTCCCAAAATAGAGGATTTCCCCTACTCCTGACGGCGCCTGCGGGCGCCGTTTTACATGGCGGGATGCGGTAGAATCAGCCCACAATTCAAGCCATATTAGCAAAGACGAAAGCTTAACCATGAAACAAGCCGTTATCAGCGGTACCGGTCTCTTTACCCCGCCGAATGCCATCTCGAACGACGAGCTGGTGGCCTGCTTCAATACCTACGTGGAGCAGTTCAACGCCGAGCATGCGGACGCCATCGCGGCCGGCACGGTGACGGCGCTGGAACCATCCAGCTCCGCCTTTATCGAAAAAGCTTCCGGCATCAAGTCGCGCTATGTGATGGAAAAGGCCGGCATCCTCGATCCGAAGCGCATGGTGCCGGACATTGCCGAGCGCTCGGACGAAGAACTGTCGCTGCAGGCCGAAATCTGCGTGAAGGCCGCGCAGCAGGCGCTGGACCGCGCCGGCCGCACCCCGGCCGATATCGATATGGTGCTGGTGGCCTGCTCCAATATGCAGCGCCCTTACCCGGCCATGGCGGTGGAAGTGCAGCAGGCGCTGGGCATCGACGGCTATGGCTTCGACATGAACGTGGCCTGCTCGTCGGCCACCTTCGGCATCCAGACCGCCGTGGCGGCGGTGGAGAGCGGCCAGGCGCGCGCGGTGCTGATCCTGAATCCGGAGATCACCAGCGGCCACCTGAACTGGCGCGACCGCGACAGCCACTTCATCTTCGGCGATGCCTGCACCGCCATCGTGGTGGAGCTGGCGGAAAATGCCGTGTCGCAGCACCAGTTCCTGGTACTGGATACGAAGCTGAAGACCAGCTTCTCCAACAATATCCGCAACAACTTCGGCTTCATGAACCGCTTCGATGAAGACGGCATCGGCCAGCCGGACAAGCTGTTCCGCCAGCAGGGCCGCAAGGTGTTCAAGGACGTGTGCCCGATGGCGGCCGAGATGATCAAGAATTCCATCGCCAGCGCGGGGCTCGAAGTGCCGCAGGTCAGCCGCTACTGGCTGCACCAGGCCAACCTGAACATGAACCAGCTCATCGCGCGCATGATCCTGGGCCGCGATGCGGAACCCGCGGAAGCGCCGGTAATCCTGGACAGCTATGCCAATACTTCCTCGGCCGGCTCGGTCATCGCCTTCCACAAATACCAGGACGACCTGCCGCAGGGCGCCTACGGCGTGATCTGCTCCTTCGGCGCGGGCTACTCCATCGGCAGCGTCGTAGTACAAAAACGCTGAGCGGGCGGCGGGGGCGTTATACTCGTTGATGGACGTCCGGCCGGGCGTTCTTCAACGCTGCCATAAGGAGCCCCCCGCGCATGCCCCATGACGTCACGCTCATCACCACCATCGCCGCAGCCCTTGGCTTCGGCCTCGTCTTCGGCTTCATTGCCACCCGCATCAAACTGCCCGCCCTCGTAGGTTATCTCGCGGCAGGGATTCTGCTCGGCCCGGCCACACCCGGCTTCGTGGCGGATGCTGCACTGGCGGGTCAGCTGGCGGAGATCGGCGTGATGCTGATGATGTTCGGCGTGGGCCTGCACTTCTCGCTCGACGATTTATGGGAGGTGCGGAACATCGCACTGCCGGGCGCCGTGCTGCAGATTGCAGCGGCAACGGCGATGGGCATGGGCCTCGCGCACTGGTGGGGCTGGAGCATCGGCGGCGGCCTCGTATTCGGGCTCGCGCTGTCCGTGGCCAGCACCGTGGTGCTGCTGCGGGCGCTGGAAGAACGCGGCATCCTCGATTCCTTCAACGGCCGCATCGCCGTCGGCTGGCTGGTGGTGGAAGACCTGGTGACGGTGATCGTGCTGGTGCTGCTGCCGCCGCTGGCGGGCTCGCTGGGCGGCGAACCGGCGGCCGGTGCGGAGAATGCTTCCCTGCTCAAGACGCTGGCACTCACGCTGGGCCAGGTCGCCATCTTCGTCGGCTTCATGATGCTGGTGGGGCGCAAGCTGTTCCCGTGGATTCTGTGGCAGGTAGCGCGCACCGGGTCGCGCGAACTGTTTACGCTGTGCGTGATTGCGGCGGCGGTGGGCATTGCCTATGCGGCCACCAAACTGTTCGGCATCTCCTTTGCGCTGGGCGCTTTCTTCGCCGGTATGGTGCTGCGCGAATCGGAACTGAGCCACCGCGCGGCGCAGGAATCGCTGCCGCTGCGGGACGCGTTCGCGGTGCTGTTCTTTGTTTCAGTGGGCATGCTGTTCGAACCGGCGATTGTGCTGGAACAGCCGCTTCGGCTGCTGGCCGTGGTCGCGATCATCGTGTTCGGCAAATCGCTGGCGGCCTTCCTGCTGGTGGTGCTGCTGCGCTATCCGGCCAAGAGCGCGCTGATGGTATCGGCCAGCCTGGCGCAGATCGGCGAATTCTCCTTCATCCTTGCGGCGCTGGGCATTTCGCTGAAGCTGATGCCGCATGAAGGCCAAAGCCTGATCCTGGCGGGTGCCATCATCTCGATTGCACTGAATCCGCTGGTTTTCGCGATGACGAAACCGCTGGAACGCTGGCTTGGCAAGAACAAGCTCCTGGCCGCGAAATTCGAACGCCGCCCTGACCCGCTGGCCGAGCTGCCGATGAGCACCGAGCACCACAAGCTATCCGGCCAGGTGGTGCTGGTTGGCTACGGGCGAGTGGGCCGCCAGATCGCAAAACAGCTGACCGAGCAAGGCATCCACTATGTGGTGGCGGAACAGAACCGCGACATCGTCGACCAGCTACGGCGCGAAGGCACGGCGGCAGTGGTCGGCAATGCGGCGGAACCGGCGGTGCTGATCCAGGCGCACATTGCGCGCGCCCGCATGCTGGTGATCGCCACGCCGGACACCTTCCACGTGCGCGCCATGATCGAAACGGCGCGGGCGCTGAACCCGGAAATCAAAACGGTCGTCCGCACCCACAACGAAGAAGAAGCCAGCCTGCTGCGCGGCGAACGCGCCGGCAAGATCTTCATCGGCGAAGAAGAACTCGCCAACGGCATGGCCGCCCACATCGTCGCCGACTTCCATGCCCCCAGCTCACACAGCTGAGTCCGCGACACCGTGGGGCCAGGCCCCTTCTGTCGCAGGCTCAACGGCATCGCGTGGATGAGACCGCGACAAGAGGGGCCTGGCCCCATGGTGTCGCGGACTGGGCTATAGGGAGGCGGCGAGGGTGGCGCCTTCCTTGATGGCGCGCTTGGCGTCGAGCTCCGATGCGAGGGCGGCGCCGCCGATTTTGTGGTACTTCGCGGCACTCACTTCGCCTTCGGCGGGCATCAGCTCCGCCAGGCTGTCCTGGCCCGCGCAGATGATCACGTTGTCCACTGCCAGCAGCCGCTCTTCGCCATCCACCAGGATATGCAGGCCCTGGTCGTCGATGCGCCTGTACTGCACGCCCGCCATCATCACTACCCCGTTCCGTGCGAGGACGGCGCGGTGCACCCAGCCCGTCGTCTTGCCCAGCCCCGCACCGGGTTTGCTGGTCTTGCGCTGCAGGAGGTAGAGCTGCCGCACCGGATCGGACGGCACCGGCGGCACCAGGCCGCCGCCTGTCTTCGCGTGCAGGTCCACACCCCATTCCGCCGTCCAGTGGTCGATCGACAGCGGCAGCGCCAGCGAGGGGTCGTGCAGCAGGTATTCGGCAACGTCGAAGCCGATGCCGCCCGCGCCGATGATGGCTACGCGCTTGCCCACCGGTTTCTTGTGCTGCAGCACGTCGAGGTAGCTCAGCACCTTCGGGTGGTCCACACCCTCAATCACCGGCTTGCGCACGCGGATGCCGGTGGCCACGATGACGTGGTCGTAGCCGCCTGCGTTCAGCTCTTCGCGCGTGACGCGCTTGTTCAGCTGCTGCTTCACGCCCGTGAGTTCGAGCTGGCGGCCGAAGTAGCGGATGGTTTCCGCGAATTCTTCCTTGCCGGGGATCTGCATCGCAATGCGGAACTGGCCGCCCACGCTATCGCTGGAGTCGAACAGCGTAACGTCGTGGCCGCGCTGTGCCGCCACGGTGGCGGCGGACAGCCCTGCCGGGCCCGCGCCAACCACCGCGACGCGCAGCTTCGCAGCGGCCGGGGTATAGGCCAGTTCCGTTTCATGGCAGGCGCGCGGGTTGACCAGGCAGCTGGCGCGCTTGTTGGCAAAGGTGTGGTCCAGGCAGGCCTGGTTGCAGCCGATGCAGGTGTTGATTTCGTCCGTGCGCCCTTCGGCGGCCTTGCGCACGAAGTCGGCATCGGCAAGGAAGGGCCGCGCCATCGATACCATGTCGGCATCGCCGCGGCGCAGGATCGCTTCCGCCTCGCCCGGCATATTGATGCGGTTCGATGCCACGACCGGAATCGTGACCTCGCGGCGAAGGCGGCCCGCCACTTCGGCGAAGGTGGCGCGCGGCACCGAGGTGACGATGGTGGGCACGCGCGCCTCATGCCAGCCGATGCCGGTGTTGAGTATCGTTGCCCCGGCCTGCTGCAGGGCCTTCGCTACTGCCACCACTTCGTCCCAGGTATTGCCGCCTTCCACAAGGTCCAGCAGGGAGTGGCGGTACATGATGATGAACTCCGGCCCGACCGCTGCGCGGATGCGCGACACAATCTCCACCGGCAGCCGCATGCGGTTCTCGATGCTGCCGCCCCAGCGGTCCGTGCGCAGGTTGGTGCGGGCGCACAGGAACTGGTTCAGCAGGTAGCCTTCGCTGCCCATCACTTCCACGCCGTCGTAGCCCGCCTTCTTCGCCAGCTTCGCACAGCGTACGTAGGCGCCGATGGTGGACTGGATGCCGCGTTCCGTCAGCGCGCGTGGCTTGAAGGGAGAGATGGGTGACTTGCGTTCGGATGCCGATACCACCAGCGGCTGGTAGCCATAGCGCCCCGCATGAAGGATCTGCATGAGGATCTTGCCGCCCTCCTCGTGCACCGCCTGCGTTACCTTGCGATGGTTGAACACGTCCCCAAAAAAATTCATGGTGCCGCCGAAGGGCAGCAGCCACCCTTGCCGGTTGGGCGAGATACCGCCGGTCACAATCAGCCCTGCCCCGCCGCGCGCCCGTTCGCGGTAAAAGGCGGCCAGCTTGCCGTAGTTGTAGAAGCGATCCTCTAATCCCGTATGCATCGAGCCCATGATGACGCGGTTGCGCAGGGTGGTGAAGCCAAGATCAAGCGGGGCAAGGAGGTGTGGGTAGGTAGTCATATTCTTGTAATGGTTTCCGCTTTGTGCGTTGACTAACGGTGATCGCGTATTGCGCTTGTATTCTGCCACCAGTTACCTTACGCTGGAAGGATGAAGCGATTTCTGCTGTGTTTGATGTTCGGTCTTGTTGCGCCGGTGTCTGTGCTTGCGCAGGGATCGCGCGCCGACACGCCAAAGCTGCAGGTGGAAGTCAAGCGTGAGACCCAGGACTCGCTGACGCTCTATATCGTGGATGCCAGCGGCGTGGTACAGGCGCCCCTGCCCACCGTCTGGCGCACCCTCACCGGCTACGACCGGATGGAGGAATTCGTGCCGGACCTGATCTCCTGCCGTGTGCTGTCCCGCAATGGCAATGAGGTCATCATCGAGCAGTTCGGCAATGCGCGCCTGCTCTTCGTGTCGAAGTCCATCCACCTCATTGTGCGCGCGACGGAGCAGCCCATGTCCTCCATCGATATCTCGCTGATCTCGGGGGACATGAAGCATTATGAGTCACGCTGGGAGCTGATTCCGATGCCGGAAACCGGCGGCACGCGCATTATCTACAGCGGCAAGATGGCGCCCAACTTCTATGTGCCCGGCCTGTTGGGCACCAATATCATCCGCGGCGATATCGAACGCATGATGAATGCGGTGCTGGCGCGCATCGACAAACCTGCCGCCGCCGGCAACCGCCAGGCCATCAACTGATTACGAGGGGCGGTAGTCGCGCCCGCGCAGTTCCGCGAAGTTTTCCAGGCTGCCGATACGGATCACCACGGGGTTCATGGAAGCGGAACTCTGCATGGAACGCCAGGCGAACTGCCACTCCTTCTCCATCGCATCGCCAGAACCTTTGGTAAACGCCGCGCCCAGGGCGGCGCGCACGCCATATTCCACGGCGCCGTCAATGCCGGCCCAGTTGGGCAGGGTGCGCTGCACGGCACGGTGAATGCGCTCGCCGAATTCCTCGGTGTTGTGGATAACGAGACAGGAATCCGCACCGAAGTGGTCGAACAGTTCAGTATCCCAGGCACGCGAGAAGCTCAGCGTGAGGAAGGCGCCGGCGGGACGCAGCACGAACTGCCCCTGGCTCAGGGCCAGTTCAAGTTCGCTGCGCGGGCCGTAGCGGTGCAGGGTTGGGGGGCGTTTGTAGTCGTGCATGATGCTTAATTTTCCGGGCGGGGCTGGCGCACGTGGCGGTGGCTGCGCATCCAGGAGGACGCGATGAAGATCTCGCGCAGCAGGAAGCCGAAGCTGCCGATCAGGGCGAAGACGCCTGCCACGAACAGGCCAGCAATGTATTTGTCGAGGGTGACGTTGGTGGTGTCACCGATGAAGAGCAGCGCAATCACCAGGCAGATGAACAGGCCCGTGGCCGTGGACAGGGTGATCGAGTAGTTGATCAGGTGCGAGCGGCGATACAGCACGTCCAGCTCGTTCAGGTAGTTGTCGTTGTAGGCGACGTCGAGGCGGTCTTCCAGCGTGCGCGAACGGTCGATGATCCGCGCGAGCCGGTTGATCAGCACCATCAGGTTGGTGCAAACGCCAGTCAGCAGGAAGACTGGCGCAATCGCCAGTTGAATAATGTGGCCGATATCGCCAAGCTGAATGTTCATGAATCGTTTATATAATTATTTACCCCAGGCCATCAGTGTAGCAGGCCCGCCGCGCCTTACTCGAAACGATTGAGGCGCTTGAACTGCTCCGTTGCGTTGACCAGGGCGCGGCTGATTCCCACCTCCATTGCGCCATGCCCAGCGTCCGGAATCATCTTGATGACGGAGTCCGGCCAGCGCTTGTGCAGGCGCCATGCAGTGAAGGGCGGGCAGATCACGTCGTAGCGGCCCTGCACGATCACGCACGGCAGGTGGGCGATGCGGTCCAGGTCACGCAGCAGCTGGTCGTCTTCGAAGAAACCCAGATTGGCCATGTAGTGCGCTTCCAGCCGGCCGACGCCGAGGTCCAGCGTGTCCGAGGGCAGTTCTTCCGGCTGCGGCAGCAGGAACACGCGGCGGCCTTCGAAGCGGCTCCAAGCGCGCACCGCCGGCCAGTGCACGGCCGGATCGTCGTCCATGATGCGCTTGTAGTAGGCCTGCAGCAGGTCATTGCGCTCTTCCGGCGGAATCGGCGCCGCGAACTCTTCGTGAATCTCGGGGTGGAACCATTGGGCGCCATCCATGAACCAGTCGATTTCCAGCGCCGTGCAGAGGAAGATCCCGCGCAGCACGAAGCCAAGGCAGCGTTCTGGATGCGCTTCGCCGTAGGCCAGCGCCAGCGTGGAGCCCCAGGAGCCGCCGAAAACCAGCCATTTCTCGATGCCGAAGTGCTCACGCAGGCGTTCGATGTCCTGGATCAGCAGCTGGGTGGTGTTGTTGCGCGTATCGCCGAGCGGGGTCGATTTGCCCGCGCCGCGCTGGTCGAACAGGATCACGCGGTAGTGCTGCGGGTCGAAGAAGCGGCGGTGCTGCGGCGAGAGGCCTGCACCGGGGCCGCCATGCAGGAAGATGACAGGCTGGCCTTCCGGATTACCCACCTCTTCCCAGTAGATGGTGTGCACATCGTCCACCGGCATCATGCCGTGGCGCAGCGGGGTAATGGGCGGGAACATGTGGTTCAGCGGTTCTGGCATGGCAGTCCTCTCGGCGTGAAGCCCAGATTGTAACGGTTTCAGAAGAAGGTATTGACGGCGCCGGTAACGCGGTAGCTGTCGTCCACCACCAGCATCAGCGGCCATTTGTCGAAGGTGGTGCATGGATGGGAGATGCCGCAGCCCACCAGGTCGCCCACTTTTACGTCAAATCCTTCCGGCAGGCGCAGGTAGGCATGCTGGTCGTTCATCTTGAAGATTTCAGCCTGCCGCGGAATGGCCTCCGGTGCGGCGGCGCCTTCGCGCTGCACCAGCAGCGGGTGCGGCAGGCCGAGATCGTGCGACGCATCGCGTTTGCCCATCGAGAGAATGGCAAGGTTGGGTTCGGGGCGCGACAGCACCACGCTCCACACCTCCAGCGCCGGCAGCAGGCCCCCCGGCGGCGCTTCCCGTTCGCGCCGGCTCAGCTCCTGCGTGTGTTCGTAGTAGTGGCCGTGGTCATTGGTCAGGTAGCAGCCGCTGCGCAGGATCGGCAACACGGGGCGCGACAGGCCGCCAATACCCGCAAAGCCGCGCGCCACCAGGTCGAAGTGCGAAGAGCCGCCGGCGGAGATGATGATCTGGCTGCCGCCGAACAGGCCTTCACCGTCCGCCTGGCGCAGCAGCTCCGTCATCTGCCGGATGAAACCATTCACCAGTGTCACGCTGCCTTCGCGGTCATCGCTGGTCAGCACGCCTTCGTAGCCTTCGATGCCTGCCAGCTGCAGGCCGGGTGCGGCGGCGATGGCGCGCGCCACGTCCAGCACTTCCTCGCGCGTGCGGCACCCGGCGCGCTTGCCGGATGCGCCCTGCTCCACCAGCAGCGGCAAGGGCCGCTGCAAGCCGCTGGCCTGCACGGCACGCGACAGGCGCTGCACGCCTTCCACCGAATCGGCCAGTGCAAAGAACTCGAACTGCGGCTTGTCCTTCATGAGCTGCAGCACGGCGCGGATATCGGCCGGGCCGGCCAGCTCGTTCGCCAGCAGCACGCGCTGCACGCCGTAGCGCGCGGCGACCTGCACCTGCGGAATTGTCGCCAGCGTAATGCCCCAGGCGCCGTTCGCCAGCTGCGCGCCGAACAGCTGGGGGCTCATGGTGGTTTTGCCATGCGGCGAGAGGGCTACCTTGAAGTGCTCGCAGAAGCGGCGCATCCAGTCCAGGTTATGTTCGAGCGCGGACTGGCGCAGCAGCGCGACTGGATAGCTGGTGTCGCCGCGCAGCACATTCCAGCCCTGCAGTGCAATCGCCCCCTGCTTCAGCGGCGCGGTGATCGGCAAGCCCTTCACGCCGGGCAGCAAGGTCTGGTCATCGAGGCCGGCGAGCGGCAGGCCGCCGTTTGGCAAAATGTTCATGCGTGTTCCCTGGTGTGCGCCTTGAGCGCGTGGCCCATGGCGTCGAGATTGGCGCTGCGCAGCAGGCCGTAGTTATAGAAAGCGAAATCGCGAATACCCAGCGCGGCCAGTCCGGCCAGCGCCTGCGGCAGCTGTGCGCCATCACCAAGGTCCGGAGGGCCGGGACGAAGAATGGCGCGCACGCGGCTTGCAGCATCGCTGCCGCCCACGCGGCGCAGCGTATCGAAAGCATCGGCCAGCACGCGCGCGGCATCGGGCTCGTAGAACGGGACTTCAATGAAATCCGCCGCACGTGCCAGCGCGGCGAGATCGCTGCCTTCGATCCAGCTTTGCGCGGTCGGCCGCTGCGTGGTGGGAATGACGGACAGCGCCACCTCGCGCGGCAGCGCTGCGCGGATGGCGGCCACCAGCTCCGTCACGCGCGACTGGCGCATGCGCACATAGGCGGCCAGTTCGTCGTCTTCGAGCAGGTCTGCCGCCAGCCAGGCCTCGGCCTGCGTGCCCTGCGCGTCAACCGGCGCGTGCAGGTAAGCGCGCACACGGCCGCCGATCCGCGCCTGAAGGCCTGCACCGTCGATGCCCGCATCGCGGGCGCCCGCCTTGCAGGCATCGCAGAAACACAGGCCCAGCATGGTGTCCAGCCACACATTGCTGCGCAGCTGGGCGAATTCATGGTGATAGCCGTGCGCGTACGGCAGCCAGCCCGGCGTTTCGAGCACCAGCGACTGGACGCCCTGCGCACCCGCATCCAGCGCCAGCGTGAGCGCATAGCGGAATACCTCGGGATGCGAAGGGCAGAGCGAATAGACATAGCCGTCGCCGAAGGCATTGCGCACGGTGCATTCCGGGTGCAGGCTGCCAAGCCGGGTGTTATGCAGCAGCACAGTCCACGCGTGCACGGCCAGCCGGCCATCGCGCGCCAGCTCCGAAAACACACGGCGCAGGGCCGGATCGGAATGGGGCGCAGGCTTCAGCGTTCCGTATTCGCGCGAAGGTTCGAAGTAGCTGACGCCGTCTTCCGGGAACACCACGCGGGCGGCTTGCGGACGCAGGAATTTGCCTGCATGGTAGGCGGCAGCCAGCGTTACGCCATTCAGGCCGCGCTCCAGCGCCTCGCCGGCAAACGCGTCCACGCCGCGCTCGGCGACGTCCCAGGGATAAGCGTAGATGGAGCGGCTGCAGCCATTCACGCGCGCCTCCTTTGTGGTTGGAATGGGCACGACTATAAACGAAAAAGCCCGCGCCCCATAAGGGACGCGGGCTTTGCCTGTTGCGGGAAGGCTGTCAGGACATGTGCTGGCCGCCGTTGATGGCGATATTGGCGCCGGTAACGAAAGCTGCTTCGTCCGACGACAGGTAGGCCACCAGGCCCGCCACTTCGTCCGGCTTGCCGAGGCGGCCCATCGGAATCTGCGGCAGGATCTTCGAATCCAGCACTTCCTGCGGGATCTCCGTCACCATCTTGGTGCCGATATAGCCCGGCGAAATGGTGTTCACTGTCACGCCCTTGCGCGCCACTTCCAGCGCCAGCGCCTTGGTGAAACCATGCACGCCTGCTTTCGCAGCCGAGTAGTTGGTCTGGCCGAAGGCGCCCTTCTGGCCGTTCACCGACGAGATATTGATGATGCGGCCCCAGCCCCGCTCCACCATGCCATCCGCTACCGGCTTGGTCATGTTGAATACGGAATCCAGGTTGGTGCGCATCACCGCGTCCCAGTTCACCTTGTCCATCTTCTTGAAGGTCATGTCGCGGGTGATGCCGGCATTATTCACCAGCACATCCACCGGCCCCATGTCCTTCGTGATCGTTGCCACGCAGGCCTGCGCCGACTCATAGTCGGACACATCGCATGGGTAGGCGCGGAACTTGTAACCCTGTTCCTTCATTTGCGCCAGCCATGCCTCTGCCTTGGTATTCGATGGGGAGTACGTGGTAACTACATCGTAGCCCAGGGCATGCATCTTGATGCAGATCGCCTCGCCCAGACCACCCATACCGCCTGTTACTAGTGCTACTCGTGCCATTTTGTCTTCCCCTTATTATTGGTGCGTTCTACCGAAACAACTGAAAGCTCTTACTCCCTTTCTACTGCCAGCGCCACGCCCATGCCGCCGCCGATGCACAGCGAGGCCAGGCCTTTCTTCGCGTCGCGGCGCGCCATCTCGTGCAGCAGCGTCACCAGGATACGCGCGCCGGAAGCGCCGATCGGGTGGCCGATGGCGATGGCGCCACCGTTAACGTTGATCTTGCTGGTATCCCAGCCCATTTCGCGGTTGACGGCGCAAGCCTGCGCTGCAAACGCTTCGTTGATCTCCATGAGGTCCAGCTGCTCGGGCGTCCAGCCGGCCTTCTTCAGGCACAGGCGGCTGGCCGATACCGGGCCCATGCCCATGATGGCCGGGTCCAGGCCGGAGGAAGCGTAGGCCGCGATGCGCGCCATCGGCTTCAGGCCGAGCTGCTTGGCCATCGAGGCGGACATCATCATCACTGCCGCTGCGCCGTCATTGATGCCGGAGGCATTGCCGGCGGTGACGCTTCCGTCTTTCGAGAACGCAGGACGCAGGCCCGCCAGCGCATCCAGCGTGGAACCGGCCTTGATGTATTCGTCGCTGTCGAACACGATGCTGCCTTTTTTCTGCACGATTTCGAAAGGCAGGATCTCGTCCTTGAACTTGCCCGCCTTCTGCGCCGCTTCGGCCTTCTGCTGCGAGGCCAGGGCGAATTCGTCCTGCTGGCTGCGCGACACGTCGTACTGCTTGGCCACGTTCTCGGCGGTGATGCCCATGTGGTACTGGTTGTACACGTCCCACAGGCCGTCCACGATCATCGTGTCCGTCATCTTGATGTCGCCCATGCGGAAGCCGTCGCGCGAGCCGTTCAGCACGTGCGGCGCGGCGCTCATGTTTTCCTGGCCGCCGGCGATGATGATGTTGGCGTCGCCGCACTTGATGGCCTGCGCCGCCAGGTGGGTGGCTTTCAGGCCGCTACCGCACACCTTGTTGATGGTGTAAGCCGGGATGGTATTGGGCAGGCCTGCCTTGATGACGGCCTGGCGTGCCGGATTCTGGCCCACGCCGGCGGTCAGCACCTGGCCCAGGATGGCTTCATTGATCAGGTTTGGATCGATGCCGGTTTGCGCGATCAGACCTTTGATCACGTGCGCGCCCAGTTCGGACGCTGGAATTTTGGCCAGGCTGCCGCCAAATTTGCCGACCGCGGTACGGGCCGCGGCAACGATAACTACATCATCCATGTAACTCTCCGGTGGTTAAATCAAATGCGGTTCCGATCCATTCTAACGAAGTAAGCAGCCCGGAGCCAGCGCCGGTTCTACTGCGCTGGCGCAAAGGTTTTCCATAGTAAGGAGCTCAGACGCAATAGTATTTGAGCTGGATCAAGCCTGTCGCTATTTTGCAGAAATGGTAACTGCTTGTCACGACAATAACTTGATACCGTCCAGCGATGCCGCGCACTGCTCGCGTATCACTTTGACGAAGTCCGCCACATAGGCTTTCTGGCGCAGGGACTCGGGCACGGAGACGAAGAGATCGCTCCACAGGCCCTGTTCCCCGATGGGGCGTGCGATCACATAGTCGTAATCGACGTAGTTCTTGATGGCCCAGTTGGGCAGCGCGGCCACGCCGCGGCGGCTGGCCACCAGCTGCAGGATGGCTACCGTGAGCTCGGCCGTGCGGCGCTGGAACTGCACGCCTGCGGGCCGCAGCAGCTCGCGGATCAGGTCGATGCGCTCTTCCGGCACGGGATAGGTGATCAGGGTCTCGCCCTCGAAATCGGCGGCGCTGAGCCGGCGCTGCGACTGCAGGCGGTGCTTCTGCGCCATCACCGTCAGTATCTCGAAGCGGAACAGCGGGAAGGTGGCATAGCCGGCGCGGTAGTCGGAACCGATCACCAGGTCGGCGGCGCCGCTGCGCAGCAGTTCCAGCGGCTCGCTGTGGAAGCCGGAAACCAGGTCGATCTCCACATCCGGCCAGCGTTTGCGGAATTCATCCATCACCGGCATCAGCCAGTCGAAACAGGTATGGCATTCAAGCGCCACGCGCAGCTGGCCCTGGTCGCCCTGCGTCAGCCGCGCCACGTCGCGCTCGGCCTGCTCGATTTCCGGCAGCAGGGTATCGGCCAGCCGCAGCAGCCGGGCGCCGGTAGCCGTAAAGCCGATCGGCATCGATTTTCGCTCAAAAAGCGGCCCGCCGTAGCGATCTTCCAGCAATTTGATCTGGTGCGACAGGGCCGACTGGGTCAGGTTGAGCAATTGGGCGGCGCGGACCAGGCTGCCGGCGGAGCGCAAGGCAGCAAGCGTGCGCAGATGGCGGATTTCGAGCATATGGATGGGTTAAAGATGAATGATTTTCATATTGATCCGCAAAATCTTTCGTTTTTATTATAGACCGGATTGTTGCACACTCTACTTCACCAATATTTACTGAGCGTGACAACAACATGAATTCCATCCATACCCATATTCCCGGCTATCCGCGCGTCGGCGCCGCCCGCGAACTGAAGTTCGCCCTCGAAAAGCACTGGAAGGGCGAGTTGAGCGAAGTTGAGCTGGAAAACACCGGCCGCGCCCTGCGCGAACGCCACTGGGCGGAGCAGCGTGCCGCCGGGCTCGATTTCGTGACCGTCGGCGACTTCGCCTTCTACGACCATGTTGCGAACCACATGCAGCTGCTGGGCTGCGAACCGGCCCGTTTCGAATTCCACCCGGATGCCTCGCCGCTGGCGCGCTACTTCGATATGGCGCGCGGCGCCACCGCCTGCCGCTGTGGCCAGGCCCACGGCGACGGCCATGCGCTGGAAATGACCAAATGGTTCGACACCAACTACCACTACCTTGTGCCGGAGTTCACGGCAGCGACGCAGTTCGCCCTGTCCAGCGAGCACCTGTTCGATGAGGTGGCGGAGGCGCAGGCGCTGGGCCATCGCGTGAAAGCCGTGCTGCTTGGCCCGCTAAGCTTCCTCTGGCTGGGCAAGGAGCGCGACGATTCGGCGCGGCTCGCGCTGCTGGAGCGCCTGCTGCCGGTGTATGGCGCCATCCTCGCGCGGCTGAAGGAAGCGGGGGTGGAATGGGTGCAGATCGACGAGCCGATTCTCGGCCTGGACCTGCCGTCCGAATGGCGCAACGCCTTCGAAACCAGCTACTGGCAGCTGAACCAGGCCGGCGCACAGCTGCTGCTGGCCACCTACTTCTCGCCGCTGGAAGAAAACCTCGGCCTGGCCTGCCGCCTGCCGGTCGCGGGCCTGCACGTGGACGGCGTGCGCGCAGCGCATGAACTGGCGAGCGTGGCGGACTGGCTGCCTGCGCACAAGGTGCTGTCGGTAGGCGTGGTGGACGGCCGCAATATCTGGCGTACGGACCTCGATGCGGCGCTGGCGCGCATCCAGCCGCTGCTCGACAAGCGCCGCGGCGCGCTGTGGCTGTCGTCCTCCTGCTCGCTGCTGCACGTGCCCTACACGCTGGCGCCGGAAACGGCGCTGGATGCTGAGGTGCGCAACTGGCTGGCCTTCGCCGCCGAAAAGCTGGGCGAGCTGCAAACCCTGAAGCTCGCCCTCACCCAGCCGGAAGCGGCCGCCCCCGCGCTGCTGGCCTCCCGCAGCGCGATCGCCGGCCGCCGTGGCAGTCCGCGTGTGCACAAAGCCGCCGTCGCCGAACGCCTGGCCGCCACGGCGCAGGATGCCAACGCCGACCGCCGCGCCTCGCCCTTCGGGCAGCGCCAGCGCATCCAGCAGCAGCGCCTGCAGCTGCCGGCCTACCCGACCACCACTATCGGCTCCTTCCCGCAGACGCCGGCCATCCGCGGCGCCCGCGCGGCGTGGCGGCGCGGCGAACTGGCCGATGAGCGTTACGAGGCCGCGATGCGCGCCGAGATCGAAGACGCCATCCGCCGCCAGGAGGCGCTGGGCCTGGACGTGCTGGTGCACGGCGAAGCGGAGCGCAACGATATGGTGGAATACTTCGGCGAACAGCTGGAAGGCTTCGTGTTCACGGCGCAGGGCTGGGTGCAGTCCTATGGTTCGCGCTGCGTGAAACCGCCGATCATCTTCGGCGACGTGGAGCGCCCGCAGCCGATGACGGTGCAGTGGGCAGCCTATGCCCAAAGCCTCAGCAGCAAGCCGGTGAAAGGCATGCTGACCGGCCCCGTCACCATCCTGCAATGGTCCTTCGTGCGCGACGACCAGCCGCGCGCCGACACCACGCTGCAGATTGCGCTTGCCATCCGCGACGAAGTGCGCGACCTCGAAGCGGCGGGCATCGCCATCATCCAGATCGATGAACCGGCAGTACGCGAAGGCCTGCCGCTGCGCCGCAGCCGCTGGAACGAATACCTGGACTGGGCCACGCGCGCCTTCCGCGTCTCAGCCGGCGTGGCGCGCGACGGCACGCAGATCCACACCCATATGTGCTACGCGGAGTTCAACGACATCCTGCCGCAGATTGCGGCGATGGATGCGGACGTCATCACCATCGAAACCAGCCGTTCCGCGATGGAGCTGCTGAAAGGCTTCGGCGCCTTCCGCTATCCGAACGAGATCGGGCCGGGCGTCTACGACATCCATTCGCCACGGGTACCGGACACCGCCAGCATCGTCGCCTTGCTGCAGAAGGCCAGCGCCGTGATTCCCGCCGAAAGGCTGTGGGTCAACCCTGATTGCGGCCTGAAGACGCGCGGCTGGCCGGAAACCGAGGCGGCACTGCGCAATATGGTCAGCGCCGCGCATGTGTTGCGCAGCGAAACCACGGCGAGAGGGTGATGCAGCAAGCCGTGAACTTGCAAAAATGTTAAAATAAGGGATACACCCCTAACATTCCCAGCATGCCGCCACAGGACCGCCCCTCCCAAGCAGTCAAACTCAGCGGCCTGCTCTTCCTGTACTGGGGATATATCGGCGTGACATCGCCTTTTACCAGCCTGTTTTTTGCCGCGCGCGGCATGAGCCCGGGCCAGATCGCCATTCTCATGTCGCTGGCACAGCTGGCCCGCATCGCCGCCCCTTACGGCTGGGGTTACCTTGGGGACCGTTTGGCGGCGCGGGCACTGGTTTTGCGGTGCACGGCACTGGCGCTCTTCGTCGCCTACATCGGCATCTTGCTCGGCAATAGTTTTGCCGGTTTCTTTGTTGCCGCGGCGCTGGTGCATCTGTTCGCCAGTGCGCAGCGCCCGCTTTCGGAAGCGCTGCTGGTCAGCGGACTGCGGGGCGATATGGGCCGCTACGGGCGCCTGCGCCTGTGGGGGCCGCTGGGCTATGCGGCGCTCGCCCTGGCCAGCGGGGCGCTGCTCGATGCGGCCGGCATCCTGCTGATGCCCTGGATTACGCTGGCCTTGCTGGCCGCCCATGCGCTCACCAGCCTGGGCCTGCGCGAGCCGCAAGCGGCGATTGCACCGGCGGCGCCTGCCGCCATCGGCACACTGCTGCGCCTGCCGGCACTGCAGGCCTTTCTCGGATCGGCCTTCCTGATGCTGATGGCGCATGCGGCGCTGCAGGTCTTCTATTCGCTCTACCTGGCCAGCCTCGGCTACAGCAAAACGCAGATCGGCATGCTGTGGGCGATCGGCACCCTGAGCGAGGTTGGCATGTACTTCGTGGCAGGGCAGGCGCTGCGCAAGCTGGGGGCGCAGCGCCTGCTGCTGCTGGTGCATGCGGTGGCGGTGCTGCGCTTCCTGATGATCGCATTCGGGGCGCATTCGCTGGCCGCACTGGTGGCGGCGCAACTGCTGCAATCGGCCAGCGTGGCGGCGCACCAGACGTCCGTCATCACCATCCTGCAGCGCTGGTTCAGCGGTCCCTCGCAGGCGCGCGGGCAGGCTTTGCTGATCAGCGTGTCATATGGCCTGGGGGGCGCCACCGGCGCCCTTGGTCTGGGCTGGGTCTACGCCGCAAGCGGCCCGCGCACCATGTTCTGCGCCGCGGCGGCATGCGTGGCAGCGGGCGGCCTGGCGGCCCTGCTTAGCGCGCGCTTGACAGCACGGCCTGATGCCGGAACTCCTGCGGGCTGAGGCCGAAAGCGCGGCGGAAAGCGCGCGTGAAGTCGCTGGCCGAACCAAAACCAAGGCCGAGGGCAATATCCTTGATGGCCAGGTCGGGAAAGCGCACTATCTCATCCGCAGCGGCGCGCAGGCGCCGCTGCCGCGCATAAGCCTGCAAGCCGCCCTCCTGCTCGAACATGCGGTACAGGGTAGCGCGCGACACCGGCAGGCCGGCCGCCACCTGTTCCAGCTGCATGTCGGGCGCATGCACATTGCGCTCGATGCGGCGCCGCGCCTCACCGAAAGCGGCGGCGCGCACGGCGGCCCGCGCACTGCCGGCGAGCCGCGCTTCCTTGCCGAATGCCGCCGCCAGCAGCCCGCATGCGATTTTTATCCGCGGCAGCGCCTCAGCCTCGGTGAGCGCGGGCAGATCATGATTGAGTGCGAGCAGATGCTGCACCAGCAGGTGCGTCGACGGTGAGCGGTCCTCGAGTACGCGCCCATGCAGCGCTTCCGCATCGGGCAAATAGCTGGCCAGCACCTCCCGCTCCACAAACAGGCTGATCACGCGGCCGCCCAGGCGGCGATGGCGGAATGGTTGATTGAGATCGATTGCAAGGATGCTGGCGCGCCCGCCGCCGCCGGCGCCGCGGGTGCGCAGCGCCAGCACTTCCCCCGGATCACTCTCCGGGAACAGCTGGAAGGTGAACGCGCGCAGGCTGTCAGTCGAGATGCGGGGCAGGTTGCGCTCCAGGTCGATGCGGCCGGTGCGGCAATCCGTCACCACAAAGCCGGCCACCACGGTCCGGCGAATCTCACCGGAGAAATCCTGCAGCGCGGCATCGCGTTCCAGCACCACGTCCACCACATGCCCCACCCGTTCGCGCCAGGCGAGCAGGGGCTGGGCCAAGCCCGCGACATCAAAGCGCTCCTGGCCAAGCAGTACGGCTGGCAATAGGGAATGGGGAGTGATCTGCATAAAAATTGGGCGAGAAGCTGGATTATGGCCGCAGAGGCACTTCGGCGCTGAGGTTTTTGTGCTTCAGGTAACAATAATTTCCACTTTGTTCACAAATTGAGACAGGCGGTCAAGTCAGCTTGCGACAGGACAAGACAATTTGGGGATTGAGGCAGCGCAGTCTGTCCCGTTTCCTAACATTCCTGATGGAGCACTTCATGAGTACCACTAGCACTTCGGCCAGCGCCACTTTCGTTGAACAACTTTACGCCCGCTTCCTGCACCGTTCGGCCGACGCCGCGGGCGTCCAATACTGGGCCGGCGAAATCGACAGCGGCGCGCGCAACGCCGCCGAAGTCGCCGCCGAATTCTTCCACAGCACCGAATTCCAGCACGTAGTGGACCCGGTGGTCCGCCTGTATTTCACGGCATTCGGCCGCATTCCGGACGCCGACGGCGTCGAATACTGGGCCAAGGCGGTACAACAGGGCATGAGCATCAGCCAGGTAGTCCAGCATTTCGGCAATGACGCCGAGTTCAAGTCCCTGTACGGCACGGTGAGCGACGCCGCCTTCCTGGACAACCTGTACCAGAACGCCTTCGGCCGCGCCGCCGATGCCACCGGCAAGCAGTTCTTCCTGGACCAGCTGGCGCACGGCGGCAGCCGCGCTGATGTGGTGCTGCAGTTCTCCAGCTCCGCCGAGATGTACCACGTGCGCGGCGGCGCCGTGAAAGCAGTGGAACAATTCATTGCCGTGAACGATGCGGCACCGACCGCTGCCCAGCTGCAAAGCGCACTGGCGACGGTAGATCCGGTTGCACTGCTGACCAAGCTGTATGGCGCGGCCGGCTACCACGGGGCCGAAGTGCCGGGCCTGAGCACCTCGGGCGTGGCAGTCGATGGCTACATCAAGGGCGCTACGGTCACCATGACCATCCACGAAACGGTCAACGGCGTGGAAACCACCCGCACCGTGACCCGCATTACCGACGACAAGGGCAATTTCGACTTCGGCGATGAAGCCGGCTTCGGCAACCTCACCATGACCGGCGGCACCGACATCGCCACCGGCGCGCCGGTCAACGGCACCTATACCGCCATGGCAGGCGCCACCGTCATCAATCCGCTGACCACGCTGGTGCAGGCCCTGGTGAACCAGGGCCAGGCTGCCGCGGCAGCCGAAACGCTGGTGAAGACCAAGCTGGGCCTGAATGCAGCGCTCGACCTGAACAACTTCGACGCGATTGCCGCCGCCACCGCAAGCGGCGCCAGCACTGACGCGCAAGCGGCCGCGCTGAAAGCGCAGGCCGTTCTGGCTCAGGTCAATACCCTGATGGGACAGGTTGGCGCGGCCTTGTCCGGCGTGGGCGTGGAAGGCGGCGCCAACGGCGGCGCGAATGCCGCCGTGGATGCGCTGGCCACCCTGCTGACCAAGGATGGCAATGTCGACCTGGGCGCAGCCGCGACCGCCACCGAACTGCTGAAAGACGCAGCAACGCAGGCGCAGGCCACTATGGCCCAAAGCGCCGCAATCGGCCTGATCGCCGACAACGCGGGCGCCGCGATCGCCAACCTGAACAAGGCCATTACAGATGCGGCCAACGCCAGCGGCACTGCGCTGGAAAACCTGATCAAGATCGTCACCGTGCAGGTGGCGGCCGAGAACATCGAGCAGCAGATGAGCAGCGGCGCGCAGGCGGGCAATGTCACCGGCGCGCTGAACAACACCACGGGCAGCGGCCTCAACAACTCACTCGACAATGCCGGCACCCAGATCGGTGACGTGGACGGCAACGGCGCAGGCGACTACACGCCGCCCGCCCCCGATCCGGAACCGCCAACTCCGCCAGCACCTGCATTCCGTGCCACCCTGAGCAACGGCGTGCTCAGCTTCAGCGGCACGGCCACCGGCGACATCACGATGCGCGCCCTGACGGACGGCAAAGTGGTGTTCGCACGCGGCGGCGTGGAAGACACCACCCATCCTGTGGCGCTGTATGGCAACCCGCTGAAACTGAACCTGGCCACCGGCCAGCAGCTGAAGCTGACCCACGAGCAGACCTATTCCCTGGACATGGCCCAGGTTGAGGCCACCGGCGCCGGCAAGATCGTGCTGGCGCTCGACTACTTCGGCGGCTCCTCCACTGCGCCTGTGCTCAGCCGCCTGCAGCCAAGCTCGATCCTGCTCGATGGCAGCGGTGAAGGCGGATCCCTCTATGGCGATTCGGGCATCCCGCTCAGCACGTCGATTGTGATGCAAAATGATGCATACCTGTACGGCAATGTGGAAGGCTTGTCCGGCCGGCGCATCAGCGGCGACGGCACCGTCGAACTGTCAGCGGAAGGGACTTTGCTGGGCGATTTCAGCGGCATCAGCACCAGCCTGGCCTTCACCGGCTACTACAGCGACGTGTCGCTGGCCGCCGGTTTCCATGCCGATAGCTACCAGTTCTATGCCCATAACACGCTGACGGCCGCCCAGGCGCATGGCAGCACCATGACGGCTGTGGAAGGCAGCTTCGAACTCAATATCCTGGGTTCGAGCGGCGCCCAGACCATCGATGCGAGCCACGCTGAGGCCAGCTATATCGAAGGCGGCGCGGGCGCTGACAAGATCAAGCTCGGCGCCGGCGACGACCGGATTGGGGTGGCTTTTGCCGGCACCGGCGAAGCCCTGACGCAGGAAATCACCTTCTCGGGAACTTACTCCGCAGGCGACGAGATCTATATCTCGGCCGGCGATCTCGAAATGACTTATACGGTCAAGGCAGCGGACCTGGCCGGCCCGGGCGCCCTGGCGACCAGTGTCAGCGCGGCGATCAACAGCAGTGTGGTCGGCCTCGCCGTGACCGCTAGCCGTGACGGCAGCGGGATCAAGCTTGTTGGCAACGAAACCAGCAAGGACATGTCGGCTTACGTGGATGTCAGCCCCGCCAACGACAAGCAGACCGATACCATCAAGCTGGGTGGACGGTATGAAGAAGGCGACAAGATCCACGTGGTGGACACCGCACTGGGCCTCGACTTCGTGTTCACGGTAGAAAGCTATGATGTGGGCTCATACGGATCGCTGTACGGTACCCAGGACGCCCTCAACCATATCTCGGAAAGCCTGGTCTACGCAATCAATGATGAACTGAACCAGAATGTCCGGAGGTCCGCAGATACCGCCACGTATGTCGACGGCAAGATCGTGATCGGGTATGACGGCGGCCCGCATACACTCACCCTCACTGCCGAGAATGGCACGACGGCAGCCGCCGTTGCGGGCGTATGGACCACGCAGCAGAGCGAAGTACACCTGGGTGATGCACTCCGGTTCGCTTATCAGCCGCAAAACGGACCTCAGCGCAGCATGGACTATGTGGTGACGGCCGAGGACATGACCGGTAATGCTGTCGGCAATGTGGCCGCCAAGATAGCCCAGCTGCTGGCCGGCGCAAGCAGCGACCTGGGCGCACCGTTGTTCAGCGCCAGCGCCGATGTGGACGGCCTGATCACGATCACGGCCTTGCATGGCGGCGCGACCAATAGCTTCTACTTCTCGCTCGAGAATTCCACCACCAGTACCTACAGTGGCGTCAACTATGTTGCCCACCCGGAAAACGCGACGGGCCAGGACAACACGCAAGCCATTGCAAGCCATACCGTAAGCAACGTTGTGGAGTCCAGCGGCACGCCGGGCATCGAGGTGGAGATCATCCAGCGGGCTACAGCGGGCGTGGAATCGAGCCTGGCGGCACGCGACATCATTGATGGCCTCGACTTCGCGCACGACGAGCTGGCCATTTACACTGCGGACTACCAGCTGCGATCGGTGAGCAGTTTCACGCGCGTTGCCGATATCGCCTCCAGCGATACGCTCGAAACCTCACTGCAGACGGCGTTCGCCGGTATTGCTGCACGTAGCGCCGGCGTGCTTGTCATCAGCACCGGCGATGCCGCCGGTACCTACCTGTACGTGAACGATGGAACGGCGGCCTTCAGCGCCACCGATGACATCTTCATTGAGCTCACCGGCGCGACGGGACTGGGCGCAGTGGGCGACCTCGGCACCGGCTTCTTCTACACGCTTCAGTAAGCTCCGGCCCGCCCCTCCGCAGGCTCCCCATTCTGCTGTTTTCACAGTAGAATGCGGGAGCCTGCGCCCGTTTGAGGCTGCTTCTGCCTGCCAAATCCATGTCCAATAGCCTGTTCAAGAAACCTGTAGAAATCAAGATTTCCACTGTGGTCGCCGTGTCGGCGATCCTGCGTACCGCCGACGGCGATGCCGTTGAAGCGGCCCTGAAGCAGATGACCGGCGGCGTCGAAGACTTTTTCGAGGGCGACCTGGCGGTGATCGACGTAGGCGACATGAACCGCGGCTGCGGCCAGATCGACTGGCTGGCCACCATCGCCCTGCTCAAGAAATTCAATCTCAACCCGGTGGCGGTGCGCAATGCCACGCCGGACATGATCGGCGAGATCCAGAAACACGGCCTGTCGCTGGACAGCGGCAAGCGGGATGATGCGCCTGCGGCAGCCGCCGCGGCGCCAGTCCCGGCACCCGCTCCGGCCCCGGCTCCCGCCGCCGCCCCTTCCGCACCGGCCTTCGCAGGCACCATGATCATCGACACCCCGGTGCGCGCCGGCCAGCGCATCTACGCGCGCGGCGCCGACCTGGTGGTGATGGCCATGGTAAACAACGGCGCCGAAATCATTGCCGACGGCAGCATCCACGTGTACGGCGCGCTGAACGGCCGCGCGCTGGCCGGCGCCTCCGGCGACGCGCGCTCGCGCATTTTTGCGCAGTCCATGTCGCCCGAACTGGTGTCGATTGCGGGGGTGTACCGCACCTTCGAAGACGGCTTCCCCGCTGAGCAAGCACGACAGCCCGCACAAATCAGGCTGCTTGGCGACCGCTTGGAGATACAATCTATCAATTCAGCAACCCGCGCCTGATCCCAGGACGCACAGCTCACACTGAAAAGGATCCTTCGTGGCAAGAATTATTGTTGTAACTTCCGGTAAGGGCGGAGTCGGCAAAACGACCTCCAGCGCCAGCTTCTCCAGCGGCCTTGCACTGCGCGGCCACAAGACCGTGGTGATCGACTTTGACGTCGGCCTGCGTAACCTGGACCTGATCATGGGTTGCGAACGCCGCGTGGTGTACGACCTGATCAATGTGATCAACAAGGAAGCCACGTTGAACCAGGCGCTGATCAAGGACAAGCACACGGACAACCTCTACATCCTGCCGGCGTCGCAGACGCGCGACAAGGATGCGCTGAGCGAAGATGGCGTGGAAGAAGTGCTGGCCGAGCTGATCAAGATGGGCTTCGACTTCATCGTCTGCGACTCGCCGGCCGGCATCGAACATGGCGCGCTGATGGCGCTGACCTTCGCCGACGAAGCGCTGATCGTGACCAATCCGGAAGTATCGTCGGTGCGCGATTCGGACCGCATCCTGGGCATCATCCAGGCCAAGTCGCGCCGTGCGCAGTCGGGCGGCGAACCGGTGAAGGAACACCTGCTGATCACCCGTTACTCGCCGAAGCGCGTGGAAGCGGGCGAGATGCTGTCGTATACGGACGTGCAGGAAATCCTGCGCATTCCGCTGATTGGCGTGATTCCGGAATCGGAACAGGTGCTGCATGCCTCGAACCAGGGCAATCCGGCGATTCACTTCAAGGGCACCGATGTGGCAGAAGCCTATGAGGACGTGATTGCGCGCTTCCTGGGTGATGCAGAGCGTCCGCTGCGCTTCATCGACTACGAGAAGCCCGGCCTGCTGAAGCGCATTTTTGGAGCAAAATAAATGGCACTGCTCGACTTTCTGTTCCAGAACAAGCCCAAGACGGCCACGGCCGCCAAGGAACGCCTGCAGGTGATCATCGCGCGCGAGCGCAATGGCCGCGCGGGCCCGGACTTCCTGCCGGCGCTGCACAAGGAGCTGATCGAAGTGATCTCCAAATACACGAAAGTGAATGCGGACGACATCAAGATCTCGCTCGACCGCCAGGGCAACCTCGAAGTCCTCGACGTCAACGTCGTCCTCCCCGACGCCTGATCGTCGTCCCCGCGAAGGCGGGGACCCAGGGCGCTGCGTTAGCTCCCCTGGGCTCCCGCCTTCGCGGGAGCGACGGCGGCAAGGAGTTCGCCGGCGACGCGGGCGCAGGCGTCTACGTGCTGGTAGCCGATCTGGCGGAAGGCGAAGAAGCCGATTGCCGCCGAGGCCGCCTGGCCCGCCAGCGGCACCACCTTCGTCGCCTGCTTCGCCAGCAGTTTCATGCCGCTGCGCTGCAGCAGCCGCAGCACCAGTTCCTTTGTCACCAGTTTGCCGACCAGCATGCCGCCGACGCCGATCGCCGCTTCATACGCGATCAGCCGGTATTTGGGGTGCAGGCGGTCGATCTGTTCCGGCGTCAGGCCGAATTCGCGGTTGACGTCATCGATCAGCTGGGTGAACAACCGTAGGTCCGATACCACATCCATGCCGGGAATCGGAATCGCCGCCATGCCCGCCGATACAGTCGCGCGCCGCCGCACCAGGCGCCGGCAGCGCTCTCTTGCCGCAGCTATTTCCTGCTGGCTGGCAGGCATCACCGTCCAGTCATCGGCCACGATTCGATCCCCTGTAAGAGTTGCCAAATGTAAATCCCCATTGAAAAGGGGGGTTAACCAGTGTACCGTGTAATCGCAAGACAGCTTCGCACTGCTACGAAGTGTAGTGCTTGACAGAAATAATTGGTTTATTTAGAAACTTTTCTTGTAAATCTCTGTTATATTCCTGTGACCATGCCTTAACTTCGCGTTACAGACCTTTTTATCTCATGAGAATCGTAGTCCTTGATCACGACCGTACCCAGACCGATCTGATCAGCCAGGTGCTGACGTCGGCCGGGCACGTCTGCCACGGTTTCCAGACCGCCAAGGATCTGCTCGCGCAACTGCGCAAGGACAACTACGACATGCTCATCATGGATTGGCAGGTCGACGGCATGTCGGCTGCCGAACTGATGCGCAAAGCGCGCGAACGCCTGACCGAAAAAGCCCCGGTGATGTTCATGACAACCAGCTCGGGCGAGGACGATATCGTGGCCGGCCTGGATGCCGGCGCCGACGACTACATGATCAAGCCGCTGCGCCGCAGCGAGATGGTGGCGCGCGTGCAGGCCCTGCTGCGCCGGGCCTTCCCCAGCCAGAACGGCGCCGAACAGCTGCAATTTGGCCAATACGTCTTCGAAACCCGCCCCGGCCGCCTGCTCATGGATGGCAATGTCCTGGACGTGACGCACAAGGAGTTCTACCTGGCGCTGCTGTTTTTCCGCAACATCGGCCGCCCCCTGTCGCGCGCTTATATCCATGAGGCCGTGTGGATACGCGAAACCGACGTGCCCTCGCGCACCATGGACACCCACGTGTCCCGCGTACGCAACAAACTCCAGCTCAAGCCGGAGAACGGCTTCCGCCTGGTGCCGGTCTACAGCTACGGCTACCGCCTGGAAAAGCTGGGCGCCTGAGACATTCTGTCCCAGGGGCCGCAAAGTCCGGCCCGCCGTAGCACGTTATAATGGGCGGCAACGACTTTATCGAACCCGGAAATGCAGCTTCTTGCCGTCGGCCTCAACCACACCACAGCTCCCGTCGCCCTGCGCGAACGGCTGGCGTTCGCGCCTGAGCAGCTGGGATTGGCCGTTGCCGAAGCGCGCAACTGGTTCCAGCGCCTGGATGGGCGCGGCGGCGACGAAGCGGCCATCCTCTCCACCTGCAACCGCACCGAGCTCTATGCGGCCAGCCATGCCGAGAATCCGCTGGACGCGGGCGCCCATTTCCTGGCCGATTTCCACAAGCTGAATTATGCCGAGCTGCGTCCGCACCTGTACATGCTGCCGCAGCACGACGCCGTGCGCCACACCTTCCGCGTGGCCTCCGGCCTGGACTCGATGGTGCTGGGCGAAACCCAGATCCTGGGCCAGATCAAGGACGCCATCCGCACCGCCGACGAAGCGGGCGGCCTGGGCACCTACCTGCACCAGCTGTTCCAGCGCAGTTTCTCGGTGGCCAAGGAAGTGCGCAGCACCACCGAAATCGGCGCGCACAGCGTATCGATGGCTGCAGCTGCCGTGCGCCTGTCGCAGCGCATCTTCGACAAGCTGGCCGACCAGAACGTGCTCTTTATCGGCGCGGGCGAGATGATCGAGCTGTGCGCCACGCACTTCGCGGCGCAGAACCCGAAATCGATCACCATCGCCAACCGCACCATGGAGCGCGGCGAAGTGCTGGCGCACCGCTTCAACGGCAAGGCCATCCGCCTGGCCGAACTGCAGAACCAGCTGCACCAGTACGACATCGTGATTTCCTGCACCGCCTCCTCGCTGCCGCTGATCGGCCTGGGCATGGTGGAGCGCGCAGTGAAAGCACGGCGCCACAAGCCTATGTTCATGGTGGACCTGGCCGTGCCGCGCGATATCGAGGCCGAAGTGGGCCGCCTGAACGACGTCTTCCTGTACACGGTGGACGACCTGGGCAAGGTGGTGCAGGCCGGTATGGAAAACCGCCAGGCCGCCGTGGCGCAGGCCGAAGCCATTATCGAAACCCGCGTGCAGTCCTTCATGCACTGGATCGACGACCGCGCCGTGGTGCCTGTGATCCAGCACCTGCAGGAGAACGGCGAAGCGATCCGCCTGCTGGAACTGGAGCGCGCGCGCAAGCTGCTGGCGAAGGGCGAGGATATCGAGACGGTGCTGGAAGCGCTGTCCAAAGGCCTCACGGCCAAATTCATGCACGGTCCGCAGCAGGCGCTGCACCGTGCGCAGGGCGACGAGCGCGCCCAGCTGGCCGAACTGCTGCCACAGCTTTACCGCGGCCGCCGTTAGCGGCGCCCTTTCCCGCTGCCGTCCTTTCGTGGCGGCCTTCCCGCATTTCCCGCGCCGCCCCGGCGCAACATCATCGAACCGAAGCCTATGAAACCATCAATGCTGGCCAAGCTGGACCAACTCGCCAACCGCCTCGTGGAGCTGGACGAACTGCTCATGTCCGAAGGCGCGACCTCGAATATGGACAGCTACCGCAAGATGACGCGCGAGCACGCCGAGCTGCAGCCTCTGGTCGCGCTGTACAAGGACTACCAGCAGGCGCTGGCCGATATCGCGGAAGCGCAGCAGATGCTGTCGGACCCGGACATGAAGGAATTCGCGCAGGAAGAAATCGACAGCGGCAAGGCGCGCCTGGAAGGCCTGGAACTCGACCTGCAGAAGATGCTGCTGCCGAAGGATGCTAACGACGAGCGCAACATCTTCCTCGAAATCCGCGCCGGCACGGGTGGCGACGAATCGGCGCTGTTCGCGGGCGACCTGCTGCGCATGTACACACGCTTTGCGGAGCGCAGCCGCTGGCAGGTGGAGATCGTGAGCGCCTCGGAGAGCGACCTGGGAGGCTACCGCGAGGTGATCGCCCGCATCATCGGCAACGGCGCGTATTCGAAACTGAAGTTCGAATCCGGCGGCCACCGCGTGCAGCGCGTGCCGGCCACCGAGACGCAGGGCCGCATCCATACCTCGGCCTGCACCGTGGCCGTGATGCCGGAAGCGGACGAAGTGGAAGACGTGCACATCAACCCGGCGGACCTGCGCATCGACACCTACCGCGCATCGGGCGCGGGCGGTCAGCACATCAACAAGACCGACTCCGCGGTGCGCATCACCCACCTGCCGACCGGCATCGTGGTGGAATGTCAGGATGACCGCTCGCAGCACAAGAACAAGGCCTCGGCGATGAAGGTGCTGGCGGCGCGCATCAAGGACGTGCAGCTGCGCGAGCAGCAGAGCAAGGAAGCGGCGACGCGCAAGAGCCTGATCGGCAGCGGCGACCGCAGCGAGCGCATCCGCACCTACAACTTCCCGCAAGGGCGCATGACCGACCACCGCATCAATCTCACGCTCTACAAGCTGGACATGATCATGGACGGCGACCTCACCGAGCTCACGAACGCCCTCGCCGCCGAACACCAGGCCGAACAGCTCGCCGCCCTCGGCGACTGACAGCCGAGTCCGCGACACCATGGGGCCAGCCCCTTCATGTCGCGGACTCAGCAGTCCACGGCTCACGGCTCATGGCTGAGTCCGCGACAGGAGGGGCCTGGCCCCATGGTGTCGCGAGCTGAACTGTTGGGTTTGTGCGAGAATGGCGCGGCCCCTTGTTAAGGTGATATTGATGATGAATTCCCGTTCTGTTTTGCTGGCCACCGCGGCCGTGAGTTTCGGCCTGATCGGCGTTGCGCTGTACCTGCAGCATGCGATGAATATGCTGCCTTGTCCGCTGTGCGTGATCCAGCGCTATCTGTTTATCGCGATCGGCATCGGCTGCCTGATCGGCGCGTTTTCCAGCAAGCTCAAGCTGGGGGCGGGCATCGCCCTGCTGGCAGCCCTCGGCGGCCTCGGCGTCGTCGGCAAGCACCTGTATGTGCTGGCGCATCCCGGCCTGTCCTGCGGTATCGATCCGATGGAGACCTTCCTGAACAAGATTCCGACCGCGACCGCCCTGCCCTTCCTGTTCCAGGCCGACGGCCTGTGCGAAAGCGCGACCGATACGCTGTTCGGCCTGTCCATTCCCCAATGGTCGGCCGTGTGGTTCGTCATCCTGACGTTCACGCTGTTCTGGGTGCTGCTGCGCCGCCGCGCATGACCGGGCTGGTCGCACCCGGCACCACCCTCGGCGCCCTGCAGCGCCAGCCCCTGCTCGATCCGGTAGACCAGCGCCTGCTGGTCTGCCATGCGCTCGGCCTGAGCCGCACTGCGCTGATAACGCAGTCCGAGCGCGTGCTTAACGAGGAAGAGTCGTTCCGTGTCTCCGAGCTGCTGCAGCGCCGCCTGGACGGCGAGCCGGTTGCCTATATTCTCGGCCAGCGCGAGTTCTATGGCCTGCCTTTCGAGGTGGGGCCTGCCGTGCTGATTCCGCGTCCCGAAACCGAGCTGCTGGTGGAACTGGCGCTGGAACGCCTGCCGCCCAAAGGCCGCGTGCTCGATATGGGCACGGGCAGCGGCGCCATCGCCGTGGCGCTGGCGCACACGCGGCCCGATGCCCAGGTCAGCGCCCTCGATGTCAGCAAGGACGCCCTTGCCACCGCCGCACGCAACGCGGCCAGCAATGGCGCCACCGTGCGCTTCCTCGAAAGCAGCTGGTATGCGGCCGTGGGCAGCGAGCAGTTCGACCTCATCGTCTCGAATCCTCCCTATATCGCCGCGGGTGACCGCCACCTGTCCGAAGGCGACCTGCGTTTCGAACCCGCCGGCGCGCTGACCGACCACGCCGACGGCCTTTCCGCCTTGCGCGCCATTATCGCCGGCGCAGCCCGGCACCTGCCGCCGCAGGGGTGGCTGCTGATGGAGCATGGCTACGACCAGCCGCAAGCCGTACGCGAACTGCTGGCACAGGCAGGCTTCAGCGAGGTGCAGAGCTGGGCCGACCTGGCCGGCATCGAACGCGTCAGCGGCGGCCGCGCACCTGCGTCCTGAGTGCGGCAGCGCCCAGACAGCGGTGCAACTACCTTTGTTAAAATGCTATTTTCTGGCCGGGTCACACGCGTGTTGCCAATATCGGTTAATCTCGCACCAGCATTTTGTTAGCTGCACAAGAAAGGAAGAGCAAATTGTCCAATCTATTGACCCGCCGCCTGGCCTTGCTGGCCGACGAACGGCACCGTGAGGTGCTGCGGGGCGGCTTACGCGGCATCGAACGCGAGACCCTGCGCGTTCAGCCGGACGGCCACCTGGCGCATACGCCGCATCCCAAAGGCCTCGGCTCCGCGCTGACCCACGAACAGATCACCACCGATTACGCCGAGACGCTGCTGGAGTTCATCACGCCGGCCGAAAGCGACATCGCCATCACCCTGGACAAGCTCAATTCCATCCACCGCTTCGCTTACACCAAACTAGGCGACGAGCTGCTGTGGAGCCAGTCGATGCCCAGCCAGCTGCCGGCTGAAGAGGACATCGAAATCGCGTGGTACGGCAAGTCCAACCTGGGCATGCTGAAGCACGTGTACCGCCGCGGCCTGGCGCTGCGCTATGGCAAAGCGATGCAATGCATTGCGGGCATCCACTACAACTATTCGCTGGACGAGCGCCTGTGGCGCCTGCTGGACGAGCACGAGACCACCGGCCGCCGCCTGTCGCCGATGGCCTACCAGTCGGAAGCCTACCTGGCCACCATCCGCAACTTCCGCCGCTACAGCTGGCTGCTGATGTACCTGTTCGGCGCATCGCCGGCCCTGAACAGCAGCTTCCTGCGCGGCCGCCCGCACAAGCTGGACACGCTGTCGGACGACACGCTCTACCTGCCTTACGCCACCAGCCTGCGCATGAGCGACCTCGGTTATCAGAACGATGCGCAATCGGGCCTGCGTCCGCACGAGAACAGCCTCGATAGCTATGTGGCCACGCTCACCCGCGCCGTGAACCAGCCCTACGAGCCTTACCAGAAGTTCGGCATCAAGGACGCCAACGGCGAATGGCAGCAGCTCTCGACCAATGTGATCCAGATCGAGAACGAGTACTACTCCACCATCCGCCCGAAACGTGTGATCCGCACCGGCGAGCGCCCGATCCAGGCGCTGTGCAACCGCGGCGTGCAGTACATCGAAGTGCGCTGCATGGACGTGGATCCATTCGAGCCGGTCGGCATCAATGTGCAGGCAGGCCGCTTCCTGGATACCTTCCTGCTGTTCTGCGCACTGGAAGAAAGCCCGTCCATCACTTCGCTGCAGGGCGAGCATTATGCGAACAACTTTGCGCGCACCGTCAAGGAAGGCCGCCGTCCGGGCTTGATGCTGGAAAAGGATGGCAAGCCTGTGCCGCTGAAGGACTGGGGCATGGAGCTGCTGGAGCGCATCCGCCCGGCCGCCGAACTGCTGGACTCCCTGCGCGGCGACAGCGCGCACGCCGATGCCATCAAGGCGCAGCTGGCCAAGCTGCAGGACCCGGACGCCACGCCGTCTGCCGCCGTGCTGCGTGCGCTGGAAGCCAATGGCCGTTCCTTCGCAAAGTTCGGCCTGGAGCAGAGCGAGAAGCACGCAGCGTACTTCCGCTCGCATCCGCCAAGCGCGCTGGAAGAATCGTATTTCGCGAAACTGGCCGAGGAATCGCTGGCCCAGCAGGCCGAGATGGAACGCGTGCAGACCGGCAGCTTCGACGATTACGTGAAGGCCTACCGCGCCAGCAACCTGTGCCCCAACCGCAGCTGAACGCCGCCGGGGCCTATCGTGCTCACCTTCTTCAACGAACAGCATAGCCAGCAACTCAGTGCCACCGATGGCATCGAACGCATCGATGCCGTGCTGGCCGAGCTGGGGCGGCGCGGCCTTGGCCGCATCGTCACGCCGCAGGGCGTGCCGCTGATGTCGCTGGAGCGGGTGCACAGCCCGCGCTACCTGCATTTCCTGCGCACGGCGTGGAATGAGTGGCTTTCGTTGTCGCCTGCGAATGCCAACGCCATGCCTGTGGCATCGGGCTTCGCGATCCGCGGCATGCGCGCGGATGCAGAGCCGCAGGACTTCAGCGCCCGCCTCGGCCTCTATTCGGCCGACGCCACCACCATGCTCGGCGCCGGCACCTGGATCGCTGCTAAAACCGGCGCCGACTGCGCAGTGAATGCCGCCCATGCGCTGCGCCTCGGCGAGCGCAGCACCTTCGTGCTCACCCGTCCGGCCGGCCATTTCGCCGGCGCCGATTATTTCACCGGCGGCTGCTTCCTGAATAACGCGGCACTGGCTGCACAGCACCTGCTGGACGACGGCCTGCAGCGCGTGGCGGTGCTGGACCTGGACTACCACCACGGCAGCGGCACCCAGTCCATCTTCTACGACCGCGCCGACGTGCTGTGCATCTCGCTGCACGCGGACCCGCGCGGCAGCTATCCTTTCTTCAGCGGCTATGCCGACGAAACCGGGGCAGGCCCGGGCCACGGCTACAACGCCAACCTCACGCTGGCGCCGCGCGCAGCAAGCGCCGACTGGTTTGCGGCGCTGGAAACAGCCTGCGTGCGGCTGTCGATGTACCGCCCGGATGCACTGGTGGTAGCATTGGGCGCGAACACCTTCTACGGTGAAGCGCATCACGGCTTCGGCCTGCAGACCGCCGACTACCTGCGCATCGGTGAACGCCTGGCCTGGCTCGGACTGCCCACCTGCTTCGTCTTTGAAGGCGGAAGCGCGCTGCGCGAGCTGGGCGTCAATACCGTGAACGTACTGGAAGGCTTCGAAACCGCACTGTAAAGGAGAACTGCTTGAACCGTCGCCAATGCATCGGCCTTGCCGGAGCGCTTGCGCTCAGCCCCTTTGTCCGCGCTGCCTCGCAAGACCGCTATGCGGCTGCGCTGGCCGGGTTCCCGGACTTCCATGGTGTAGTGGTGGCCGGCCTTGGCAGCAAAATCCTTTACGCGCAGGCCATAGGCCAGGCCGATCCGCAGGCCGGCACACCGCTTGCCACGTCCACGCGCTTCGAAAGCGGTTCGGTATCCAAATGGATCGCTTCCATCGTGGTGATGAAGATGGTGGACCTCGGCCTGGTGAAGCTCGATGAGCCGATCACACGCTACCTGCCCGCCTACCGCGCTGATACGGGCGCGCAGCTCACCCTGCGCCACCTCCTGAGCCATTCCAGCGGCGTGCCAAACGACGTGGTAGCGGCGCGCAAGGCCGACCGGCAGGTTGCCTATACGGAGCTGGAGCAGATGGAGGCCGTGAAGCGCTACGCCAGCGGCGACCTGGCCTTCAAGCCCGGCACGGACTGGGATTATTCGCATTCCAACTGGCTGATCGTGAAAGCGGTGGTCGAGCAGGCCAGCGGCAAGTCCTATGCGGACTGCCTGCAGCAATGGGTGCTTGCACCGCTCGGGCTCACGGAGAGTGGCCTGTTCAGCGGCGAGTCGAGCGCGGTGCCGGGAATGGCAGTCGCCTATTCCGCTCCGAATCCGCCTTTCGAGCGCAAGGTGAGTGCCATACCAGGCTATATGGCGATGGCCGGCGGCTTCTACGCCAGTGCGCCCGATATGCTGCGCCTGATGGATGGCGTGCTCGGTGGCCAGATCCTGTCGCCGGCGGCGCGGCAGGTGCTGATGCGCGTGCAGATGCCGAAGCAGCGTTATGCCCTCGGCGGGCGCACGCAGGTGGAACTCATCGCCGGCCAGATGCGCGAAGCGGCATGGGAAGACGGTTCCAACGGCGGCTTCCGCCTTGTGGCACGCCGGGTGCTGGCCGACGGCCAGTCGGTCATCGTGATGAACCACACCAGCTACCCGCACCAGAAAGTGGGCCACGTCGCAAGCGCGCTGATGGACGTGAGCTACGGTTTCGAATCCAGCACGTCCAGCAAGGCCTGATACACGCGCACCGGTTCTTCCGCGATGCGGTTCAGCACATAAAGGAAGTGCTCCGCGCCGAACACCGTGTATTCCCGCGTTGCGAACCCTTGGGCGTGCAGCTCATCGATCTGCTGCGTGCCCAGGCCGTCAAGCGATTCGAATTCATAGCGGCCCGGCGCAATGCCTTCGCTGCGGATCAGGGCCGTGAGGTCGCGCTGGATGCTGCGGTCATGCGTCGCAATCGAGCACAAATGGCCGGAACGCAGCAGCGTGGCTGCATGTTCGCGGTAGGCGCTCGCCAGCCCGGGGCTGGTGCGCGGCCAGGACACCGTTTCGTCCTCATGGAAAGCCCCTTTCACGAGGCGGATACGGCCCGGCAGCTGCAGCAGCATGGCCAGGTCCTGCACGCTGCGGTGGCGCCGCGCGGGAATCGTGATGCCCACGTTGTGCAGCCCTGCTTCCTCGTGCAGACGGCGGTACAGGCCGTAGATCAGGTCCGTGCGCTCGTGGTTCTCCATCGATATCATGATCTCGCGGCCTGCTTGCGCGGCTGCCGTGGCGATACGCCGCGCATTGCGGTAGCCCAGCTCCGGATCAACCACCGCGCCGATGTGCGAAAGATCGAAAGAAACCGAGCAGTCATGGCCGCCGGCAGCCAGCCCCTGCACCAGCTGCAGGAACACTTCCGTCTCGGCATTGGCAAAGGCTTCGTCATGGCAGCTCTCGCCCATGTATTCGGCCGAGGCCTTATGCCCCCGCGCCGTCATTTCCGCCACGCGGCGCAGCGCATCATCGACGGTGTGGCCGGCGACATAGCGGCGGGACACGCGATGCATGAAGGGCTGCAGCAGCGGGTCTTTGCAGAAGCGCTCCTTGGCGTCTTCGTTCAGGGCCAGGGCGCGCAGGGCGTCTGCGGCCTGCTGGATAAGCGGATTCTCGGTCACGTGGCTTCCTTTCACTGGGATGCCGCCATGATGCCAGCCCGCGGGCCGCGGCGCTTGTCAGAAATTGCGCAGTGCATTGTGCTACAGTAAATCGATGGAACGCGATACCCCTCCCCAGCCGGCACGGCCGGAAACAGTGTTCGGCGGCCTCTCGGCCACCGGCCTGGCGCCGCTGCGCCATCTGCAGCTGGGCGAAGGCATGGCGCTCACGCTGTGGCAGCGCACCACGCCGGGGCTGGAGATCGCCTACGCACAGCCCGGCCACCACACGCTGGCCTGCTACTTCGACAGCGGCGACGGCACGCAGCGTCTCAATGCGCGCGACGGCGTGCTGGCGGATGGCGACCTTTGCAGCCTGCCGGAAGACCATGCCTCGCGCTGGCTGGTGCGCGGCGAGCTGCGTTTCCTGCATCTCTATTTCACGCCGGAGAATATCGCGCGCCGTGCGGTGCTGGAGCTGGACTGCGACGCGCGCCTGGTGCAGCTGGACGACCGCCACTACCGCAGGCCGCCGGCGCTATCCGCCCTGTGCGGACAGCTCGCCGCCATCTCCTGGGATGGTGCCGACGGCTTATTGCGCGCGAATACACTGGCGCATGAAGCGCTCAGCGGCCTGCTGCGGCTGCAGGGCAGCAGCCCACGGCAGCAGGCGCTGCGCGGCGGCCTGCCGCTGCATACACGGCGCCGCGTCAGCGAATACATCGAAGCGCATTTGGCTGCACCACTCACGCTCGGCATGCTGGCGGAGATAGCCTGCCTCTCGGAGTACCACTTCCTGCGCATGTTCCGCACCTCGTTCGGCATGCCGCCGCATGCCTGGATCGCTGCACGCCGCATCGACCGTGCACGCCAGCTGCTGCGCCATTCGGCACAGCCCCTGCAGCGCATTGCGGATGATTGCGGCTATGCAGACCTCAGCCACTTCAGCCACCGCTTCCGCGCCGCAGCGGGCTGCTCGCCCAGCGCCTTCCGCCGGGCGATGCAGTCCTGAACCTCAGACCAGGTTCAGCTCCACGTCGATATTCCCGTGGGTCATCTTGGAGTAGGGGCAGGTCTGGTGCGCCAGTTCCACCAGCTTGCCTGCCGTTTCGCGCTCGATGCGCGGCAGGCTGATGTTCAGGCGCGCCTGCAGGAAGTAGCCGCCTTCGCCGGTGCCCAGGTCCACCTCGGCATCCACCGCCACATCCGCCGGCAGCGCCACCTTCAGCACCTGAGCGGCCTTGCCCAGGGCGCCGATGAAACAGGCCGACCAGCCGGCCGCGAACAGCTGCTCGGGGTTCGTGCCCTCGCCGGAGCTGCCGGGAGGGGACAGCTTGATGGCCAGGCGGCCATCGTCGCTGCGAGCGCTGCCATCACGGCCGCCGGTGGTGTGGGTTTTGCCGGTGTAAAGCACCTTGTCGATCTTGCTCATGTTGAATTTCCTTTAATTTATCCGTATGCGATTGCATCGGATGCGTCACATATTACGTCAAATTTTGCCGATGTCAAGCTTTTGCGATAAAATCGCGTCCGATATATAACCCTCGACCCGGAGCGACCATGTCCTCACCGCGCAAACTCGCCGATTTCCTGTGCTTTGCCGTGTATTCGGCCAACCTTGCTTTCGGCAAGGCCTACAAGCCTTTTCTCGACGAACTGGGCCTGACCTACACCCAATACATCACGGTCATCGCGCTGTGGGAAGAGGACAACCAGACCGTGAGCAGCCTTGGCGAAAAACTCTTCCTCGAATCGAATACGCTGACGCCGATCCTCAAGAAGCTGGAATCGAGCGGCTACCTGCGCCGCCAGCGCGATCCGGAGGACGAGCGCCAGGTGCGCGTGAGCCTGACCGACGCCGGCCGCGCGCTGCGCGAGAAGGCGTTCAACATCACGCTGTACGACGCCTGCGGCATGACGGATGGCGAATTCGCCACCACGCAGAAATCCGTGTCCAAACTGCGCGATAACCTGGTCAAGTCTACGAAGAACCGCGGCTGATCAGCGGGGCGCCTTCAGCAGCAGGCGCGCCTCCAGTCCGCCGCCATCCCTGGGATGCAAGGTGAGCGTGGCATCCATGGCCTGCGCCAGCTGGCGCGCGATGGCCAGGCCAAGACCTGTACCGCCGGTCTGGCGGTTGCGTGATTCTTCCAGGCGGCGGAACGGCTCGAATACGGCTTCCAGCATGTCCTCCGGAATACCGGGACCGCGGTCCATCACGCGGATCTCCAGCACACCGGCCTGCAGCCGGTCCACTTCGATCTCGGCATTGCCGCCGTATTTCAGCGCGTTGTCCACCAGGTTGCCGAGGATGCGGCGCAGGGCCTGCGGGCGCGTCATCAGCGCTGCACCCGCCTTGCCCCGCAGCTTTACGTCGCGGCCTTCGTCCAGGTAGTCGAACACCAGCGTATCGATCAGCGCATCAGGGTCGATCAGGCGCGGTTCCTCCGACGTGGCGTGCATGCTGCGGGCATAGGCAACGCCCTCCTTGACCAGATTTTCCATCTCCTGCAAATCCTGCTGCAGCTTGGGCTGCTGCGCCTCATCGTCCATCATGTCCACACGCAGGCGCATACGCGTAATCGGCGTTTGCAGGTCGTGCGAGATGGCGGCGAGAATCTGCACACGTTCGGCGATGTAGCCGGCAATGCGGTCCTGCATGGCATTGAAGGCACGCGCGGCGCGCGCCACTTCGGATGGCCCGTCTTCCGGCATGCGCACCGGCTGCAGATCCGGTCCCAATGCGTCTGCCGCTTCGGCCAGCTGGTGCAGGGGCCGCGCCGCAATGCGCACCGCGAACCAGAAGCACAGCGCCAGCACCAGCAATTGCACGCCAAGCAGCACCGGCAGCCAGTCCGACAGCGGCGCGCCGTGCATGGGGCGGATATCGATGGTCAACGGCGAACCGTCGCTGAGCTGGAGATGCACCTGCAGGCGCTCGCGCGAGCCCGGCACCGCGTTCGCCGTGAGCGGATAGCTCTTGCCGATGCCGTCCGCGATATAGCGGGCGATCATGCTGGAAAGCTGCTTGTCCGGCGGCGCGCCGGTGATGCCGGGACCGAGAATGAAGTCATAGCTGCGGCGGGCAAGGCGCGGCAGCCATTCCGCACGCTTTTCCGGAGGCAGGTTGTCCAGCAAGGCCACCGAGCTGACGACCTCGCGCTCGATGTAGCCCATCATGATGTCCGTCGTGGCCTTGTCGCGCTCCATGCGCGTGAGCCAGAAGGCCAGCGTTTGCGAGCAGGCCAGCGCCACCACCAGGATCAGCACCACCCGCGCAACAAGGCTCTGCGGCCAGCCTTTCACGCTGCACCGCCGCTCAGGATGACCGACGACGAGAACACATAGCCTTCGCTGCGCAGCGTCTTGATATAGCGCGGCTCGCGCGGTTCGTCGCGCAGGCGCTGGCGCAGGCGGCTCACCAGCAGGTCGATGGAGCGGTCGAACTGGTCGGCCTGCTTGCCCTGTGTAAGGTTGAGCAGCTGGTCGCGCGTGAGCACGCGCTGGGGATGGTCGAGGAATACGCGCAGAAGCCGGTATTCGGCGCCGCTCAGCGCCACTTCCACGCCATCGGCATCCAGCAGGTGGCGCCCCACGGTATCCAGCTTCCAGTCACCGAAGGAGATGATTTCCGACGGCTCGCTGACCTGCATATTCGGCGGCAGCATGCGCGCACGGCGCAGCACGGAACGGATGCGGGCCAGCAGCTCGCGCACGGCGAAGGGCTTGGTGAGGTAGTCGTCGGCGCCCATTTCCAGGCCCACGATACGGTCGGTTTCCTCGCTGCGCGCAGTGAGCATCAACACAGGAATATTACGGTGCTTGCCGGCGCGTAGCTCGCGGCACAGGGTGAGGCCATCTTCGCCCGGCAGCATCAGGTCCAGCACGATGAGGTCGGGCACAGCCTGTTCCATTTCGGCGCGCATCTGGCGGCCGTTGGCGGCCAGCGAAGTGCGCAGGCCGTTCTTCTCCAGATAAGCCGAAAGCAGTTCGCGGATGCCGCGGTCGTCATCGACAATCAGAATGTGGTCGGTAGTGTCCATATTATTTTTCAGGGCGTTTCAGTTTTCCGGCACTGGCCGGAATGGTCGTGCATTGCAGGGGATTGCGCATTTCGGTGGCGATGCCGCCTGCCAGAAACGCCAGTATCGCAAAAAATTTCCTCATTTCCGTCCTCCTTCTGGCTACTTTATAGCGGATGCCGGACGGGGTTTTGTATCCCAGTGTATCTACGGCGGGACTGTACACACAACATTGCAAAAAGGGGCCAACCCGGACACAAGCTGGATACGTGCAAGGAATCTAATGGACACATCGACAAAACGACGGAGTCCAACATGCACAACATCCTCGAAATACCACTGAGTTTCCTGGCGGGCCTGTTCACCATTGCCTCGCCATGCGTGCTGCCGGTGCTGCCGATCCTGCTGGGCAGCTCGATCCAGCAGCGCTCCTCGCGCCGTCCGCTCTACATCGTGGCGGGATTCATCCTCACCTTCGCTTCCTTCGCCATGCTGCTGGGCGCCGTGTCGAGCACTATCCACGTGGCACAGGAAGCATTGCGCAACACCGCCATCGCGCTGCTCGCCATCTCCGGCCTGCTGCGCATCTGGCCGCAGCCCTACGACTGGCTGACGCAGCGCCTGCAGGGCCTGGGCTTCAGCATGCCGCAGGTAGCGGCGAACGACAGCAATGGCGGCGGCTTTGTGCTCGGCATGTCGCTGGGCGCCGTATGGACGCCCTGTGCCGGTCCCGTATTGGCTTCCATCCTCGCGCTGGTGGTGAAGGCGCAGGATCCGGCCTGGTCGGCCTCCCTGATCACGCTGTATGCGCTGGGCGCCGCCATTCCGATGCTGGCCATCGTTTACGGCGGCCAGTTCGCCACCCAGCGTGTGCGCCTGCTGGCCCGCCATGCGGAAGGCCTGCAAAAAACTTTCGGCGTGCTGGTGCTTGCCACCGCGCTCGCCATCTACCTGCAGTACGACGTGCTGGCCTACGCCTGGGCCGCCAATCTCTTCCCTGACCTGAAAGGACTGTAATCATGTACTCGCCACTGAAAACCATCGCCACCGTCGCCATGCTCGCCACTACCGCCATCGCCTCCGCCGGCCAGCTGCGCACCAGCACCACCGCGCCCGAATTCACGGGCATCGACAAGTGGCTGAACAGCGAACCGCTGACCATGGCGCAGCTGCGCGGCAAAGTCGTGCTGGTCGATTTCTGGACCTATTCCTGCATCAACTGCGTCAATACGCTGGGCTACGTCAGCAGCTGGCACAAGAAGTACAAGGACCAGGGCCTGGTGGTCATCGGCGTGCACACGCCCGAATATGCCTTCGAGCGCAGCACGGACAATGTGAAGACCGCCATCAAGCGCTTCAACATCAGCTATCCGGTGGCGCAGGACAACCGCTACGCCACCTGGAATGCCTACAGCAACCAGTACTGGCCCGCCTTCTACCTGATCGACAAGAGCGGCAAGGTTGTCTATACCCACTTCGGCGAGGGCAAGTACGCGGAAACCGAAGCCACCATCCAGCGCCTGCTGGCACAAAACACGGGAGCGCAATAATGAGCACACCAAACCTGCAACGCCGCCGCCTGCTTGGCGCAGCCGCCCTCACCGCGGGCGCCATGGCCCTCGGCGGCTCCGCCTTCGCCGCCGGCAGCGCGCAGCCGCTGGCCCCGATCAAACAGGTACGCGCGGGTGTGCTGGACGTGGGCTATTACGAAACCGGCCCAGCCAACGGCCCCGCCGTGATCCTGCTGCACGGCTTCCCCTACGATATTCATTCCTTCGTGGATGTGGCGCCGATTCTGGCGGCAAAAGGCATGCGGGTGATCGTACCGCACCTGCGCGGCCACGGCACCACGCGCTTCCTCGACAGCGCGGCGCGCCGCACCAGCCAGCAAAGCGCAGTGGCGCAGGATATTCTCGACCTGATGGATGCGCTGGGTATCCAGCGTGCCGTGATAGCGGGCTACGATTGGGGCGCCCGCACGGCCAGCGTGATGGCCGTGCTGTGGCCGGAGCGCTGCGTGGGCATTGTCTCCGTCAACGGCTACCTGGTGCAGGACATTCCGAATGCCCACCTGCCTGCGCCGGCCAGCATCGAGGCCGGCCTGTGGTACCAGTACTACTTCTCCACCGAGCGTGGCCGCGCCGGGCTGGCTGCCAACCGCCGCGCCATCGCGCGCCATATCTGGTCCTACAACTCGCCGAAGTGGAAGTACGACGACGCGACTTTCGAGCGCAGCATGGTCTCGCTGGACAATCCGGATTATGTGGACATCATCGTCAACAACTACCGCTTCCGCCTTGGCCTGCTGGCCGAAGACCCGGTGTACGCGGCCCTGGAGCGCAGACTGGCAGCCCTGCCGCCTATTACCGTGCCCGCCGTAACGCTGGACGGCGGCTCGGACGGCGTGGTCCCGGCGAATGACGGCAAGGCGCAGGCCGCGAAGTTCAGGGGTCCGCGTACGCACCGCATTATCGCGGACGCAGGCCATAACCTGCCTCAGGAAGCGCCGCAAGCGTTCGTCGATGCGGTACTTAGCCTGATCTGAGCCTGTGGTTCTGGTATTCTGGCCTGATGGAGATATCTCAGCATCGCCTGGCCGATTTATTGCTGGACCTTGTCTTTCTGGTGGAGAAGGACGGCCGGATTGCATTCGTCAACAAGGCTAGTATCCAGACACTGGGATACGAGCCCGAGGAAATGATCGGGCGCAATATCCGTGACTTCGTCCACCCGGATGACCTGGCGAAGACAGGCGCCGAAATGTCTCATGTCGTGAGCAGCCGAGCCCGTTTCGGATTTGAAAACCGCTATCTGCGCAAGGATGGCAGGAGCGTTCACCTGCAATGGAGCGCGCATTGGTCGTCGGAAGAACAGTTGCGTATCGGCGTGGCGCGCGACATCAGCGAACGCAAACGCATTGAGCAGAGGCAGGCCACGCTGCTGGCCTTGTCGACCCTCGCGCAGAACGCGCATTCGCTGGACGAGCTTTTTGCTGCCTTCGATGCAGCACTGCGGCAGCTGATACCGTTCCAGGGGTTCGCGGTGCTGCTCGAACCCGGCCCGCAACTGGTCTACCACTCCGGGACGGACAGCGCGCCGGCCACGGACGACTGGTACGCAGTGCCGATGTCATCCGCCACGGCAGTGACCGGCCAGTTGCGGCTGCAGTTGACGGGCGCCGGTTCGCTGCTGATGGCCGAACGCGATGTGCTGCAGTTTGCCGCCGGCCAGGCTGCGGCGGTGATCCAGCGCTTCGCATTGCAGTCCGAACTGCTGCACTCGGCGCGCCACGACGAACTGACCGGGCTGCCCAACCGGCGCCTGTTCCAGGACCGCATGCAAACCGCCATCGCGCGCTGCAACCGCAACGCGGTGGGCGGCGCCATACTTTTCATCGACCTGGACCGCTTCAAGGACATTAACGATCATTTTGGCCATGGCACCGGCGACAAGGTGCTGCAGGCGGTTGCGGCGCGCATCGCCGGCAATGTGCGGGGAATGGACACGGTCGCGCGGCTGGGCGGGGACGAGTTTGTCGTGCTGCTGGAGGGCGTAGCGGCCAGGGATCAGGCGCAGGCGACCGCCGACAAGATCACCCATGCCATCGAAGCTCCCCTGGCGCTGGACGGCGTAAGCCTGGATATCTCCGCCAGTATCGGCATTGCCCTGTATCCGAATGACGGCGCTTCGATCGACCAGCTGATGCGCTGCGCCGACCAGGCCATGTATCTCAGCAAGGCCCAACGCAGGGCGCAGCTTCCTTAAAGATCGAGCTCCCAGGTTTCGTTGACCATGTCCTTGCCGAAGGCATGCACCGGTTCTTCCGCCACCAGCACATAGCCCTTGCTGCGGTAGATGTGGCGGGCTTCCCGCTGCTGGTCGGTGGTCCAGAGGCGCATCTTGCGGTAGCCGGCCGCGCGGGCGAAGCGGTGGCATTCCTCCACCAGGCGCGATCCGAGGCCATAGCCGCGCGCCTCTTCCTCCACCAGCAGCAGGCGCAGTTTCGCAACCCCTTGCTCACCGCTGCGCGCCACGGCGATCGAGCCTACCGGCTTCCCGCCCATCTCGGCGATCCAGCAGCGCTCCAGCGCGGGGTCGAAGTGACGTTCGAAATCGGTGCAGATCTCGCCCACCAGCGTTTCGAAGCTGCTGTCCCAGCCCTGCAGCTTCGTATACAGCTCGCCGTGACGGCGCGTGATCCATTCCATATCGCCAGCGCGGTGCGTGCGGAGCACGAAAGGCTGGGCGTATTTCAGCCCCGCTTCCTGGTCGAGCAGCTCGCGAATGGTCTGCATCGCATCCAGCAGGCGCTGCTGGCTGGCGTCGTCGAAACGCGACAGCATGTCGCCTACCTCTTCGCGCGAGGCGCGGTCAAAGGGCTCGTACACCGCCCGTCCCTGCTCGGTCATATGAAGCAGCTTGGCGCGGCCATCGGTGGCGGAAGGCACTTTGCTCACCAGCCCCGCGTTCTCGAATTTGGCGATGATGCGGCTCAGGTAGCCGCGGTCCAGCCCCAGATCGCGGCAAAGTGCGGTCTGCGGCTGGTCGCCGTGGTGCGCCAGTTCATACAGCACGCGCATCTCGGTCAGCGTGAACTGGCTATGCAACAGGCCTTCGCGCAGCACGCCGATATGGCGCGTAAAAAAGCGGTTGAAGGAACGTACCGCCGCAATGCGGTCACTGAAAGCTGGAACAGGCATGGTAACTCCACCATCGTGATGCCGCGATTGTGGAGCAGAATGTTGACTGAGTCAACATTTATACAAGGCTGTCAATAACGCCGCCGCCGATCAGATAGGGCAATGACATGTGCGGATTCAGAACACGGCCCAACGCCCGGAGGGGTCGCGGTTCAAGCGCTGACGGTAAGCGGTTTCGTGGACCACGAAGCTACAGACGTACAGCCTGCTGCCAGGACGACAATCCAAGGCTTCGATATCGTGGTGCCGCACCGATTTCAATAGCAATGGATCTGGATTCGATGCCGCTGGCGCTGCCAGGAGGGCGGCGTGGATATCGGCTGGCTGGGGCTCCTCCGGCGCATCGCAAGCTAGGGCAAGTACGGCAATGGGGACAAGCAGGCGTGCTGGTAAGGGCATAGGCTTCTTCATTTTCTACAAAGCGGTTCCAAGTGAGCACCGAAATCAATCACCACGGAACTCGCTTGATTGAACAAGGCATAGCGATAGACTTTCTACGGTGCTACCAAATGCGCAGCCGGTTCTCCGGATCAAGATAAAGCCGGTCTCCCGGCCTCACATCAAAGGCCTCGTACCACGCGTCGAGATTGCGCACGGCGGCGACGCGGTAGCGTTCTGGTGCATGATTGTCTTTGGTAAGCTGCGTGCGCAATGCCTCCTCCGTAGACTTGATGCGCCAGCTTCGGGCGTAGCCGATGAAGAACTGGCGGTCTTGCTGCCGTACATAGTCCACCTCGCGGCCCATGTCTTTCAGGCTGGCGCGATAGGCGTCGAAGGCGGCGGCGAGGCCGCCCAGGTCGGCGACGTTCTCGACCGTCGTTTTTTTGCCATCGACCGCTACCTCCGGGTATGGACGATAACTGGAGAACTGTCGTTCCAGTGCCTCGCTGGCCGTCGCATAGCCCGACATATCTTCCGGCGTCCACCAGCGGCGCAAGCGGCCGTCGGAGTCATACTCGGCGCCAAGGGTATCGACAAAGTGGCTCACTTCATGGCCAACAATGGCGCCGATCGCACCGTATGTCATAGCGTCGGACATTTGCGCGTCAAATTTCGGCGCCTGCAGCAGGGCCGCAGTGAAGTTGTAGGCGTTCTGCTGGAACATCAACAGCCCGCCTGCCTGCTGGGGCGCCGCAACCCATTGCTTGCTGTCGATCGGCTTGCCGAGCCGGTCCAGTGTCTGCCTGTAGTGGCGGTCGGCGAGATGCTGAAGGTTAGCGACCGGGTTCGTCGGGCTGATCACAAGTGCTTCGTGATCCTGCCATTTCTCCGGGTATGCCATGCCAAAATAAAGAACTTTTAACTTCGCCAGCGCAACCGTCTTACTGGCGGGTGAAAGCCACGGGGCGGCTTCAACCCGCCGGCCGAACGCGGCGACAACGTTGTCAACAATGGTATTCAGGCGTGCCTTTTGGGCCGCTGGGAAATAGCGCTCAACGTAAAGGCGGCCGATATACTCGCGCATCACGGATTGGGTTACTGCATTGGCGCGTTGCACCGCTTGCACAGGCATCTCGCCAGCCGCTGCGCCGCGCAGTGCGGGCGCAAGCGCCGCAAAGGACGCCGGCAGCACCTCGGCGTATGCGCAGATGGCACGCACACGCAGGTAGTCTTGCCAAACCTGGACCGGCTGCGTATCAACCAGCACGGCCAGGCCGGTCAGCGCGCTGGGCTGCCATGCGACGAAGCTGGCTTGCCTTGCTAAACCGGCGGCCTTGAAGAAACCCGGCCAGTCCATACCGGGTGCCTGACGGGCGAAATCGGCACGCGTCCACAAGTTATTGGCGTTGCGCTCGTTATCCGAGACCTCATCTGCCGCATGGCTTTGTGCCAGCGCCGTCTCCAGCGCTATGACCGCATCGGCACGCGCCGCGGCCGATGCCGCATGCGCCGGATCCAGCTGCGCCAGCACTGCGCTGACGGCTTTCCGATAGCGGGCCCGCAATGCCTGCATGCCGGCATCAGCGCTGAGATAATGTTCGCGTCCCGGCAGGCTGAGCCCCCCCTGCACCAGGATGGCTGTGTAGTTTTTCTCGCCGCGGATGCTCGATTCGGCCGCCAGTCCAAGTACGTGGGCCGAGTTGTATTGGCCACGATTGACCGGATCGGCATCGGCACGGAGTGTCTGGCCCAGCAAAGCTGTCAGCGCCGCCTTATCGCGTACCCGCGCTATGTGATTGAGCAGGGGCTTGAGCGGGCGCAGGCCCTGAGCCGCAATGGCACGGTCGTTGAGATAGGCGGCGCGGAAATCGGCAACCTTGCGCGCGACTGTGCCTTGCGGATTTGTCCAAACCTCATCGAGCAAGGCCTGCATTTGTTGGCTCACACGCTCATTGATCTCGTCGCGGGCGCTCCAGCTCTTTTTCCCTGGTGGGACAGGCGTCGCCTGCAACCAGCTACCATTGGCGTACCCGAAAAAGTCATCTCCAGGACGAACCTGCGCGTCCACGCCAGCTTCCAGCCCGGTTGAGCTTTGCCCCATGTCTTCGGCGGCTGCCGTGCCAAGGATCCCGCCGAGCGCCAAGGCCAGCAGTGATGGGCCAATGAATGCGCGTGAAGTGTATTCCAGCATGGTGAGGGTCTCGATAAAACTGATGTAGCGATGGTATTGATTGCATGCCCGGCTGTCGTCGCGCAAGGCGACAGGTTTGGATCATATTCGGACATGGGCGCTCAATCCGTTTGCAAGCCATTGCTGCATTGGTGTATGGTCATGCATCAACGCAGTGTCCGGAAATGATTGATCCCAAGCCCGCCATCGACGTCTTGTTCGTGATTTCCTCGCACTCGCTATTGCTCGACATTGCGGGGCCGGCAGAGGCGTTTCGCCTGGCGAATTTGCATCGGTTGGAAATTGGGCAGGAGCCACGCTTTACGCTGCGATTTGCCGGACCCGAACCCACCGTCCAGTCTTCGGTCGGCTTGGCTTTGGCGGCACTGGAGCCGCTGCCGGATGTCCTGACGCGACCGACCTGGGTAGTGCCAGTTGGCCAGCCGAGCGCGCGCATCGAGCACATTACACCGGCCATCACCGCGACCACGCGATGGCTCAACCGGACCCTGTACGCCACGCTCAACGCAGCCGACACGCCCCACCGGCTGCTGACCATCTGCTCAGGCGCCTTGCTGGCGGCGCGTGCCGGATTGCTCACTAACCGTCGCTGCACGACCCACCACGATATGCAGGATGCCCTATGTGAGCTGGTCCCTCGGGCTCAGGTATTGCGGAACCGCGTATTCGTTATCGACGGGCCGGTCGCTACAAGTGCCGGCATTACTGCGGGCATCGACCTGGCGCTGCACGTGATTGCCCTCGAATGCGGTGAGGCGCTGGCTTCCAGCGTTGCAGACGACATGGTGGTTTACTTGCGGCGTTCAATGCGCGATCCAGGGCAGTCGCCGTTCCGCGTGCATCGCAACCACCTGCATGCGGCCGTGCATCGTGTGCAGGACGCGATCCATAGCGAGCCCGGACGCGAGTGGACGATGGCTTCACTGGCACTGGTTGCTCATGTCACAGAACGGCACTTGTTGCGTCTTTTCCTCGATCATGCCGGGGTCTCCCCCCTGCGCTACCTGCAGTCGATCCGGCTCGAGCGGGCGCGCCAGTCGATTGAGCACGGCGCCAGCGTTACATCTGCAGCGGAGGCGGCGGGCTTTAGCTCTGCCCTACAACTGCGCCGCGCCTGGACGCGGCAATGGGGCGGTTCGCCGCGCGACGCCGCCCGTGCAGCAGCGCGCGAAAACTCAGAAACGCTATAGCTCCATCGGCCTCACTCAAGAAGAACCTCGACACCCTGGGCGTCGCCCACTCACTGAACGCATCTCGGCATAGGATGGCTCGGTAGTTTCCGGCCTTTGATATAGAGATAGATCGTCGGAGATGATTCAGTCAAAAATATTTTTAAAAATAGCTTGCAATTAAATCGCGCGCTATGTATATTGTGCACATGGACGCGGCAAACAGCGATCCAGGCAGTAAAAACATAGCACACTACTTAATAGCTAACTACTCACACAAAAGGAAACCATCATGTCGATCAAACAAGTTCTGTACCGCGCCAATGCAACTTCCACCGGTGGCCGTGAAGGCCGTTCCGTCAGCAGCGACGGCGTGCTGGACGTGAAGCTGACCACCCCGAAAGAACTGGGCGGCAATGGCGCCGTGGGCACCAACCCCGAGCAGCTGTTCGCTGCGGGCTACTCGGCCTGCTTCATCGGCGCCCTGAAATTCGTTGGCGGCCGCGACAAGATCGCCGTGCCGGCTGATACCTCGATCAACGCCACCGTCGGCATCGGCGCCATCGAAACCGGCTTCGGCATCGAAGTGGAACTGAAAATCTCGCTGCCAGGCCTGGACCGTGAAACCGCCGAGAAGCTGGTGGCCGCCGCCCACATCGTCTGCCCTTACTCGAATGCGACCCGCGGCAATATCGACGTAACCCTGACCATCGTTTAAGCAATACCGAATGCCGGTGCGGCGGATTGGCCGCCGCCCGGACTCGCTTCCCAATCAATGAAGGAGAACATCATGCAAGCATCCAAACTGTTCATCGCCGCCGCTGCCCTCGCCCTGTCCGCCAGCGCATTCGCCCAGGCCGCGCCGAATTCCGGCGAAGGCTACCAGGCCGACCTGAGCTTCCAGTCCAGCCGCAGCCGCGATGATGTGAAGGCAGAGCTGGCAGCCGCGCGCCGCAACGGCCAAGTCTTCAGCGGCGACAACTACCCCGCTGCGCCAATCGCTTCCGGCCCGGCCAAAACCCGCGCCCAGGTGCAGGCTGAATTCGTGCAGGCCAAGGCGCTGGGCCAGCTGCGCCACGAGGACTGAGCTGCCTTACAATGAGCGCTTCGACCATACACGGGGCACTTATGATTGACTGGCAGTTCCTGGATTTTGAAAGCATTCCACGCGCGGACCTGTATGAAGTGCTGCGGCAGCGGCAGCAGGTCTTCGTGCTGGAACAGAAATGCCTGTACCCCGATATCGATGGCTATGACCTCGCTGCGCACCACCTGATGGGATGGCGCACGGTTGATGGCCAGCGCCGGCTGATCGCCTACCTGCGGGTGATTGCGCCTGGCGTGAAATACACCGAAATGTCGCTGGGCCGCGTGCTCAGCACGGCCGCCGCGCGCGGCACCGGCGCGGGCCGCCAGCTGATTGCCGAAGGCATCCGCCGCGCTGAAGCGCTGCATCCCGGCCACGGTTTCCGCATCGGCGCGCAGCAATATCTCGAGCAGTTCTACGCCGGCTTCGGCTTCCGCACCGTTACCGCTCCCTACGACGAAGACGGCATCATGCACGTCGACATGGTGCGCTGAGCGGCCAATAAAAAAGGCGGCCCAGGGCCGCCTTCTTGTGAGCGCTACGCGCTTAGCGCTTCAGGGAAATCAGTTCCACTTCGAACAGCAGTGGCGAGTTGGCGGGGATCTTGTCCCTTGCCGTGGCACCGTAGGCCAGATTCGCCGGAATGATCAGCGTACGCTTGCCGCCTGCCTTCATGCCCAGAAGGCCCTGGTCCCAGCCGGCGATCACACTACCGCGGCCGATGGTGAAGGAGAAGGCCGCCTTGCCGACGCTGCTGTCGAACTCAGTGCCCTTGTTGCCGGTCTTGGTGCTGTCATAGAGCCAGCCGGTGTAGTGCACGGTGAGCAGGTCGCCGTTGGTGGCTTCCAGGCCGGTGCCGACCACCGTGTCGGTCTTGGTGAATGCAGGTTGCGCAGGGCCGGTATCCACTGGCTTGTCGTCGCCGCCGCCGCCGCAGGCGGTCAGGGTCAGGGCGCAGGCCAGGGCGGCGATAATTTGGAACATCGATTTCATGTGATCTCTTGCCTCAATTGATTGAATGGTCCCGGCGCCTGGCGCCGAACAGACAGGGAGTTTATCAGACTGCCACTCCCTGCTGCCAGCAAACATACTTCGTTACAAAGTTTTTCAGATTTCCACTTGCGTTCCGAGCTCGATCACCCGGTTGGTGGGGATCTGGTAGTAGTCGGCCGCGCCGCGCGCATTGCGCGACATGGCCACGAACAGGTGCTCGCGCCATGGCGCCATGCCGGAACCCGGCGCCGACACCACTGTCTGGCGCGCGATGAAGAAGGACGTTTCCATCATCTCGAACTGCAGGCCGCAATCGGCGCACAGTTCCAGCACACGCGGAATATCCGGTTCGTCCTTGAAGCCGTAGTGCACGTTCAGCTGGTAGCAGTTGTGGCCCAGCTCCGTTATGCGCACCTGTTCTTCCGGCGCAACATAGGGTTCTTCCACGATATGCACGGTGAAGAACACCACCCGCTCGTGCAGGATCTTGTTATGCGAGAGGTTGTGCAGCAGCGCATGCGGCACGCCGTCGCTTTCGCCGCGCAGGAAGATGGCGGTTCCCGGCACCCGCACCGGCGGCGCCATGAACAGGGAGTCCAGGAAGTCTTCCAGCGGAATGGCGTGTTTTTCCAGGTTCTGGAACACCAGCTCGCGGCCGGTGCGCCAGGTCAGCATAACGGTAAACAGCGCGGTGCCCAGCGCCAGCGGCATCCAGCCGCCATGGAACAGCTTCAGCGTGCTGGCCGAGAACAGCATGATGTCGATGGCGATGAAGAAGCCGGTCGCGGCGAAGCAGACCACCAGCGGCAGGTGCCAGCGGTAGCGGATCACGAAGAAGGTGAGGATGGTGGTGGCCAGCATGGTGGCCGTCACGGCGATGCCATAGGCCCCCGCCAGCGAATCGGAGGAGCCGAAGCCCACGACGGCAATCAGCACCACGATCAGCTGCAGCCAGTTCACGGCCGGAATATAGATCTGGCCGATCTGGCTTTCCGAGGTGTGCAGCACGCGCATGCGCGGCAGCAGGCCCAGCGCAATGGCCTGCTTGGTCATGGAGAAGGTGCCGGAAATGGTGGCCTGCGAGGCAATCACCGCCGCCATGGTGGACAGCACCACCAGCGGATACACGCTCCAGCTGCCCAGCTGGTGGAAGAAGGGGTTCTCGATCACTTCGGGACGCATGATCAGCAGCGCCCCCTGGCCGAAATAGTTCAGCGCCAGCGCGGGGAAGCAGATCATGAACCAGGCGAAGCGAATGGGCTTCTTGCCGAAGTGCCCCATGTCCGCATACAGCGCCTCCGCGCCGGTGAAGGCCAGCACCACGGCGCCCAGCGCCACGAAGGCCACAAAACCGTTGTCCAGCATGAAAGTGAAGGCGTGGATCGGGTTCAGCGCCGCCAGGATGGCCGGTTCCTTGACGATGTTGATCACGCCCATGACGGCCAGCGCAGCAAACCAGGTGAGCATGATGGGGCCGAAGAAGCGGCCGATGCCCGCCGTGCCATGGCGCTGCACGGCATACAGCGTTACCAGCACCACAATCGTGAGCGGCACCACATAGGCTTCCAGCTGCGGCGCGGCTACTTCCAGGCCTTCGATGGCGCCCAGCACGGAGATCGCCGGCGTGACCACGCTGTCGCCATAGAACATGGTGGCGCCGAACACGCCGAGCAGCAGCAGGGGGAAGTGCCAGCCGGAGCGGCGGCTGACCGAATTCAGGGCGAGCGCCATCAAGGCCATGATGCCGCCCTCGCCGCGGTTGTCCGCGCGCAGCACCAGGCTCACATATTTGAGCGAGACGATCATCGTCAAGCCCCAGAAGATCAGGGACACCACGCCAAGCAGGTTGGCCTGGTTCAGCGGCAGGCCGTGGTCGGCGTCGAAGATGGTTTTGAGGGTATAGAGGGGGCTGGTGCCGATATCGCCATAGACGATGCCAACGGCCGCCAGCGTCAGGGCGGCGATACTGCTTTTCTTATGTTCCGACGTCAAGATGACACCCAAAGTGGTTTTGGTGCGTTGCACAATAGTTCAAGTATTTGCAAATTGCAAGCGGATTGTACTCCTGCAGACTGTGGTATTTTTCGTCTTTAGCCCGAAAGAAACACCATGCAAATCAGTCAAGCAACGCCCGCCGATGTGCCCCGCCTGTTCGAGGTGTGGGAAGCATCGGTGCGCGCCACCCACCACTTTCTCGGCGAGGCCGGCATCCAGCAGTTGATTCCCCTCGTGCGCCAGATTCTGGGCGAATTCACCCCACTGTACTGCCTGCGGGATGAACAAGGCGCTGTCTACGCCTTCATGGGCGTGGCCCAGGGCAATATCGAAATGCTGTTCGTCGATCCGGCGCGGCGCGGCGGCGGTGCAGGCCGCACGCTGGTGGAGTTCGCGCTGGGCGAACTGGGCGCATACAAAGTGGACGTGAATGAGCAGAACGGCCAGGCCGTCGGCTTCTACGCGCGCATGGGCTTTGTACAGGTGGGCCGCTCGGAGCGCGATCCCTTCGGCAATCCCTACCCCCTGCTGCATCTCGAACTGGGAACGCAATGAATACCGGCGTGCTGTTCGCAGCCCTCTCCTTCTTCTGCTGGGGCCTGTTCCCGCTGTACTTCCACGCCATCGGCGAAGTGCCGCCGATGGAGATCCTGGCGCACCGCATGCTGTGGTCCCTGCTGTTCCTCGCCATCGTGCTGGCGGTGCGGCGGCAGTGGAAATGGCTGCCGGAAGTGCTGGCCAGGCCGAAAGTGGTTGGCGCCTTCATTGCCAGCGCCCTGCTCCTCAGCACCAACTGGCTGATTTATATCTGGTCTGTCAACAACGGCCACGTGCTCGATGCGAGCCTGGGCTATTTCATCAACCCGCTCGTAAACGTGCTGCTTGGCCTGCTGGTCCTGAAGGAAAAGCTGCGCCGCGGCCAGTGGCTGGCGGTGGGCATTGCCGCGGCCGGCGTGGCCTGGCTTACCTGGCAAGCCGGCCAGCTGCCGTGGATCGCGCTGCTGCTGGCGGCCAGCTTCGGCGCCTACGGACTGCTGCGCAAGACGGCAGCCCTCGCGGCACTGGAAGGCCTGTCCTTCGAAACCATGCTGCTGTTCCCGATCGCTGCGGGCTATGTGGGCTGGCTCACCATGAACGGCGCCAATACCTTCATCAACACGCCGAGCGACAGCACGCGCCTGCTGCTGATGGCGGCGGGGCCGATCACGGCAATTCCGCTGCTGCTGTTCGCGGCGGGCGCGCGGCGCATTCCGCTGTCGGTGCTGGGCATGCTGCAGTATCTGTCGCCAACCATGCAGATGCTGTTGGGACTGTGGGTCTTCCATGAAGCGTTTTCGGCAGCCCGCCTGATCGGCTTCATCGTGATCTGGAGCGCGCTGGCCATCTATGTGATCGAAGGCCTGTGGATATCGCGCGCTAGCGGCGCGGCAGCGTCTTCCAGTAAGTAAGCAGCGCGCGCAGCGCCTCCGGCTTGTTCAGCGGCGGCAGGCGCTGGGCCTGGTCGCGCGTGTTCACGCCATGGCAGGATGCGCAGGTGCGCATTTCGCCCGGCTGGAAAGTGACCCAGTTGCGCTCGCGCACCACGGCATTGCCTTGCGCGTCCGTGGTCTGCCAGGTCAGCGCGCGGCCGGCGGGCACGAAGGCCGCCGTGGAGCCATCCTTCGCAATGCGCACGCTGCCTGCCGGGCCTTGATTGTTGGCCGGATTGGGCTGCGGCGCCATGGGCTGCGCGATCACGCGGCGGCCCGGGCGGTCCGGATAGGCGCGCAGCTGCTCGCCCTGGAAAATCTGGAAGTGGCTGATCTCGTACACCTTCGCATCCGGCGCCGCCCGTGCGCGCGTTTCCACACCGCCCGGCACACGCAGGTTGAAGGGCTGCTGCAGTTCCGCGCGGTCACGGCTGGTCTGGTCGCGCGTGACTATCAGCGCCAGCTCGCGCTGTACCAGCCAGCGCCGCAGTTCCGCTTCGCTTACGCCCTCTTCCGCCAGCACGGCGCGCTCCGGCGCTTCCAGCATGGCGCCGGCCATGGCCGGCCGCGCGCGCGGGCGCAATTCCACCGCCTCGATCTCCCACAGTTCTTCGCCGGACGCGCTGCGCAGGCCGGGCGTGAGCGCGGGCCCGGCGCGATACAGGCCGCTGGACTGGTCCGGTTCCAGCCAGCGCAGGCGCAGGCCGTCGAGCGTGCCGCCAGGTTCCGGTGCCCGCACGCTCTTCGTGTGGCTGGCAACCAGCCGTCCATCGGACAGAGGCAAGGGATTGCGGTAGCGCCCTCCGCGCAGCGCATCGCCGGGATGCGATTCGGTCAGCTGCGCCACCGTCATGCGTTCCGGATTCATGCCGGCCGGGCCGGTCAGGCGCACGACCTGGTTGGTGGTGAAGGAATTCTGCTCGCGCGCCGCGATGGCAAGATAGCTGCCCGGCGCGTGCGGATCCTCGCGCAGGTGAAACAGGCCGCCTTCGCGCCGCACCAGCACGCGGTTGGCATGCAGCGTATCCAGCGTTTGCGCGGACAGTGCAGGATCGTCGCGGAAGCTCGGAATCATGGCGCCGAAGGACAGCTCATGCTGGCCCACGTGGTTCAGCGTTTCCTCGTTGCTGCCATCCTGGTTCATGGCCCAGGCGGTGAAGAAGTTGGTGGTGAAGGCGCTCACCTCGCCGTATTTGCCACGGCTGCCTGAACGCGACTCCGGAAACAGCTCCTGCCGCGTGGCGAGTTTGCGCGCGTCCGCTGCTTCGCTGCCGTAGTTGAAGGAATTGAAGGGCAGCGCTACACCATTGCGTTCCGCATCGCGGTCGCGTTCCGCCAGCTGGTCCTGCTGCAGGTGGTCCCAGCGCGTGAAGATGATGCGGCCATAGCTGTCCAGCGTGGGATTGAAGGCGCCGCTGACGGCGTGGTTCAGCAGGCGCAGCGCGCCGCTCGCGGGATCGAGCCGCCAGATGCCGGTATTGGTCGGCGTGGCTTCATATTCGTCCAGCTGTGGATAAAGATGCGCTTCGCCCGTGCGCGGACGGTCCGAAGTAAACAGGATGCGCTCGTCGCTCGCGTACAGGGGAGACAGGTTGTTGAAGTTTTCCGGCTGCCTTGCCACCCTGGCGACGCGCGCGGTTTCGCCCTTGCCCAGCCCCGTCACTTCATACAGCTGCCAGAAGCCGCCATCGGGGCCGGCCAGCATGCTGAAAATGGCTTTGCGGCCGTCCCAGTGCACTGCCGGTTCGCGCACCGCCACCGGCTCCGTGATGCCCGCCTCCAGCGTGAGGTTGCGCAGGCTGCCATCAGGATAGCGCAGCATCAGGGCGCCGCCGCGCGGCGCCTTGGCGGCGCCGGTCAGGTGATTCGCAAAGGTGGACAGGCGCGCCGCAAAATCGGTGTGCAACGGCGCCTGCGTGACGAACAGGATCGGGTACGGCGTGGCAACGGAGGACGCGATGCGCACCGGCGGCGCCTGGCCGGGCACCAGCGGACCGGTGCGTTCGCAGGCGGCCAGCAGGGCGATCAGGCCAAAACTGGCGATGCGCACGGACAGGTTCATCAAAAATGGACGATTCACTGGAAGATTCGGAGCCAAGTGTAGCGCAGTACAATCGGTTACTTGAAATTTTCTGCGGTTCAAGGCACGCTTCCCGAATCAGAAAACGACAGGAGACATCTTCATGCAGGATTCAGATTTCAGCGCCGGACGGCGTGCCGCGCTGGCCGGCATTTCCGCCGTGGGCCTGGGCGCCGTGATGGTGGCCTGCGGAGGCGGCAGCGGTGGCAGCGTGCCGACGCCGCCACCGCCACCGCCGCCGCCGCCCCCTCCTCCTCCGCCGTCACCGCCTCCCACGGGGCCTGGTCCTGTGGTGAATGGTCCGGCATGGCGCTCATTCGGGCGCGATGCGCAGCACTCCGCCGTCTCCGCTATCGCCACCCAGCCCCTGAGCAAAATCGTATGGCAAACGCCCGTGGACATGGCGCCGCAGTATTCCCCGCAAGGCTACCTGCTGGTGCACTATGGCTCGCCCGTCATCACCGGCAAGAATACGGTGGTGGTGCCGGTCAAGCGCTCCGCCAATGCCGCCTACAAAATCGAGGGCCGCAGCGGCAACAACGGCTTCCTGCTCTGGAGCATCGACAGCGACTACGTGATGCCGGCCCATAACTGGATGCCGAGCTATAACGTCACGCTCACCGCCGCCAACCGCATGGTAGCGCCCGGCGCAGGCGGCAAGATCATGTACCGCGACGACGCTGATGCCACTGACGCGGCCACCCAGACCGCCGTCTTCTACAGCGCCGCCACCTACGCCGCCAACAAGGCCGCGCTGGACGCGCAGATCATCATCAACACGCCGATCACCGCCGACGGCGCAGGCACGCTGTATTTCGGCTTCGAAGCAGCCGCCGGCAATCCCGCAGGCCTCAGCAGCGGCATCGCGCGCATGACGGCGACCAATGCGGGCAGCTGGAAGAGCATCGCGCAGCTGAGCAACGACCTTTCCCTGCAGAAGCTGGCAACCAACAGCGCCCCGGCGCTGTCCGCCGATGAAAAAACGCTGTACATCGTCGTCAAAGGCACCGGCAACTCCACCGCCGGCGCCATCCTGGCGCTGGACGCGGCCACGCTGAACCTGAAGAGCAAGGCCGCCCTGACCGATCCGCAGACCGGCGCTCCGGCCCGCGTTACCGACGACAGCACCGCCTCTCCCGCCATCGGGCCGGACGGCGACGTATACATCGGCGTACTGGAAACTGTCGCCGGCGCGCATAACCAGCGCGGCTGGCTGCTGCATTTCGACGCCACGCTTGCCACCATCAAAACGCCCGGCTCCTTCGGCTGGGACGATACGGCCTCCTTCGTGGCGAAAGACCTGGTGCCGAGCTACAAGGGCACTTCGGCCTACCTGGTCATGACGAAGTACAACAACTACGCGCGCGCAGGCAGCGGCGATTCCAAGAACCGCGTTGCGGTGCTGGACCCGAACGACACGCAGACCGACCCAATTTCCGGCAAGACCGTGATGCGTGAAGTGCTCACCATTCTCGGCACCACGCCGGACCCAAACTTCCCCGGCGGTGTGGTGGAGTGGTGCATCAACACTGCGGCGGTGGATCCTTTCACCAAGTCCGTGCTGGTAAACAGCGAGGACGGCTATCTGTACCGCTGGGACCTCAGCAACAACACCCTGAGCGAGAAAATCCGCCTGACCAGCGGCCTCGGCGAGTCCTATACGCCGACCGCCATCGGCGCGGACGGCAAGGTGTACGCCATCAACAACGCCATCATGTTTGCTTTAGGCCGCTAGGCAGGGGATACGCGCGCCGCCCCTGGCCTGCTTTTGCTGTAATTGGCGCTCTTTAACCTTTGCAGAGATCAATCATGCGCACAATTCTTGTTTTGATGGCAGGCCTGGCCGCTGCGCCGGCCTTTGCCGCCGACCTCAAAGTCCCGCTGACGATGGTGGATGCGTCCGGCACCGGCGCCGCCGTCGGCGACGTGAGCATCAGCGAGACGCCCTACGGCCTGCTGTTCACGCCCAACCTGAGCGGCCTGCCGGCCGGCGTGCACGGTTTCCATGTGCATGTGAATCCGTCCTGCGCGCCCGGCCAGCAGGACGGCAAGGCGGTGCCGGCCCTCGCTGCGGGAGGTCACTGGGATCCGGACAACAGCAAGCAGCACGCCGGTCCATACGGCAACGGCCACAAAGGCGACCTGCCGGCGCTGTTCGTCGGTGCAGACGGCAAGGCCAGCTATCCGGTGCTGGCGCCGCGCCTGAAAACGCTGGCCGAGGTACGCGGCCACGCGCTGATGTTCCACGCGGGCGGCGACAACCATGCCGACCACCCGGCCCCGCTGGGCGGCGGCGGCGCACGCATGGCTTGCGGGGTCATCGGGAGCTAGGCGCGCATTTACACATGGCCTGCGCGGCCGGTTTGGCGTAGACTTGTTGACCTTTGTTCTATTTCTGAGAATTTTCGATGGCAAATTACGTCTATACCATGAACCGCGTGGGCAAAATCGTGCCGCCCAAGCGCCAGATCCTCAAGGATATTTCGCTGTCCTTCTTCCCCGGCGCCAAGATCGGCGTGCTGGGCCTGAACGGCTCCGGCAAATCCACGCTGCTGAAGATCATGGCTGGTATCGATACGGACATCCAGGGCGAAGCGCGCCCGATGCCGGGCCTGAACATCGGCTACCTTCCGCAGGAACCGCAGCTGGACCCGGAAAAGACCGTGCGCCAGGAAGTGGAATCCGGCCTGGGTGAAGCCTTCGAAGCGCAAGCCAAGCTGGAAGCCGTGTATGCCGCCTATGCCGACGAAAACGCGGACTTCGACGCGCTGGCCAAGGAACAGGAGCGCCTGGAAGCCATCATCTCCGCCGCCGACGGCGGCAACCTGAACCTGCAGCTGGAGATGGCGGCCGACGCGCTGCGCCTGCCGCCGTGGGACCAGAAAATCAGCGTGCTGTCCGGCGGTGAAAAGCGCCGCGTGGCGCTGTGCAAGCTGCTGCTGTCCAAGCCGGACATGCTGCTGCTGGACGAGCCGACCAACCACCTGGATGCGGAATCGGTGGAATGGCTGGAGCAGTTCCTGGTGCGCTTCCCCGGCACCGTGGTGGGCATTACCCACGACCGCTACTTCCTCGACAACGCCGCCGAATGGATCCTGGAACTGGACCGCGGCCACGGCATCCCATGGAAGGGCAACTACAGCTCCTGGCTGGAACAGAAGGAAGCCCGCCTGAAGCAGGAAGAAGCCACCGAATCGGCACGCCAGAAAGCGCTGGCCAAGGAACTGGAATGGGCACGGCAGAATCCGAAGGCGCGCCAGGCCAAATCCAAGGCCCGCCTGGCCCGCTTCAATGAGCTGAGCGAATACGAATACCAGAAGCGTAATGAAACGCAGGAGATCTTCATTCCCGTGGCGGAACGTCTGGGCAATGAAGTCATCGAGTTCAAGAACGTGTCGAAGGCTTTCGGCGACCGCCTGCTGATCGACAATGTGAGCTTCACCATTCCGCCGGGCGCCATCGTCGGCATCATCGGCCCGAACGGCGCCGGTAAATCGACGCTGTTCAAGATGATTGCCGGTATCGAGCAGCCGGACAGCGGCGAAGTCGTCATCGGCAAGACGGCCAAGGTGTCGCTGGTGGACCAGAGCCGCGATGCGCTGGCCGACAGCAAGACCGTGTTCGAGGACGTTTCCGGCGGCGCCGACCTGCTGAGCGTGGGCCGCTTCGAAATGCCGTCGCGGGCCTACCTGGGCCGCTTCAACTTCAAGGGCGCGGACCAGCAGAAGATCGTGGGCAACCTGTCCGGCGGTGAGCGCGGCCGCCTGCATCTGGCGAAAACCCTGCTCAAGGGCGGCAACGTGCTGCTGCTGGACGAACCGTCCAACGACCTGGACGTGGAAACCCTGCGTGCGCTGGAAGATGCGCTGCTGGAATTCGCCGGCTCCGTGATGGTGATCTCCCACGACCGCTGGTTCCTGGACCGTATCGCCACCCACATCCTGGCCTTCGAAGGCAATTCGCAAGTGACCTTCTTCGACGGTAACTACCAGGAATACGAAGCGGACAAGAAGAAGCGCCTGGGTGAAGAAGGCGCCAAGCCGAAGCGTATCCGCTACAAGCCGCTTACCGCCTGAGCATCATGCGCCTGCTCGCCGCCTCCCTGCTGTTTGCCGCATCTGCCCAGGCAGGCGCGGCGTCCATCGAGCAACTGGGCTGGCTGGCCGGCTGCTGGGCGTCCGAGGGCGGCGAAGCCGGCTCGGGCGAGCAGTGGATGGCGCCGGCCGGCGGCAGCATGCTCGGCACCGCCCGCACCATCAAGGGCGGCAAAACGGTGGCGTGGGAGTTCGTGCGCATCGCTGCGCTGGAGGATGGGCGGCTGGCCTATATCGCGAAACCGCATAACCAGGCGGAGGCGGCGTTTCCGCTGTTAACGCTGAAGGATGGGGAAGCGGTGTTCGAAGCGCCTGAGCACGATTTTCCGCAAAGGATCATCTACCGCCGCGACGGCGACAGGCTGCAGGCCCGCATCGAAGGCATGTCGAAAGGGAAGCCGAAGGGCTTCGATTTCCCCTTGCGCCGCACCGACTGCGCAAGGGGAGGCTGAAACAGGGAGGCGGGTACAAGGACATTGGCATTCCCGCAGGGACTGCCGCAGTCGCACCCGGCCTCGAACGGCAGCGGGCCCGCAGGCCCGCCATGATCTTAGAACTTGTAGTTCGCGCCCAGGGTCACGGCACCCTTGCGGCGGCCTACGTCGATATCGTTCTTGCCGTAGTGCTCGTATTCGAGCGTTGCCGACACTTTTTCATTGAACGCATATTCCGCACCGATCGAGGCGTACAGGCTGTTGCGGCTGCTGTCGCCGTTATAGCCGGCGGCCAGGCCGGTGGCGGTCACGTCGTTCTTGTTGTGCGCGACGCCCAGCTTGCCGAACACGGAGAACTGCTGGTTGACGGGATAGCTGGCTTTACCGGCCAGATAGAAGGATTTGGCGTCACTTTCCACGCGGCCGGTGGCGGAGCCGACGGTGTAGCCGTAGTTGGACTTGCCGAAGTCGGTGTAGCCCGCTTCAACGGCCCAGTTCGGATTGATCTGGACGCCGCCGTAGATCTTGCCGCCCCACTCGGTGTTCTTGCGGTCGCCGCTGCTGGTGTCGTTCGACAGGTTGTAGCGGTGTTCGCTGGCGACGGCGCCAACGCCGATGTAAGGCTTGTAGTCATCGGCTGCGTGGGCAACGCCGGCAGCGCCAAGAGCGGTAACGGAAGTCAGCAGGGCAAGGATAGTGTTTTTCATCTTCTTGATCTTTCAGCAAAAGTTAAACGGACTTGCTTTTCAGATCGCTGTTCATTTATGAAGGAACGGCGATTGAGACCAAGATAGCATCGGGATAGCCTTACAAAAGGGCTGCTTTCGTAATAATTGTGAGAAGATGTAATCACTATTGAAGAACTTGCGGATGCGCCCAATATCGCGGCGCACCGCCGCTTTTTACTCGTCAGCAAGCTCCAGCTCGCTGATTTTGCCGTCTGGGCTGTAAGCCACGGTCCAGCGCACGCTCTGCGTCTCGCCATGGACGGCACGGTAAACCCGCTTCCCTTCCGTTTCTGACAGCAGCACCAGACGGCCGAGCGGCGGCATGGCGCCCAGCTGGTAGGGATACCATTCGTTCAACTCCTTCGCCATGGCCGGATTGCTGAATTGCGCGCTGTCCGCCTTGCCGCTTGCCAGCGCCAGCAGCAGGGTCTTGAGCGCCGCGGTGCGCGCTGGCTGGCTGTCAGCGATGCCGCTGTCTTTCAGGAAAGCGGGTGCGGGCAGGTAGAAATTGGCCACGCCATGGGCCAGCACCGGCGACATGCGGCGCTGGTTGGTGAGCACCGCGATGCCCAGTTTTTTGGCGGGATACCAGACCACATCGGCCAGCGCCGGGCCGCCGCTATGGCCCACCTGGCGCTCCCCACGGTAAGTACTCACTGTCCAGCCAAGCGCGAAGCTGGCTGGCTTGCCACTGTTCAGCTGGTAAGGCGCCCACATCTTTTCCTGCAGCGGCTGAGGCAGCAGGGTGTTGCTGGAAATGCCCAGCAGGAAGGCGCCCATATCCTGCGCGCTGGAGAACATGCCGCCGGCCGAGATGGTGTACCAGGGGTAAAGGAAGCGGTAGGACTGCTGCTCGCCCTGGACCAGCTGATAGGTCTGGACCCGGCCCGGCACGATACCGCTGCTCACCACTATGCGGTCCTTGCCGATCGATACCTTGTCGAAACGGGTGGCGGTCATGCCCAGCGGCCGGGTGATGCGCTCGGCGATCAGCTCGGGCAGGGTCTTTCCGGTGACTTTCTCCATGATATAGGTGAGGACCGAAAAGTCGTCGGAGCCGTAAGCCGCCACTTCGCCGGGTGCCTTGGCGAGAGGCTTGGCGAGCGCCGCCTTCACGGCTGCGGCGGCATCGGGCAGGTCCGCATCCGGAGGACCGGGCGGCATGCCGGACGCGTGCGCGGCCAGCTGCCGCACGGTGATGGCGCGCCAGCTCTCCGGTGCTTCGGGCACGTAGCGCGACACCGGCGCATCGAGGTCGACCTTGCCCTCCCCCGCCAGCTGCATCAGCAGGGTGGAAGAAAACAGCTTGGTGGACGAGGCGATCTGGAAGGCCGACTGCACGCTCACCGGCACATTGTTTTCCAGGTCGGCCATGCCGTAGGCGGCAAGTTTCACCAGCTTGCCGTCCTTCACCACGGCTACGGCTGCGCCGGGAATATGGTTGCGCGCCATTTCGCGCTGCAGGAAGTCGTCGATTTCATCGGCCCGGGCGGCGCTTGCCAACAGGAGGCAGGCCAGAATTGCAGCGCGCATGGAGTATCTCCAAAGTAAAGTAGAAAATTTATTCTACTTTGAAATTGGCGCGGAGTAAATGTGCCGGAACGTGAGGTTGACGCGCAGGCCGCGCGGCTTCGTTTCCTTGTTGATGCCGTGACGCCAGTTCGCCTGCAGGGCGCCGGCCATCAGCAGCAGGCTGCCGTCGGTAAGGTCCAGCTTCACGGTGCGCGGCAGGCGCTTGTGCTTGAGGATAAAGGTGCGCGCCTCGCCGAAAGTTACCGAAGCAATAGCGGGTTCCGGCCCCAGCTCCGGTTCGTCGTCGCTGTGGAAGCCCATGCTGTCGCGCTCGTTGCGGTAGCAGTTCAGCAGCACGCTGTTGAAGCGGTGGCCGGTAGCGCGCTCCGCCGCCTCCTTGATCTGCAGCTGCAGCGCTGTGAACGGCAAGGGCGCGAAGGTCTTGCCGGAATAGGTATAGCTGGCCTCGCCATACCAGGCGCTGAGGCGGGGCTGCAGGTGCTGCTTGCCCCAGACCGTGATCATCTCTTCGCGCCAGGCCGTTTCATCGAGCAGGCGCTGCAGCACTTCGGCGGTCGGCAGGGCGAGCGGAAGCTGGGGCATGAAGGCCAGTTCGCCATCCTCGACGGGTATTGGCGTGAGTTCGCCGGCGGAAGAAAAGAGGTCCATAGACCGGTATGATAGCGAACCATGGACAAACGACACTTCCTCGGTGCGCTCGCTGCGGCGGGCGCCCTGCCCGCGCTGCACGCGGCCCCTTCCGCCAGGCGCGGCCCTGCCCTGCTCACTGTTACTGGCGCCATTGCGAAAGCAAACCGCGGCCCCTTCAATCCGGTGGCGGACCAGATGATGCACAAGCAGAAGCTGGGTTTCGATAAAGCCTGGGTGTTCGACTTCGCGGCGATTTCGGCCCTGCCCGCCGTGACGATCCGGCCGACGCTGGAATACGACGGCAAGGTGCATACGCTGAGCGGCCCGCTGCTGGCGGACGTGCTGAAGGCGGCCGGCGCGCAAACGGGCGCCGCCAGCAAGATCGTGCTGCGCGCGGTGGACGGCTACGCCGCCGTAGTGCCGCTGGCGCAGGCGCGCGCGCAGCGCTTCATCGTCGCCACGCATCTGGATGGCGAGGCGATGGCGCTGGGGGGACTGGGACCGCTATGGGCGGTCTACGACGCAGACCGCATTCCGGAGATGGCGGCAAAGCCCGTGGCGGAGCGTTTCGGCTCCTGTCCCTGGGCCCTGTACCACATCGAAGTTCAGGCTTAGGCGTAAGCCTCGGCCAGCGACATCACGCGCGGCGTGACGGCGATGCCGACCTTGCTGAAGATCTCGTTGATCTGGGCCATATTGACCTCGGCTTCTTCCGGCTTCCAGCCCTTGAACAGGTCGGTGCCATCTTTCTGGAAGTGGATATCGAGGACTTTGCCGCGGTCCTTGTGGGTATAGCCGGAGCTATGCGTCTTGACGAAACCGGCATTGGCGAGAGCTTCGAGGACAGAGGCTGGTGGATTGTCCGGATCGGTGGCCATATACACACCGTAAGTCTTGCCAGGCGGCTTGGCGGCAATATCAACTTCGTAAATGCCCGGCGCCTTGGTGACGGATGTGGACTTCAGAAATAACATAACAATCCCCTGATCGGCGTTCTCCATCACGCCGAGATGAACAAATTTCGTGATACGAAAGCGAGAGACCTAGCTTATTGCTTCCAGCCAAATTTGTCGATCAATACCCACCCGTTTTTGCTGGCTCACAACGCTAGCTGTTTAAAATATTTATTTAGGAGTCCTTGACATTACCCGGAATGCCCCTATACTTCGCGGCATGGACATCAAACCTGAAACTCCCTGGGATAAGACGCCGGACGTATCGGCCAGGATTATCACCGCCATCGGCCGCATCGCCAGCGTGATGCGCTCGGGGATGTGGGAGTTTGCGACCAGCGAGCACCTGAATCCGGCGCAGGCGGAAATCCTGCAGCTGCTGCAGAACCGGACGCGCGGCGTGCGCCTGTCCTGGCTGGCGAAGCAGCTGTCGATTTCGGCCGCCAGCGCCAGCGACTCGGTGGCATCACTGGTGTCCAAAGGCCTGCTGCGCAAGGCGCGTGCAGAGGACGACGGCCGCGCCACCGCACTGCTGCTGACGGATGAAGGGCGCGCCATGGCGGCACGCATCGGCGGCGCCTTGAGTTTTGCGGACGAAGCTGCATCGGCCCTGCCGCTGGCCAGCCAGGTGCAAATGCTGACCGGGCTGCTCAAGCTGATTGCGGAACTGCAGAAGTCCGAACGGTTCCCGGAGCTGCGCGCCTGCCTGTCGTGCAAGCACTTCGAGCCGAACAAGTATCCGGGTGCGGAAGCGCCCCACCACTGCGGGCTGGTGAATGCGCCGCTGCCGATCTCCTTCCTGCGCATCGACTGTGCGGAACACGACCCGGCGGACGAAATGGCGCAGGCCCGCAACTGGAAAGTTTTTGCTTGACCTTTGTTTTGTGTTTTTTTTTTGCTGCATTATTTAGGACTCCTACTTTAACGTTGAAAGGAAATACCATGTCCCGCGTACCTCTCCTCACTGCCGACACCACCACCGGCGAGCGCCAGCAACTGCTGGGCCAGATCAACCAGGCCTTCGGCGTTACGCCGAACATGTTCAAGGCCGTCGCCAATTCGGGCGCCGCGCTGAAATCCATGTGGGGCTCCTTCGGCGCCCTGGGCGGCGGCGTGATTCCGGCCAAGCTGGGTGAACAGATTGCCGTGGCGATTGCCGACCGCAATGACTGCGAATACTGCCTGGCCGCGCACACTGCGCTGGGCCGCAAGGCCGGCGCCACTGCGGAAGAAATGAGTGCGGCCCAGGGCGGCCAGTCGGCCGACCCGAAAACTGCGGCAGCGCTGAAGTTCGCCGTGGCCGTGGTCAACAACCGCGCCCGGATTGCCGATAGCGATGTGGACGCGCTGCGCGCCGCAGGCTTCAGCGACGAAGAGGTGGTGGAAATCCTGGCGCACATAGCCCTGAACCTGTTCACCAACTACGTGAACGTGGCCTTCAAGGTGCCGGTCGACTTCCCTGGCGTGAAACTGCGCGCAAAATGAACGCCGCCATGCAGGCGCCGGAACTCCAGGTTTCGGCATGGCTCAGCACCATTGAGCCCCTGAGCCTTGCCGCCTTGCGCGGCAAGGTCGTAGCGGTCTACGCCTTCCAGATGCTGTGTCCCGGCTGTGTATCGCACGGGATACCGCAGGCGAAGCAGATCCGCGAGACTTTCAGCGCAGACGACGTGGCGGTGCTCGGCCTGCACACGGTATTCGAGCACCACGACGTGATGAACAAGGCGGCGCTGGAAGCCTTCCTGCACGAATACCGCGTGCAGTTCCCGGTGGCGATAGACCAGCCATCGAGAACGGGCCCTATCCCGCTGACGATGCAGGCCTACCAGCTACGCGGCACGCCCAGCCTGCTGCTGATCGACCGCGAAGGGCGGCTGCGCCAGAGCCACTTCGGCCGCGCCGGTGACATGGCCGTGGGCGCCGAAATCGGCCACCTCATCGCCGAGCCCGCCCCCAGCAGCGCCGCCTGCACCGACGACGCCTGCGCCATCCGCTAAACCCTGACACCATGGGGTCAGGCCCCCTGTGTCATGTGACAGCTTGGTGCCTGACCCCATGGTGTCAGGGTTTAGCTGTGGGGTTTGCGGGCGGCGAGGGATTGGGTGGGGGGGATGAGGGCGGCGTAGAGGGCGCCGGTGGCGCTGTCCCAGGCGCTGACGGCGGCTTGCTGGCGCTCGACGGTGGCAAGGTCGCCACGCGCGATGGGGCCGCTCAGGGCTGGCGCCGCACCAAGGCGGAAGACGTTGCGCATCGATTCTTCGGCCAGCGGCAGCGCCAGTTCGCGCGCAATTTCCTCGGGAATCCCGGCCGCCTGGTAGGCGCGCAAGGCGGCGTCCAGTATTGTTACCAGGTAGTTGCTCGCGAAGACGGCCGCGGCGTGATAGATCGTTTTCGCGGCGGCGTCGATCTTTACCGTGCGCGCGCCGATCGCGGCGAAGGCCGGTTCGAGCACCGCCAGCGCATGCTCGTCGCCTTCCGCGCCGCACCAGGTGCCGGTGAAGCCGGCAACGACGGCGTCCACGTCTGCAAAACTGCGGATCGGATGGATGCTCGCCACCGCAGCACCTGCCGCGCGGGCAGCCCGCAGGCGCTCTGAAGCCAGCGCGCCGCTGCAATGGAAAACAACGGCGCCAGCCAGCGCTACCGACGCCGCGAGCGATGCGCAGGCTTCCTCGATTTGATCGTCCGACACGGCAAGCAGGAATACGTCGGCCGGCTGCAACTGCGGGTAGCCGCTGGCGCGGCCCGCGCCGATCCAGGCCACGCCTGCGGCGGCCGATGACCCGGAGCGCGCCACGATATCGCGCAACTCGAAAACCTGCGCCTCGTGGAACAGCCGGCCCAGCACACGCCCCACATGGCCCGCACCGATAATTGAAATGGATGGCATCAGAAGCGCGAGCCGGGCTGCTTGAGGAATTCGGTTTCCTCAGGCGTCGACTGGCGGCCCAGTATCTCATTGCGATGCGGGAAGCGGCCGAAGCGGCGTATCACTTCGTAGTGCTTCTTCGCATAGTCCAGCATCGAGTCGAAGCCGGTGGCCGAGGCGTTCAGCATGTCGAACAGGTCCACCGCGCGCTGCTGCCAGGACAGGCTCTCCGCATGCTCGAACGGCATGTAGGAAAACGCCCGCTGCACCGGCGGCAAGGTCTGGTTGGCGCCGGAATCGTCCAGCATTCTGGCGGCTTCCAGCGCCAGCACGTCGCCGGCGAACGCTTTCGGCGTGTCGCGGTAGACGTTGCGCGTGAACTGGTCGAGCACGATGATGCGCGCCAGCGTGCCTTGCGTGCCTTCGTCGTCCCAGCGGCGCAGGCCGTTGCTCAGCGCTTCCTCGATCACGCCGGAAAACTGGCGGAAGATTTCGCGGTCGAACGCATCGTCCTTGCGGAACCATTCCGCGCGCTGCGCATTGTGGCCCTTCGCGCCAATCGGCAGGAACCAGAAATCCAGCACGTCCTGTGATGTAACGAGCACTTTGCCTCCTTAGTTGCGTGCGTGGCTCAGCTGGAAGCCTTCGATGCCTTCGAAACGGCGCAGCTCACCGGCAAGCTGCGACATCGGCGAACCGCTGTGCTTGCTCAGCGCCAGCGCCACGAAGCGCCATTCCAGCTTGCCCTTGTCCTGCGCAATCATCAGCGAGCCGCCGGCGATTTCGTAGCCCCGCTCCAGCGCCATGCGGCGCAAGGCATCCTCCTGCGGCTCGTAGCCTTCCCTGAAGCGCATGGTGATGGCAATCGCATGGCGCGAAGGCAGCCAGGCTTCGATGCGCGACAGGTAGATCATGACACCGGCCGACAGCAGCGCGAGCACGATTGCGGCCAGGTAGAAGCCCACCCCAACCAGCACGCCAATCGCCGACGAGGCCCAGATCGATGCCGCCGTCGTCAGCCCGCTGATGTTGAAACCTTCGCGCATGATGACGCCCGCGCCAAGGAAGCCGATGCCGGTAACAATGCCCTGGATAACGCGGGTGGGGTCGGCCGCAATCAGCATATGCGCGTGCCCGCCGAACCAGAAATTCGGATAGCCGCCAATCACCGTGAGCGCGGCCGATGCCATGCACACCAGGCCGTAGGTCCGCATGCCCGCCGCCCGCCCGTGATAGGAGCGTTCATAACCGACCAGCATGCCGAGCAGCAGCGCGCCCACCAGGTTCATCAGGATGACCGCATTCGTCACCACCTCAGCGGACGACCAGTACGCCCGCAGGATATCGCTCAATGGCATGTCTGCCCTTTCTTATGTCTTCTTCTTGGTGAGCTGCTTTTCAAACTCGACATCGAGCTTGCTGACGCGTTTTGGTTTCTGCGGTCCCTGCGCATTGATGAAGGCAACGAATTCGTCCAGCTCCATCGGCGGGCAAAGCGGCGGCTGGCCGGGGCCTTCGGTCAGGAAGAAGTGGCCGCTGCCGGTGCGCACCATCGAGTAGCCCTGGTTGCCGCTGCGTTCCTTCAGCCGCTCCAGCGCGTTCGATGCCCTTGTTGAACGGGAGCTCATAGCGGCTGCGTCCTTTCTTCCAGCCAGGCCAGCGCATCGCCGCTGACGTGCGGGCGCAGGCGCTCGCGCACCGTGGCGTGGTAATCGTTCAGCCACTTCACTTCATGCGGATAGAGCAGCGAAGGCTCGATGCAGCGCGTGTCGATGGGGCACAGGGTCAGCGTTTCAAAGCGCAGATATTCGCCGAATTCCGTGGTCTTCGCCGGCACGTTCAGCACCAGGTTCTCGATGCGGATACCCCATTTGCCCGGCCGGTAGATGCCCGGCTCGATCGACGTGATCATGCCCGGCTCCATGGCCGTATGCGGCTCCGGCATCATGGATGGCGAAATGACCTGCGGACCTTCGTGCACGTTCATGAAGTAGCCCACGCCGTGGCCGGTGCCGTGGCCGTAGTCGATACCGTCGGCCCAGATCGGCGCGCGCGCAATCGCGTCCAGCATCGGGGAGCGGGTGCCGCGCGGGAAGGTGGCCATGCTCAGGGCCATCATGCCTTTCAGGACCAGCGTGAAGTCGCGGCGGTGTTCCGGACCGATCTTGCCGACCGCCGTCACCCGCGTGATATCGGTGGTGCCGCCCACATACTGGCCGCCGGAGTCGATCAGCAGCAGGCCGTCGCCCTCGATCGTGGCGCAGGCTTCTTCCGTGGCGCGGTAGTGCATGATGGCGCCATTGGAACGGAAGCCCGCAATGGTGCCGAAGCTCGGGCTGATGAATCCGGGCCGGCGCGCACGCGCCGCCGTGATGTGATGGTCGATATCGACTTCCGTCAGCGGCGCGCGCTTCGCATCGGCCAGCGTTTTCTCCAGCCATGCAAAGAACTCGCACAGGGCGGCGCCGTCCTGCTCCATCGTGGCGCGCACATGCGCCGCTTCGTCATCATTCTTTTTCGATTTGGCGAAGGTGGTGGGGTTGATCGCTTCCACCACTTTCACGCCCGCAGGCACGGCCTGGCGCGTGCCGAAGGTGATACGGCGCGGGTCCAGCAGCAGCACGGCATCGGCCGGCAGCGCGGACAGGGCTGCATGCGCATCGGCATACGCCGCAAGGCGCACGCCGTCCTTCGCCAGCGCGGCTGCAACCTCCGCAGGCACCTTGCCTTCCAGGACGAACAGCGTGGCCGACTGCGCTTCCACCAGCGCATGCGCGAGGAAGATGGGGTTGTAGTTCACGTCCGCGCCGCGCAGGTTGAACAGGTAGGCCACATCGTCCAGCGTGGAGATCACATGGTGGGTAGCCCCCTGCTGCGCCATCACGGCGCGCAATTCAGCCAGTTTGGAGGCGCGGCTGCGCGTTGCGTGCGGCGGCTGGTGCTCGAACACCGGTGCATCCGGCAGGGATGGGCGGTCCGGCCACACCGCGTTAAGCAGGTCGCCCGAGGTGCGCAGCTTGACCTGCTTCGCATCCAGCGCGGACTGCAGCTGGCGCGCGATGGCAAGGCCCAGCACCGCGCCGTCCACCGCCACGGTCTGGCCGGGCTTCATGTTCTCCGCCAGCCAGTCGATGTACAGCAGGCTCGCGCCGGAAGGAATCTTCATCAGGTGCACCGAGGTGCCTGCCAGTTCCGTTTCAGCCTGCGTGAAATAGCGGCCATCGGTCCATACGCCGGCAAAGTCCTGAGTGGCGATGAAAGTGCCCACCGAGCCGGTAAAGCCGGACAGCCATTCGCGGCCCTTCCAGTGCGAGGGCAGGTACTCGGACAGATGCGGGTCTGCCGATGGCACAACGAGGGCATCGATGCCTTCGCGGCGCATGGCGGCGCGCAGGGTATCGATGCGGTTCAGGATCAGGGCGGTATGGGTGTCGGACATGGATAATTTCAGCGGTATCACTATTGGCGTAATGATACCGCGATTGCCCCCTTCCCCGCCCGCCTCAGTGCAGGGTGCGCGGCGGTTCCGGCTGCGCGGCGTGCGGGAAATCGAGGCCCGGCCGCCGCTCCACGATCTTGCGCACGGCGCCCACAATCTCGTCCTGCGCCGCATAGTGCACCATATGGCCCGCATCCGGCACCGTATGCAGCTCGCTCTGCAGCAGTTCGCGGTGCAGGCGCGCCGCATTGTGCATGGGATGGATAATCTTGTCGCCATCGCCGGTGAAGATGGCAACCGGCATGGTCAGCTCGGGATAGCGCCGGTGCAGCCCTGCCGCGGAAGGAATCATCAGCGCCGTTTCCGCCGCCTCGGCGCGCACCTGCACCGGCCGCAGCGACATCCACTTGGGCCAGCGCCGGAAGGCCGCGTCCACCGGCCGCGGACTGAATACCCGCTTCACGAAGCCTGGCCACAGCAGGCGGCCCAGCAGCGGCGATACCGTATGGCTCATGACATCGCCGAGCAGGGGAATCGCAGGCCCCGTCAGCAGGGCCGCGTCCATGCGCACGCTCGGATAGTAGTAGCCGGACAGCAGCACCAGCCCGCGCGCCAGGCCCGGATGGTCCAGCCCCATGGCGAGCGCCACCATGGCGCCCCAGGAATGGCCCAGCACCACGGCCTGCGGCACGCCGAGCTGGCGCAAGGCCTCGGCCAGCAGGCCCGCCTGCGCCTCCGGTGTCCAGATGGTGCTGCGCGGACGCTCGCTATAGCCGAAGCCCGGCCGGTCGAAGGCGATGACCCGGTGTTCATAGGCCAGCGCATCGATCAGCCCGCTCAGCCGGAAATCTTCCGAGGTCGCGCCGTTGCCGTGGAGTAGCACCACCACCGGTCCGCTGCCTTTCTCCAGGTAGTGCAGCCGCACGCCGTTCGCCGTCACGAAGCGCCCGGCCGGCGGATGGTCGCGCTCGGCCTGCCGGGTCTTGCTCCGCACCACGAAATACGCCGCCGCCAGCGCGCCTGCCGCCAGCAGCAGCTTCCTGTTTCTTCCGCTCAGCCTTTGCATTTGCTGCTCCTGAAGTCAGTCGAGTGCCAGACAGCATAAGGAGCTTGCGCGCCCGCCTCCGTTAAGGGACGAACACAGGAAGAAGTTTCTCAGGCCTCGAAGTGGCGCAGGCCTTCGAGGTCGAGGATGCGGATGCCGCCGTAGTCCACGCGCAGCAGGCCTTCTTTCTCGAGCAGCTGCAGCGCCTGGTTCGCACGCTGGCGCGAGGCGCCGGACAGCAGGCCTACTTCCTCCTGCGAAATCTGCACCAGCTTTTCGATGCCGGGATAGAGCTGGGAGTTGAACAGCGAGGCCAGGCAGCGCGCCACGCGGGTATCCGGGTCCAGCAGGCGGTCGTTTTCCACCAGGCCGATGAACTGGCCAAGCCGCTCATTGAGCTGCATCAGAAGAAAGCGCGTAAACGGCAGGCTGGTTTCCAGCAGCCAACGGAACGTCGAGATCGGCATATGCGCGATGCGCGAGTCGCGCAAGGCCATGCAGTCGTACTTGCGCAGTTCGTCTTTCAATAAAGTGCCTTCGCCGAACCAGCTGCCGGCCGGCACGCCGGTGAAGGTAACGCTCTTGCCGGTGGGCGAAAAATTATTGATCTTGACGATGCCGGAGATAACGCCAAGCCAGCTTTCAGCCGGCTCGCCCTTGCGTGAAACGAATCCGCCGCGCGGCACAAACTGCTCGTAGCACTCGGCCTCCACACGCGCCATTTGAACCGGCGTAAGCGTGTTGGCCCAGAGCGACGAGTGCAAGGATTCTGTAAGGGTTGGGAGCTTATCTTCCATTGTTGCGACGCACCATCGAAAGTCGGGCAATTGTCTTTGAAAAGACAACAATGCATGAACACACAGGCTACTATCATCCCACAAACGCAGCCTGAATCAGAAATCAATATAAGGCCCCACGAAGGGCAAAAGGAGACACTGGTGCAGACGAACGGACTCACTTTCCCGCGCCAGCTTTTGAAGCACGGCGAGGAAAGGCCGCACAAGCCCGCCTTCCGCGAGAAGTACCTGGGCATCTGGCAAAGCTGGACCTGGAGCCAGGTCAACGAAGAGGTGCGCGCGCTGGCCTGCGGCCTCGCATCGCTGGGCTTCCAGCGCGGCATGAACCTGGCCATTGTCGGCGACAACCGCCCCCGTCTTTACTGGTCGATGCTGGCCGCGCAGGCCCTGGGCGGCGTGCCGGTGCCGCTGTACCAGGACGCGCCAGCAGCGGACATGAGCTATGTGCTGGAGAACGCCGAGATCCACTTTGCCGTGGTGGAAGACCAGGAACAGGTGGACAAGATGCTGGAGCTGAAGGAGAGCTATCCCGGCATCGCGCACATTGCCTACGACGATGAGCGCGGCATGCGCCACTACACGCAGCCGGAACTGATTTCCTTTGCCCGCCTGCAGGAACTGGGCCGCGCTTACGACAAGGCGCATCCCGGCTTCTACGAAGATGCCGTCGCCGCCGGCCAGCCTTCGGACCACGCGATCATCCTGTATACCTCGGGCACCACCGGCAAACCGAAAGGCGTGTGCCAGACCCACGCGGCGCTGCTGTCCGCAGGCTTCGGCGGCACCGGCTTCGAGAAGCTGACGGACGCGGAAAACGTGCTGTCCTACCTGCCGATGGCATGGGTGGGCGATTGCCTGTTCTCGTTTGCACAGGCCATGTCCGCCGGCTTTACGGTGAACTGCCCCGAATCCGCCGATACGGTGATGACGGACCTGCGCGAGATCGGCCCCAGCTACTACTTTGCGCCGCCGCGCATCTTCGAGAACATGCTGACGCAGGTGATGATACGCATGGAGGACGCAGGCGCCGTTAAACGGCGCATGTTCCATCACTTCATGGACGTGGCGCGGCGCTGCGGCGCCGAAATCCTCGACGGCAAGCCGGTTGCGCTGGGCGACCGCATCGCTTATGCCATCGGCAAGGTGCTGGTGTACGGCCCCCTGAAGAATGTGCTCGGCCTGTCCCGCGTGCGGGTGGCCTATACCGCGGGCGCCGCCATCGGTCCGGACCTGTTCCGCTTCTACCGCTCCATCGGCGTCAACCTCAAGCAGTTCTACGGGTCCACCGAAACCTGCGCCTACATCTGCCTGCAGCCGGACGGCCAGATCAAGTTCGACAGCGTGGGCCTGCCCGCGCCGGGTGTGGACGTGCAGCTGGCGCCGAATGGCGAGGTGCTGGTGAAATCGCCGACGCTGATGCACTGCTACTACAAGCGTCCGGATGCCACCGCCGAGGCGATCGACGAGCAGGGTTTCTTCCACACCGGCGATGCCGGCGTGTTCGACCAGGATGGCCACCTGCGCATCATCGACCGCGCGGCGGATGTGGGCAAGCTGGCGGGCGGCGCCATGTTCGCGCCGAACTATATCGAGAACAAGCTGAAGTTCTTCCCCCATATCAAGGAGGCAGTGGCCTTTGGCCATGAGCGCGACAAGGTCTGCGCCTTCATCAATATCGATATGGAGGCTGTTGGCAACTGGGCGGAGCGGCGCGGCATCGCCTATTCCGGCTATACCGACCTGGCAGGACTGCCGCAGACGCGGGAACTGATCCGCGAATGCGTGGAGAAGGTCAATGCCGACCTGGCCAGCGAAGCGCTGATGGGTGAAACCCAGATCCATCGCTTCCTCGTGCTGCACAAGGAGCTGGACCCGGACGACGACGAGCTGACCCGCACGCGCAAGGTGCGCCGCAAGTTCATCGCGGAGAAATACGGCGTGCTGATCGACGCGCTTTACAGCGGCAAGTCATCGCAGTTCATTGAAACGCTGGTCAAGTTCGAGGACGGACGCACCGGCATGGTGTCTGCCGACCTGCAGATTGTGGATGCGAAGACCTTCCCTGTCGTGGCGCAGCGGGCCGCATGAGCGAGGACAACACCATGCAAATGAATGAACCGGGTGCGCATTTCGGCACGGGGCGCCAGATCGGGCCCGTGATACTGGACCTGCGCAATATCTCGCTGGCTTTCGGCGGCGTGAAGGCGCTGACGAATATTTCCTTCGATGTGAGGCAGCACGAGATCCGCGCCATTATTGGCCCGAACGGCGCGGGCAAGAGCTCGATGCTGAACGTGATCAATGGCGTGTACCGCCCGCAGCAGGGCGAGATCATCTACCGCGGGCAGCACCGCAAGGGCATGGACTGCTATGCGGCGGCCAAGTCGGGCATCGCACGCACCTTCCAGAACATTGCGCTGTTCAAGGGCATGACGGTGCTGGACAACATCATGACGGGCCGGAACCTGAAGATGAAGTCCAGCTTCCTGATGCAGGCGCTGTACTGGGGCCCGGCGCGGCGCGAAGAGATCGAGCACCGCAAGAAGGCCGAGGAAATTATCGACTTCCTTGAAATCCAGCATATCCGCAAAACGCCGGTGGGACGGCTGCCTTACGGGCTGCAGAAGCGCGTGGAGCTGGGCCGCGCGCTGGCCGCCGAGCCGGAGATTCTGCTGCTGGATGAACCGATGGCCGGCATGAACGTGGAAGAGAAGCAGGACATGTGCCGCTTCATCCTCGACGTGAACGACCAGTTCGGCACCACCATCGTGCTGATCGAGCACGATATGGGCGTGGTGATGGATATCTCGGACCGCGTGGTGGTGCTCGATTACGGCAAGAAGATCGGCGACGGCACGCCGGACGAAGTGCGCAGCAATCAGGATGTGATCAATGCCTATCTCGGAGTGGCGCATTAAATGGACATCAATTTCTTTTTCGAGGTGCTGATCGGCGGCCTGCTGTCCGGCGTGATGTATGCGCTGGTGGCGATCGGCTTCGTGCTGATCTACAAGGCATCCGGCGTATTCAACTTTGCGCAGGGCGCCATGGTGTTCTTCGCCGCGCTGACCTGCGTCGGACTGATGGATAAATTCGGCATGTCGCTCTGGCTCGCAATTCCGGCCACCATGCTGGCGATGGTCATCCTCGGTTTCGCCATCGAGCGCGTGGTGCTGCGGCCGCTGGTCAACCAGCCGGAAATCACACTGTTCATGGCCACCATCGGCCTCGCCTTCTTCCTGGAAGGCCTGGCGCAGCTGATGTGGGGCTCTCAGGTGCACAAGCTTGACCTGCCGATTGAAGATGTCCCCCTGCAGTACCTGATGGACAAGTTCAACATCATCGTGTCGCAGTTCGACGTGATGGCGGCAGCGATCTGCGGCGTGATGGTGATCGCCCTCGCGCTGATGTTCGCCTACACCAAGGTAGGCCGCGCCCTGCGCGCGGTGGCGGACGACCACCAGGCCGCGCTGGCCGTCGGCATTCCGCTGCAGCGCGTGTGGGCCGTGCTGTGGGCCGTCGCCGGCCTGGTAGCGATGGTGGCCGGCATGCTGTGGGGCGCGCGTAACGGCGTGCAGTTCGCGCTGACCTTCATTGCGCTGAAAGCCCTGCCGGTGCTGATCCTCGGCGGCTTCACCTCCGTGCCGGGCGCGATCGTGGGCGGCCTGATCATCGGCGCATCCGAAAAACTGGCCGAAGTCTATATCGGCCCCTTCGTCGGCGGCGGCATCGAGGGCTGGTTCCCTTATGTGCTTGCGCTGCTGTTCCTGCTGGTGCGCCCTGAAGGGCTGTTCGGCGAAAAAATCATCCGGAGGATCTGAAGATGTTTTACCGTGAAGCCGGACAATTCAAGACCAGCTACGAAGCCGATGGCCAGATCCTGCCCATCCGGCAGGACCGCATCGCGCTGATCGCCACCATTTCGCTGGCCCTGCTGGTGCTGCCGATGTTTGCCTCGCCCTACATGCTGTCGGCAATCCTGATTCCCTTCCTGATCTTCTCGCTGGCGGCGCTGGGCCTGAACATCCTCACCGGCTATGCCGGCCAGCTCTCGCTGGGCACTGCCGCTTTCATGGCGGTCGGCGCCTTCTCGGCATGGAATTTCGTGGCCCGCATTCCCGGCATTCCGATGCTGCTGGCCTTCGTGCTGGGCGGCCTGTGCGCGGCCATGGTCGGCATTGCATTCGGCCTGCCGTCGCTGCGCATCCGCGGCTTCTACCTTGCCGCCTCCACGCTGGCCACGCAGTTCTTCGTGGTGTGGTGCCTGACCAAGATCTCCTGGCTCACCGGCGGCAGCGCCTCCGGCGTGATCACGGCGCAGAAGATCGAGATTCTCGGCTACGCCTTCGATACGCCGGCGCGCAAATACGTGCTGGTGCTGGTGGTGGTCGCGCTGATGGCGCTGCTGGCCAAGAATATGGTGCGCTCCAACGTGGGCCGTTCCTGGATGGCCGTGCGCGACATGGACGTGGCGGCGGAGGTGATCGGCTTCCGCCTGATGCGCACCAAGCTGCTGGCTTTCGCCGTCAGTTCCTTCTACTGCGGCGTGGCAGGCGCGCTGTATGCCTTCGCCTACCTGGGCACGGTGGAACCGGAAGCCTATAACCTCGATCTATCCTTCCGCATCCTGTTCATGATCATCATCGGCGGCGTAGGTTCGATTCTCGGCTCCTTCCTCGGCGCGGCCTTCATTGTGGTGCTGCCGATCTTCCTCAATGTCGTGGCGCACGGCCTGGCGCTGCCGACCAGCGTTGCATCCAACCTCGAACTGATGGTGTTCGGGGCCCTGATTATTTTCTTCCTGATCGTGGAACCGCACGGTCTGGCGCGTTTGTGGCAAATCGGTAAAGAGAAGCTTCGCCTGTGGCCCTTCCCCCACTAAGGCATATAACAAATCACAAAAGGAGATAGCAATGAAGGCTCTTAAATCACTGGTCGTTGGCGCAGCACTGCTGGGTTCCGTAGCGGGAGCCTGGGCGCAGGCGCAGGAGCAGTTCGTGGCGCTGCCGTCCTACCGCATCGGCTCCTACGCGGCAGGCGGCTCCGGCTTCTATGGCGGCATCATCGACTACTTCAATCTCGTGAATGCCGCGGGCGGCGTGAACGGCGTGAAGATCGCGTGGGAAGAATGCGAAACCGAATACAACCCTTCGCGCGGCGTGGAATGCTATGAGCGCCTGAAGACCAGCCACGGTGGCGCCACGCTGGTGGAGCCGCTGTCCACCGGCATCGCCTACGGCATTCTCGACCGCATCCCGCAGGACAAGATTCCGATGACGATGCTGGGCTATGGCCGTTCCGACGCAGCCAACGGCAAGGTATTCCCCTATGTGTTCCCGCTGATCTCCAGCTACTGGAGCCAGGCGGCAGGCATGATCAAGTACCTCGGCGACAAGAGCGGCGGCATGGCCAAGCTGAAAGGCAAGAAGATCGTGCACCTGTACCACGATTCCGCCTTCGGCAAGGAACCGCTGCCGGTGCTGGAGGCGCTGGCTGCGCAGCACGGCTTTGAACTGATCAAGATTCCGGTGGCGCCGCCGGGCAGCGAGCAGCAGGCGCAATGGCTGCAGATCCGCCAGGCGCGGCCCGACCATGTGATCCTGTGGGGCTGGGGCGTGATGAACTCCGTCGCCATCAAGACCGCGCAGCGCAACGGCTTCCCGCGCGACAAGATCCTCGGCGTGTGGTGGGCCGGTTCGGAGGAGGACACCGTGCCTTCCGGCGATGCGGCAAAAGGCTATACCGCCATGTCCTTCAACACGCCTGGCAACTATCCGGTGCTGGATAGCATCCGCAAAACCGTGTACGGCGGCGGCAAGGGCAACCTGCAGGATCCGAAACGCATCGGCACCGTGTATCACATGCGCGGTGTTACCGCGGGCATCCTGTTCGTGGAAGCGATGCGCACCGCACAAGCCAAGTTCGGCAAGGGCAAAGCCGTCACCGGCGAGCAACTGCGCTGGGGCCTGGAGAACCTGAATATCGACGCCGCCCGCCAGAAGGAAATCGGCGCCGTCAATATGTTCCCGACCGTGAAAACCTCCTGCGAGGATCACGAAGGTTCCGGCGCCGTGAAGGTGCAGCAGTGGGATGGCAGCAAGTGGGTGCCGATCACGCCGAACTGGATCGTGGGCGACAAGGCGCTGGTGCGCAAGCTGGTTGAGGATTCTTCCAACAAGTATGCGGAAGAGAAGAAGATCACCCCGGCCTGCATGAAGTAAGCAATGACACCGGCGCGGCTGCGGCCGCGCCGGTGCAAGGACATCAAGATGACCACAATGCCTTATCTGTCGGTGAACAATATCGAGGTGATTTACGATCACGTCATCCTCGTGCTCAAGGGCGTGTCGCTGCAGGTCCCGCAAGGGAAGATCGTGGCGCTGCTGGGTGCGAACGGCGCCGGCAAATCGACCACGCTGAAAACCATTTCCACGCTGCTGCGTGGAGAGCGCGGCGACGTAACCAAGGGCGAAGTGCAGTTCAAGGGCGAGCGCATCGACCAGCTCACGCCCAATGAACTGGTGAAGCGCGGCTTGTCGCAGGTGATGGAAGGCCGCCACTGCTTCGGCCACCTCACCATCGAGGAGAACCTTCTGACGGGCGCCTACACTCGCAGCGCCTCCCGCGCCGAACTTCGCGAGTCGCTGGACAAGGTCTACCACTACTTCCCGCGCCTGAAGGAACGGCGAAGCAGCCAGGCGGGCTACACCTCCGGCGGCGAACAGCAGATGTGCGCCATCGGGCGTGCGCTGATGGCGAAACCTTCGATGATCCTGCTGGATGAGCCTTCGATGGGCATCGCGCCGCAGATCGTGGACGAAATCTTCGGCATCGTCAAAGACCTGAACACGAAGGAGAACGTGTCCTTCCTGCTGGCCGAGCAGAACACCAATGTGGCGCTGCGCTATGCGGACTTTGGCTACATCCTGGAAAACGGCCGCGTGGTGATGGAAGGCGAGGCCACGGAACTGGCCAATAACGAAGACGTGAAGGAGTTCTACCTCGGCGTGTCCGGTGCGGGCCGCAAGAGCTTCCGCGACATGAAATTCTACCGCCGCCGCAAACGCTGGCTGGCCTGATTGCACGATGAACCTGAACAAAGCAAAGCAAGCCTGCCGCAAGCTGCCCGGCGCCACGGAAGACATCAAATGGGGCGCGACGCTTGTGTTCTCGGTGGGCGGCAAGATGTTCGCCGCCATGGGCGCCGAGGACGGTGCGAGCCGCATCAGCCTCAAGGTCGATGATGACCGCTTCCTGGAGCTGACCGACAGGCCGGGCATCATCCCTGCGCCCTACCTGGCGCGCGCGAAGTGGGTGATGATCGAAGACCTGAAGGCTGTCAGCGATGCGGAAGCCGCGCAAATGCTGAAACGCGCGCATGAACTGGTGTTCGCCAAACTGACCAAGAAACTGCAACGTGAAATAGAAGGAGCGGCATGATGGCCGACACGCTCGACAGCCTCGAAACGCGCGATCCCGCGCAGCGTGAACGCGAGCTGATGCAGCGGCTGCCCGGACTGGTGGCGCTGGCCAAGCGCGCGCCCGGCTGGGCGCACATTCTGGACGGCATCGATCCCGCCAGCATCAACAGCCGCGAGGCGCTGGCACGCCTGCCTGTCACGCGCAAATCGGAACTGAAGGAGCTGCAGCAACGCGATAAGCCGTTCGGCGGGCTGACCAGCACCGCGCCGCGCTCGCTCTCGCGCATCTATATGTCGCCCGGGCCGATCTTCGATGCCGAAGGCCGCGCGCCGGACTGGTGGCGCTTTTCCCGCCCCATGTTCGCGGCCGGCGTGCGCGCCGGCGGCCTGCTGCAGAATTGCTTCTCCTACCACTTCACGCCGGCCGCCTTCATGGTGGAAGCCGGCGCCGCGCATCTGGGGTGCACGGTGATCCCGGCCGGCAGCGGCCAGACCGAGATGCAGGTGCAGGCAATGGCCGACCTCAAGCCGGACACCTATGTCGGCACGCCCTCCTTCCTGAAGATCATTATCGAGAAGGCGCGCGAGATGGGCGCCGATATCAGCAGCGTGCGGCGCGCCATGGTGAGCGCGGAGGCGCTGCCCGAATCGCTGCGGCGCTGGTTCGCCGAGCACGGCGTGCCGGATGTGGTGCAAGTCTACGCCTCTGCGGACCTGGGCAATATCGCCTACGAAACGCGCACCAGCGGCGTGCTCAATCCGGGCATGGTGCTGGACGAGGAAGTGATACTCGAAATCGTGCGTCCCGGCTCCGGCGAGCCTTTGCCGCCGGGCGAAGTAGGCGAAGTGGTGGTGACGGTGTTTAACCCTGACTACCCGCTGATCCGTTTCGCCACCGGCGACCTCTCCGCCATCATGACGGACATGCCGCCCTCCCCCTGCGGCCGCACCAATACGCGCATCCGGGGCTGGATGGGCCGTGCCGACCAGACCACCAAGGTACGCGCCATGTTCGTGCATCCCTCGCAGGTGAACGAGATCGTGCGGCGCCACCCGCTGATCGGCAAGGCGCGCCTCGTCATCTCCGGCAAGATCGCCGATGAGACCATGACGCTGCATTGCGAGGTGGACGATCCGTCCCGCGCCGACGATGCCGCCATCGTGTCCTGCATCCGCGACGTGACCAAGCTGCGTGGCGATGTGCAGTTCGTGGCACGGGGAAGCCTGCCAAATGACGGCAAGATCATCGACGATGCGCGTGATTACAGCTAGTTAGCCAAGCCAATTCGAATATCGGATAATTGAGGCATTGTTCACTTGCCGTTCAATCATCATGCAAGACTTTCACCATAACCGCGCCCGCGCGCTGCTGCAAAACGCCGAAGAGATTTTCAGCAAGGAGGCCGTGCAGGACGCGGTGCGCTCCGTCGCCGACACCCTGAACTCGCGCTTTGCAAACGAAGAAGAATTCCCGCTGGTGCTGGGCGTCATGGGCGGCGCCGTCGTGTTCACCGGCAGCCTGCTGCCGCAGCTGGCCTTCCCGCTCGAATTCGACTACATCCACGTAACGCGCTACGGCGATGAAGACCGCGGCGGCGAAGTGGTGTGGAAGGTGATCCCGCGCCAGAACGTTGCGGGCCGCACCATCATCGTGGTGGACGATATTCTCGACGAAGGCGAAACGCTGGCGCATGTGAAGCAGCGCCTGCTGGATATGGGCGCAAAGGACGTGATCATCACCGTCTTCGCGGACAAGGACATCGGCAAGCGCAAGCCGGTGAAGGCCGATATCGTCGGCCTCACCATTCCGAACAAGTTCGTGGTCGGTTTCGGCATGGATGTTTACGGCTACTGGCGCAACCTGCCGGGCCTGTGGGCGATCCGCACCGAGGATCTGAGCCCACAGTCGTAAGGGCCTAGCCCAGCGCCAGGCGGCTGCGTGCTGCCTGGTACTCCGCCTTCAGGCGCTCTACCATTTCGGCGACGCCCGGCACATCGTCCATCAGGCCGACGCCCTGGCCAGCGCCCCAGATATCGCGCCAGGCCTTGGCGCTGCCGGAGCCGAAGCTCATCTTGCTCTTGTCCGATTCCGGCAGCGCTGCCGGATCGAGGCCTGCCGCAACGATGGATTTCTTCAGGTAGTTGCCGTGCACGCCGGTGAACAGGTTGGTGTACACGATATCCGCCGCAGCCGATTCCACGATGGCGTCACGGTAGGCGTCGCTCACATTGGATTCCTTCGTGGCCAGCCAGCGCGAGCCGATATAGGCAAAGTCGGCGCCCATGGCCTGCGCCGCCAGGATCGCGTCACCGGTCGCGATGGAGCCGGACAGCGCGACCGGTCCCTTGAAGAACTTGCGCACCTCGCCGACCAGCGCGAATGGCGACAGCGTGCCCGCATGGCCGCCGGCGCCGGCCGCAACGAGGATCAGGCCATCGACGCCTGCTTCCAGCGCCTTCTCCGCATGGCGGATCGAGATCACGTCATGCATCACGATGCCGCCGTAGCTGTGGATAGCATCCATCATCTCTTTCGGCGGCGCGCGCAGCGAAGAAATAATGATCGGCACCTGGTGCTTCACGCAGACTTCCACATCATGCGCGAGGCGGTCGTTCGACTGGTGGACGATCTGGTTGACGGCGATCGGGCCTACCTTCTTGTCCGGATGCGCTGCCTGGTAATCGGCGAGTTCCTTCTGCAGGTCGGTCAGCCAGGTATCCAGCAGCTCGGCCGGGCGCGCGTTCAGCGCCGGGAAAGACCCCACAATCCCCGCCTTGCACTGCGCCGCCACCAGGGCCGGCCCGCTGGCAATGAACATCGGCGATGCGATGACGGGAAGAGACAGGTTTTGCAGCACCGTAGGCAGGGCCATGACAGACTCGCACAAAAGTTATCAATCCGCCGATTATAGACCGATAAAAGTACGATCGTGCGAATTCTAGACGCATCGCTCTAGCCCGCCTGTGACACCATGGGGTCAGACCCCATCTGTCACATGACACCGAGGGGTCTGACCCCAAGGTGTCAGCCGTCGTTGAGGAGGGTGTCGCCGTCGATGCGGGCGGCGCAGGCGCGGGTGAGCTGCTTGATGGCCCAGGCGCCGATTTCTTCGGGCGTCTTGTGCAGGTGGCGGCGGTTGGCTTCGGCCAGCACGGGCATGTTGCCGAGCAGGGAGGCTACGTCCGCCAGCTTGATCTGCTGGCGTTCGAGCAGCAGGAATTTCAGCATCACCTTTACCGCGTATTCGGCGTTGCGCACGGGGTCCGCCGACAGGAAGTCGAGGCGGCGGCGCGCGCGGTCGAGGGCCGGGCCGATGTCTTCGAACATGGCGCCATGGCCGGGCACCACGAGCTTGACGTCCAGCATGCCGATCAGGTCCAGCGTGGCGCGCGCTTCGGCGAAACCGCCGTCGCCTTCGAGCTCGGGGAAGATCACGCCGAAGCCGTTCTGCCACAAGGCGTCCGCCGACAGCAGCAGCTTGTGCTCCGGCGCGTAGTAGATCACCGAATGCGCATGGTGGCCGGGCGCGCCCAGCACCTGCCATTCCACGTCGCCCAGCTTCAGCACATCGCCCGGATTGACTACGCCATCCACCGTGAAGCGCGCGCATTGCTGGCCCGTCGCTTTGAAGGTGAGCTTGTCTTCATCCCAGTGCCGCACTTTTTCTTCTTCCGCAGCAGGGATGAAGGTGTCGCAGCCGAAATGGGCTTGCAGCGTGGCGTTGCCGCCGCAGTGGTCCGAGTGCAGGTGGGTGTTGTACAGGCGGTCCAGGCGGCGGCCGGCGAGCGCGTGACGCACCAGTTCCAGCGTCTGCGGCGCATGCGTGAGGTAGCCGCTGTCGAACAGCACGGTATCGTGGCGGCCAACTACCAGCACATTATTGGACGAGAGCCATCCACGCTCGAATACGTGGATGGAGGAAGGCAAAGTGCTCATCGTTTTTTCATCTGGAAGGCCAGCGATATCTTCGCGAACTCCACCAGCACTTCCTGCGAGCCGCCGTTGAAGGTGGCGAAGGCCGATCCGGTGCGCACCACAAGGCGCGGCGGGAACAGCCAGGATAGATAGGGGATGCCGATCATTTTCGCGCCGCGCACATCGCTCCAGTCCACGTGCTTGTCGTACAGCCAGGTCTGCCGGATGCCGCCTGCATCGATGGTGATGGTCGCGCGCAGGAACCAGTAATAGCTTACGCACAGCATCAGGCCTGCGCCGAGCAGCAGAAGTTTCACGCCGATGCCGAACTGCGGCAGCGGAAAGCGCCAGGCGATGCTCGCTGCATAAACGACGAGCGCCGTCGTCACCAGCGTGGCAAGGGCCTTGAAGCCCATACCGTAGGCCGGACCGGTCACAACACGTTCGGGACGGTAGAAACTCATGGTTTCACTCAAAATCGATCAGCTGTTCGCGGCGACGGATTTCCGCCCACACGCCACGCTTGAATTCATCGTCCGACTTCGACCAGGCAATGATCTCGTCAATCGTGCGCAGGCAGCCCTCGCAATATCCGGTATCGCGGTTCATCTTGCACAGGCTGATGCAGGGGGATGGCACCGGCGTCGCCAGTTCAGGCGCGCCAGGGGGCAGTGGAGTGCTCATTGTTGCTGGAAGTTGAAGTTCAAGCGGTATTTTATCGCGAATGCAAGCACAACGATGCAGCGCCGCAACGTTAGCGCAGCCGGGGCCGAATTTGGCTATACTGGGTTCAAACATGAGCGCAGAGGAGACGAATGAATTCCATCAGCCTCCAGAGGTGATTCCATGAGAATCCGTCATCCATTCATGTCGCAGCTGCGCCGTACGACGCAGGATATCTTCAACCGCACCATGCGGCTTTCCGACGCCGCCCTGCGTTTCGTGGGCGAACCTGCACAGCTCCCGGCATCGATGCCCCCCGGGGCGCGCTTTGTGGACGGGCGCTTCGGCAACCGCGCCGGCAGCAGGCGCTACAAGCTCTACATTCCCTCCACCTGGCGCGGCCAGCCCATGCCGCTGCTGGTGATGCTGCACGGCTGCACCCAGGATCCCGACGATTTCGCCGCCGGCACACAGATGAACACCGTCGCCGAAGAGCGCCAATGTTTTGTGGTGTATCCGGCACAGTCGCGCAATGCCAACAATTCGCGCTGCTGGAACTGGTTCAACGCGCTGGACCAGGAACGCGGGCAGGGCGAGCCGTCCATCATCGCCGGCATCACGCGCCAGGTGATGCGCCGTTTCCCGGTCCAGGCGGGGCAAGTGTTCATCGCCGGCCTTTCCGCCGGCGGCGCCATGGCCGTGGTGGTCGGCACGCTGTATCCGGATCTGTTTGCGGCCGTGGGCGTGCATTCCGGCCTGCCCTTCGCCTCAGCACGCGACCTGCCGTCCGCCCTGAGCGCGATGAAGCGCGGCGCGGCCAGCCAGGCCAACAGCGCCGGCCTGCCCGTCATCGTGTTCCACGGCGACCAGGATACGACGGTGCATCCGGCGAATGGCGAGGAGGTGATTGCGCAGGGGCTGCGCAGCCATCCGCTAGGCGGCAGCGTGCAGCCCTCCACCGTCGCTGGCCGGGTGCCGGACGGCTACGAGTACACGCGCGTGAAGCACTGGCTGGAGGACGGCTCGCCGCTGGGAGAACACTGGATCATCCACGGCGCAGGCCATGCCTGGTCCGGCGGCAGCGCAGCCGGCAGTTATACAGATGGCAAGGGGCCGGACGCGAGCCGCGAGATGATGCGCTTCTTCAGCACTGTTGGCGCTTAGCGATGTGGTCTTTCAGGCATGCAGGGCACCAGCAGGTGACGTCCTGGCCGGCGTCGGGCACCGGCACCGCGGGCGGCATCGCCGTGCACCAGCAGGGCTGGGTGTCGGCCTTGCCGTCCGGGCCGGGATCGCTCATCGCGCAATGGAATTCAAGGCCGCAGCGTTTGCAGATAGTCATACGGCCCAGCGTAGACACTCCGGCCGGAAATTACAAGCGCTTGGCCCTATAATGCGCTCTTGAAGCCCGCTGTTGGCTGTAAAATTGCAGAAATATCTTTACCGGAACCGCCATGACCCAACTGAGCAACGCTAGCCTCTCCGACAACGCCGACGACCTGAGCGCAGTCTCCCCTGCGATCAAGGCGCAGATCCTGGCGGAAGCTCTGCCGTACATCCGTAACTTCCACGGCAAGACCATCGTCATCAAATACGGCGGCAATGCCATGACCGAGGACCGCCTGAAGCACGGCTTCGCGCGCGATGTGATCCTGCTGAAACTGGTGGGCATGAATCCGGTGGTGGTGCACGGCGGCGGTCCGCAAATCGACAACGCGCTGAAGAAAATCGGCAAGCAGGGCACCTTCGTGCAGGGCATGCGCATCACCGACGAAGAAACCATGGAAGTGGTGGAATGGGTGCTGGGCGGCGAAGTGCAGCAGGATATCGTCATGCTGATTAACCACTACGGCGGCCAGGCCGTGGGCCTGACCGGCAAGGACGGTGGCCTGATCCGCGCCCGCAAGATGTCCATGCCGGACAAGGACAATCCGGGCCAGTTCCTGGACATCGGCTTCGTGGGCGAAATCGACGCCATCAATCCGGCGGTGGTGAAGGCGCTGCAGGACGACGCCTTCATTCCTATCATCTCGCCTATCGGTTTCGGCCAGGATGGCCAGGCTTACAACATCAATGCCGACGTGGTGGCGGGCAAGATCGCCGAGATCCTGAAGGCCGAAAAGCTGATCATGATGACCAATATCGCCGGCGTGCAGGACAAGAACGGCAACCTGGTGACGGACCTTTCCGCGCGCGAAATCGACGAGATGTTCGCCGACGGCACCATCTCCGGCGGCATGCTGCCTAAAATTTCATCGGCACTGGACGCCGCCAAGAGCGGCGTGAACACGGTGCACATCATCGACGGGCGGATTGAACACAGTTTGTTGCTGGAAGTATTGACCGAACAGGCTTTTGGCACTATGATCCGGTCTCACTAAAAATTTTGCGGCGCAACGAACACCACCGCGCCGCGAAACGTGAATGCCCTTGTAGCTCAGTGGTAGAGCACTCCCTTGGTAAGGGAGAGGCCACGTGTTCAATCCACGTCAAGGGCACCACTTCCCTTCAGTACACCCGCTCCACCGCAATACCCTTCTTCCGCAGCAGTTCCGGAACACTCCCGGTACCGACCAGATGCAGGACGCCGATCGCGGCGATGCTGCGCTTTTCGCGCGCCAGCAATTTGCCGATGCCATCCGCCAGCGCGGGGTTGCGCCCGTCCAGCAGCACCTGCTTCACGAACTGGCCCGAAAAGGTCTGGTCCGTTTCCGTTTTCAGGGCAATCGCGTCGAAGGCTGCGATATCGGCCTTGCGCCATGCCTCAGCGATGGCGCGCGCATCGTCGGCCTGCTCCTTGCTGTCGATGGCATCGATGCTCTCCTGCAGGAAGCGCAGCTGGTCGGCTATCGGCATGCGGCCGAACAGCGCCATCTGGCCTGCCGCCGATTCCAGCTCCACGACCTTTACCTTGCGGGCACGGGCTTCGCGCGACAGCCATGCATCCACCGCCAGTTCCGGCTTGTAGCCTTGCGCCGCGAACTCACTCACTGCGAGCAGGCTGGCAATCATCCACGGCTTCATCGGCATGACTGCGGCGCGTGCGATGTCGAAACGCTGCAGCTGGCGCTCAAGGCGCGGCTGGTAGGCCAGCGGCAGGTCGCTGATGGCCGGGCCGCGGCCGTTCTGGTACATGCCATGTTCGCGTATGGCCAGCATCAGCTGGTTCTGGTCGCCCAGAGGATCGACCTCCAGCGCCAGCACGCTCGCTTCGTCCAGCGCCTTCATCATGCGCGGCTCCAGCGGATAGAAGTCCGGCGAGCCCACATGAATGGTGCCGAACAGCCAGACCACATGGCCGCCCTGCTCCGCCTTGAACAGCGCGCCGCGGGTCTGCGCCCATGCCGGATTGCCCGTTAGCCAGAGCAGTCCGCAAAAGATCACTATAATCAGGCGTTGCATATCTTCCTTTGTGTCATTTGGACGTGAATATTAAACCTTCCGCGCCGGTCTGGCTGTTCGACCTCGATAACACCCTGCACAACGCTTCGCACGCGATCTTCCCGGCGATCATGGCGAATATGAATGCCTACATCGCGCGCGTGCTGGGAGATGGCGACACGCCCGCCGGCATCGAGCAGGTGAATGCGGCGCGCACCCTGTACTGGAAGCGCTACGGCGCCACGCTGCTGGGACTGATCAAGCACCACAACGTGAAGGCGGAGCACTTCCTGCGCGAGACACACCACATGGAAGACCTGCTGTCCATGATCCGGCATGAGAAAGGCCTGGGCCGCATGCTCAAACGCCTGCCCGGCAAGAAGATCGTGCTGACCAATGCGCCGCACCGCTATTCCACGGCGGTACTGCGCCACATGGGCATCCAGCGCCATTTCGAGAACCACATCTCCATCGAGTCGATGCGCGTACACCGCCAGCTGCGCCCCAAGCCCTCCAAGCTCCTGCTGCGCAAGGTGATGCGTCGCCATGGCGCCACAGCGTCGCGCTGCATCCTGGTGGAGGACACGCTGGCCAACCTGCGCACGGCGCACGCCCTGGGCCTGGGCACGGTATGGGTCACGCAATACCTGAAAGTGGGTGATCCGATCGGCACCGCGCACCCGCCGCAGCGGCTTCACCGCCCCGCATGGGTCGATGTCAAAGTAAAATCTGTCAAACGCCTGCCGGCACGCCTGGCACGTCTTCGCTGAATTATCTTTTCGATATTGAGAATCATGGCAACCACACCGCCCGGCCAACGCAAGCTGCAAATTCTCCAGGCACTGGCAGCAATGCTGGAGCACCCGAAGGGGGAGAAGATCACCACCGCAGCACTGGCGCGCAAGCTGGATGTGTCGGAGGCCGCGCTCTATCGCCACTTCGCCAGCAAGGCGCAGATGTTCGAGGGGCTGATTGAATTCATTGAGTCCAGCGTGTTCGGCCTGATCAACCAGATCGCCGAGCGCCAGCCGGACGGCCTGGCGCAGGCGCATGACATTCTCTCCATGCTGCTGCAATTCGCTTCCAATAATCCGGGCATGACGCGCGTGATGACGGGCGACGCCCTGGTCAACGAAGACGAGCGCCTGCAGCTGCGCATGAACCAGTTCTACGACCGTGTGGAGCTGGCCCTGAAACAGGCGCTGCGCCTCGCTTCGGCGGTGCGTGAGGAAGATGTGGCGGCGCGCGCCAACCTGCTCCTCAGCTTCGTGCTGGGCCGCTGGCACCGTTACGCCAAGAGCGGATTCAAAGCCAACCCTTCGCAGGACGCCGCACTGCAGATCGCGATCCTGCTCGGATGAAGTCCTTCTCTCCTGTGGCATTCGGCGCCCTGCTGGTGGGCGGCATGGCGATCGGCTTTGCCGGCATCCTGATGCGCCTTTCGGACGTGAACCCCATCGCCTCCGCCTTCTGGCGCATGGCGCTGGCCTCGCCCCTGCTCTGGGCCTGGGCTTTCGCCACCGCGCGCAGCGATGCGGCAGCGGGCCTGAGCACGGACCTGAGCCGCATCCTCGTGCTGTCCGGCGTGTTCTTTGCCGGCGACCTGGCGATCTGGCACCTGGCGCTGCACTACACCACGGTGGCGAACGCCACCCTGCTGTCGAACATGACGCCGCTGTTCATCGCGATCTGGCTGTTCTTCGTCTACAAAACACGCTTCTCCAACGGTTTCCTGATCGGCATGGCGGTAGCGCTGGGCGGCGCCGTGCTGCTGATCGGCCCCAGCGCCAGCACCAGCTCCACCCAGCTGATGGGCGATGGCCTGGGCTTCTTCTCCGCCGTGTTCTATGCGGGCTACCAGCTGGTGATCAAGGACTGCCGCGAGAGCTATTCCACCGCGCGCCTGATGGCCTGGAGCACCACCATCAGCGCAGTGATCCTGCTGCCGCTCGCGCTGCTGATGCCGGGCCCCTTCCTGCCCCCGAACGCGGAGGGCTGGATTCCGCTGCTGGCGCTGGCGCTGGTGGCGCAGATCGGCGGCCAGACCGTGATAGCCTATGCATTCGCACACCTGCCTGCGTCGCTGGCATCGGTGAGCCTGCTGATCCAGCCGCTGACGGCGGCCCTTGCGGCGCTGGCGATTTTCGGCGAACGCATCGGCCCATGGCAGATCGCTGGCGGCGCCCTGCTCCTGTGCGGCATCTATCTGTCGAAACGTAACTCAACATGAGCGTCGAATGCTTTGCATTGCTGGATGACGCCGGCAGCGGCCGCGTCTCCCGCCTGTTCACGGGCCATGCCGGCACCCTGGTATGCCGCGATATCGCGCAATGGCCGCAGCTGCTCGATGCGATGCAGGCGGCGCTGGCGCGCGGCCAGTTCGCGGTGGCGGTATGCAGTTATGAACTCGGCGGTGCGCTGGCCGGCGTGGTGCAGCAAGCTTCCCCGCTACCTTATGCGCAGTTCCTGCTGTTCGAACAATGCGAGCTGCTGACGCAGGAGCAGGTCGCCCAGTGGCTGGCCGTGCATGCGGCGGCGGACACGGGTCCGGCCGGCGTGGCGGGACTGCGCGCCAGCGTCACGCAGGCGGAATTCACCGATGCCATCCACCGCATCCGCGAATACATCGCCGCGGGCGATACCTACCAGGTCAACTACACCTACCGCCTGCGCTTCGACGCATTTGGCTCGCTGTTCGGGCTCTACCAGCGCCTGCGCGTGCGCCAGCCGGTGCCGTACGGCGCCCTGATCCAGCTGGAAGATGGCAGCGCCGTGGTCTCGCTGTCGCCAGAGCTGTTCGTGCGCCATGAGCAGGGCAAGCTCACCACGCGGCCGATGAAAGGCACGGCGCCCGCCGCGTCTCCCGCCGATTTCGAAGGCGAGGCGCTGGCCGCCGAGAACACGCGCCGCGCCGCCGCGCTGGCTGCGGACATGAAGAACCGCGCCGAGAACCTGATGATCGTGGACCTGCTGCGCAACGATGTGGGCCGCGTGGCAAAGACGGGCTCCGTCCGGGTGCCGTCGCTGTTCGAGGTCACGCGTTTCAGCAGCGTGCTGCAGATGACGTCCACCGTTGAGGCGCAGCTGCGCGACGGGGTCACGCTGGCGGAACTCTTCAGCGCCCTGTATCCCTGCGGTTCCATCACCGGCGCGCCCAAGCGGCGCACCATGGAGATCATCGCCGAACTGGAAAGCGCACCGCGCGGGATCTACACCGGCGCCATCGGCTGGTTCGAACCGGCGCAGCATGGCTTCGGCAATTTCTGCCTCAGCGTACCGATCCGCACCCTCTCGCTCCAGGCGCCGGAGGACGGCGTGCGCGCCGGCGAGATGGGCGTCGGCGCAGGCATCGTGCACGACAGCGTGCCGGAAGAGGAATTTGCCGAGTGCCAGCTGAAGGCCCGCTTCCTCACTGGCCTCTCCAACGATTTCGAGCTGTTCGAAACCATGTACGCCACGCGCGAACAGGGCCCGCGCCACATGGAGCGCCACCTGCAGCGCCTCGCTGCTTCCGCCCGCTACTTCGGTTTCCGCTGGGACGAAGCGGCGGCCCGTGCCTACATCACCATCGCCTGCAACGGGCTGCCGGCGAGTACGCCGCACCGCCTGCGCCTGGCGATGAATTCGGCCGGCGCCTTCGCCGTGCAGACCGGCGTGCTCAAGGAACTGCAGCAGCCGGTGCGCGTGTTCCTGGCCGAACAGCGCACCAGCGCCAGCGAGCTTTTCCTGCGCCACAAGACCACGCTGCGCGTACAGTATGACGCGGCGTGGAAGGAAGCAGAGGCCGAAGGCGGCTTCGACAAGCTGTTCTTCAACGAGCGCGATGAACTCACGGAGGGCGGCCGCAGCAGCGTCTTCGTCAAGGTGAACGGCAAATGGCTTACGCCGCCGCTGTCCGGCGGCCTGCTGCCAGGCGTCATGCGCGCCGTGGTTCTGGACGCCTGGGGCGCCAGTGAAGCCGTCATCACCCGCGCAATGCTGCTGCAGGCCGAAGAGATTGTGGTCTGCAACGCCCTGCGCGGCACCCTGCGCGCAAGCCTGGCCTGAGCTACAGGTCGACCGCCACTTCGAAGCCGCCGAAGAACATGCGCTTGCCGTCAAAAGGCAGCTGCGCGGGATCCATCATGTGCGCCAGGCGCGGGTCCGCCATTACCTTTGCATTGCAGGCATCGCGCACCTCGCGCGAGGGATAGGTAATGTAAGAGAAGAACACCACTTCGCCTTCCTGCAGCTGCACCGCCTGTGGAAAAGAAGTCACTTTACCCACAGGCACATCGTCACCCATGCATTCGCGGAACTCCAGCGCGCCATGTTCGCGCCACACCTCGCCCGCCTGTGCGGACAGGGCCTTGTATTCTTCGAGCTTGCTGCGTTGAACCGGGGTGACAAATCCGTCGACATAAGCCATGATGCCCTCCTCCTGTTGAATACCCCTGCGCACGCGGCAGGTATCCCGCCAGCTTAGTCCTGCGCCGTTGCGGTGACAAGGAAAGCGCGCCGGTAGGCGCCGGGTGTAGTGGAGGCAATGCGGCGGAAATGATGCCGCAGGGATTCTTCAGAACCGAAGCCGGCACGTTCGGCCACCTGCGCCAGCGGCAGCTCGGGAGATTCGAGCAAATCCTTGGCGATGGCCACGCGCTCGCGCGTCAGCCACTCGATGGGGCCCATGCCGGTTGCCTCCTGGAACTGGCGCTGCAGGGTGCGCGCGCTCATGGCCGCCCGCCCGGCCATCGATTTGATGCTGTGTTCGCCATGCGGATGGCTGCGCAGGTAATCCATCAGGCGCGACAGCCTGCCCTGTTCATCATGCGCCATGGGGCGCGGCAGGAACTGGGCCTGGCCGCCTTCGCGGTGCGGCGCCACCACCAGCCGCTGCGCGACCATATTGCCGACACGCGCGCCATAATCGCGCCGCACCAGGTGCAGCAGCATGTCCAGCCCGGCAGCGGAGCCGGCGGAGGTGATCAGCCGGCCCTCGTCCACATAGAGGTCGTCTTCCAGTACCTGCACTTTCGGGTAGCGCCGCGCCAACCGCTCGGCATAGCGCCAGTGCGTGGTGGCGCGCTTGCCGTCGAGCAGGCCCGCCGCCGCCAGCAGGAAAACGCCGGAACAGATGGAGCACAGGCGCGCGCCGCGCGCGTAGGCAGCGCGCAGCTGCACCAGCAGGGCCTCCGGCGGCGCCTCGTCCGCATCGCGCCAGCCGGGGATGATGATGGTATCGGCCTGCTCCAGCAGTTCCGGCGCATAAGGCGCCTGCACCGTGATGCCGCCTGCCGCACGGATCGGCCCGGGTTCGACGGCGCAGACGGCAAAGTCATACCACGCCACTTCCAGCTCCGGACGTTCGAGCGCAAACAGCTCGACGGTGCAGCCGAATTCGAAGGTGCAGAGCCTGTCATAGGCCAGTGCGACGACAAGGTGGCGTTGGTTCATGGCGCAATCTTAACGCATATTGGCATATGCGCCACTGCCCGGCCGGGGCCTGCGCACCGATAATGGCTTCACTTTCATCACCAAGGAGCAAAAGATGTCGATCGTTACCGCCGTCCCTGCCGCGCCCAGCGAAGCGGCGCTCGCGCATTTCGAAAGCGAGTTTGCCTTTGAGACCGATTGCTGGGACGTCCACAGCGTGATGGGCACGCCGGAGCAGGATTTTGTGCTGCTGGATGTGCGCGGCACGGATAAGTTTCGCGAAGGCCATGTGCCCGGCGCCGTGGACCTCGCGCATGGCAAGATCATCGGTTCGAAGCTGGCGAAATACCCGGCTGATACGCTGTTCGTTACCTATTGCGCCGGTCCGCACTGCAATGGCGCGGCGCGCGGCGCGATCCGGCTGGCGAAACTGGGCCGCCGCGTCAAGATCATGACGGGCGGCATCACGGGCTGGCTGGATGAGGGCTTTGCCCTTGCCAGGGGCGATTAACTTGCCAGCGCTTTCTCGATGGCGCTCACCAGCTGCTTGTCGGAAGGCGTGACCTTGGACGGGAAGTTCTCAATGACCTTCCCGTTGCGGTCGATCAGGTATTTATGGAAGTTCCAGGCCGGCGCCTTGCCGGTGGTTTTGATCAGGTTCACATACAGCGGGTTCGGCGTTGGGCCGGACACCACCGACTTGGCGAACATCGGGAACTTCACGCCATAGGTGTTGAAGCAGAAGTCCGCAATTTCCTTGCCGGTACCCGGCTCCTGCTTGCCGAAGTCATTCGACGGGAAGCCCAGCACCACCAGGCCCTTCGGCCCATATTTCGCGTACAGCGCCTCCAGGCCCTCATACTGGTTGGTATAGCCGCAGTAGCTGGCCGTGTTCACTACCAGCACCACCTTGCCCGCGTACTGGCACAGGTCTTGCGGCGCTTCGTCCTGCAGGCGGTTGAAAGTCTGCTTGAGGATGGCCGGGCAGCTGGCTGGGCGGGCCGCTGCCAGTGGCGCACCGGGGGCGGCAGGCGCCGGCGACTGGGCGAAAGCGCTCGCAGCCGACAGGCTCAGGACAGCGAGAACGAAAGGTTTGGCGATAGTCATGGTGGGGGCCTCGAAGGAATCGGGATCACCGCATTGTATGCCAAAGCAACGCACTCGGCTGGACACCGCATTTTAGTTCCGCTCAAACTTTTGATCGTTGTTAAGCGCCCGCTTTTGCGTTCGCTCAAAGTTGCGGTTTCCATTCCCGCCCACAGGAGCTGCCATGAAAGCCCTCACCCTTCACCTGTTGCGGCTGCTCGCCGTCATCGCCATTCTCGCCAGCGCAGCATCCGCGCCAATCAAGGCCCGGACCGGCAACCTGCCGCCGATGCGCGCCTCGCAGCTCTCGGTCTCCGGACTGTCATCAGGCGGCTATATGGCCGTGCAGTTCGAGGTGGCCTATTCCAGCAGCGTGGTCGGCGCCGGCATCATTGCGGGCGGCCCCTATTTCTGCGCGCGCGGCAACGTGGGCACGGCGACCTCGATCTGCAGCTGTACCAACGGCACGCCATGGTGCGGCGTAGCGCCGGGCGGCACCAGTGTGAGCCAGCTGGCCGACATCACGAAACGGAACGCGGCAAACGAACTGATCGACGCCACGGCGAACCTGGCAAACCACAGGGTGTGGCTGTTCTCCGGCCACGGCGATACCGTGGTTCCAACGCCGGTCATGAATGACCTGCGCGACTACTACCGCAACTTCGTTCCTGTGGATAACATCAGCTACCGCACGCACCCCAGCGCCCAGCATGCGGTTCCCACCGACTTCTTCGGCAACCACTGCAGCACACTGGGCGCGCCGTGGATCAACCATTGCGCCCTCGACGGGGCGGGCGAACTGCTGGGCTGGATCTACGGCACCCTGAACCCGCGGCAAGGCAGCACGCCGCAAGGCCGCTTCGTCGAGTTCAGCCAGGAAGAGTTCATCAGCGATGCGCGCAGCCACGGCATGGCGGCCACCGGCTATCTCTACGTGCCGCCGGGCTGTGAAGGCGAGGCGCAGGATTGCAGGCTGCATGTGGCTTTCCATGGCTGCAAGCAGACGGTGGCGCTGGTGGGCGATGCGCACATCCGCAACGCGGGCTACAACAACTGGGCGGACAGCAACCGCATACTCGTGCTCTATCCCCAGGCCGCGGCCACGTGGATGAACCCGAACGCGTGCTGGGATTGGTGGGGCTATGACGACCGGAGCTACGCCGAGCGTTCCGGCCGCCAGATGCGGGCGGTCAAGCGCATGACCGAGCGCCTGACCGGTTTGCCGTGATCAGAGGCCGAGGCAGATGTACTTGATGACGAGGTAATCGTCCATGCCGTACTTCGAGCCTTCGCGGCCCAGGCCGGACTGCTTCACGCCGCCGAAGGGAGCCACCTCGTTCGAGATCAGGCCGGTATTCACGCCCACCATGCCCGACTCCAGGCCTTCCGCCACGCGCCAGATACGGCCCACATCGCGCGAGTAGAAGTAGCTGGCCAGGCCGAATTCGGTGCTGTTGGCCAGCGCCACGGCTTCCTCATCGGTCTTGAAGCGGAACAGCGGCGCCAGCGGGCCGAAAGTCTCTTCGCTCGCCACCTTCATCTGGCTGCTGACATCGGCGATCACGGTCGGCTGGAAGAAGCTGTGGCCCAGCGCATGGCGCTGGCCGCCGGTCAGCAGGCGGCCGCCCTTGGACAGTGCATCGGCCACATGCTCTTCCACTTTCTTCACGGCCGCTTCGTTGATCAGCGGACCTTGCGTGACGCCCTGCTCCACGCCGTTGCCGACCTTGAGCTTTTCCACGGCAGCGGTAAACTTCTGCGCGAAGGCGTCATACACGCCATCCTGCACGTAGATGCGGTTGGCGCACACGCAGGTCTGGCCCGCGTTGCGGTATTTGGAGGCGATGGCGCCTTCCACGGCGGCATCCAGGTCCGCATCGTCGAACACGATGAAGGGAGCATTGCCGCCCAGCTCCAGCGACAGCTTCTTGATGGTCGGCGCGCACTGCTGCATCAGGATGCGGCCCACGCCGGTGGAACCCGTGAAGCTCAGCTTGCGCACGATAGGGTTCGAGCACATCTCGGCGCCAATCTCTTTCGGCGAACCGGTAACAACGCTGAACACGCCGGCCGGAATGCCGGCGCGCTCGGCCAGCACGGCCAGCGCCAGCGCCGAGAACGGCGTTGCCTCGGCGGGCTTGAGCACCATCGGGCAGCCTGCGGCGAGCGCCGGGCCCGCCTTGCGGGTGATCATTGCCAGTGGGAAGTTCCAGGGCGTAATCGCAGCGCAGACGCCGATCGGCTCCTTGGTGACGATCATGCGGCGGTCAGGCCAGGGGCTGGCCAGCGTATCGCCCGCCACGCGCTTGGCTTCTTCCGCGAACCATTCGATGAAGGAGGCGCCGAAGGCTACCTCGCCCTTGGCTTCGGCCAGCGGCTTGCCCTGCTCGGTGGTCATCAGCAGCGCCAGGTCATCGGCATTCTCGGTGATCAGGTCGAACCATTTGCGCAGGACGGCGGCACGGTCCTTGGCGGTCTTCTTGCGCCACGCGGTCCAGGCTGCATTTGCTGCCTCGATGGCGCGGCGCGTCTCGGCGGCGCCCATATTCGGCACCGTGCCCAGGTGTTCGCCGGTGGCCGGATTGGTGACGGCAAAGTTTTCGCCATTGTCCGCATCGGTCCAGGCGCCGTTCACATAGGCTTGCTGGCGGAACAGGCTGGGGTCTTTCAATTGCATGGTGGTCTCCGCATTGGTGGGAAAGTAAGACGCTTACTATGCCACAGAGCGCCATGCCGTGCAGGCCGCCTATTTGATGCGCACCCTCGCCAGTTCCGGGTTTGGCGCAGGCCATTTCAGCTTCATGCCCTGCAGCGTTTCGAGCAGGATGCTGGCGACGGCGATATTGCGGTGGGGCTTGGAATCCGCGGGCACGATGTACCAGGGCGCATGATCGGCATCGGTTTCGGTGATGGCCCGTTCGTAAGCGCGCTGGTAGTCGTCCCATTTCTCGCGCTGCTCCAGGTCGGCGGGGTCGAACTTCCACTGCTTTTCCGGATCGTCCAGCCGCTCCTGCAGGCGCTCCTTCTGCTCGGTCTTCGAAATGTGCAGGAAGATTTTGACGATCGTGGTGCCAGTCTGCGCCAACATTCGCTCAAAATCGCGGATCTGCGCGTAACGCCGCTTGCATTCGGCCGTGCCGATCCAGCCCTGCACGCGCGTGATCAGCACGTCTTCGTAGTGGCTGCGGTTGAAGACGGCAATCTCGCCTGCCTGCGGCACTTCCTTGTGCACGCGCCACAGGTAGTCATGGGATTTTTCGATCTCGGTCGGCGCCTTGAATGCCACCGGACGCAGCCCCATCGGGTTCACATAGTCGAACAGGGCCTTGACGGCGCCGTCCTTGCCGGACGTATCCGTGCCCTGCAGGATCAGCAGCAGCCTGCGCCGGCGTTCGGCGAACAGCATTGGCTGCAGCATGGCAATGCGCTGGCCGAGGTCGCGGGCGGCATCCTTGTCCAATTCCTTGATATCCGCCGCCGCCAGGTGCTTGTTGCCCGGACGTGCGGAAGCGCTCAGCGGCGTACGGCCCGCATCGGCGTCGCGCAGTTTCAGTTTGGGGCCGGCACGGAACAGTTCGCAGGCTTGCATGGCTTGCAGGGGAGTTATCGATGCTGTCAGCGTAGCAAAACTGCGCTGCGGCCGTCGCACAGCCTACCCCAGAGCCCGCAGTGCGGCCTGATAGCCCCACCACGACGCTTCCTCGAACACCGAATAGCTGCTCAGGTCGGCGTGCGCGAACAGGATCGGTCCACGCTGAGCGCGTAGCGCTGCCAGGCCTGGATTGCCGAGGAAGCCGGGCGCAGGCGCGGCCATCGCATGGGCGCGCAAGGTAATGTCCACACGCTCCACGGCGTAGCGGAAATTGCCGCCATAAGCCACCGCCAGATCCCTGCTTGCCAGTTCCAGCAATTCATCGCCGCCGGCCTGGTCCATCCAGCGGCGGGCCGCCGCGGCATCCTGCCCGGCCAGCGCCACGTAGGAGGTGAAAACGGTTTTCGCGGGCGGCATCTGGCGCAGGTCCTGGTGGGTGGAGACCACGTAGCCCAGGCCTTCCCCGCCATAGACCACGTTATCCCAGGACAGCGGCGCCTCGGCTTTCTCCTGCGGGAAGCGGTTGAGGAGGAAATTGCTGACCAGCCAGGGCCGGTATGGCGGCAGATGCTGCGCAGGATCGAAGCCCATGCTGCCGATGCCCTTCACCACGCGCGCCGCAACGAACAGCGGCATGGCGCAGATGGCCTCGCGTGTCTTGACCAGATACGTTTGCGGCTGGCCGTCGACGATGCGGAAGCACAGTGCTTCCACGCCTGCGCCCTTCGCTTCCAGCGATACGGCGGTGCCGCTTTCGCGGCGGATGCCCGACTTGGCGGCCAGCCCTTCCGCCAGCGGCGCCAGCCCGCCCGGCCAGGTCAGCCATGCACCCGCTTCGCTGTTCGATGCCAGCCCGCCCCGGCCGCAAAAATACTGCAGTCCGGCCCAGGCCGAAACCTCGCTTGCCAGCGCACCGTAATCGTCGCGGCAGCAATAATCGGCATACCAGCGCAGCGTGGGCGCGCGGTAGCCCTGCTGGTCCAGCCACTGCGCGAAGCTGATGCGGTCCAGCGCCAGCCATGCCGGATCGCGCGAGGCCAGCGCTGCCGGAAATACGAACACGCGCCGCCCGTCGGCGCCGCGCCGGGTGCGCAGCTGGTCCATCTGCGCGAGGAAACGCTGGTGTTCGGCCAGCTCGGCGTCCGCCACGCCTTCGTGCGGCAGCAGGCCTTCCTGCCAGCGCCCTTCATACAGCAGGCGCTCGGCAGGCGCATGCAGCAGGAAGCGCTCATCGTATTGCGGCTTCTCGGCAAGGTGGTCGCCCTGCAGCACGCCCAGGTCGGCGAGTATTTCGCGCACATGCACGCATTCCGTGGATGGAATAGGCAGGTAATGCGCGCCGGTTGGATAGGCCAGATCGCCATAAGCGCCGCCGGCTGCGTTGCCGTTGGCCTCCGGGCCATCGATCATGATGGCGTCACGAGCGCCTTCGCGCGCCAGCTTCCACGCCGCCGTCAGGCCTGCGATGCCGGAGCCGAAGATGGCGATGTCGGCCTCAATCACGCGCGACGGCGCAGGCAAGGCCTTGCGGTCGCGCAGGAAGTGGCCCTCAAGCCGTCCGGGCGCGTGCACGGCGGGATCGATCTCATGCCAGTGCCGGTAGGCGGCGATGCTGCCCCCGCCGACCAGCGCGCTGGCGCCGCCCCACAACAGGAAGGAACGCCGCTGCATCAGCGTATGGTCCTGCGCCAGTCCTGCTCGAACTCGTGGACCAGCGACTGCGTGTTGAGCCGGTTGGGCGGCATGTCCAGGCGCTTCATATCGGGCGGGAACTCGAACATCTGCTGCGTGGTCTGCGCATTCAGGTAGCGCATCGGCAGCCGGTATTGCTGCGGCGGCGTGTAGCCGGGCGCCGACGACGCCAGGATAAAGCCCCAGTCGCCGAAGGAAGGCACATAGGTGTGGTAAGGCGAAGTGTGGAAACCGACCTCGCGCAGCGTGGCGTCCACGGTCCAGTAGGCATGCGGGGCAAAGTACGGCGAGGTTGCCTGCACTACTGCCATGCCGCGCTCGGCCAGATGCTTGCGCAGCACCGAATAGAAGGGCACGGAATACAGCTTGCCCAGCGCGAAGCTGGACGGATCGGGGAAATCGACAATCACGGCATCGAACATCTCCTGCGTCTGCTGCAGCCACACCGCGGCATCTGCATTGATGACGCGCGCGCGCTTGTCGTTCAAGGCGCCCTTGTTCAGCTTCACCAGCTCCTCGCGGCTGGCAAAGGCTTTGGTCATCGCCGGATCGAGGTCCACCAGCGTGGCCTGTTCAATATTCGGGTAGCGCAGCACTTCGCGCAGCGCCAGGCCGTCGCCGCCGCCGAGGATCAGCACGCGGCGTGCCCACGGCAGGCGTTCCATCAGCGGATGCACGAGCGCCTCGTGATAACGGTGTTCGTCGCGCGACGAAAACTGCAGGTTGCCGTTGATGTAGAGACGCAAATCGTCCTTCCAGTGCGTGACCACCAGCCGCTGGTATGGCGTGCTGGTGGCATACACGATCTGGTCGCCGAACAGGCCCTGCTCGCCCCAGTGCGTAAGCCGGTCGGAACCTGCGAAGCCCAGCGCCAGCACCGCCAGCACGCCGAAGGCGCGCAGCAGGCGGCCCGTATGTGCCTGCAGTTCGGCGCGGAACACGCGAATGGTCCAGATCGCCACGCCCACGTTCAGCATGCCGAACAGGAAGCTGGAACGCACCAGTCCCAGGTGCGGCGCCAGCACCAGCGGGAACAGCAGCGACACCGCGAGCGCGCCCAAGTAGTCGAAGGTCAGCACCCGGCTGACCAGTTCGCTGAACTGGGTCTGCCGCGCATTCAGCGCGCGCATCACCAGCGGCACTTCCATGCCGACGAACATGCCGATCAGGAACACGATGGTGTACAGCATCACCCGGAAGGGCGCAGCCAGCCAGGAATAGGACAGGAACAGCAGGGCCGCCGACACGCCGCCCACCAGCCCCACGGCCAGCTCGATATCGACAAAGCGCGCCAGCACATCCTCGTCGCGCACATACTTCGAGAAATGGGCGCCAACGCCCATGGCGAACAGGTAGCAGCCGATCACCGTGGAAAACTGCAGCACGGAATCGCCCAGCAGGTAGCTCGACAGTGCTCCGGCTATCAATTCGTAAGCCAGTCCGCAGGACGCGACAACGAAAACGGACAGGATCAGAATTTTTTTGTTCATCAGGCGCTTTTGTTCTAATATGTTTTTGCTTATCAACTTACTACTATAGACCAAAGCCTTCGGGGAGTGATGTGACCGCCATCGTCAACTACGTAATTCACCTGTTCCTGGCAGCAGTTTTGCTGATCGTGTTCTTCAAGGCTTACACCTGGCTCACGCCTTTCGACGAGATGACGCTGATACGCCAGGGCAACCACGCCGCGGCGCTGACGCTCGGCGGCGCCATGCTGGGCTTCTCGCTGACGATCGCGTCCAGCCTGCTGCACACCTCGAATTACCAGGAGTTCTTCGCCTGGGCCGCCGGCGCCATGCTGGTGCAGTTTGCCGTCTATATCGTTGTCACCTACATGCTGCGCATGGCCAAGGACCAGATCGAGGGCGGCAACAGCGCCTTCGGTGCACTGCTGGGCGCCATTTCATTGTCCGTCGGCGGTATCAACGCCGCCTGCATCTCCTGAATCGAAGGAAACATCATGGGTATCGGAAGTTTTATCAAGAAGCAGTTTATCGACGTACTGCAATGGAACGAAGAGACCGAAGGCGTGCTGGCCTGGCGCTATCCGATGCAGGACTTCGAGATCCAGAACGGCGCGGTGCTGGTGGTGCGCGAATCGCAGGTGGCCGTCTTCGTTAACGAGGGCCAGATCGCCGACGTGTTCGGCCCCGGCACGCACAAGCTCACCACCCAGACCCTGCCGGTGCTCACCAACCTGAAGAACTGGGACAAGCTGTTCGATTCGCCGTTCAAATCCGATGTGTACTTCTTCAGCACCCGCGTGCAGACCGGCCGTAAATGGGGCACGCCGCAGCCGATCACCATCCGCGACAAGGATTTCGACATGATCCGCGTGCGCGCCTTCGGCATGTATTCCTACCGCCTGGCCGACGCCCGCAAGTTCTTTACCGAACTGAGCGGCACGCGCGAAGTCTACACGCGCGACCACGTGGAAGAGCAGCTGCGAGGCATCCTGCTGTCCACCATGGCCACCTCGCTGGGCAGCGCCGCCGTGCCTTTCCTCGACATGGCAGCCAACCAGGGCCTGATGGCGAACGAGGTCAAGGGCGACCTGGCCGACGCCTTCGCGCGTTACGGCATCGGCCTGGACGAGTTCAATGTGGCCAGCGTCAGCCTGCCGGAAGAACTGCAGGCCGCGCTGGATGCGCGCATTGCGGCCGGCATGAAGGGCAGCCTCGGCGCGGACAAGATGGCGGGCTATACGCGCTTCCAGGTGGCCGAGTCGGTGCCGCTGGCGGCGGGCAACGAAGGCGGACTGGCGGGCATGGGCGCAGGCCTCGGCGCGGGCGTGGCCGTGGGCCAGGCGATCGGCCAGGCTTTCGGCACCTCGATGCCCGGCGCCGCGCCTGCAGCAGCGCCTGCCGCCGAAGAACCGGTCGAGGCCCGCCTGGAAAAGCTCAAGTCCCTGCTCGACAAAGGCCTGATCTCTCCCGCCGACTACGACAGCGCCAAGGCCGAGCTGCTCAAGAAGCTGATCGGCTGACGGCGGCGCATGCAGATCGTTTCCTGCCCCGGCTGCGGCGCCGAGGTCCGTTTCCGCTCGCACGCGGCCGTCATGGCTGTGTGCGAGTACTGCAACACCCGCGTGCTGAAGGACGCCGATAGCGTTCGCGATCTCGGCAAGATTTCCGCAGTACTGGAAGACTATTCGCCGATCCAGATCGGCAGCAGCGGGCGCCTGGATGAACGCGGCTTCACGGTCGTCGGCCGCATCCAGCTGCGCTATACGGACGGCTTGTGGAACGAGTGGTACCTGCTGTTCGATGACGGCGCGGCCGGCTGGCTGGGCGATGCCTCCGGCCAGTATATGGTGACGCAACAAGCAGACGATACCGGCCCGCTGCCGCCCTTCAAGGCGCTGACGCCCAACGGACAGCAGCTGATCGGCGGCGTGTCCTATACCGTCAGCGATGTGCGCGAGGCGCAATGCGTGGCAGCCCAGGGCGAGCTGCCGTTCCCCGTGGAGACCGGCTGGACCACGCATGTAGCGGACCTGCGCCATACGGACAAATTCCTCACGCTGGACTACGGCGATGACGGCACACCCCAGCTGTACGCCGGCCGCGCCGGCAAGCTGGCGGATTTCCACTTCCAGCTGCTGCGCGACGAGGACGCAATATTGCGCAGCGCCGGCCGCTACCGCGGCAAGCTGGCTGCGCTCAACTGCCCCTCCTGCGGCACCGCCATCAGCTACCTGCCGGGCATGACGGCGACGCTGGTCTGCCAGAGCTGCCGCAGCCAGATTGACGCCGCGTCGCCGGAAGCCAAAGTGTTGGCCGCCGGCGTGCAGTGGGAAAGCGTAGGCCAAACCGTGCCGCTTGGCGCGGAAGGCCATCTGTCCGGTGACGCCTTGCGCATTATCGGTGTGATGCGGCGCAGTGACGGCGAAGACAATTGGACCGAATACCTGATGTACTCCGCGCGTGACGGCTTTAGCTGGCTGGTGGAAACCGGCGACGGCTGGTTCCGCGCGGCTGTGCTGGATAAATGGCCGGAGCAGGACGCCTCGGACCACAAAGTGATGCGCTTCGGGAACCTCAGCTTCAAGCACCAGTACACCTATTCCGCAGCCGTTATCTTTGCCGCTGGCGCCTTTAACTGGCGCGTGAAGGCGGGCGAGAGCACCACCGTCAGCGAATACAAGCATGGCAACGCTTCGCTGGCGATGGAGCGTACCGCGGAAGAGGTCACATGGTCGCTGTCCGTGCCGCTGTCGGACGACCAAGTGCGCATGGCCTTCAAGCTGCCCGGCGGCAAGCAGCGCAAGACCGGCACGCTGAACGTTTCCAATGGCTACCGCGATGCTGCTAAGAAGTGCCTGTGGATGCTGCTTGGCCTGAATGCCGTGCCCTTGATGTTCGCTTTTTCCAGCACCCTGGTGTACACCGCGCTGGCGGCGCTCGCCATCTACCTGCCGGCGATCTTCCTCGATTCGAACGACCCATCATGAAGAAGTACATCGTCTACATTCTCTGCGTGATGACGCTGAGCACCTGCAGCAGCTGGGCCTCCATGTTCTCGGATGGCGGCGGGCGCTCCTGGTACCGCGGCAGCGGCAGCAGCTGGTCCTCGAACAGCGGCGGCGGCAGCTGGGGCGGCGGCGGGGGCCACAAATGAGCCAGGTCTTTGCGGCAGCGGGCACCCATGTGCTGGCGGACCTGTCCGGCGTGGCCGGCGAGCTGCTGACGAACCCGGCCGCCTTCGACGCCCTGCTGCGCGAGGCGGCGCTGGCGGCGGGCGCCACCATCCTGCACAGCCACTTCCACTCCTTCGGCAGCGGCCAGGGCGTGACGGGCGTGGTGCTGCTGGCGGAATCGCATATTTCGATCCACACCTGGCCGGAAGCAGGCTTTGCGGCTGCGGACATCTTCATGTGCGGCGACTGCGACCCGCTGGCCGCGCTGGCCGTGCTGCGGGAGCGGCTGCGGCCCGGCGCCTGCGCGGTACGCACCGTGCAGCGGCGCGAGCAAAACAATTGACGCTTGCCTGTAACTGCGGCAACATAAGCATCCATTCAACTTTTTTCAGGAGACAAACTATGCAAGCCGTGGACATTGCCCTCCTGTCGGCAGCCTGATCGCTGCGCCTCAGCTTTCCTTCATACTTCCTGTTTGAGCTGGTGTTGAGCCGCGCCTGATCCGCGCGCCGACCTCCCCCTGTCTTTTCGCGTTGCCGCATTGCTGCGGCGGCTTGTGCCCGCACGTCGCGGGCAAAACCGAATTCGGGAATACCAACTCAAATGATCGAGATCGATTTTGAATCACTACGTAGTATCGGACTGAACAACTCCATCGCCTCGCAGCTGGCGACACTCCATGAGGGCACGCTGCTGATGCGCGTCACCGAGGTGCAGCGCGACTGGCTTACCGTGCACGACGGCGCGGGCGAATGGCCGGCGCGCGCCCTGCCCCGGCTGCTGGTGGAACTGACGGCGCAGGACGTCAGCCTGGCGGTCGGCGACTGGGTGGGCGTGGACTTGCGCGAGCAGGGCGAGCTGTGGATAACTCAGCAGCTGGAGCCTTTCAACCACCTCGCGCGCCGTGCCAATGACGGCCGGCGGCAATCGCTGGCGAGCAATATCGACACCGCACTGCTGGTGATGGGACTGGACCACGACTTCAATATCCGGCGCCTGGAACGCTATATCGCGCTGGTGCAGGCGGCCGGCGTGGCGCCGGTAGCCGTGCTGACCAAGGCGGATATCGGCCAGGATGTGGAAGCGCGCCAGGTCGAATTGCAGCAGCGCCTGCCCTCTTCCATTCCGCTTATTGCCGTGAATGGATTAAGCGCGGACGCGCTGGTGCAATTAAGTCCCTGGCTGGGAAATGGGCAGACGGTTTGTTTATTGGGCGCATCGGGCACCGGTAAATCGACATTAACCAATACCTTATCCCAGGCAAACCAGGAAACCGGCGGCACCAGAAAAGGAGACGGACGCGGCCGCCATACCACCACGGCGCGTTCTCTTCATTTATGTGCAAATGGCGGCTGCATTATCGATACGCCGGGATTAAGAACCTGGCGTCCGGATGCGGATGAAGAAACGCTGGCGGCGACATTTGACGATATCGAATCGCTGGCGGCCGAATGCCAGTTCCGCGACTGCCAGCACGAGCTGGAACCAGGCTGCGCGGTGCGGGATGCCATCGACCCGGACCGGCTCAGGAACTACCACAAGCTGCTGCGCGAAGTGCGGCGCAGCCAGCAGACGCCGCTGGAACGCATCGCCGAACGGTCGAAGTGGAAAGTCCTCGGCAAAGCAGCGGCGGAGCGTGGCCGGCAGAAGCGCAGCTAGGCTGTTTGCGCCAGCTTCTGGCGCGATTGCGCTGGAAGCTGGCATTGTCTGCGCTCAGTCGTCCCGTGCCGTAGCCTCGATATTGTTGCCGTCGAGGTCGATGATGAAGGCGCTGTAGTAACTGCCGTGTCCGGTGCGCGGACCGGGCGGACCGTTATCCTGCGCGCCGTGCTCGAGGGCGCCGGCGTAGAAACGGTCCACCTCCTCGCGATTGGAAGCGGAGAGCGCAAGATGCATGGGCGCCTGGCCGGCCTGATAAGTGGCCTTCCAGTAGCTCGGTATTTCCGAGCCGATCCAGATAAAAGGCATTCCGCTATCAGGCGCCCAAATAGCCCAATCCATATCGGTTTCTATTCGCCGGATTCCGAGCGGATTCAGGCAGGCGTCATATAAAGGCATGCTCCGCACAAAATCGGAGACCACAAAACCCAGGTGATGAATCATGGAAACCTCAATTCAGTTGGCGGGAACTATTGGTTAATGAGCCTACCACTTAGCGTATTCCGGCGACGCCCGATAAGGTAAACTATGGCCTCTGGAATCAATGTGAAATCCCCCATGCGCCGCTATATCCTGCTCGCTCTGCCATTCGTACTTTCCGCCTGCGGCGAAAGCTATACACCGGAGCCGCTGTATATGGCGGCGACACCCGAATGCAAGACGTGGCAGGAAGGCAACCAGTTCCTGCTACCGCGCGGCATCAAGATCTCGGCGACGGCGCCGGTTACCCAGGCGGACGGCAGCCTGGACCTGGGGATAACTTATATGCTGCCGCGCACGACGCAGCTGCAATTCACCACCCGCGCCTACAACGTGACGGAGCCGAACGGCCCGGTGATTCAGAAGGCAAAGGTCGTGAATTTCTACCAGCGCGCGACGAACACGCGCGCCGAGATGGTGGAGGTAGTGGATGGCGTGCCCGGCCTGCTGATCGCCGTGGCCAGCGCCGACGAAACCCAGTGGCGCGTCACCCTGCGGCTGAACGGCAAGCTGCCCCAGCGCTTCGACCTGGTTCCCCCATATGCCGTCATCGCCGGCACCAAGTACCCCGTGCGCACCTTCACCTACCGCTGGTTCGAAGAGCGCAAAGCCTACGGCCTCTGCAGCTAAAAGTTGCCTGTAAATTGGGGACAGACCCGGATTTCCAAAATCCGGGTCCGTCCCCAATTTCTTCGCTCATAGGAGAATTGATACGTGCCGCCCGGCCCGGCCAGCAGCCTCTGCGGCATGCGCCCTATAGGTAAAGGCATGGGGACGGACCCTGATTTCAAAAAATAGGGTCTGTCCCAATTTTTAAGCAATAAAAAAGGCAGCCGGGGCTGCCTTTTTGCTTGCTGCTGCGCGCTGATCAGTGCTTGGTCTGGCGCAGTTTGGCGATCGCTGCCAGCTGGCCGATGGCCGCTGCCAGTTCGGCTTGCGCTTTCGCGTAGTCGATGCCGGTCTTGTTGTTCAGCAGGTTCTCTTCCGCCAGTTTCTTGGCGGCCTGCGCTTTCGCTTCGTCCAGGTCGTGACCACGGATCGCGGTGTCGGCCAGCACCGTCACGGCGTTCGGCTGCACTTCCAGCAGGCCGCCGGCGACGAAGACGAACTCTTCTTCAGCCTGGCCTGGCACCTGGATGCGCACCGCGCCCGGACGGATGCGGGTGATCAGCGGCGTGTGCTTCGGGTAGATACCCAGCTCGCCCTGTTCGCCCGGCAACGCGACGAAGGTGGCTTCGCCGGAGAAGATCTGCTCTTCCGCGGAGACCACATCAACGTGAATCGTATTTGCCATTGTTTGTCCTATCGGGGTAACACGGCCCGGTCAGCAAGACCGGGCCGCCGCGCAACGATTAGTTGAGCTTCTTGGCTTTTTCGATGGCTTCTTCGATCGTGCCAACCATGTAGAACGCTTGTTCCGGCAGGTGATCGAGTTCGCCCGATGCGATCATCTTGAAGCCCTTGATCGTATCTTTCAGCGACACGTATTTACCTGGGGAACCGGTAAACACTTCAGCAACGTGGAACGGCTGCGACAGGAAACGCTGCATCTTACGTGCACGCGCCACCAGCAGCTTGTCTTCCGGCGCCAGTTCGTCCATGCCCAGAATCGCGATGATGTCGCGCAGTTCCTTGTAGCGCTGCAGGGTGCCCTGCACGGCGCGCGCGGTATCGTAGTGCTCCTGGCCCACGACCAGCGGGTCCAGCTGGCGCGAGGTCGAGTCCAGCGGGTCCACTGCAGGGTAGATACCCAGTGCAGCGATGTCACGCGACAGAACGACGGTCGAATCCAGGTGGCCGAAGGTGGTCGCAGGCGACGGGTCGGTCAAGTCATCCGCTGGCACGTACACGGCCTGGATCGAGGTGATCGAGCCGGTCTTGGTCGAGGTAATACGTTCCTGCAGGCGGCCCATTTCTTCGGCCAGGGTCGGCTGGTAGCCCACTGCGGAAGGCATACGGCCCAGCAGTGCGGACACTTCGGTACCGGCCAGCGTGAAGCGGTAGATGTTGTCCACGAAGAACAGCACGTCACGGCCTTCGTCACGGAAGGACTCGGCGATGGTCAGGCCGGTCAGCGCCACGCGCAGACGGTTGCCTGGCGGTTCGTTCATCTGGCCGTACACCATGGCCACTTTCGAGTTGGCCGGGTTTTCCAGGTCCACCACTTTGGCGTCGGCCATTTCGTGGTAGAAGTCGTTACCTTCACGGGTACGCTCACCAACACCGGCGAACACGGACAGGCCCGAGTGCGCTTTAGCGATGTTGTTGATCAGTTCCATCATGTTCACGGTCTTGCCCACACCTGCACCGCCGAACAGACCGACCTTGCCGCCCTTAGCGAACGGGCAGACCAGGTCAATAACCTTAATGCCGGTTTCCAGCAGGTCTTGCGACGGCGACAGTTCGTCGTACGCAGGGGCCACGCGGTGGATCGAGGCGATCTGGTCGTGCGCAACTGGACCGCACTCGTCGATCGGGTTGCCCAGCACGTCCATAATACGGCCCAGGGTTGCCTTACCAACCGGCACCATGATTGGTTTGCCGGTGTTCTGGATGCTCATGCCGCGACGCAGACCGTCGGAGGAGCCCAGTGCAATGGTACGGACCACGCCGTCACCCAACTGCTGTTGCACTTCCAGGGTCAGCTCGGAGCCTTCCATTTTCAGCGCGTCAAAAACCTTAGGCATCGCGTTGCGTGGGAACTCCACGTCCACCACAGCGCCGATACACTGAACGATTTTGCCATCAGCCATGTTCGTTCCTTCAAATATAGTTAAATTCGTTTAAACCGCTGCCGCACCGGCGACGATTTCGGACAGTTCTTTGGTAATTGCAGCCTGGCGGGTCTTGTTGTAGACCAGCTTCAGTTCACCGATCACGTTACCGGCGTTGTCGGATGCGGCTTTCATCGCAACCATACGCGCCGATTGCTCGGATGCCAGGTTCTCCGCTACCGCCTGGTACACCAGCGCTTCAACATAGCGCTCCAGCAGTTCATCGATCACGGTTGCAGCGTCCGGCTCGTAGATGTAATCCCACTGGTGGGCACCTTTGTCGGCCTGCTTTGCGTCCGCCGTCAGCGGCAGCAGCTGCTGAACCATCGGTTCCTGCTTCATCGTGTTGATGAACTTGGTGTAGCACAGGTAAACTGCGTCGAGTTTGCCTTCCTGGAATTTCTCCAGCATGACCTTCACCGGGCCGATCAGCTTGTCCAGGTGCGGCGTATCGCCGATCTGGGTTGCTTGCGCGATCACGGGAACGCCCACGCGGTTCAGGAAGCCCAAACCTTTATTACCAATTGCGACTGCTTCAATCTTGTTGCCAGCTGCTTCCAGCTCGCGGGTCTTCGACGTCACCATACGCAGAACGTTGGTGTTCAGGCCACCGCACAGACCCTTGTCGGTCGTAACGATGATGAAGCCCACTGCCTTGGCTTCCGTACCCTGGGCATCGGCCAGGAACGGGTGCGTGTATTCCGGATTGGCGGCCGCCAGATTAGAGGCGATATTACGAATCTTGTCACTGTAGGGACGGGCGGCGCGCATGCGATCCTGCGCCTTGCGCATTTTCGATGCGGCGACCATTTCCATCGCCTTGGTGATCTTCTTCGTATTCTCTACGCTCTTGATCTTGCCACGTATCTCTTTGCCTACTGCCATGAGTCCTTACTCCTTCTGCGCGTGAAGGCGGTCTCCGGGGAGACCGCCAGACCGCTTAAAATGCGCCGGATTTCTTGAAATCAGCGATGGCGGCCGACAGCGCAGCTTCGCCGTCTTTGTCCAGTTGCTTGGTTTCTTCGATCTTGGCCAGCAGGGCAGCTTGCTTGGTCTTCAGGTACGAGTGCAGGCCGGCTTCGAAGGACAGCACTTGCTTGACCGGCACGTCGTCCAGGAAGCCCTTGTTCACTGCGAACAGGGAAGCGCCCATCAGGGAGATCGACAGCGGCGAGTACTGAGCCTGCTTCAGCAGTTCGGTAACACGTGCGCCGCGGTCCAGCTGCTTGCGGGTCGATTCGTCCAGGTCGGAAGCGAACTGCGCGAACGCAGCCAGCTCACGGTACTGCGCCAGGTCGGTACGGATACCGCCGGACAGGCCCTTGATCACCTTGGTCTGCGCTGCACCACCCACGCGGGACACCGAGATACCTGCGTTAATCGCAGGACGGATACCGGAGTTGAACAGCGAGGTTTCCAGGAAGATCTGGCCGTCGGTAATCGAGATCACGTTGGTCGGCACGAAGGCGGACACGTCGCCTGCTTGCGTTTCGATGATCGGCAGTGCGGTCAGCGAACCGGTCTTGCCGGTCACGGCGCCGTTGGTGAAGGCGGACACGTAGTCGGCGTTCACGCGCGCTGCGCGCTCCAGCAGGCGGCTGTGCAGGTAGAACACGTCGCCAGGGTAAGCTTCACGGCCTGGTGGACGGCGCAGCAGCAGCGAGATCTGGCGGTAAGCCACAGCTTGCTTGGACAGGTCATCGTACACAATCAGGGCGTCTTCACCACGGTCGCGGAAGTATTCGCCCATGGTGCAGCCGGAGTAGGCCGAGATGTACTGCATTGCTGCCGATTCGGAAGCGGATGCGGCCACCACGATGGTGTATTCCAGCGCGCCGTGCTGTTCCAGGGAACGCACGATGTTCTTGATGGTCGACGCCTTCTGGCCGATGGCGACGTAGATACACGTCATGCCCTGGCCCTTCTGGTTGATGATGGCGTCCACTGCCACGGCCGATTTACCGGTCTGGCGGTCGCCGATGATCAGCTCACGCTGGCCACGGCCGATAGGCACCATCGCGTCGATCGACTTCAGGCCGGTCTGCATAGGCTGCGACACGGACTCACGGGCGATCACGCCCGGAGCGATCTTTTCGATCGGCGAGGTCAGCTTGGTGTCGATCGGGCCTTTGCCGTCGATCGGCTGGCCCAGCGCGTTGACCACGCGGCCACGCAGTTCTGGACCGACCGGCACTTCCAGGATGCGGCCCGTGCACTTCACGGTGTCGCCTTCGGAAATGTGCTCGTAAGCGCCCAGAATCACGGCGCCGACGGAATCACGTTCCAGGTTCATGGCCAGGCCAAAGGTATTGCCTGGGAATTCCAGCATCTCGCCTTGCATCACATCGGACAGACCGTGAATGCGGCAGATACCGTCGGCAACGGAAATCACCGTGCCCTGATTGCGCACTTCAGCGCCGCCATCAATGCCTTGGATCCGGCTCTTGATCAGCTCGCTGATTTCGGATGGGTTGAGTTGCATACTAACTCCTAAATGTTTTCTCTCAGCTTGCGCGAGGTCTCTATTGGGTCTGCCGCTGTTGGCTTACGCTACCAGTGCAACACGCATCTGCTGCAGCTTGGCGCGTACCGAAGTGTCCAGCACTTCGTCACCCACCACGACACGCACGCCACCGATCAGCGAGGAATCCACCGTCACGCTCGGATTGAGCTTGCGGCTGAATTTCTTTTCCAGCGTCTTGACCAGTTCGGCCGTTTGGGCCGCGTCCATGTCGAATGCGCTCGTGATCTCGGCATCCGCCGCACCTTCCTGGCCGTTTTTCAGGGCATGGAATTGGGCGCCGATTTCCGGCAGCAGTTCGATGCGGCCGTTGGCGATCAGCATCGAGAGGAAATTGTTCGCTTCCGCGTTCAGCGGCGATTTCAGCAGAGCCTGGATGGCGGCAGCAACGTCGCTGTCCGACACCTTGGGATTGCGGGCGTAATCCAGCACCTCGGCGTGGCTGCCGATCTGGGCCAGTTCATCGACCAGATCGGACCACTGCGCGAGATTGCCAGCCTGGGCTACGCGGAAGAGGGCTTCCGCGTAAGGACGAGCGATGGTTGCGAGTTCAGCCATGATTACAGCTCGGTCGCGAGGCGATTCAGCAGCTCGGCGTGGGCCGAGGCGTTGACTTCGCGCTTCAGGATTTGCTCGGCGCCCTTCACGGCCAGGTCAGCCACTTGCGCACGCAGTTGTTCGCGGGCCTGGGTGATTTGCTGGTCGGCTTCGGCCTTGGCTTGCGCAATGATGCGGTCGGCTTCGGCTTTGGCGTTGGCTTTGATTTCTTCAGCGATCAGCTGAGCGCGCTTTTCAGCATCGGCAACGCGCTGAGCAGCTTCGTCGCGCGCGGAGGTCAGGGCTTCGGCTGCGCGCTTTTCAGCTGCCGCCATCGAAGCCTGGCCCTGGTCGGCCGCAGCCAGACCGTCCGCAATACGCTTGGCACGCTCATCCAGCGCGCTATTCAGCGCCGGGAATACGAACTTCATCGAGAACCAGACGAGCACCGCGAAGGTGATCATCTGACCGATGAGAGACATATTGATGTTCATACCTTGCTCCTAAAAAGTTTCCCCAGTTGGAGCGTGAATTACTGTGCTACTGCGGTGGTCAGCGCGGTCAGGAATGGGTTGTTGAAGGTGAACAGCAGAGCAACACCAACGCCGATCATCGAGATCGCGTCCAGCAGACCAGCGATAACGAACAGCTTGGTTTGCAGTTGTGGCATCAGTTCAGGCTGGCGTGCGGAAGCTTCCAGGAACTTGCCGCCCAGGATAGCGAAGCCGAGTGCAGTACCGATGGCGCCCAGGCCGATGATGATTGCCACTGCCAGAACGGTCATGCTTTGTACTTGTGCGATCAGAGCTTGCATTTGAGATTTCTCCTAAGATTTAAAAAGAACTACAGATACCAAATTTAAAAAACGAGTATTACGAAAATCAGTGCTTCTCAACCGCGAGGCTAAGGTACACAACCGTCAGGGCCATGAATACGAAGGCCTGCAGCGTCACAATCAGGATGTGGAAGATTGCCCATGGACCACCCAGCAGCCACTGTGCCCACCATGGCAGCAGCGCGATCAGGATGAAAATCAGTTCGCCGGCGTACATATTGCCGAACAGTCGCAGCGACAGCGAAATTGGTTTTGCCAGCAGTTCCAGCATCTGGAAGATGAAGTTCACCGGGGCCAGCAGGATGATGGCAACCGGGCCGTGTGCGTGGAACGGCGCCGTGAACAGCTCCTTGCCCCAGCCGCCGATGCCCTTGGCCTTGATCGAGAAGCCGATAATGCACAGCAGGACGCCGATCGACATGCCGAAGGTGTGGTTCACGTCGGCGGTCGGCACCACGCGCAGGTTGTACACGCCGAAGAACTCCAGCACGCGCGGCAGCAGGTCCACCGGCAGGAAGTCCATCGCGTTCATCAGCCACACCCACACGAAGATGGTGATGGCCAGCGGCGCGATCACGGCGCTCTTGGCGTGGAAGGCGGAATTGACGGTGTCGTTCACCAGTTCCATGATCCACTCGACGAAGTTCTGCAGCTTGCCCGGCACGCCAGGGGTGGCGCGCTTGGCGGCCATGTAGAACATGCCGAGGAAAACAAAGCCCAGCACCAGCGAGATCCAGAAGGTGTCCAGGTTGAACGTGTGGTTCGCATCCTGCAGGTGCGTCAGGTGGTGCTGAATGTACTCCGTGGCGTTCGCCGGGGCTGCGTGGCCCGTTCCGTGTTCAGTGGTCATAGTGATGATTTAAGATTTGTTGCCCTGGCCCGCCAGCTGCAGCGGGTTCGAACCGGTGATTTTTAAACTGCGAGCAATGCCGACCAGTACGCCAGGGTCGTCACCGCGAATCCTACGATCAGCCACAACAATGCGGCCGACTGAAACAGCAGCAGCGCGAGAATGAACAGCACTACTGTGATAAATACTTTAACCATCTCGGCCCTGGCGTGCGACCTGAATGCCTGTTTGGCATCCGCACTGCCCTTTGCCACGATCATGGCGTACACCAGGCTGCCGGCCACCGCAATACCGCCGCCCAAAGCGGCAGACCAGCCTTTATCAACCCCGGCGAAAAGCGCGACGAGGGCCGAAAAGAGTACTGCGATGGTGAATTGCAGGGCGACGACTCGGTAAACTGGCCGGGCGATACTTTGCGTAGAATCACTCACTTGCCAACTTCCCAGAGATAGCCTATAGACCCAAAGACACGGGATTATAGGGTTGTTTTGGGAGCTCCGTCAAACATGGTGCACTGCAACAGAGCAATATCAGCAACATTGCCACACATTCCGTAACATTACGACAGCCCCCGCACCAAACTGGTGCGGGTATAACGTTTAACGCGGTTTTAACGTCAGCCGCGTAATTTCGCCAGCACGCCGTCCAGAATATCGAGGTCGGCAAAATCGATAATCATCTGGCCGCGGCCTTTGGCGCCCATCTTGAACACGACCGGGGTCGCCAGGGAATCCGACAGTTCTTCTTCCAGGCGCAGGATGTCGCCGGATTTCTCGCGGGGCGCTTTTTCGGTCTTGCCGCTGTTTTCTTCGAGTTGCTTGGCAACAAGCTTTTCCGTTTCGCGCACCGAGAGGCGTTTGGCGACGACCTGGTTGGCCAATGTGATCTGGGTGGCGGCGTCCACCGCCAGCAAGGCACGGGCGTGGCCCATGTCGATATCGCCCGCCATCAGCATGGTCTGCACCGGGCTTGCCAGGTTCATCAGGCGCAGCAGGTTGGACACGGCGCTGCGCGAACGGCCCACCGCGTTGGCGGCCTGCTCGTGCGTGAAGCTGAAGTCCGTGATCAGCCGGTGAATGCCTTGCGCCTCTTCCAGCGGATTCAAATCCTCGCGCTGGATGTTTTCGATCAGGGCCATGGCGGCGGCGGCGGTGTCGTCGACATCGCGCACCAGCACCGGCACCTGTTCCAGGCCGGCGATCTGCGCAGCGCGGAAGCGGCGTTCGCCGGCGATGATTTCGTACTTCGTGCTGCCGCTGGACTTGTCCACACCCACCGGACGCACGAGGATGGGCTGCATGATGCCCTGCGACTTGATGGATGCGGCCAGTTCGCTCAGGCTCACTTCATCCATATGCGTACGCGGCTGGTATTTACCGGCCTGCAGCAGGTTCACCGGCAGTTCGTTCGGAGCGCCCGGCACCGAAGTGGTTTCGTTCTTGTCGCCATCGCCGCCCAGCAGCGCTTCCAGCCCGCGACCCAGGCCTTTCATTTTTTTCGTAGCCATTGCTCTTACATTTTCTTGATGCGCTTGACCATCTCCGCGCCGAATTCGATATATGCCTGCGCGCCCTTGGAGCTCGGATCGAAGGTCACGCCCGGCATGCCATAGGAAGGAGCTTCCGCCAGCCGCACATTGCGCGGGATGATGGTCTTGAATACCTTGTCGCCAAAGTGCTCCTCCAGTTGCGCCGACACCTGCTGCGACAGCGTCATGCGCGGATCGAACATCACGCGCAGCAGGCCGATGATCTTCAGGTCCGGGTTCAGGTTCGCATGCACCTTCTTGATCGTGTTCACCAGGTCGGACAAGCCTTCCAGCGCATAGTACTCGCACTGCATCGGAATGATCACGCCATGCGCGGCGCACAGGCCGTTCAGCGTGAGCATGGACAGCGCAGGCGGGCAGTCGATCAGGATGAAGTCGTATTCGCTGTCGACTAGCGCCAGCGCATCCTTGAGGCGGCGCTCGCGGTTATCCAGCTCCACCATCTCCACCTCGGCGCCCGCCAGCTCACGGTTCGAAGGCAGCACATCGAAGCGCCCTGCTTCCGAACGCTGGCGCGCAGCCGCTACATCGGCCGTGCCGAGCAGCACTTCATAGGTGGAAGCTTTCAGGCCCGCCTTGTTGATGCCGGCGCCCATGGTGGCATTGCCCTGCGGGTCCAGGTCCACCAGCAGCACGCGCTGGTTCAGTTTGGCCAGGCCCGCGGAGAGATTCACGGTGGTGGTGGTCTTGCCTACCCCACCCTTCTGGTTTGCGACGCAAAAAATTTTCGCCATGTATTTTCTAGTTATGAACTATACCGTTTATACGGTATAAATAATTTATTCTGTTTATATGATATAAACGATTTATACCGTTTATACGATATATACGATTTATACTTTTCGGATGAAAACGAGGTGCCGCTCTGCATCCAGTCCTGGCACCTGAAGGGGCTGTAGATCGCTCACTTTCCAGGGCGCTGGCAACCGCTCTCTCTCGTCTGCCGGTGCTGTACCTTTGAGGGCAATGAATTGTCCGCCCTCGGCCAGCAGGTGTCCTGACCAGTTCACAAAATCGCTGAGGTCGGCGAATGCCCGGGATGTGATGACATCGAAAGGCTGCTTCGCTTCCAGCTCCTGCACCTTCTTCGTGTAGATCGTTGCGTTACTGAGGCCCAGCTCCGCTTTCACTTGCGTGAGGAAAGCGGTCTTCTTGTGGACGGTGTCGATCATCGACACTTGCATGTCCGGCCGTGCGATTGCGAGCACGATACCGGGCAAGCCGCCCCCTGCTCCTACATCCAGCACATTCTGTGCACCCGCGAACGCCGGCACGGCGGCCAGCGAATCGAGCAGGTGCAGCGTCATCATCTGCATCGGATCGCGCACGGAGGTCAGGTTGTAGACCTTGTTCCACTTGTTCAGCAGCGCCAGGTAATCCAGGAGCTGTTCGTGCTGCTTTTCCGATACCGCCAGTGTCAGATCATTCAGGCCGTTCGTCAATACCTGAGACAGCTTAGTGCGATCAAACAACTGCATCAGGCCGCCTCATCTTTCAGCGTGACGAAGCCGCCGTAGCCTGCTTTTTTCAAATGCACCAGCAGCAGCGAGATCGCCGCCGGCGTAATGCCGGAGATGCGCGAGGCCTGGCCCAGGGTTTCCGGGCGGTGCTTGGCCAGCTTCTGGCGCACCTCGACCGACAGGGCCGTGATGTCCAGGTAGTTGAAGCCTTCCGGCAGCTTCAGGTTTTCGTAGTGCTCGTGGCGCTCCACTTCCTTCAGCTGGCGGTCGATATAGCCCGAATATTTGAGCTGGATCTCGATCTGTTCGCGCACCGCTTCATCGGTCACACCGGGACCGGCCAGCGGCTGGCCTTCATTGCCGGTCAGCGTCATCAGCTTTTCGTATTCCACTCCCGGACGGCGCAGCAGGTCGGCCAGCGAATATTCGCGTTCGATCGCCTGGCCGATCACGCGCTCGGACTCCGCGGCGGCGAGCACGCGGGGATTCACCCACACCGATTTCAGGCGTTCCAGTTCCTGCGCCACAGCTTCGCGTTTGCGGTCGAAGGCTTCCCATTGCGCGTCGCCGACCACGCCCAGCTTGCGGCCGATTTCGGTCAGGCGCATATCGGCGTTGTCTTCGCGCAGCGACAGGCGGTACTCGGCGCGGCTGGTGAACATGCGGTAAGGCTCCTGCACACCCTGCGTCACGAGGTCATCCACCAGCACACCGAGGTAGGCTTCCGAACGCGCCGGCGTCCAGGCTTCCTTGCCTTGGGTCTGCAGCGCGGCGTTGATACCGGCCAGCATGCCCTGCGCCGCCGCTTCCTCGTAGCCGGTGGTCCCGTTGATCTGGCCGGCAAAGTACAGGCCGGAAATCGCCTTGGTTTCCAGCGAGGCCTTCAGGCCGCGGGGGTCGAAGTAATCGTATTCGATGGCGTAGCCGGGGCGCAGGATATGGGCGTTTTCCAGACCCTTCATCGAGCGCACCAGTGCGATCTGCACATCGAATGGCAGGCTGGTGGAGATGCCGTTCGGGTAGAACTCGTGCGTGGTCAGGCCTTCCGGCTCCAGGAAAATCTGGTGCGATTCCTTGGCCGAGAAGCGGTGGATCTTGTCTTCGATCGACGGGCAGTAGCGCGGGCCGACGCCTTCGATCACGCCGGTGTACATCGGGCTGCGGTCCAGGCCGCCACGGATGATGTCGTGGGTCTGCTGGTTCGTATGCGTGATCCAGCACGGCAACTGCTTCGGATGCATGGCGGTATTGCCCATGACGGAGAACACCGGTACCGGCTCCAGGTCGCCCGGCTGTTCCGTCATCTGCGAAAAGTCGATGCTGCGGCCATCGATACGCGGCGGCGTGCCGGTCTTCAGGCGGCCCTGCGGCAGCTTCAATTCCTTCAGGCGGGCCGACAGCGACAGCGCGGGCGGATCCCCTGCCCGGCCCGCCGAATAGTTCTGCAGGCCGACGTGGATTTTCCCGTCGAGGAAAGTACCGGCCGTCAGCACCACGGCGCGCGACAGGAACTTGAGGCCGATCTGGGTAACGGCGCCGACCACACGGTCGCCCTCCACCATCAGGTCGTCCACTGCCTGCTGGAACAGCCACAGGTTCGGCTGGTTTTCCAGGCGCGAACGGATAGCCTGCTTGTACAGGATGCGGTCGGCCTGCGCACGGGTAGCGCGCACGGCCGGGCCTTTGGACGAGTTCAGGATACGGAACTGGATGCCGGATTCGTCGGTGGCAATCGCCATCGCACCGCCCATCGCATCCACTTCCTTCACCAGATGGCCCTTCCCGATCCCGCCGATGGACGGGTTGCACGACATCTGGCCGAGGGTTTCGATGTTGTGCGTCAGCAGGAGCGTCTTCTGGCCCATACGGGCGGAAGCAAGGGCCGCTTCGGTGCCGGCATGACCGCCGCCGACAACGATGACGTCGAATTCAGTAGGAAATAGCATGATGGGAAAGCGTAAATCGAGGTATGGAACAGAATTATAGATTCTTTTTGGGGCTGCGACTTTTTTGAGCAGAAATATTCCTGTTTGTATTGTTTCACGTGGAACAAAAACGCCGGCTCAAGGCCGGCGTCAGGACACTGTTTCACGTGAAACATTCACCAGCGTAGCCAGGCGTCATAGCCCGACTTGATAATCAGAACCGACACCACGGCGAGGAATACCCGCCGCACGAAGCCACTGCCATGCTTCATCGCCAGCCTGGTGCCGATGAGGGAACCGGCCACCTGGCACGCCGCCATCATCAGGCCGAGCTGCCAGAGCAAGTGACCGCTGTAGCCGAACCACAGCAGGGCCGACAAATTGCAGGCCACATTCACCACCTTGGCTACGGCCGAGGCGCCGAGGAAATCGAAGCCAAAACAGCGCACGAAGAGGAAGACCAGGAAGCTGCCCGTGCCCGGACCGAAGAAGCCGTCATAGAAACCGATACAGGCGCCGACCAGCACGGCAATCAGGCGCTCGCGCATACCCGAGTGCAGCGGCTTGTGCACGCTGCCCAGATCCTTGCGCCAGAAAGTGTAGATGGCGACAGCCAGCAGCACGAAAGGCAAGAGCGTGCGCATGAAGTCGGCGGGCACATGGGTCAGGGTGAAAGCCCCGAAGAAGGCGAAGGTGAATGCGGCGATGGCGGCGGGCGCCGCCGTAGTCCAGGCAATCGACACCCGGCGGGCGTAGTTCACTGCCGCTGCCGCCGTACCGAAGATGCCTGCCAGTTTGCTGGTGCCGAGCAAGGTGGACGGGGCCGTCTGCCCAAAGACTGAGAACAGCACGGGAATCTGGATCAGCCCTCCCCCACCGACAACAGCATCCACCAGACCGGCCGCAAAAGCGGCAACACCCAACACAGCATAATCAAGCATCGACAGACCTCTTCCAGACAAGCTCATCATTGTACGGCGGAAAGACACCGCCGTCCGAGCTGGTGTAAGCTAGCAGCGAGACAACCCTCCCGAAAAAGCCATGAGCTCCTTCCCCGCCTTCAGCTTCAGCACCGTCGCCAATATCGTGTCGGAAACTGGCGCGGCGCATAGATTGGGCGAGCACATCAAAACGCGCTTTCCCGAGGCCCACCGCCCCCTGATCGTCACCGACCCCGGCTTCCTGCGCACCGGTCTGGTGGATGCTCCGGCAGCCAGCCTCGAACGGGCCGGCCTGCGCTGCGCAGTACATTCGGAAGTAGTGGCGGATCCGCCGGAGCAGATCGTGATGGACGGCGTGGCCGCCGCACGCGCCCAAAATGCAGACCTCATCATCGGCCTGGGCGGAGGCAGTTCCATGGACGTGGCGAAGCTGATCGCCGTACTGGCCAACAGCGACCAGCCGCTGAACCAGATCTACGGCATCGGCAATGTCAAGGGCAGCCGTTTGCCGCTGGTGCAGATTCCGACCACTGCGGGCACGGGCTCGGAAGTCACCAACATCGCCATCGTCACCACCGGGGAAACGACCAAGATGGGCGTGGTGGCGCCCCAGCTGTATGCCGACCTCGCCATCCTGGATGCCGAACTCACCCTCGGACTGCCGCCTGCGGTGACGGCTGCGACCGGCATCGACGCCATGGTCCACGCCATCGAAGCCTACACCAGCAAGCACAAGAAGAACCCCTTGTCGGACTCCCTGGCGCGGCAAGCGCTCAGTCTGCTATCCGGCAACCTGATCGCCGCCTGCGAGAATGGCAGCAACCTCGCCGCTCGCCAGGCCATGCTGCTGGGCGCCATGCTGGCGGGACAGGCGTTCTCGAACGCGCCGGTGGCAGCCGTACACGCCCTTGCCTATCCGATCGGCGGCATCTTCCATGTGCCGCATGGCCTGTCGAATTCCCTGGTGCTGCCGCATGTCCTGCGCTTCAACCTGCCGGAAGCTGCACCGCTTTACGCAGAACTCGCCCGCATCGTCGTGCCGCACGCGGAAGGCACGGAAGAAGCCCGCTCCGAAGCCCTTATTGTTGCGATGCAACAAATCGCCATCATTACCGGTATCGAACGCACGCTGCAGCAGGTTGGCATCCAGGAATCCGACCTCGACCGCCTGGCCGACGACGCCATGCTCCAGACCCGCCTCCTCGGCAACAACCCGCGCGAAGTCACCCGCGCCGACGCTTACGCCATCTACGCCGCAGCGCTGTAAGCCGCCCTGGGCGGCTTTCTGCACGGCACGGCCCCTCACCCCCGCACCGAGGCTGCCGCCCGTCCTGGCGGGCCCCTGCACGGCGCCAGAAGCCCAAACAAAAACGCCGGACAGTGTCCGGCGTGATGTTCTGTTCTAAGCTGGCCGCTTCCTGTCGAAGAAGGCCACAATTTCTCCCACGATTCCTCGTCTGAAAGCAAGAACGCAGGCAACGAAGATCAGGCCAGTCACCATGCTCACTGCCTCACCCAGGGTATTGAACCATTCGATGCCGGTGTGGCTGGCGATGAAGGTGCCGAAGTCGCCCAGCTTGTTCTCCAGCGCGATAATCAGCACCGCGCCCAGGATAGGCCCTGCCAGCGTGCCCATGCCGCCCACCAGCGTCATCAGGATCACCAGGCCGGACATGGTCCAGTGCACGTCGGTCAGCGTCTCAAAGCCCAGCACAACGGTTTTGGTGGCTCCTGCGAGGCCTGCCAGCGCAGCGGAGAGCACGAAGGCCATCAGCTTGTACTTGTCCACGTCGTAGCCCAGCGAAATCGCGCGCGGCTCGTTCTCCTTGATGGCTTTCAGCACCTGGCCGAACGGCGAATGCACGGTGCGCACAATCAGCATGAAGCCCAGTACGGCAATCGCCAGCACCACGAAGTACAGCGTGAGGTCATTGGACAGGTCGATGGCGCCGAACAGCTTGCCGCGCGGCACACCCTGCAGCCCGTCCTCGCCGCCCGTGAAATTGGTGAAGCGCAGGCCGCCGAAATAGACCATCTGCGCCAGCGCCAGTGTAATCATCGAGAAGTAGATGCCCTGGCGGCGGATCGCCAGCGCTCCCATCACCAGCCCGATCAGCGCGGCGCCCGCCACACCGGCCAGCAGCGCCAGCTCGAACGGCAGGCCCCAGTCGCGCAGTGCATTGCCGGCCACATAGCCCGCGCCGCCGAAGAAGGCCGCGTGGCCGAAGGACAGCAGGCCTGTGTAGCCGATCAGCAGGTTGAAGGCGCAGGCAAACAGCGCGAAGCACAGCAGCTTCATAAGGAAGACGGGATAGCCCACGAACGGCGCTGCCAGCGCAACGACCAGGGCAATAGCGTAGCCAATATTCTTGTTCATTCAGGTGCCTCTTATTTCTCTTTGCCAAACAGGCCGGCAGGACGCAGCAGCAGCACGATGACCATCACCAGGAACACCACGGTGGACGAGAATTCCGGATAGAACACGCGGGTCAGGCCTTCGATCACGCCAAGGCCGAGCCCGGTGAGAATCGAACCCATGATCGAGCCCATGCCGCCGATCACCACCACGGCGAACACGACGATAATCAGGTTCGACCCCATCAGCGGCGACACCTGGATGATCGGCGCCGCCAGCACACCGGCAAAGCCTGCCAGCGCAACGCCGAAGCCATACGTCAGCGTCACCATCAGCGGTACGTTGATGCCGAAGGCCTCCACCAGTTTCGGGTTCTCGGTGCCGGCGCGCAGATAGGCGCCCAGCTTGGTTTTCTCGATCACGAACCAGGTTGCGAAGCAGACGATCAGCGACGCCACCACCACCCAGGCGCGGTAGTTCGGCAGGATCATGAAGCCCAGGTCTGTCGCTCCCTGCAGCAGCTCCGGCGTATCGAAAGGCTGGCCGGACACGCCGTAGAAGGAGCGGAACAGGCCTTCCACCAGCAGCGTGATGCCGAAGGTCAGCAGCAGGCCGTAGAGGTGGTCCAGCTTGTACAGCCAGCGCAGCATGGTCTTCTCGATGATGATGCCTACCGCCCCCACCACAATCGGCGCCAGCACCAGCATGGTCCAATAGCTCAGGCCCAGGTAGCTCATGCCCATCCAGGCCAGGAAGGCGCCCATCATGTACATGGCGCCGTGCGAGAAGTTAATTACGTTCAGCAGGCCGAAGATGACCGCCAGGCCAAGCGACAGCATGGCATAGAAGGAGCCATTGACGAGGCCGAGCAGCAGCTGGCTCATCATTGCTGGCAGAGGAACGCCGAAAATTTCCATAGCTGCACAAATTCAAAAAGGTGAAAAAAGAAGGCGCAGCGGCATGCGCTGCGCCCTTGGCCGAGCTAGCGGCGCAGCATTACTTCCACAGCGCGCACTTGGTTTCAGCCTTGGTGGCGTAGGCCTGGTCGCCCGGGATGGTGGCTACCAGCTTGTAGTAGTCCCATGGGTACTTGGACTCGGATGGCTTCTTCACTTCCATCAGGTACATATCGTGCACCATGCGGCCGTCCGGACGGATCACGCCGTTCTTCGCGAACATGTCGTTGATCGGCGTTTTCTTCAGGTGGGCCATGACCTTGTCCGAATCGTCGCTGCCCACGGCCTTCACGGCCTTGAGGTAGTTGCTGGCAGCCGAGTAGTCGGCAGCGTGCAGCATCGAAGGCTCTTTCTTCATCTTGGCGAAGAAGCGCTTCGACCATGCGCGGGTTTCAGGATTCATATCCCAGTACCAGCCGTCGGTCAGGTACATGCCCTGGGTCACGTTCAGGCCCAGCGAGTGCACGTCGTTGATGAAGATCAGCAGGCCGGCCATCTTCATTTTCTTGGTGATGCCGAATTCGTTGGCCGCCTTGATCGAGTTGATCGCATCGCCGCCCGCATTCGCCAGGCCCAGGATCTGGGCATTGGACGATTGCGCCTGCAGCAGGAAGGACGAGAAGTCGGACGCCGACAGCGGATGCTTCACGCTGCCCAGCACCTTGCCGCCGCCCGCTTTCACCACGGCCGCGGTGTCGTTCTCCAGCGACTGGCCGAAGGCATAGTCGGCGGTCAGGAAGTACCAGTTCTTGCCGCCCTGCTTCAGGATGGCATTGCCGGTGCCGCGTGCCAGCGCGATGGTGTCGTAGGCGTAGTGCACGGTGTAAGGCGTGCATTCCTCATTGGTCAGGCGGGCCGAACCCGCGCCGATCGAAATGAAGACTTTCTTCTTTTCGGCAGCAACCTTGGCCATCGCCAGGTTCGCGCCGGAGTTGGTGCCGCCGATCAGCATGTCCACGCCCTGCTGGTCGAACCATTCGCGCGCCTTGGACGCCGCGATATCGGCCTTGTTCTGGTGGTCGGCCGAGATGAACTCGACCTTCTTGCCTGCGATAACCACGCCCGCATCGGCAATGGCCATCTTCACCGCCTCGGCGCCGCCGGCGCCGTCGATATCGGTGTACAGGCCGGACATGTCGGTGATCATGCCGATCTTGATGGTGTCGCCCGATACCTGGGCAAATGCAGAGGAGGAGAGGCCCAGTGCGCAGATGGCAGCGGCTGCAGTGGCGATAGCTTTGCGTTTCATTATGTCTCCGATCAAGGTTCCGGGTTGGTAGTTTTTTGTCCTTGCCCCACTCAAACGCCAAGCAGTTCGGTCAGAACAGGCATCTTGGCGTTCAATTCGGACGAAGCGAAGGTCTCAACGATCTGACCGTGCTCCATCACATAAAACCGATCCGCCAGTGGTGCGGCGAAGCGGAAATTCTGTTCCACCATCACGATGGTGTAGCCCTTGGATTTCAAGGTCGTGATCATGCGGGCGAGGCCCTGGACGATAACCGGCGCCAGGCCTTCGGAGATTTCATCCAGCAGCAGCAGGCGCGCGCCGGTACGCAGGATGCGCGCCACGGCCAGCATCTGCTGCTCGCCGCCGGAAAGGCGGGTGCCCTGGCTGTTGCGGCGTTCCTTCAGGTTCGGGAACATCTCGTAGATCTCTTCAACCGACATGCCCTTGCCATCAGTCTTCAGCGACGGCGGCAGCATCAGGTTTTCTTCGGTAGACAGCGACGAGAAAATGCCGCGTTCTTCCGGGCAGTAGCCAACGCCGAGGTGGGCCACTTTGTAAGTGGGCAGGCCGATCGCTTCCTGGCCGTTGATTTTGATCGATCCCTTGCGGGCTCCGGTCAGGCCCATGATGGCGCGCAGCGTCGTGGTGCGGCCCGCGCCGTTACGGCCCAGCAGCGTCACCACTTCGCCCTGCTTCACCGAGATATTCACGTCATGCAGGATGTGCGATTCACCATACCAGGCCTGCAGATTGCTGATTTCCAGGGCAGTCGTCATCAGTGCGCTCCCACCAGTTCGGTGGCTTCGGTGCCCATATAAGCTTCCATCACCTGCGGATTTTTCGAAACTTCGGCATAGCTGCCTTCGGCCAGCATGGCGCCGCGCTGCAACACCGAGATTTTGTCGCAAATGCCGGAGACAACGTTCATATTGTGTTCGACCATGAGGATGGTTCGTCCGTTCGAGACCTTCTTGATCAATTCCGTCACGCGGTGCACGTCCTCGTGGCCCATGCCCTGGGTGGGTTCATCCAGCAGCATCAGCTCCGGCTCCATCGCCAGCGTGGTGGCGATTTCCAGCGCGCGCTTGCGGCCATAGGGCATATCGGCGGTGATGGTGTCGGCAAAGCTGGTGAGGTCCACTTCGGCCAGCAGCTGCATCGCGCGGCCGTTCAGCTGGTCCAGCGAACGCTCGCTTTTCCAGAACTGGAAGGTCGTGCCCAACTGGCGCTGCAGGCCGATGCGCACGTTCTGCAGCACGGTGAGGTGAGGAAAGACAGCAGAAATCTGGAAGGAGCGGATCACGCCCATGCGCGCAATCTGCGCAGGCTTGGCGGAAGTGATGTCCTTACCGTTGAACAGGATCTGTCCGGAGGTGGGAACGAGGAATTTGGTGAGCAAGTTGAAGCAGGTGGTCTTGCCCGCGCCGTTAGGTCCGATCAGGGCATGGATATGGCCACGCTGAACTTTCAGGTTCACGTCATTGACGGCCGTGAACCCCTTGAACTCCTTGGTCAAATTCCTTGTTTCCAAGATGAAGTTCGACATCGTGTCTCCCGATTATTCTTTACATACTGCTAAATTTTTTTTGATCATACACAGGATGATTGAGGGTCACAATACAGTATAACTACCATAAATAATTTGGCGGTTCCCACCAAAGTAAGACCAAAAATTGGGCAGCATTAGCAGGAAATTGCGTCTATTTCCCGTTTTCGCGGATTAATTGCGCAGCTTTCTCGGCAATCATGATAGTTGGCGAGTTGGTATTACCGGACGTAATGGTCGGCATGACCGATGCATCCACCACGCGCAAACGTGACACATTTGCCACGCGAAGTTGGCTATCAACAACAGTTCCCGCCTCTCCGATCTTCCCCATGCGGCAAGTCCCTACCGGATGAAAGATGGTTGTGCCGATAGCGCCGGCAGCTTCGGCCAGGTCGTCTTCCGTCTTGTAGTGCACGCCCGGCTTGAATTCTTCCGGTGCATATTTTTTGAGCGCCGGTGCAGCAGCAATGGCGCGCGTCAGCCCAAGCGCCGCAGCCGCCACCTTGCGGTCTTCGGGCGTGCTCAGATACATCGGCGTGATCTTCGGCGGCGCATAGGAATCGGCGGAAGCAATGCGCACATGGCCGCGCGATGTAGGGCGCAGGTTGCACACGCTGGCCGTGAACGCCGGGAAGGTGTGCAGCGGTTCGCCGAACCTTTCCAGCGACAGGGGCTGAACGTGATACTGCAGGTTCGGCCTTGCCAGGTCCGGATGCGATTTCGCAAAAGCTCCCAGCTGCGAAGGCGCCATGGACATCGGGCCGCTCTGGAACAACGCATATTCCAGCCCGATGCGCATCTTGCCGAACCAGTTGCTGGCCATGGTATTCAGCGTTTTCGCGCCAGTGACCTTGAACACCATGCGCAGCTGCAGGTGGTCCTGCAGGTTCGCGCCAACGCCGGGCAAATCGGCCAGCGGCTTCACGCCCGCCTGCTGCAGCTGCTGCGCAGCGCCGATGCCGGACAGCTGCAGTATCTGCGGCGAACCGACAGCGCCCGCAGCCAGCAGCGTCTCGCGCACCGCCTCCGCACGCCACTGCGTGCCGCCGCCCGTGAAGATGACGCCTTTGCAGACCGCTCCGTTGTCGCCCTGCTCTATCATCAGCTTCTCCACATGGCAGCCCGTCATGATGGTGAGGTTCGGCCGGCGCGAAGCAGGGCGCAGAAAGGCCTTCGCCGTATTCCACCGGATGCCGCGTTTCTGGTTCACCTCGAAATACGATGAACCGAGATTGTCGCCGCGGTTGAAGTCTTCGACCTTGGGAATGCCGACTTGTTCCGCAGCGTCGCGAAAAGCGTCGAGGATCTGCCAGGACAGGCGCTGTTTTTCAACCCGCCATTCGCCGCCGGAGCCGTGAAAATCGCCGGCGCCCCGGTAATGGTCTTCGCTCTTTTTGAACAGGGGCAGCACTTCATCCCAGCGCCAGCCAGGGTCTCCGCACATCTCGGCCCACTGGTCGTAATCGCCGGCCTGGCCGCGCATGTAGATCATGCCGTTGATGGAGGAGGAGCCACCCAGCACTTTGCCGCGCGGGTAAATCAGGCTGCGGCCGCCCAGGCCCGCATCGGGTTCGGTGCGGTACAGCCAGTCGGTGCGCGGATTGTCGATGCAATGCAGGTAGCCCACCGGGATGTGGATCCAAACGTAATCGTCCCTGCCGCCGGCTTCCACCAGCAATACTTCAACGTCCTTGTCCTGAGTGAGACGGTTGGCCAGAACACAGCCGGCAGTGCCGGCGCCGATAATGATGTAGTCGAACTGTCCAGCCGATTCCAAATGCCGTCTCCTTGTTATGCCTGATGTAACTCCGCGATCAGTGTTTCCATCAGTTGTTTGCAGCTCATGCCGCGCGCCCGCGCCACGCCGGTGCCGCACCAGAGCGACATCAGGCTCGTGTCGCCGGTCTTTGCCGCTTCCGCACGGATAATCCCGGTCAAGGCATTCTGCACAGGATACGCCGGAAGTTGCGATTCGACAGCAGATAAACGTTGCATAAATGCATTTTCGAGACCGCGGGCATAGCGGCCGGAAAAAGCGCGCGTGAGCCGGGTCGGCGTTTCGCCACAATGCAGCAGCTTCTGCTTGTAGGAGGGATGGATACCGGATTCGTCCGTCACGAGGAAGGCTGTTCCCATCTGCACGGCGGATGCACCGCGCGCCAGCCGGTCGCGGATATCGGCGCCCGTCATGATATTGCCCGCCGAGATAACGGGAATGTTGACGGCCTTCACAACGCCATCGAGGAGATCGAGCGCACCCAGCGTGGCGGCGGTCTGGTCGACGAGGAAAGTGCCGCGATGGCCGCCTGCTTCCACGCCGGAGGCAATCACGGCATCGGCGCCGATGGCCTCCCAGGCCTGCGCCTCCTCCACCGTGGTAACAGTGCCGATGACGGCGATGCCGGCCGCATGCAGTTTTTCCACCTGGCCGCGCTGGAGAATATTGAAAGTGAAACTGGCAACGGCCGGTTTCAGCTCGATCAGTGTCTCGAACTGGGCCGCAAAGTCCTCGCACCACTTGGCCGGCAGCGGCAATTCCTTCCAGCCCAGCGGTTCCCAGACGGGCCGCATCAATTCCACGGCCTGCTGCACTTCCGCCTTGCTCGGCGAAGGAATGTCCTGCACGAAGAAATTCACCATGAATGGCTTGCCGGTGAGCTTGCGGATCTCCTCAACCTGCGCGCGCAGCGTATCCGGCGACAGCAGCGAACCCGCGAGAGAGCCCAAACCGCCTGCATTCGACACTGCGGCAACCAGCGCCGGTGTATTGGAACCGCCTGCCATCGGCCCCTGGATAATCGGCTGCGGGAAAAGGTTCAGCAAGTCCATATCGCCCCCTCAAGCACCTGTTGATAACTCATTGGATATCCACAGGTGTCATTTGTGTGTAAACCACTTTCTGTTGTGGAGCCCAATATTTGTCCCAAAACAGTTCTTCGTAGATACAGGGTTTACGCGCCCGGTTATGCAAACCGTAAACGATTGATTCTAATTCAGATAGGGTACTTATCCACAGAAAAGCCGAGTTGTTAACAACTACTACTATTTTGTATACATACCTTATCAATGTAAACCTACTGCCCTACCCACCAGCCGCAAAGCCCTCTCAAGCGCTTCAAAACCAATCGAGCCAAGCGCTACGCGCAAGGCCTGGGGCGATTGCCGACCAAGCGAAAACGGTTCTGCCGTCGTCACAATCACGCCTTCGCGCTGCAAATCCGCTGCCACCACGTCTGCCCGCAGATAGTCCGGAAGCTCCAGCCACAAAAAATACGATATTGGATGGCTTCGCAGCTTCGCTCCTGCCAGCACTTTTCGCGCAAGCTGCTGACGCGCAGCTGCATCTGCCCGCTTTCTGTCTTCCAGTTCATCGACGGCGCCGGATTCAATCCACTGGCAAGCCAGTGCCACCGTCAGCGACGGCGTATTCCAGCTTGAGATCCTGATTGCATGCTCGAGTTCCGGAATCAGCTTCTCGGGCGCCACCACAAAACCGAGGCGCAAGCCGGAAGCGACGCTTTTTGAAAGCCCGGATACATAAACGGTGCGCTCAGGAGCGTAAGTGAACACTGGCTTCGGCGCCGGTTCCGCAAGAAATGCATACGCGCCATCTTCGATAATCAAAAAACCGAAACGGTCCGACAGCGCTGCAAGCCGCATTCTGCCTCGCTCCGGCATCACCCAGCCCAGTGGATTGTGCATGGTCGGCATTGCGTAAACCGCACGAACCGGCCGTTCGCCGCAGATAGCTTCAAGCGCATCCAGGTTCATTCCCTCACCCGCTGCAGGCAATGAAAGCAGGTCCAGGCGGCTTGCCAGCGCCAGCGCTTTCATTCCGGGATAGGTCAGTGCATCGGCAACCAGCACGTCGCCGGGCTTGAGCAAAGCGCCGACTGTGATCGCCAATCCCTGCTGCGCCCCGTTCACGATCAATACCTGGCTTCCGGGAACCTGGATCGAACGGTTCCTCAGGTGACGGGCCACGGTTTCCCTCTCGTGCGGCCGGCCGCCCTGTGGAGCGGAATGCAACAGCGCATCGAGATCGCCGGAACTGGCCAGCGTACGCAAGCCATCGCGCAGCATCTCCGCCTGGCCGGGAAGTGCCGGATAGTTGAAACTCAAATCGGCCAGCCGTCCCAGCGGATGCTGTTCGAGACCGGAACCCCTGGGCAGTGAAGTATCCCGAACAAAAGTCCCCCGCCCGCCTTCGCCGACAACAAGGCCTGAACGTTCGAGCTCCGAATACACGCGAACGGCTGTGGCGAGGGCGATCCCCCGTTCCTTCATCAGCTTCCGCAAAGCGGGGAGCTGATCGCCAGGCCGCAGCTCACCGCGCTCAATCGCACCGCTGAAGTGATCGACAATATGCTTGTAGCGAGTTTTCGGCATAAGAAGCGTATCCAGAACAATTAATTCACTGTATCAGATACGCCCTGTAAGCTCGCCAGCATGGAAAATCTCATCATGTTCTGCGGCGCGGTATCCCTGCTGCTGCTTTCGCCGGGACCAAATATGGCTTTTGTTCTCGCCCATTCGTCTGCCTTCGGCCGAAGCGCCGGCATTGCAGCCGCATTTGGCATAGGCATGGCCGACATCATCCTTACCTTGCTGACCGTAAGCGGACTGACCGCGCTCGTCGCAGCCTGGCCGGCCGCCATGCATGCCATCCGCTACGCAGGCGCGCTTTACCTGCTCTACATGGCCTGGAAAGCGCTGCACGTGAGTGAAACGGCCCACGGCGCCGCTGGCGAACCGGGTCATTTGGCCATCTTCTGCCGCGCGGTCGTCAATAACCTTTTGAATCCAAAGGCCTTGCTGTTCTTCCTGGTCTTCATTCCGCAGTTCGTGGATCCGGAACAAGGTTCGGCGGCAAGCCAGTTGCTGTTACTGGGACTTCTGCTGACGGCTATCAGCACAATCTTCCATGCGGGCCTGGCTTTTGCGGGTGGAGTGTTCAGATTTGGGCGCCAACGCTACGTTCTGGCAGCTGTTCTGGCCTTTCTGGCCATCCGTCTGTTGATAAGTCGATGAATATCCACAGGAACGAATGTGCGTAAGCATCCGATTTACGCACATGACCATTTTTTGTACAGAATTGGTCCTTCATCCATACAACGCTTGTTCAAGCAGTTCTGAAAGATGTAAACACCTGATTTTGTGGATGTTAACAGCTTTATCCACAGACGCACCTTCGTTTACTATCTACTACCAGTATATATATCTATTCTTATATCTATAAACCAGCGGAGCGAAGATGCGGCTTGGCGTGATTTCAGCATTGGCAGAAGAACAGCACGGATTGATCGAAGCCATGAGAAGCCCTCAGAGGCATTTGCATGGCATGCGTGAGTACACAGCCGGAAAACTCTGGGAAATCGATTCTGTGTGTGTTTTATCGCGAATTGGGAAGGTTGCTGCGGCCATGACTGCCACCACGCTTGTGGAAAAATTCGGAGTTACCCACATCATCTTCACCGGCGTGGCCGGAAGTACCGATCCGGGGGTTCATGTTGGCGACATCGTGGTCGCTGAATCGCTGGTTCAGCATGATATGGACGCCCGTCCCCTGTTTCCGCAGTTCGAAGTGCCGCTCACAGGTCTTTCCAGGCTGCCGACAGACCGCCAGGTGAGTCAGAAGCTGGCCGGCGCCGCACGGCGCTTCCTGGAAACAGAGGAAAAAGGAAAGCTGCACCGCGGCCTGATCGGCAGCGGCGACCAGTTCATGAGCGATCCGGCACGTTTGAAGGCGCTGAAAGCTTTACTGCCTGACTTGCTTGCGGTGGAAATGGAAGGAGCGGCGGTCGCCCAGGTTTGCTTCGAGCTGGGCGTGCCGTTTGGCGTTATCCGAACCATTTCGGACAACGCCAACGAGGATGCTGCGGTGGACTTTATGCATTTCGTGAAGCACGTAGCCTCACGCTATGCATTCAATGTCATCAAAAACTACTGCCAGGCTTAGGCGCCCAGCGTCATCAGGCTTGCATTGCCGCCGGCTGCCGTCGTATTGACGCACAGCGCGCGTTCAGCGATCAGGCGCCACAGCGGAATTTCGCCGTCTTCGGTGGTGTCGATGACCGAAACAATGGCATCTTCACGTGCCGCCAGCGGTTCACGCACCTTGGCCGTCAATGCCGATTCCACCAGCGCGATCTGGAAATCGCCCTGAATGCCATCCAGGCTGCCCACTACGGTGATGCGGTCTTTCACGGCCGCCGGCAAATCCGCCGGCACGCAGGCATTGGAACCGGTGACAACCAGCGCCTGGTTGCCCGTTGCGAGCACCGCTGCCAGTTGATTCAGCAGCACCTGCTGGCTGTCGGCGATACAGACGACGGTCCCGCGCGGCATGAAGCTCAGGGTATTGCGCTCGCCGGTAGGACCGGGCAGCACAGTCATCTGGCCCAGCGGCGTGGTGCGGGCGTAGTGTTCGGCCAGTGCAGCCATGCGCTCCTTGCCATGCGTTTTGGCCCAGCCCATCAGCGCATCCATGCTCGGCACGGCCATGCGTGCATGCGGTTCGCCGCTGAACATGCCGCGCTGCAGGCGCTTCAGGTACAGCGGACCGCCCGCCTTCGGACCGGTGCCGGATTTGCCTTCGCCACCGAAGGGCTGCACGCCAACCACGGCGCCAACGATATTGCGGTTCACGTAGATATTGCCGACGTGGGCGCGCGAGGTGATGTAGTCGATGGTTTCATCGATGCGCGAATGCACGCCCAGCGTCAGGCCGAAACCGCTGCCGTTGATTTCATCGATCACTTTCGGCAGGTCCGCGCGCTTATAGCGGATAACGTGCATCACAGGGCCGAAAACTTCTTTCGTCAGTTCGCTCAGCGAACGGATCTCCAGCACGGTCGGCGGCACGAAAGTACCTTCCGATTCGGCAGGAACGCCCAGCGAGAAGTGCGCCACGGCCGACATCTTGGTGCGGTCGATATGCGAGAGCAGATTCTGCTGCGCTTCCGCGTCGATCACGGGGCCGATATCGGTGACAAGGCGGTCCGGGCTACCGATACGCAGCTCGCCCATCGCGCCTTTCAGCATCTTGATCGTCTTGTCTGCGATATCTTCCTGCAGGAAGAGCACGCGCAGCGCGGAGCAGCGCTGGCCGGCGCTGTCGAAAGCGGACGACATTGCATCCTGCACCACCTGCTCCGGCAGCGAAGAAGAATCGACGATCATTGCATTCTGGCCGCCCGTTTCCGCGATCAGCGGAATGTCGGTGCTTTCAGCGGCAGCGCGTTTTGCCAGCGTGCGGTTGATCAGCTGAGCTACTTCGGTGGAGCCGGTGAAGATCACGCCTTTCACGCGCACGTCATTGCACAGGCCCGCACCGACCACTTCGCCGCGGCCCGGCAGGAACTGCAGCGCAGCGCGCGGAATGCCCGCTTCATGCAGCAGTTCCACGGCACGTGCGGCGATCAGCGGGGTCTGTTCCGCAGGTTTCGCCAGCACCACGTTGCCCGCAGCGAGTGCTGCCGCAACCTGGCCGGTGAAAATCGCCAGCGGGAAGTTCCATGGGCTGATGCAGGTCACAGGGCCCAGCGCCAGGATATTGGTCGAGTGGCGGACCTGCTCCGCGTAGTAGCGCAGGAAGTCCACCGCCTCGCGCACTTCGGCAATCGCGTTCGGCAGCGATTTCCCTGCCTCGCGGATGGCGAGCGCCATCAGTTCCAGTTTGTGGGTTTCGAACAGGTCTGCTGCACGTACCAGCGCCGTTGCGCGGATCGAAGGTTCCGTGGTTTGCCAGTCCATCGCGAACTGCGTGGCGCTGGCCAGTGCATTATTCACATCCTGCGCATTGGCCTCGCTCACCGAGCCAACGATATCGGAATGGCGCGCGGGATTGCGCACAGGCTGCGCTTCACCTGCGCTGGTGCCGACTGCCAGTATAGGGGCGGCCTTCCAGCTGCGGCTTTCGGCCAGCGCAGCAGCCACTTCGCGCAACGTATCTTCGTTCGAGAGGTCGATACCCATCGAGTTCTTGCGCTCATTACCGAACATTGCCATCGGCAGCGGAATGCCCGGATGCGGCAGGCCGCCTTCAGCGCGCGCAACATCCAGCGGATTGCGGATCAGCGCATCCACCGGAACGCTTTCGTCCACGATCTGGTTCACGAAGGAGGAGTTGGCGCCGTTCTCCAGCAGGCGGCGCACCAGGTAGGCCAGCAGCGTTTCGTGCGAACCCACCGGTGCGTAGATGCGGCAAGGCTTATTCAGCTTGTCTTCGCCTACCACCTGGTCGTACAGGGTTTCGCCCATGCCATGCAGGCACTGGAACTCGTAGTTCTCGATGCCGTCGCGCTTCGCCCAGGTATAAATCGTGGACAGCGTCTGAGCGTTGTGGGTAGCGAACTGCGGATAAATCACATCCGATGCAGCCAGCAGGCGCTGCGCACAAACGAGGTAGGACACATCGGTGTACACCTTGCGCGTATAGACCGGATAACCCGGCATGCCTTCCACCTGCGCGCGCTTGATCTCCGCGTCCCAATAGGCGCCCTTCACCAGGCGCACCATGAACTTGCGGCCACTGCGGCGCGCCAGGTCCACCAGGTAGTCGATCGCGAACGGGCAGCGCTTCTGGTAAGCCTGCACCACGAAGCCGATGCCGTCGAAACCTTCCAGCTCAGGATCGAAAGCCATCGCCTCCATCAGGTCGAGCGAGAGCTCCAGGCGGTCCGCTTCTTCCGCATCGATATTCAGGCCAATGTTATAGCCCTTGGCCAGCAGCACCAGCTGGCGCAGTCGCGGCAGCAGCTCATTCATCACGCGGTCGCGCTGCGCGCGGCTGTAGCGTGGATGCAGTGCCGACAGCTTGACCGAAATGCCTGGACCATTGCGGATGCCGCGGCCGTTCGATGCCTTGCCGATGGCATGGATCGCGGTTTCATAGGCGGCGTAGTAGTTGGCGGCGTCGGCTTCCGTCAGCGCCGCTTCACCCAGCATATCGTAGGAGTAGCGGTAGCCGCGCGCTTCGTTGTCGCGGCCATTGCGGATGGCTTCATCGATGGTCTGGCCGGTCACGAACTGGTTGCCCAGCATGCGCATCGCCAGGTCGACGCCCTTGCGGATCAGCGGTTCGCCGCCTTTTGCAATCAGGCGCGTGATGGCCGAGCCCAGGCCTTCTTCGCTGGACGAACTTACCAGCTTGCCCGTCACCAGCAGGCCCCAGGTGGCGGCGTTCACGAACATCGATGGCGATTCGCCCAGGTGCTTGCGCCAGTCGCCCTTGCTGATCTTGTCGGCGATGAGGCGGTCGGCCGTTGCACTGTCTGGAATACGCAACAGGGCTTCGGCGAGGCACATCAGCGCCACGCCTTCTTCCGAGGACAGCGAGAACTCGTGCATCAGCGCATCCACGCCGGACGCACGCGTGCGTTTTTCGCGCACGGAAGTGACCAGGCGCTTGGCCAGGTTCTGTGCATGCTGGGTGGTTTCCGGACCGCCTTCGCGGATCTCGGAGAGCAGCCATTGCACGGCTGCTTGCTCATCGTTTCTATAGGCGGCGGTAATGGCAGCGCGCAGCGGCGATGGGTCGCGCAGGATCTCGGACTGCAGGGCGGCGAAGGGCGTATCAAGTGGCATGAAAGTTTCTTTTATCGAAATAGTAAGGATGTGTGCAGCGCGTAATAAAACACGCTCCGGGAAACTGGTTCGCGGAGCGTGCTGGCCGGCACTGCCGATGATTCGGATTGTATGCGGGATTCTTCTGGATTAATTCTGGTATTGCCGGGGGCTAGCAATACATTGTTTTTAATGGCAGAATTTAACCAAATAAAATTAATTAGGGGATTTCCATGCTGGACAAGATCAGTAAAAAGATCCTGATGGAACTGCAGAGCGACGGCCGTATCAGCAACGTCGAACTCGCCGGGCGCGTGAACCTGTCTCCGGCCGCTTGCCTTGAGCGGGTCCGGAAGTTGCACGAATCGGGATACATCATGGGCTACACCGCCCAGCTTAACCCGCAATTGCTTGATGTGTCACTCCTTGTTTTCATCGAGGTAGTGCTGGACCGAACCACGCCCGAAGTCTTCGATGCCTTCAAGCATAGCGTGCAAGTGATTCCGGAAGTGCTCGAATGCCATATGGTGGCGGGCGGCTTCGACTACCTGGTCAAGGCGCGCGTGAAGGATATGGCCGCCTACCGCGAGTTCCTGGGGAAAACATTGTTGCAAAAAGGTGTCCGCGAGACACATACTTACGCTGTAATGGAAGAAGTAAAAAACACCAGCAAACTTCCTATCAAATAAAGCAGCGGCGACAGAGCCGCGCACCTGACGGAGACGGTCATGAAGCTGCAAGGCAAGCCAGTGCGCACAGTTCTCACCATTTTCGCTTCAGCGGCGGTAGGGCTTTTGATCGCATGGCTAGCCTGGCTCATGATCGGCGCGGGATCGCCGCTCTGGTATGCGGCGCTGGCTGCCTTGCTCAGCGCCGTGGCGGTGCACTTCATTCCGGCCCAGGGCGGACAGGACGGCGCGCAGAACTTTGCGCAGCTGGTGGGCACCGAGATTGATGCCATCATGATCGGCGCCGCCGAAACGTCCTACTTCGTCGATTCCGTGAAAAAGAAGATCGAAACGGACGTCGCCACCGCGAGCGGCATCGTCTCCAGCTCCGCCCAGAACGCCAGCACCACCGAACAGATTGCAGCCAATGCCGAACGCGCTTCCCAGGTTGCGCACCGCGTGCGTGAAGAAACCGTCGCGGGACGCGCTGAAGTGGACGAAGGCCTGCAGCGCATCTCCACCGCCCGCAAGGATGCCCAGTTCGCCGCCGAAACCATGGCGAGCCTGCAGGAAAAGGCGAAACGCATCTACGGCTTCACCAACGCCATCAGCGAAATCTCCGCCCGCACCAACCTGCTGGCGCTGAATGCGGCCATTGAAGCGGCGCGCGCCGGTGAACAGGGCCGCGGCTTTGCCGTAGTGGCGGGCGAAGTGCGCCAGCTGGCGCAGCGCACCAAGGAAGCGACCGATGAAATCAGCCACATGGTCCGCGAGATCAATGAACAGGCCGAGAAAGCCAGCAAGGGCATGAGCTCACTGGCCACCGGCGTGAGCGAAGCGGCGCTCAACGTGGAAGCGGTGCACGGGCTGCTCGAAACGATTGCGGAATCGTCGGCCGTGTCGGAAAAAGAGATCGACGAAATCGCACGCGCCTCACGCGAGCATGTGGAAACCACGCAGGTGATTGCCGATGCGATCACGCAGATCCGAGACAGCATGCTTTCCACCGACAAGGAGCTGCCGCGTGTAACCGGTTCCGCCATGGCGCTGGCGGAGCGCGCCGAGATCATTGCCGGCGCGCTGGGCGAATCCGGCGTGGAGACGGAACACGACGAGATCCGCGATGCCGCGCAGCGTGCGGCGCGTGAAGTAGGCCGCATTTTTGAATCCGCCATCGCCAGCGGCAAGATCACCCGCGACGCCCTGTTCGACCGCCGCTACCGCGAGATCCCGAACACGAACCCGCCCAAGTTCAACACCATGTTCGACTCCTTCACCGACCGCGTGCTGCCGGATTTACAGGAAGCCCTGTTGCGCGACATGCCGAACCTGGCCTATGCGGGCGCTGTGGATAACAACGGCTATTTCCCTACCCATAACAAGAAGTTCTCCCAGCCGCTGACGGGCGATTACGACGTGGATATCGTCAACAACCGCACCAAGCGCATCTTCAGCGACCGCACCGGCAAGCGCTGCGGCTCGAACACCCGCCCCTTCCTGCTCCAGACCTACAAGCGCGATACGGGCGAAGTGATGCACGACCTCTCCGCGCCGATCTATGTGGACGGCAAACACTGGGGCGGTTTCCGCATCGGCTACCGCTCCAGCGCGCACTGATCAGGCGGTATCCGGCTTCGGGCTGGTGTTCGGCGCCGTACGCGCCGCGACGGTTTGCATGCCTTCAAGGTGGGCACGCAGCCACTTGTGGGCCGGGCTGCGCGCATCGCGCTCGTGCCACAGCATGTCGAGGTGGACGGCCGGCAGCTGGAAGGGCAAGTCCTTGAAGATCAGCGCTTCCGACATGCCGGTAGAGGCGATCAGGTGCTTGGGCAGCACCGTCACCAAGTCCGAGTTGGCCACCACGCGGCCGGCGGTAAAGAACTGGTTCACCGTCAGCAGGATGCGGCGTTCGCGTTGCAGCTGCGCCAGCGCTTCGTCCACCAGGCCGTGGGCGCGGCCGGAGAAGCTCACCAGCAGGTGGTTCGCGGCGCAGTAGTTATCCAGCGTGAGTTCCTGCTTCGCCAGCGGATGGCCGCGGCGCATCACCGCCACATAGGTGCCCGAATACAGGCGCTCGTGGCGGATGGGGGAAGCGATTTCGTACGAGAGCTGCGCCGCCACGCCGGGGAAAAAGCCGACCGCGAGGTCGATATCGCCGCGCAGCAGCATGGGGCGCGGCTCGCGCGTGGTCAGCGGCATCATGCGCACGTTCACGCCCGGCGCATCCTTTTCGATGGAGCGCATCAGCGAAGGCAGCCAGAAGGCCGCCGTGGCGTCGGCCATGGCGAGGCGGAAGGTGGCGTGGGCCTTGGACACGTCGAAAGTGCCGGGCGTAACGGCCGCTTCCAGCGAGGCCAGGGCGCTGCGCACTGACGGCCACAGGGCCTCGGCGCGCGGGGTCGGCTTTACGCCGTAGGCGGTGCGGATCAGCAGTTCGTCCCCCAGGCTTTCGCGCAGGCGCTTGATAGCGTTCGACACGGCCGGCTGCGTCATGGCGAGGTGGCCGGCCGCCCGCGTCAGGTTCTGCTCCGTCATCACGGCATCGAATACGCGCAGCAGGTTCAGGTCGAGAGTCAGGAAGCTCATGTTGTCGAAAGGATCAGTAATTCACGCTGATTATAATCGGTATCGAGAATTGGAATTGGATTTATATGTTGCGCCGCACTAACATATAGTCTGATTCTAATAGCTCACGAAATATCATGTCCAGCTACATTTCCGTCGCACAATATATCGCCCAGGATATGTCGGTCGCAGAGTCCCTGCTGATCCTGCTTGGCTGTGCCATGTCGGTGGGCATCGTCTTCCTGTTCAAGCCACTGCTGCGCGGCCTGGCGCTGGCAGCCCTGCTGATGGTAAGGCCCAAACTGAGCAAGGAAGAGCGCCTGCAGCGCCGCCAGATGCGTGACGCCATGCTGCTCAAGCGCCTGATGAACTCCGCCGAAGGCTCGCCGAGCGATGCCGCCGAGCTGCGCGCCCTCGCCGCCCGCGCCTGATTCACTGCGCGGCAGGTCCTCTGCCGCACCGCAACATCAGCTGGCCCCAAGCAGCTTGGGCTTCAGCGAACTGTCCGCCGGATTGTCCCCGATCCAGATGCGCAGGATGGCGTTGTAAAACGCCAGGTCAGGCACTGTCTCCCCGATTTTCTTCCCGTTCAGCTGGCATTGCGTGCCCACGCCCGGAACCCAGTCCACGATCAGCACATCGCCTTTCTTAAGGCCCGGAATCGCGCCGAACATTTCGCCGAAGGCCTTGGTCTGCGGCAGCAGGCGGGTGCGCTCGGCCTGGTCGGTGTTGGCATTCAGGCCCTTCATGAAGGCGTCGCCGAAATCCTCCGAGCTCAGGTCGCGCAGGCTCACAATCTGCACCCGGCGCGGCCCCTGGCTGGCCAGCACTTCGGCGGTGCCGGTTTTCTTCTCCGGCAGGTAGAGGCCAAGGGCGTACACCTTGAAGATCACCTTGGTGCGGATGCCGGCGCCGTTCAGTTTCAGGGTCTGGCCGGCAACGCTGGCGCTATCCTCGAACTTCACGCCGGCCACGTCGGTCGCGGCAAAGGCGTGCCGGCCGCCCGACGACGCCAGCAGGACGGCCGCGGCGGTCGCCTGCATCATTTTTCTGCGATTGGTCATCGTGTCTCCAGAGAGTGGAAAGTGCCGTTGCAATATACCACCGCCTCAGCAATCCCGGTCCTGATTCTCGATGGCGCCCAGCACTGCCTGCGGGTCTGCCGGCTTGTCGAGTTCTTCGGCCTCGGCGTCCGGCCGGTCCCTTACCTGCGGCATATCGCGGCGCAGATCCTCCAGCAGTTCGATGATCTTGCTGGTCTTCTTCTCCGTCAGCAGGCTGACCTGCAGGTCCAGGTGGGTGTGCTGGTCGGCCAGGTGCGCCATCCGGTTCTGGCGGATCAGCACGGTGGTGGTGGTAAGGAAGGCGTTCAGCGTGATGAGGCCTTGCAGCCAGAAGAAAGGCGGCTCATCGAACACATCCCAGCCGAAAAAGTCCGCGAACAGGTTCGCGCTTATCCACAGCACTGAAACAATGACGATGCCCAGCAGATAGGCGGGGCGCCCGAAGAAGCGGCTGAGTTTTTCGATCGCCGTTTGCGCCGGAGAAACCTCCTGCTTGTGGCGGGCGTAGAAGTCGCTGATGGTATCGAGGTTTTCGGCGACGGCGTCCGGCAACTTGCAATCGGACGCCGGCAAAGGCTGGTCTGTCTTCATGGCCTGAGGATAACAGGCCACTTATCAACAGGGCGCGCCGTATCAGGCGGCTTTGGCGTTCTGCAGGCGTTCGTATTTGACGAGCAGCTCTTCCCTGGACTCGCGCCAGGCGGGATTGAAGGGAATGCAGCTCACCGGGCAGACCTGCTGGCATTGCGGCTCATCGAAGTGGCCTACGCATTCCGTGCACTTGTTGGGGTCGATCTCGTAGATCTCGGGACCCATGTAGATGGCGTCGTTCGGGCACTCGGGCTCGCACACGTCGCAGTTGATGCAGTCGTCGGTAATCATTAAAGCCATGGCAATTCCTTACTCCACTTGGCCATCGGCAATTTTCTTGCGCAGCCAGCGTTCCACCGAGGGGAACACGAACTTCGACACATCGCCGCCCAGCTGGGCGATCTCGCGCACGATGGTGCCGGAAATGAACTGGTACTGGTCGGACGGCGTGAGGAACAGGGTTTCCACGTCCGGCAGCAGGTAGCGGTTCATACCTGCCATCTGGAATTCGTATTCAAAGTCGGACACGGCGCGCAGGCCGCGCACAATCACGCGGGCATCATGGGCGCGCACGAAATCCTTCAGCAGGCCGGAGAAGCCCTCAACCTTGACATTCGGATAATGACCGAGCACTTCGTTCGCAATCTCCAGGCGCTCTTCGAGCGAGAAGAAAGGACGCTTGTTCTTGCTGTCGGCAACGCCGACCACCAGCGTATCGAACAAACCGGAGGCGCGACGCACCAGATCCTCGTGACCACGGGTCAGCGGATCGAAAGTTCCCGGATAAACAGCTACAACCATTGCGGCTCCCTGCGCTTTGCGCCAAGTCAGAAGGCGAATTATGCCTTATTTTGGGGCGCCAGACCGAATGCGCCCATCGTCCGGCAGGCGGCTTTCGTCGGCGGGAAGCGGTATTCCGTCGCTTTTCCCTGCACGCATTCCCGCCGTGCCGTAGTCTCCACCGTGCCCCTCGCGGGCTTTGTTTATCTGGAGATAACATGAAAAATACCGGACGCATCGTTCTGTACCTGCTCATCCTCGTGGTCGTAGCGAGCTCGCTGCACAAATACGTTTTCACCCTGCAGGGGCTGCCTCCCAACTTCGAAGGCCGGCCGATCGGCCTTTACACCCACATCTTCGCGGCCATCGTTGCCCTGCTGCTGGGACCATTGCAGTTTTCCACAAAACTGCGCCAGCGCAAGCGCCAGCTGCACCGGTGGCTGGGCCGGGCCTATCTGGGCATCGGCATCCTGGCCGGCGGCCTGTCCGGCCTGTATATGGCGCTGACTTCCCACGGCGGGCCGCTGGTGAAGACCGGCTTCGCCTGCCTGGCGCTGCTCTGGCTGTACACCGGTTTCAAGGCCTACAGCGCCATCCGCGCCGGCGATATCGCGCAGCACCGGGCCTATATGGTGCGGAACTTCTCGCTGACGCTGGCCGCCGTCACATTGAGGATTTACCTGCCGCTGCTGATGATGTCCGGCGTGGACTTCGACACGACCTACACGCTGGTGGCGTGGGTCAGCTGGGTGCCCAACCTGATTCTGGCGGAAATTGTATGGAACCGGGCGCGGGCCCTGCCTGTCAGGGCGCCAATGGCTTGAGCAGGTGGAAGTAGACCATGCCCGCCTTGTCGGCGCGAACCACCTCCCATGCGGCCATCCACTCGGGCGCCTCTTCGCCGTCCAGCGGCGCCTCGGCCTCCGCGTAAACCAGGCCGTCTTCGCCCAGGAGCTTTGCGCACAGGGGCAGGGATTTGGCGATCAGATCCTGCTGGTAAGGCGGGTCCAGGAAAATGAGGTCGAATTTCTGGCCGCGCATGGCCATGGACTGGGCGGTGGCCAGGGCATCGCCGCGCTGGGCGGTGATATTGGTGGCCTTCAGCTTTTCGCGGATCAGGTCCAGCTGGCGCACGACGGCGGTATTGCTGTCCACCATGACCACGCGTTCGGCGCCCCGGCTGGCGGCTTCGAAGCCCAAGGCGCCGCTGCCCGCGAACAGGTCCAGCACCTGTGCGCCGGACCAGTTTGCGTCACGCAGGTGGTTGATCCAGTTGAACACCGTTTCGCGCACGCGGTCCGGCGTCGGCCGCAGGCCCAGCGCTTCCAGTACCGGCAGCGGCGTGCGCTTCCACTGGCCGCCGATAATGCGGACTTGCTTGCTGTGCTGAGGACCGTGAACAGGGACTTTGGCGGGCTTCTTCTTTTGCATGGGCGGCACTATAGCATGCAGGCTAGCCCGTCATTGCCGCGCAGGCGGCAATCCAGGAGTGCAGCGATACGCCCCCGGGTTGCCGGCTGCGCGGCAACGACGGCGGCTATTTTGCCTCGGCCGCCAAGGTGCTGAAGTCCTCGATCCAGCCCTGCATGCGCTTGTGCGCATGGGCTTTCTGCTGCGGCGTGGCGATGCGGATGACCGTGTGCACCAGGTTGATGGTGCTGGCAGTATAGGCATCATAGAAAGGCTTGCGTTCCGAACTGTCCATGCGCGCAAAGTTCTCGCGGATGGCGCTCTGGATCTGGGCAATGGCCTGCTCGCGGCTCGGCTTCTCCGTCATGATCTTGCGCGCCAGCGCCAGGATGGCGTTCTGGCGGCGCATGCGTTCGTCCAGCCAGATCTGGTTATCCAGCGGACGCGCATCGGAAGCCTTGCGGATGATGTCTTCCTGCTCGTTGCTGAAACTGCCGAACCACAGCTTGAACTGTTCCATCGATTTCTTGTAGCGGAATTTGTTCTGTTCTTCCCGGTCGCCGCGCATATTCTCCTTGCGGAACTTGGCGTTGTTCTTGGCGAACTTCTTCTCCATCTGATCCAGCTGGTCCGGCTTCAGCGTCAGCGCCAGATCAGCGATATCGGGCGCTGCCTTGATCAGCAGCGCCTGCGTGCGGGTGCGGATATCGTCATAGTCGGCCTTGAGCTGGGCCTGGGTTACTTCGCCCTTGAGCTGCGTCTGGGCGCGCTGCAGCAGCTGAATATAGTCTTGCAACTGGGTTTTGCGGTGCCAGCGGAACAGGTCATTGATATCCTGCTTGACCTCAGCGCGCTGTTCGCCGTCGAAATCCACATAGGCATCGAGCCACCAGTAGAGCAGCGTGTCGCCATTGTTATAGGCCAGCTTGAGGGAGCTGCAGGCCGCAATCAGCACCATGCAGGCAAGCACGATCCATTTGGCAACGCTGTTTGAGCAGGGGGGCTGCGTGCTAAACTTTTGCATATATTTAACTCACACAATTCGGGCTTATGAACGTTGTTATCCTCGCCGCAGGTATGGGCAAACGCATGCAGTCCGCGCTGCCGAAAGTACTGCATCCTCTGGCTGGCAAGCCTTTGTTGTCGCACGTTATCGATACCGCGCGCAGTCTTTCTCCGTCCAAATTATGCGTGATTTACGGTCATGGGGGCGCAGCGGTGCTGGAGCACCTGGAAAGCCAGAAGGCGAAAGGCGGCATGGAAATCTCGGCCGCCCTGCAGGAACCGCAGCTGGGAACCGGTCACGCCGTGATGCAGGGCCTGCCCGAGCTGGACGACAACGCGCCCACGCTGATCCTGTATGGCGACGTGCCGCTGACCACCGCAGCCTCGCTGCAGCGTCTGATCGACGCAGCGGGCCACGACAAGCTCGGCATCCTGACGGTCGTGCTGGATGATCCCTTCGGCCTCGGCCGGATCGTGCGCCACGGCGGCGCCATCGTGCGCATCGTGGAAGAAAAGGATGCGTCGCCGAACGAGCGCAAAATTCAGGAGATCAACTCCGGCATCATGGTGGCGCCGACCGCCAAACTGCGCCAATGGCTGGCCGCACTGGGCAACGACAATGCGCAAGGCGAGTACTACCTCACCGATATTGTGGCGCAGGCAGTGGATGAAGGCGTGGACGTGGTGTCTGCCCATCCCGGCGCACCGTGGGAAGTGCTGGGCGTAAACAGCAAGACCCAGCTCGCCCAGCTGGAGCGCATTCACCAGAACAATATCGCGCAAACGCTGCTGGAAAAAGGCGTGACGCTGGCCGACCCCGCGCGTATCGACGTGCGCGGCGAGCTGCTCTGCGGCCGCGATGTGACGATCGACGTCGGCTGCGTATTCGAAGGCAAGGTTGAGCTGGCCGATGGCGTGACGGTAGGCCCGAACTGCGTGCTGGTGAACGCACGCATCGAGGCGGGCGCCAATATCAAGCCCTTCTGCCATATCGAGGACGCCGTGGTAGGCCCGGCTTCGCAGATCGGCCCCTACGCGCGCCTGCGTCCCGGCACCGTGCTGGGCGAGGATGTGCATGTGGGTAACTTCGTCGAGATCAAGAACAGCCAGGTGGCGGCGCACAGCAAGGCCAACCACCTGGCCTATGTGGGCGATGCCACCGTGGGTTCGCGCGTGAACATCGGCGCCGGCACCATCACCTGCAATTACGACGGCGCCAACAAGTTCCGCACCGTGATCGAGGACGATGCCTTCATCGGCAGCGACAGCCAGCTGGTGGCGCCGGTAACGGTGGGCGCCGGCGCCACGCTGGGCGCCGGCACCACGCTGACCAAGGACGCGCCGGCCGGCAAGCTGACCATCTCGCGCCCCAAGCAGCTGACCATCGAGGGCTGGAAACGTCCCGTCAAAGTGAAGAAGTAAGCCGCTTCTCTTCCGAGTAGCGGATCAGGTCGGGGAAGAATTCCCCGAAGCCCTGCGCGAAGGCCTCGTAATGCTGGTGCATGTCGGCGATGCTTTCGCGCAGCAGATGGCCATTGCGGCTCAGGCGGCGCGATACGCCGTGCAGGGCCTGCTCCACCCCCTCCAGCTCAGCATAAGCACCCAGCCAGTCCTGCTGCACGATGCGCGGCGCAATGAGCCGCAGGCGCTCCGGCAGCTGGGCCTCATGCGCCATCAGCGCGCGGTAGAAGCGCTGGATGAGCTCCTGGCGCGGCACGTCCGCATAGCGCTCCCAGTGCTGGCTCAATACATGGTCGTAAAACACATCGAGCACGATGCCCGCATAGCGCCGCCGTCCTTCGCTGAACAGCTCTTTGGAGGACTGCACCACCGGGTGCTGGTCGGTATAGCTGTCGATGCTCCGGTGCAGCCGGATTTCCGTCGCGATTTCCGGGGCATAGCGTTCCGTATCGTTCGCCTTCACAAAATCGCCAAGCATGGCCCCGACCATCGCGGCATCGCTATGCCGCGCGAGATAGATGTGGGCGAGATAGTTCATCGACGCATTCTAGCCCTGTGGACAAATATGTGTGTAAGCACGCGGAAAAGCGCTGGACAGGCTTGGGATAAGGGCAAAGTGGTATGGCTGCCTTGTCCACAAAGCGTGGCCGCAGGCCGGTCTTGTGGAAAACCATGGGGACAAGGACTGGATAGTGATGGATAAGCTGAAAATGTGGAAAACCCTGTGTAAAACCGCCTGAATATCCTTTGGACGACGTGAGGATAGCGTGTGGATTCCTTTCCCACCCCTTGCTTCAGTTGTGGATAAAGCTGTGCATAGTATTGAATAAGCAGGGGATAAATGGCTCAGATATCGATTCTGGTCTCAAACTTGCTGCGGAAAGTCGAGAAGTAGGCTTTCACATTCCGCACATTGGCCTGGGCGGCAAACAGCCTGTGGGCAAGCGCGTGATAGGCCGGCATGTCCGCCACCTGAACCATCAGCACGAAATCCGGCCCGGGCGACACGCGATAGCACTGCAGCACGGCCGCCTCTTTCGCCACCAGTGCCTCGAACTCGCTCATGCGCTCCGCCGCCTGCACGTCCAGCGTGATTTCCACCACAGCCGTCAGGCGCGCCCCGACCTTCTCCGGCGACACAATGGCCACCTGGCGTTCAATCACCCCGCTTTCGATGAGATGTTTGACCCGCCGCAAGCAGGTAGGCGCCGACACATGGACGAGCTGGGCCAGCTCGTTATTATTCAAAGAGGCATCCGATTGCAGCGCGTTAAGGATGCGGCGATCAATTTCGTCAAATTCAGCTGGCATGTGAAATAAAATTTCGTTGTATGGTATGTGTGAAATATTGTTTCACATACTAGCAAAGTTCGACAGCATATTTCATTCCAGCTAGCCTAGGATTCAACGCATCATTAATTTCCAGCAAGCGAGGTCCTTATGTGCGGCATTGTCGGCGCGGTAGCGCAGCGAAACATCACCCCGGTTCTGGTCGAGGGCCTCAAGCGTCTGGAATACCGCGGCTACGACTCCTGTGGCGTGGCGCTGCATGTGGATGGCAAGCTGCAGCGTTCCCGCAGCACCTCGCGCGTGGCCGACCTCGAGCACCAGATCGGCGATTCCGGCCTGCAGGGCTTCACCGGCATCGCCCACACGCGTTGGGCCACCCACGGCGCCCCGGCCTCGCACAACGCGCACCCGCATTTCTCCCCGAATTCGGACGCGGCCCGCATCGCACTGGTCCACAACGGCATCATCGAGAACCACGACGAGCTGCGCGCCGAACTGACCGCGCTGGGCTATGTGTTCCAGAGCCAGACCGATACGGAAGTGATCGCCCACCTGGTCGACCACATGTACCAGGGCGATCTGTTCGAAACCGTGCAGCAGGCCGTCAAGCGTCTGCACGGCGCCTACGCGATTGCCGTGTTCTGCCGCGAAGAACCGCACCGCGTGGTGGCCGCACGCCAGGGCTCGCCGCTGATCGTCGGCCTCGGCCAGGGCGAAAACTTCGTGGCATCGGATGCGATGGCCCTGGCCGGCACCACCGACCAGATCATCTATCTGGAAGAAGGCGACGTGGTCGACCTGCAGCTGGGCAAAGTGTGGATAGTGGACGCCGAGGGCAAGCAGGTGCAGCGCGAAGTGAAAACCGTGCACGCCCACACCGGCGCCGCGGAACTCGGCCCCTACCGCCACTACATGCAGAAGGAAATCTTCGAACAGCCGCGTGTGGTGGGCGATACGCTGGAAGGCGTAACGGGCATCATGCCGGAACTGTTCGGCGACGGCGCTTATGGCGTCTTCAAACAGATCGACCGCGTTCTGGTACTGGCCTGCGGCACCAGCTACTACGCCGGCCTCACCGCCAAGTACTGGATCGAATCCATCGCCAAGCTGCCGGTGAACGTGGAGATCGCCAGCGAATACCGCTACCGCGATTCCGTGCCGCACCCGAACACGCTGGTCGTCACCATCTCCCAGTCCGGCGAAACGGCCGACACCATTGCCGCGCTGAAGCACGCGCGCTCACTGGGCATGGAGCACACGCTCACCATCTGCAATGTCTCCACCAGCGCCATGGTGCGCGAGTGCAAGCTGGCCTACATCACGCGCGCCGGGGTGGAAGTTGGCGTTGCATCGACCAAGGCCTTCACCACCCAGCTCGCGGCGCTCTTCCTGCTCACGCTGAGCCTCGCCCAGGTGAATGATCGCCTCAGCGACGAAGACGAGGCGGCGCACCTGAAAGCCATGCGCCACCTGCCATCCGCCATCGCCTCCGTGCTGGCGCTGGAACCCCAGATCATCGCCTGGGCCGAAGAATTCGCGCGCAAGGAAAACGCCCTCTTCCTCGGCCGTGGCATGCACTACCCGATTGCGCTGGAAGGCGCGCTCAAGCTCAAAGAAATTTCCTATATCCACGCCGAAGCCTATCCGGCTGGCGAGCTGAAGCACGGCCCGCTGGCGCTGGTAACTGAAGAAATGCCCGTCGTCACCATCGCACCGAACGATGCGCTGATCGAAAAGCTCAAATCGAATATGCAGGAAGTGCGCGCACGAGGTGGCCAGCTCTACGTCTTCGCCGACGTCGACTCGCGCATCACCTCGGGCGACGGCGTCCACGTCATCCGCCTGCCGGAGCACTACGGCTACCTGTCGCCGATCCTGCACGTGGTCTCGCTGCAGCTGCTGGCCTACCATGCCGCGCTCGCCCGAGGCACGGATGTGGACAAGCCGCGCAACCTGGCGAAGTCGGTGACTGTCGAGTAATCCTTCTGCGAAAAACGATCCGCCGGAGTTGTTGCAGGGAGGGGCTTTATTGCCATGGACAGGGTTTAGGTAAGGTAAGAATGTGATAACTTACGTGCCTAAAAGAAAATAATTTTCCATGTCCTTGACTTCCCTTTTTCGCGCCTTGCTGGCGTTTGCCCGCCCTATGCGCGGCGCACTGTGCGTTGTTGGCGTCATCCTCCTGGCGGAAATCGCCTTCAACGCCGCCCTCCCGTACTCGTTCAAGTTCATCGTCGATGACGGCATCCTCAGGCGCAACGGGCAGCTGCTGGTCAGCATTATTGCGGGGCTGGCGATCGCGGCGTTGCTGGTCTCGGCGCTGGGGCTATGGCGCGATTACCTCTATTCGCGGTTGACGAACAATATGGTGGCGGCGATCCGCTACCGCATGTTCAGCCACCTGCAATATCAATCGCTGGGCTTCTATTCGCGTTCGCAGGCGGGCGACCTGCTGGGCCGCTTCGCCGGCGATGTGAATGCGGTGGCGCACGCACTGGAATCGGCGCCGGCCTGGGCTGTGATCCCGCTGTTGGACGTGGTCACGCACACGGTGCTGCTGTTCGTGATCGACTGGCGACTGGCGCTGGTGGCACTCGCAGTCTGCCCCATCATCCTGCTGGGACCGAAATTCTTTTCGCCACGTGCTGCTGTAGCCAGCGCCGACTCGCGCAATCAGGAAGGCGGCGTGCTCTCTATCGTGCAGGAAAGCCTCGCGGCGCAGCCCACCGTCAAGGCACTCACTTTCCAGAAGCCGCTAATCGGCAAGTTTGACAGCCAGAACCAGGTGCTGGCGCTCAGCAAACGCCGCGTCGGCTTCCTGAGCGCGCTCGTGGAACGTTCGGCGGGAAGCGGCATCCTCCTGATGCAGGTGGTGATTACTGGTACCGGCGCGCTGATGGTGTATCACGACCAGATGTCGACCGGGGAATTCGTTGCCTTCCAGTCCTTGTTCGTCACGCTGTCGTACTCGCTGATGTACATCGCCCAGTATGTGCCGACCCTGATCGAGGCCACGGGTGGAATGGCGCGCGTGATGGAGATTCTTGATGAGCCGGCCGATATCCAGGATGCACCGGACGCTGCTGCGCTGCCGCCGTTCCAGCACGAGATCCGCCTTGAGGACCTCAGTTTCGGCTACAGCCCGGAGGTGCGTAACCTGAACCAGGTGAGCCTGCAGATCCGCAAGGGCGAGAACGTGGCCTTCGTTGGCCCCAGCGGCTCGGGCAAAAGCACGGTGGTCAGCCTGCTGATGCGATTCTTTGATCCGCAGTCGGGCGCGGTGCGCTATGACGGCCACGATATCCGCCAGGTAACGCAGCAGAGCCTGCGGGACAATATTGCCATCGTGTTTCAGGAAAACTTCCTGTTCAACATCTCGCTGCGTGAGAACATCCGTATGGGCAGGCTTGCTGCGAGCGACGCGGAAGTGGAGGACGCCGCGCGCGGCGCAGAGATTCACGACTTCATCCTGACCCTGCCGCAAGGGTATGACACACCGGCCGGCGAGCGTGGCAGCCGTCTGTCGGGCGGCCAGCGCCAGCGCATCGGCATTGCGCGCGCACTGCTGCGCAATCCCGCCATCCTGATTCTGGACGAAGCCACCTCCGCGCTCGATCCGGTCACCGAAACCGCCATCAACCAGACCCTGGCGCGCGTGGCGCACATGCGCACTGTCATCAGCGTGACGCACCGCCTTGGCAGCGTGGTGGATTGCGACCGCATTTTTGTGATGGAGCGCGGGGTGCTCAAGGAATCCGGCACGCACGCAGAACTGCTGGCGGCGCAGGGCCTGTATGCCAGCCTGGCCAGCAAGCAGCATGGCATATCGATCAGCGAAGACGGCGAGGAAGCCAGCGTCACCCCGGAGAAGTTGCGTTCGGTGCCCGTGCTGCAGGAGGTGCCGGAGGAGCTGCTGGTGGATCTGGCCTCGCAATTTGGCATGGCGGAATTCCCGGCTGGCCGCGTGGTGTTCGAGGAAGGGGATGCAGGCGACCGCTTCTACCTGATTGCGCACGGCTCAGTGGAAATCCTGAAGGCCCAGGGCGAAGGCGAAGCGCCGCACCGCGTGGCCGTGCTGCGCGATGGCGACTATTTCGGCGAGCTTGCGCTGCTGACCCACGCGCCGCGCAATGCCTCGGTGTCCACGCTGACCCATTGCTTGATGCTGACACTGCCGCGCGCGGCCTTCCGCAACCTGCTCAAGCGCGCCCCGGAACTCCAGGAGCGCCTCTTGCGCCGCTACCAGCCGGAGGCGCAGCCATGAAGCGCCCGGCCCTGCGTAGCTGGCTCTGCGCCGTGCTGGCATTCCCCGCCGCTGCCGCGTCTGCGCAGGAGGAAGCGCAGCCTGCCCTCAGTGCGACGGTAACGCTGGCGAGTGAATACACCTGGCGCAGCATCTCCTTTTCGCGCCGCGATCCCTCGCTGCAGACCAGCGTTGACTACATACGCCCTGCCGGCAAGGGACTGAACCTGGAAGCGGGCGCCTGGCTGTATTCCTCGAAGTACGAAGAGCGCCCGCAGATCAGCTTCGATACCGGCGGCTACGTCGGCCTGAACGGACCGCTGGCGGACGGCTGGCAGTGGGCGTTGCGCACCATGCAAAGCCGCTATCCGCAGGCGAAGGACTGGACATATGTAGAGCACAGCGTGCACCTGTCGCGTGAGGCGGACGAAGCGCGCGGCTCCCTTGGCGTTGAGCTTGCCTATGCCTACAGCCCGCACGCCTTTGGCAGCGGGAGCCGGGGGCGCTACCTGGAGGCGGGGCTCAGCATGCAGCTGCCGGCCGGGCTGACGCTGAGCCTGCACGCCGGGCGCAGCCTCTTCAGCCGTCCCGAGCAGACCTATCGCAACTTTAATGACTGGAAGCTGGCGCTGGCCGGCCAATGGCAGGGCTTCGATATCGAAGCGGGCTGGATCGTCGCCAGCCATGCCGCACAGTTTGGCAGGATGGGGCGGCCGCGCGCCGTGCTGGCGGTTGGCCGCACATTTTGAGAAAGCAGATTACAGGGTGAGGTTGAAGTGCATGTCGTCGGGCGTATCGCCGAATTTGGCATAATCCGACGTGATTTCTTCGCCCGGCTGGATATCGACGGCGGCAAAGGTGGCCTGTTCCGAGGGCGATTCCCAGGTGTTCGGGGTTTCGGAATGGTTGAAGAAGCGGCCGTTGTCCACACACAGGTAGTAGTCGCCGCGCTGCATGTAGCAATACATCGAGAGGAAGTCTTTTTCGAGCTGGGTGAAGGTGGCGAATTGCTCCGGTGTGATCAGGCGGTCGATCTGCGGATTGAACTCCCACAGCTTTGCGCCTTTGGGAATGAATTCGGCGGCGAAGCAACCCATGCCTGCGTTGGGGATGGCGCTTTCCTTGATATAGGTTTTAAACAAGAGCATGGGTGGACTGGTCCTATCTGTGTGCTGAAAAATATGAATACCAAATCGAACAATAGCATTCCCGGCCGTCCATGAAACAGCCCCCACAAGAAAATTTCAGCGGCCGCATCCTGATGCTGGGCTGCGGCCTGATCGGCCAGGCCATCCTGCCGCTGCTGCTGCGTCATCTCGCGGTCTCGGCTGCCCGCATCCAGGTGCTCACGGGCGATGAACGCGGCCGGGAAGTCGCGCGCAAATACGAAGTGGGCTTTACCGTCGCGCCGCTCACGCCCGCCAATTTCGGCGACATACTGACGCCCCTGCTCGAACCCGGCGATTTCCTCTTGAACCTGTCTTCCGACGTCGCCAGCTGCGAGCTGCTGGAGCTGTGCGGCGCCCTGGGCGTGCTTTACCTCGATACCTGCATCGACTCGTGGAAGAGCGAAGTCTATGACAGCCGGTTGTCCGTGTCCGAGCGCTCGCTGTACGCATTGCGCGACCGGGCTCTGGCCTACCGTGCCCGCTGCGCGCCCGGGCATCCCACCGCGGTGCTGGCTCACGGCGCAAACCCGGGCCTGGTATCGCACTTCGTCAAGCAGGCGCTGTGGAACCTGGCTCGGCTCGATGCTCCGGCCACGCCAAAACCGCAAACGCGCGAACAGTGGGCGGCGCTATCGCGTGCGCTGGGCATCAAGGCTATCCACATTGCGGAGCGCGATACCCAGATCTCGTCCGCGCGCAAAATGCCGGGTGAGTTCGTGAACACCTGGTCGATCGACGGCCTGGTGGGAGAAGCCATGCAGCCGGCCGAAATGGGCTGGGGCAGCCACGAGCGCCACTTCCCTGCCGACGGTGCGTGCCATGCATTCGGCGACCAGTCGGGCATCTATCTCAACCTGCCGGGGGCGGCCGTGAAGGTGCGCACCTGGCTGCCGCTGGCGGGGCCGCAAATCGGCTTCCTGATCACCCATAACGAATCGCTGTCGATTGCGAGCTACCTCACACTTGGCGAAGGTGCGCAGCCGGAATACCGTCCCACCGTACACTACGCCTACCACCCCTCGGATGATGCGCTCCTGTCGCTGTATGAATTCCAGGAACGGAACTGGGTGCTGCAGGAGAGGCTGCGGCCGGTCAACGACTGTCTCGTATCCGGCATCGATGAACTGGGCGTGCTCCTGATCGGCAATGCGCGCGGCGTCTACTGGTATGGCTCACGCCTGTCGGTCGAGCAGGCGCGCGAACTGGCGCCGCATAACAGCGCAACCTCGCTGCAGGTCGCGGCCGGCACGCTGGCCGGCATGGTCTGGGCCATGCGCCATCCCCGTGCCGGCATCGTTGAAGCGGAGCAGATGGACTTTGAAGAGGTGCTCGCGATCGCACTTCCCTACCTCGGAGAGATGGCGGGAGAATTCGGCAACTGGAATCCGCTGGCGGGCCGCAACGAACTCTTCCCCGAGGATATCGATACAAGCGACCCGTGGCAGTTCAAGAACCTGCGGGTATAAAGCTTGGAAGCGAAGAACCGACCCCGGCCAGGGGGATTTAGCGCTTCAGGTATCGCGCCACATCCTCGATTTGCCCGGCGGTGAGCCCTTCCGCATGCGGCCGCATCACTCCGGTGGTGAGCGCGTCAATGATGCGCTGCCGGCTGCGGGTGGCGAGCAGGCTGCGCGGCGGGATATTGCCAACCGCGTTGTCGTGGCAGACGGCGCAGCGCTGCTGGTAGATGGCGGCCCCGTCGAGGCCGGGCGCCGCGGCTTGCGCCGGTGCTGGCGGCGCAGCAGGCACGGGCGCTTCAGCACGGCCTTCGAACTTGCGGCCGCCGGGGCCGAAGGCCTGGATGCGGTCGGTGCCGACGAAGACCTGGCCGCCGCCGAATGCTGGCTCATTGTATTTGCCGCTGGTGAACAGCTCGCCCGGCGCACTGCGCCACAGGATATCCAGCGTGGCGGCGTCGAGCGCGTACAGCACGGGCTGGGGAGCGCCCGGGCCGCTCAGCATGGCCGAGCGGCTGGCGTTCTCGTCCAGAATCCATACCAGTGCATCGCGCGCGCCGTTGCTGGTGACAATCGGTGAGCCGGGGTTCCCCAGGATGAGACTTGTGTTGACCTTATCGATCTGCAGATACGGGCTGCCCTTGGCTGGCCGCACCACTTCAAGCCGCGCCACCGATGGCGGCACGCTGACGGCGGAGCCTTGTGCTTTCTTGCTGTTGCCGGTGACGAAGAGGAAGTCATTGCCGCGTGCATCACGGAAAGCGGCCGGCACCGAACGTGCGCGCGCCAGGTCGAGCGCGGCGTCTTCGTCGGAATAGGGGCCGAATACGTTCAGCGGGCCGCGCGTGCCGAACTGGGGTTGTGGCTGGGGCGCCAGCAGGGAGCCGTCCTGCGTGGCATCGTCACCGCAGGCTGGACGCTGGTCGAGGCCGCCCGGCAGGCGGTCGCGGTCCAGCAGGTACACATTGCCCTGCTTGCCGCCGACGGCCATCAGCCGTGGCGAGGTCTTGCCCGCATCCGGCAGCAGCATCGCGCCGCCTGCGCCGAGGTCGATGTCCATCTTCGCCGTGCGGCAGTAGTTAAAGGGCGTGTAGGTGCCTTCGAGTTTAAAGCCGCGTGCACCGGGCTGGGAAAGTTTGAGCAGCGACTGGGTCCAGTCATGCGGCGAGTTCTGGTAGCCGCCGAAGCCGCTGCCGGTAACGACGTACACATTGCCTTGCGCATCCACGGCCGGGCCGCCGGCGCCCCAGATGCCGCCGCTGCCCCGGTTCGGCATCGCCACGGCAGCGAAGGCGCTGCTTACCTTGGGCGAATTGGTGTCCACGGAGACCAGCCAGCCGGTTTCCGATTCGCCGAACACCACATAGAGCTGGGAGCCGTCCGGGCTCAGGTTCAGCGCGCCGCGCTGCACGCGGAAATCGAAGCGGCGCTTGGGCGGCACACGTTCCGGACCGGCGTTGGTGTTCAGTGTGTTGAAGGTTTCCTCGTCCAGCCGCACGGGCCAGCCGGGCAGCAGCTCGCCGCTGGCGATATCCAGCGCATAGGCTTGCCAGCGCTTGTCGGGATCGCAATGGGTAACGTAGAGGCGGCCGCGCTGCACGTCGATCACCGGCGTGCTGAGGATGCCGGTCGGCACGCCGTCCAGCGGCGCGGGCTGCAGCTTGCACGGTGCACCCAGGCGCGTGCGCCACAGGATGCGTCCCGGCGCCACATCGCCATTTCGCGCAGCGTTGATGGCGTACACATAGCCGTTGCTGCTGGCGGCGAACACCGTTGCGAATGCCACGCCGCGATGCTGGCCCTTTGACATCGCGACGCGCTCCACATACAGCGGCGATGCGTACAGGCGCGGCGGGTAGCCATCGACCGTGTCCAGCTGCGGCGATTCCCAGAGCGCGCCGAAATCGGCGCTGCGCACCTTCTCGGGTGTCAGCACCGTTTCATCCGCACGCCAGCCGCTGCGGCCCGCGTCGGCGTGGAATGTAACGCGCTTGCTTGCGGGCTTGCCCGCTGCGGCAGGCGGTGGGCTGGCGGGCAGCAGCGCAGATGCAGCGCCGGGCACGCCGGACCGCACGCCGCCTTCCGGCACCTCAAGGCCGGCCGTCCAGAAGATGGCGCCGAGCAGCATGCGCCGCGCCTCGGGCTGGTCCAGGGTCTGCAGGTAGTGCACGCCGCTGTAGCCGAAAGAGCGGCCGCCGTCATTGCGCTCGAAGGCCCAGGCGACATTGACGGTTTCGGCCACGTCTTCGATCACGGCCTTGCCGTCGCGGTATTGTGGATGCAGCACCGATTTCAGGATGGGCGTGAGCTTGCCTCCCTCCTGGGCATAACGGAAGGTCGGGTAGAACTCATCGCGATAGGCGAAGGACTGCAGGCCGCGGCTAGCCGGGTGCGCCGGGGTGGCCGGGCTGAGCTCGGCCCATTGTGTTGTGCGGTCGAACATGCCGGGCCGTACGGCGCCGAGCCAGCGCGGCAGGCCGAGGTCGTCACCTGCCGGTACCGTGGAAGCCTGGTGCAGCGCCACGAGACCGGCGCCACGCTGCATTGCCGCTTCGAAGGCTGCACGGCGTGCGGGGACGCGCAGGGGGTGTTTCGTCTGGCCATCGAAATACCACACCACGGCGGCAGCGCCGTCCAGCGCCCTGGCGTCGGCCGGCCAGCCGTCGGGGTAGGCCGCCACCTGCAGCTTCCCTTTCGCATCGGGCGATGATTCGAGGATGCGTTTCAGCGTGCGTACTCCGTTCGGATAATCATGCAGGCCCGTACCCTTCTCGCTTTTCACGCCGCCTATCAGCACCACTTTGCGCAATGGGTCTGCCTGCGATCCGGCGGCTGCGGCGAGCCCGCAAACGATTGCGGCAGTAGTTCCGAGCAACTTTTTCATGATGTCTCCCGAATTGTGAGGGCTTAGGCGGGCAAGCCTGCTTTACGCAGGCCGTCCACGAAGGTGGCGAGATGTTCCGGCCGCCGGATCGGCAGCCAGTCTGCAATGCCGGACAGGCGCAGGGCAGGATCGAGCAGGCGCATATGGCGCATTGCGCGCTGCGCTTCTTCCATGCGTCCGGCGTGGGCGTGGCTGGCCGCGATAATGGCGACCGCCAGCAGGAAGTCCGGGAAATCCCGGAAGGCTTTTTCTGCCCAGGAAGCGGCAATGTCGAAGCGGCCTTCGAACAGATGGCCGACCGACATCCCTGCCTGCATCCGGTACAGCTCGGGATCAAGCGGACTCAGGCGCATGGCGCGCGTGAAGTGTTCAATGGCGGTCCCCGTTTCGCCCTGCCACAGCCGCAGGAAGCCGCCCAGCAGCCGCGCGCCCGCCAGGTTCGGGTTGAGCATGAGCGCCTTGTCCAGCAAATCGATGCCGCCCTGGATATCGCCGGCGAGGTAGCCGATCGCATGGCCGGCGCGGGTGAGGGCGACCGCATCGGCCTTGTCCAGTTCCATCGCGCGGCGGGCCAGGCGCACGCCCTCGGCCATTTCCTGCGCGGTATCCGCCATCCAGCCGTTCGCCTTGCGCCAGGAGTGGCACCAGGCCGCCATCGCGTAGGCGGAGGCAAATTCCGGGTCGATGGCAATCGCCTTGTGCAGGAATTGCAGGGCCCGCTCGCTGGTTTCCTTGCTGGCCTGGTGCAGTTCGGCCACGCCGCGCAGATAGTAGTCGTAGGCATCCAGGCTGTCGGTCGGCTTGTGCCGCGCACGCTCGATTTCGGCGCGCTCCAGTTCCGGGGCAACGGCGCCGATCACGCTTTCGGTAATCTGGTCCTGCAGCTCGAAGATATCGTCCAGCACGCCTTCGAAACGGCCGGCCCAGTGGTGCGCGCCGGTGGTGGCGTCGATCAGCTGGCCGGTGATGCGCACCCTGTCCTTGGCGGTGCGCCAGCTGCCTTCCAGCACATAGCGCACGCCCAGTTCCTGGCCCACCTGCTTGATGTCCACCACCCGGCCCTTGTAGGTAAAGCTGGAATTGCGGGCCACGACGAACAGCCAGCGGTGCTGGGACAGGGCGGCGATGATGTCTTCCACGACGCCGTCGGCCAGATAGCTCTGGGCCTCGTCGCCGCTCAGGTTCACGAAGGGCAGCACGGCAATGGAAGGACGCGAAGGCAGGGCCGGCGCCGCATGGACCGGAGGCGCAGCGGCGGGTGCGGGCGCCGCCGCGCCATCGGCGGCGGCCAGGGCCCTGGCTTCGGCCGCGAAGCGGAAACCCTTGCGGGCGACCGTGCGGATCACGCGCTGTTCCTGCCCGCTGTCGCCCACCGCCTTGCGCACGGCGTTGATGTGGCTGGCCAGTGTGGATTCCGACACGATGCGCCCGGTCCAGATGGCCTCGATCAGTTCATCCTTGTTAACCACACGCTCGCGGTGCTGCGCCAGGTAGGCCAGCAGGTCGAACACCTGGGGCGCCGTGGGCACCACCTGCTCGGCGCGGAGCAGCTCGCGCCGGTCCAGGTCCAGCACGCAGTCGTCGAAGGCTAGCAGCATGGCCCGCATCCTTCTGGATGAATATCCAAGCCAAATGCAAGGGAAACCCAAGCCTTTGGCAAAGCCTTTTGTCCGGCCCGGAACCATACTGTGTCCATGGATCGCGGCGGCAAAGGCGATTGAAACTGGATAAAGGAGCGGATCATGAAAATTGTAGTTATCGGCGGCAGCGGCCTTATCGGTGCAAACATTGTAAACCGGCTGCGTGCCAATGGACATGAGGTTGTGGCCGCATCGCCTTCGGCCGGTGTGAACACGATCACCGGCGAAGGCCTGGCCGAAGCGCTGCAGGGAGCGCAGGTGGTGGTGGATGTGGCGAACTCGCCATCCTGGGAAGACCAGGCGGTCCTGGATTTCTTCGAGACCTCCGGCCGCAACCTGCTGGCAGCGGAAGCAGCGGCAGGCGTGGAGCACCATCTGGCGCTGTCCATCGTGGGCACCGACCGGCTGCCCGAGAACGGCTACTTCCGCGCCAAGGTTGCTCAGGAAAAGCTGATCAAGGCATCGAAGATCCCCTACACCATCCTGCGTGCCACGCAGTTCAATGAATTCGTCGAGGGCATTGTGAACTCGGGTGATGAAGGCGGCACGATCCGCCTGTCCCCGGCCCTGATCCAGCCTATCGCCGCGGACGACGTTTCCGCCGTGCTGGCCGACCTGGCCGTCGGCACCCCAGTGAACGGCACCGTCGAAGTCGGCGGCCCGGACCGCTTCCCGATCGATGAACTGGCGCGCAAATTCCTTGCCACCCGGGGCGACACACGCGAGGTCATCGCCGACGTGCATGCACGCTACTTCGGCAGCGAGCTGGATGACCGTTCCCTGGTCACGGGCGAAGGCGCGATCATTGCCCCGACCCGTTTCCAGAACTGGCTCAACCGCCCTTCGGCGCGATGAGCTCCCTGGCACGACGCGGCATGGGCCTGCTGTGCGCAGCCGCGCTGGCAGGCTGCGCGCTGGGCCCGGACTTCGCGAAACCCGATAGCGGCCTGCACGACGTGGTGCCGGCCTCCCGCCCGGACTATGCAGCCGCCGCCCCGGTATCGGGCGCCGCCGTGCCCGACAGCTGGTGGCTGCTGTTCAAGGATCCCCTGCTGGCCGAGCTGCAACAGCGCGCGCAGGCGGACAATCCCGACCTGCAGATGGCGGCTGAACGGATCGAGCAGAGCCGGGCCCAGCTGAATATCGCCCACGCCCAGCTGCTGCCCAGCGTCGGCGCGGGCGCCGGCTACACGCGGGAGCGGCTTAGCGAGCATGGCAAGTTCGCCGCGCTGGGCGCTCCCGCCGGTCCCAGCGATTTCTGGCAGCTCGGTTTCGATGCCAGCTGGGAGATCGACCTCTTGGGCCGGGCCCGGCGCGAACGCGAAGGCGCGGCAGCGCTGCTGAAGGCAACCGTGTACGAGCGTGAAGCGGTGCAGCTGTCGCTGTCCGCCGAGGTGGCGCGCGCCTACCTGCAGTTGCGCGGCACGCAGGCCCAGCTCGATATCGCCCTGCAGAACAAAGCGGTAGCGGAGCGCACCCTGGCCCTGGCTGAAAACCGCGTCCGCAACGGCGTGGCCACGCGCTTCGAGACTGCGTCGGCACGGGCGCAGCTGGCCACGGTCAAGGCCCTGGTGCCGGAGCTGACCCAGCGCCGCAACACCCTGCTGAATGCGCTGGCCCTGCTGCTGGGCGCCAAACCGCATGCACTGGATGCGCAGCTGCGCGGCGCCCTGCCCCTGCCTTCCTTGCCGGACAGCGTACCGGTCGGCCTCTCGTCCGAACTCGCACGGCGGCGGCCGGATATCCTGCGGGCGGAAGCGCAATTGCATGCGGCCACGGCGGCCATCGGCGTTGCCAGGGCCGACTTCTACCCCCGCGTCGGCCTGCGTGGGCGGCTCGGGGTGGAAGCCTTCGACAGCGGCGATCTGGCCAGCTGGGATTCACGCTTCTTCTCGGTTGGCCCCACGGTCTACCTGCCCATCTTCGATGGCGGCCGCCTCACGCAGCGCCTGGCGCTGACCGAATCGCGGCAGAAGACGGCGGCGATCGCCTACCGGCAAACGGTACTGCGCGCCCTGCACGAGGTGGACAACGCCCTCGATGCCTGGGCCGCCCAGCAGGACCAGCACGCCGAGCTGACCTTGTCCTACGAGCAGAACCGGCAGGCCCTGCATGCGGCCGAGCGCGGCTACCAGGAAGGCGCGGCGGACTATCTGAGCGTACTGACGGCGCAGCGCAATGTGCTGGCCAGCCAGACCAGCCTGAATGCCAGCGCCACCAGCGCCACGCTTACCCTGGTCAACCTGTACAAGGCCCTCGGTGGCGGCGCCCTGCAAACCGGGGTTGCGCGATGAGCGCGGACGCCCTGCCCCACGCAGCGGCGGCCCTGCCGGCGGCGGCGCCTGCGGCAAAGCCCTCGCGCCGTCCGATGGCGGGGCTGCTCGGCATCTTCATCGCCGCCATGATGGCGGGCCTGAACAACCGCGTGGGCGCGCTGGCGCTGGCCGACCTGCGCGGCGTGCTGGGCCTCGGCCTGGACGACGCCTCCTGGCTGACGACGGTGTATGGCGCGGGCGAACTGATCGCCATGCCCTTTGCCGCCTGGTTCGCCATCACGCTCTCGGTGCGCCGTTTCGAGCTGTGGATGATCGGCGCCTGCACGCTGCTGGCGCTGGCGCTGCCATTCGTGCACGACCTCACCCTGCTGCTGGTGCTGCGCTTCATCCAGGGCGTGGCCAGCGGCACCCTGATTCCCCTGCTGATGATGGCGGCGCTGAAGTTCCTGCCGCCGCACATCAAGCTGTATGGGCTCGCCCTGTATGCGATGACGGCCACCTTTGCGCCCAATCTGTCCATCTGGCTGGCGGGCCATTGGGCCGATGAGCTGGTGGACTGGCGCTGGATCTACTGGCAGATCGTCCCGCTTGCCATGCTGGCGGCCGGCCTGGTGGCATGGGGGCTGCCGCGCGAACCCATCCAGGCCGCACGCTTCAGCCAGGCCAACTGGACAGGCATGCTGTGCGGCGTTCCGGCGCTCGGCCTGGTTGCCGTGGTGCTGGACCAGGGCGTGCGGCTGAACTGGCTCAACTCGCCGCTGATCGTTGCCTCGCTGCTGGCCGGGATCGCCCTGCTGGCGGTCTACCTGCTGACCGAGTGGTACCACCCCGCACCCTTCATCAAACTGCAGATCCTGGGACGGCGCAACCTGGGGCTGGGCTTCTCGCTGCTCGTGCTGCTGCTGGTGGTGCTGATGTCCAGCTCCCTGCTGCCCGCCAGCTATCTGGCACGGGTGCAGGACTACCGGCCGCTGCAGATGGCGCCGATCGGGCTGCTGGTCGCCCTGCCGCAACTGGTGCTCGGGCCGCTGGTGGCGCTGCTGCTGTACCGCAAATGGGTCGATGCGCGCCTGGTGTTTTCGGCAGGCCTGCTGCTGGTGGCGCTCGCCTGTTTTGCGGGCGCCGGCCTGACTTCGGACTGGAACGGCGAGCAGTTCATCGCCGCGCAAACCCTGCAGGCCTTCGGCCAGCCGATGGCCGTGGTGTCCATGCTGTTCCTGGCCACCAGCGTGGTGCAGCCGCAGGAAGGGCCGTTTGTCTCCGGCACCGTGAATATGCTGCGCGCCTTCGGGTCGCTGGCGGGCGCCGCCGTGGTCGGCCAGCTCGTAACCGTGCGCGGCCGCTATCACGCCGACGTGCTGCTGGACCACGCGGGCCTGGTGGCGAATTCGCTTCCGGCAGCGCCCGAACCGTCCGAGCTGATGGCCATCGTCGGCCAGCAGGCGCTGGTGCTGTCGGTAGCCGACGCCTACCGCGTGCTGGGCGTACTCGCCGTCCTGCTGGTGCCGCTGGTGCTGCGACTGCACTACATCGCACCCCCTTTAACCCATTCACCATCTTCAAACGGATAAACATCATGGCACTACCCAAAAAAGCCAAGATCACCAGTGCGGTCCTGCTGCTTGCAGCGGGGGCCGGCCTGGCGTTCTACCTCAACCGCCCGGAGTCCGGCGCCCTCGTCCAGTCCACGGACTATGCCTATGTGCAGGCCGACTTCACCACCGTTTCGCCGCAGGTGTCGGGCACCATCGCCCGCGTGCTGGTGGAAGACAATCAAGTAGTCAAACAAGGCCAGCTGCTGGCCAGCATCGACGACCGCGACTTCGTCATCGCCGTGAGCGCCGCGCAGGCCCAGGTGGCGGGAGCCCGCGCCAGCGTCGCCAGCCTGGAGGCGCAACTGCTGCAGCAGCAAACCGCGATCCGCCAGGCGCAGGCCGCCCTGGCCGCGGACGACGCCGGGCTCAAGCTGGCCAGGGAGAATCAGGCGCGCTACCGCAACCTGGCCAGCGACGGCTCGGGTTCGGTGCAGGCGCTGCAGCAGGCGGAAGCGCAACTGAGCATCCAGTCCGCCAGCCGCGAGAAAAGCCAGGCCGGCCTGCAGGCGGCCCGGCTGCGGGTGGACATCCTGAAAGCCGACCTGGAAAAAGCACGGGCCGCGCTGGGCCAGTCGGAAGCGGCGCAGTCCGCGGCGGAACTGAAGCTCTCCTATACCCGCATTACCGCGCCGGTCAGCGGCACGGTGGGGCAGAAATCGCTGCGTGTGGGCGCCTACGTGAATGCCGGCAAGCCGCTGCTGGCCATCGTTCCGCTGGATGCGGTCTACATCACGGCCAATTTCCGCGAAACGCAGCTGGCCCGCGTCAAGGCAGGCCAGGCGGTCGATATCAGGGTGGATGCGCTGCCGGATGCGGCGCTGCGCGGCACGGTGGAAAGCCTGGGCCCGGCGAGCGGCGCCAGCTATGCGGCGGTAGCGCCGAGCAACGCCACCGGAAACTTCACGAAGATCGTGCAGCGCCTGCCGGTGCGTATCCGCATCAATCCGGGCCAGGACGCCGCAGCAAGCTTGCGCGTGGGGATGTCGGTAACGCCGGCCATCCGCACCGGCCAGTAATTCAGTGGAAGATGCCGACCGCCAGTTCCGCCCACACCAGCAGCAAGCCAAGGACGACGGCGCTGCCTGCCGCCAGGCGGAAGCGGCGGGTGCTGAGCTTGCTCATAGCGGCCTGGAACAGCAGCCCCGAGCCGATCAGGAGCACCGCCGCAACGAGGAAGTCGCCCGGCCCCCAGTTCACTTCGCGGGTGAACTGCATGGCGATGGCGGGAATCATCAGCAGCACGGCGGTACCGAGGAATACTCGGCTGGCCGGTTTCTTGGCGATGATGTTCATGGCGCGCTCCTGAGGGTTCGTGGTGACAGGCGTAAGCTTGCCACAATTTGAGGCAATTTAAGGACAAATATCCTGTTGTGACGCATATCTCCCCTACGTAGTATTGCACCACTGCAACTAATAAATGGGGATGTGAATGATTCATAAGAAAACTCTGCTGGCAGCCTGTCTCATGGCAACCCTCGGCGCGGCTGTGTCGGCCCAGGAACTCGGCAAGGGCGCCGGCCCGGTGCAGGGCGCGGCGAAAACCGAAGGCGGCGGCGGCAACACCAAACAGCTGGAACGCTGCGACCAGAAGCTGGGCACCATCGCAGTGGTGGAACCGCAGGACTTCATCATGAAGTCGCTTACCCAGTATTCTCTGCCAAGCCCGACCCAGATGATCCGCGTCGTGATCCAGCAGTCCGGCTGCTTCGCCGTGGTGGAGCGCGGCATCGGCATGCAGAACCTGATGCAGGAACGCAGCCTGGCAGACGGCGGACAGCTGCGCGGGAACCAGAACGTGGGCAAGGGCCAGATGGTGACGGCGGACTACGTGATGACGCCTGACGTGGTGTTCCAGAACAACAACGCCGGCGGCATCGGCGGCGCCATCGGCGGCCTGTTCGGCCCCATTGGTGCGGCCATCGGGGGCGCGCTGAAATTCAAGAATGCGCAAGTGACCCTGACCGTGGCGGACACGCGCAGCGGCCTGCAGGTGGGGGCGGCCACGGGCGCCTCGGAATCCACCGACTTCGGCCTGGGCGGCGTGCTGGGCGCGGCGGGCGGGCTGGGCCTGGGCGCCTATGAGAACACCGCGGAAGGCAAGGTGGTGGCCGGCGCGTTTGTGGACGCCTACAACCAGATGGTGCGCAGCGTGCGCAACAACCCGGACCTGGTGCGCGACAACGCCTCCCTGTCGGTCGGTAAGGCCGGCGCCAGCGTGAAGGCGAATGCGGCCGCTGCGGGCGACATCGCCACCGCCAAGATCGCCAATATTCCGGTGTACGCCAAGCAGGACAAGAAGAAGGTCGCCTTCAAGCTGGGCAAGGATGAACAGGTCGTCATCCTCGGCGAGGCCAACGGCATGCTGGAAGTGCAGGGCGGCGGCGGATCAGGCTGGGCCGACGGCCGCCTGTTCAACCGCTAAGCCTCCTCGTCCAGGCCGTAGCGTTTCAGGATACGCTGCGCGCTGCCATCGGCCTGCATCCTGGCCATGGCGCGCTGGTAGCGCGCAGCGTCCTTGTCTGAAAAATCGAGCGAGCCGGCCAGCCAAGCGGTCGTCGTGCGCACCGGCGCGCTCTGTCCGAAATCTTTCTCCTGACCGCGGCTCCGTAGAGAGGCGCGGATTATATTGCGTTCGCCGAATGCCGCATCCGCCATGCCGCCGAGCAGGAAGCGGTGCACTTCGTCGATGGACGCCGATTCCACCAGCTTGGTATAGCCCATTTCGCGCATGATGCTGGCCTGCCCTGCGCCGCGCAGCAGGGCGATGCGCTGGCCCAGCATTTCCTTCGGCCGTTTCAGGTCGAAGCTGCTGCCGTGGCGGGCCAGGAACACGTAGTGCTCTTCGTAGAGCGGCGCCAGCCAGCGGAACTGGTTCTCCCGTTGCGGATTGCGTGTCAGCGGGAAGATGGCCGTCGCAGGCATTTTGCTCGCGAGGAAAATCGCGCGCGGCCATGGCACGAAGTCGATATCCGGCATCAGGCGCAGGCGCTCGCACAGCAGCTGCACCAGCTCCATGAGCGCCCCCGGTTGCGCGCTGTTTTCGAGCACCAGCGGCGGCAGGTGGCTGGTAACGATTTTCAGTTCACGCGGCATTTGCGCTTGCGCGAGGGGGGCAATGCCGAGGGCCGCCGCCAGCCCGAGTACTTGTCGCCTGTTCGTCATGGCTGTCTTTTTAGCATAAAGCGTGCGGCGCTTCAGTACAGTTCATCCAGTTGCCACGAGGGCTTGCTCAGCGTCTGGATGAAGAAGCTGGAGAGCGCATCCACCTTGGCCGGCTTGCTGCGCGCCGAAGGCGTGACGAAGTAAAGCCCGCCCAGCGGAATCTGCCAGTCCTTCAGGATGCGCACCAGCTGGCCGCTGCGCAGGTAGTCGGCGGCAATGAATTCCGGCAGCTCGCAGATGGCCAGCCCTTCCAGCACAGTGGGAATCAGCGCGTCCGCATTGGTTACGCGCAGCGGCCCCTGCGGGTGAGCGCTCGCCTCCTCGCCGCTCGCATTGCGAAAGCGCCATACATCGCTGCGCGCCCGGTAGGCATAGCCCAGGCAGGCATGGGAAGCAAGTTCCGACGGGTGTTTCGGTTCCCCGTGCTTCTCCAGGTAAGCAGGCGAGGCTACGATCATGCGCGACACCGGGCATAGCTTGCGCGCCACCAGCGAAGAATCTTCCAGCACGCCGATGCGCAGCGCCGCGTCGAAGCCGTCCGCCACCAGGTCCACGGTGGCGTCGGACAGGTGCAGGTCCACCGATACTTCGGGATAGCGCCGGAAAAATTCCGGCAGCAGCGGCGCCACCCAGCGCAGGCCGAAGGACATGGGCACCGCCAGCCGCACCAGCCCGCGCGGCCGGGCGGACAGCTCGCGCGCCGCCCCTTCCGCCTCCTCCGCCGCGCGGTAAATGCGCGAGGCGCTCTCGGCGATGGTCTGGCCGAAGCCGGTCAGGGCCAGCTGGCGGGAGCTGCGGTTCAGCAGGCGGGCGCCGAGGCGCTCCTCCAGCCGGCTGACCCCACGCGATACGGTAGCCACGGACACGCCCAGGGCCCGCGCGGCGCCCGCAAAGGAGCGCTCTTCGGCCACCTTGGCGAACATGGCCAGTCCTTCGAAATCGGGGAGTTTTGACATCGACAATTTTACAACGATAGTTTGCGATTGATTCTATTTTAAAACATCCGGCGCGCGCCTACTATGTGTTCACCGGGCCACGCGGCCCATCACATACGAAAGGAAGCATCATGAAACTGCTGAACAAAATTGCACTCGTTACCGGCGGCACCAGCGGCATCGGCCTCGCCACGGCAAAACGCTTCGCCGCCGAAGGCGCGAAAGTCATCATCACCGGCCGCCGCGAGGCCGAGCTGAATGCGGCGGTGGACGCCATCGGCCATGGCGCGAAAGGCCTGCGCATCGACTCCAGCAAGCTGGGCGAACTGGATGCCCTGTTCGCCGAAATCCAGGCCAAATACGGCCAGCTCGACGTGGTGTTCGCCAATGCCGGCGGCGGCAGCATGGTGCCCATGGGCCAGATCACCGAAGAACACTTCGACGATACCTTCAACCGCAATGTGAAGGGTGTGCTGTTCACCGTGCAGAAATCGCTGCCGCTGCTGGCGAAAGGCGCTTCCGTCATCCTCACCGGCTCCACCGCCGCCAGCACGGGTACCGCCGCCTTCAGCGTCTATGCCGCCACCAAGGCCGCCGTGCGCTCCTTCGCCCGCAACTGGATCCTGGACCTGAAAGACCGCCAGATCCGCATCAACACGCTCACTCCCGGTCCGATCCGCACGCCGGGCCTGGTGGAACTGGCGGGGGATGACAGCGCGCAGCAGCAAGGCCTGCTCGATTACCTGGCATCGCAAGTGCCGATGGGCCGCGTCGGCGAGCCGGATGAAGTGGCCAAGGTGGCGGTCTTCCTCGCCTCCGACGATGCCAGCTTCGTCAACGGCGCCGAAGTCTTTGCCGACGGCGGCCTGGCGCAGGTATAAGGAGACCGCCATGCGCAACGCACCCCAGCTCTTGCAGGCGTATCTGGATGGTATCCAGGACCCGGCCTCGGTAGCCCGGCTGTTCGCCGATGACGGCGTGCTCGAACTGCCTTACCTGAAGTCGCTGGGCATCGATGCCCGCGCCCAGGGTCCGGCAGCGATCGAGAGCTTTATCGGCTCGCTGCTGAAGAATGTGCCCGATTTCCGCTTCAGGAATATCCGCATGCTGATCGAAACGCCGGAACAGGCGTTTGCGGAATACGAAGTGGAAGCGAAAGTGCTGTCCACCGGCCGCATCTACCAGCAAATGTACGCAGGCAGGCTGGTGGCCAGGGACGGGAAGATTGCACTGCTGCGCGAGTCGCTCGATACCATCGCAGCGGCCAACGCTTTCCGCCCCTGAGAAAACCCCGCTTGACAGGCGGATGGGCGCGAACTATATTACCAACAGGTTAAATAACCAATTGGTTTAATAATGGAAAACGACCATCTCAGCCTGACCTTTGCCGCCCTCGCCGACCCAACCCGCCGTGCCATCCTGGCCCGGCTGGCGGAGGGCGAGGCCTCGGTAAGCGAACTGTCGGAACCCTTCGACATCAGCCAGCCCGCCATCACCAAGCACCTCAAGGTGCTGGAGAAGGCGGGCCTGATCTCGCGCGGGCGGCAGGCGCAGTGGCGGCCCTGCCGCCTGGAAGCGGAGCCGCTGAAGCAGGCGACGGGATGGATGGAACAGTACCGGCAGTTCTGGGAAGAGCGGCTGGATCGTCTGGAAACCTATCTCATCGAACTACAGGCAAAGGAGAACAAGCATGGCAAACGCTAACGATGTGGCGCTGGAGATCCGCCGCGAATTCAAGGCCCCGCGCGAGCTGGTGTTCCGCACCATGATGGAGCCGCAGCACCTGAAACACTGGTGGGGCCCCAAGGAGTGCACGATTACGGTGGCGCGCCATGAGCCGCGTCCCGGCGGCGTTTTCCACTACTGCATGCATCCGCGCGAAGCTGCCGTCCCCGGCGCCGAGATGTGGGGCCGCTTCGACTATCACGAGATCGAGAAGCCGGGCCGCATCGTCTTCGTCAACGGCTTTGCCGATGCCGAGGGCAAGCGGATCCGCCTGCCAATGCTGCCGGTATGGCCGCTGGAGGTGCTGAACACGATCACGCTGGAAGAGAACGGCGGCGTCACCGAGATGGTGCTGCGCGCCGTGCCCGTGAATGCCAGCGAAGCCGAATGCGCGGCCTTCCTCGCCATGCATGCTTCCATGCAGCAGGGCTATGGCGGCATGTTCGACCTGTACGAAGGCTACCTGCGCGAGGCGGATACGTCGGACCGTGAAATCGTCCAGCAGCGCAAGCTGCGCGCGCCGCGCGAACTGGTGTTCGAAGCCTTCACCGATCCGAAGCATACCGACCAGTGGTGGGGCCCGAACGGCTGGACCACCACCACCCGCGACAAGGACGTGCGCGTCGGCGGCAAGTGGCGCTTCGACATGAATGGCCATGGCATGCACTTCCTGAACCTCATCGAGTACCTGGAAGTGGAGCCGCCCGAACGCCTGGTATACCGTCATGGCGACGAGAACAATGCATCGCATTTCTTCCACGTGACCGTCACGTTCGAAGACGCTGGCGAAGGCCACACGCTGCTGACCATGCGCTCAGTCTTCAAGGATGCGGCCGCGCTGGAAGAGGTCAAGAAGTATAACGCCGTCGAAGGCGGCCGCCAGACGCTGGATCGGCTGGAAGCCTGGCTGGCAGCGCGCTAGCAGAAGGCAAACAGCTGCGCGATCGCGGCCACGTTCTCGCCGCGCAGCATGGCCATGAAGGCCCACGCGGAGGCTGTGCATAACAGCGCAGTTATGCACAGCACCGCCAGGGCATGGCCGCGCTTCATGCCGGCTGCAGCCGGCTGACGGCGCGGTCGTCGATGGGCCAGTGCAGCGCTGCCGCGGCGAGGCCGAGCAATACCGACACTGTCCACACCATATCGTAGGAGTGCGTGGCGTCGAACACCAGGCCGCCCATCCACACGCCGAGGAAGCCGCCCAGCTGGTGGCCCACGAACACGAAGCCGAACAGGGTGGAGATGTACTTCACCCCGAACACCTGCGATACCAGGCCGTTCGTCAGCGGAACGGTGCCCAGCCAGGTCAGGCCCATCACGAAGGCGAAGACGTAGACGGTGGCTGCGCTGAGTGGCGCGACCACGAACAGCAGCATCGCCGCCGACCGTACTACATACAGCCAGGCCAGCACGTGCTTGCGGCGGAACTGCCCGCCGAGCTGCCCGCAGAGGTAGGTACCCGCCACGTTCGCCAGCGCCACAATGGCCAGCGCCGCAACGCCGGTGCCGGCGGAAAGGCCCTTGTCCAGCAAATAGGCCGGCAGATGGCCCGCGATGAAAGCCAGCTGGAAACCGCAGGCGAAGAAGCCCGCATTCAGCAGCCAGAAACCCTTGTGCGACAAGGCTTCGCCGATGGCCGCGCGCATCGACTGTTCGGCTGGCGCTGGCCGGCCCGCCGTCTTGCCGTCATCCAGGGTCCAGGCCAGCGGCGCCGCGAATGCGAGCAGGCAGGCCACTACCAGCAGCGCCGCCATCCATCCCATATTCCCGATCAGGCCCTGGGCAAACGGCACCATGGCGAACTGGCCCACGCCGCCGACGGCGCCAGCCATGCCGAGCGCCCAGCTGCGCCGCTCCGGCGTCACCACGCGGCTCAAGGCGCCATACACGGTGCCGAATGCAGTACCCGACAAGGCCATGCCTATCATCACGCCGCCCGTCAGTGCGAGCTGCATGCTGCCCGCCGCGTGCGCCATGAGGTACAGGCCCAGCGCATACAGCGCGCAGCCGCCGAACAGCACGCGGCGCGAACCGAAACGGTCGGCGATCATGCCGGTCAGCGGCTGCGCCAGCCCCCAGACCAGGTTTTGCAGCGCAATCGCGAGCGCGAATTCTTCGCGCGTCCAGCCGCGTGCGCTGGTCATCGGCAGCATGAACAGGCCCTGCACATGGCGCATGCCGAGCGCCAGGCCCATGATGATGCCGCCGCACAGCACGGCGGCGAGCGGCGTTTTCAGTGATCGCATGGCGCTCTCCTACAGGCCGCCCGCGACCGGTATCGTGGCAGCGGTAATGTAGCCCGCAGCGGGCGAAAGGAGCCAGAGCACCGGCTCCGCGATGTCTTCCGGGGTAGCGGGACGCTGCATGGGAATGCGCGCCGCAACACGGTGCGGCCGGTCCGGATCGCCCATGGCGGCATGGATATCGGTGAGCGTGGTGCCCGGCGCCACGCCGCACACGCGGATATTCTCCGCAGCGAGCTCGCGCCCCAGGCCCACGGTAAATGCTTCAACCGCCGCCTTGCTGGCCGCGTAATGCACATACTCGCCGGGGCTGCCGGTTTTCGCCGCAATCGAAGAGATATTGACGATGACCCCGCCCTGCCGGTGCCTGCGGAAAGCCGCCACGGCAGCCCGGCTGCAGTGCATGACGCCATGCACATTGATGCGGAAAATCTCTTCGATGGCAAAGGCATCGGCATTCAGGAAGGGACCGAGGCGGCCCGTAATGCCCGCATTGTTCACCAGCGCAGTCACCGGACCCAGCTCCTCCTCGGTGCGGGCAAACAGCTTGACGGCATCGGCCTCCTGGCCCACATCGCCGCGCACGGCAATCGCTTCGCCGCCCGCCGCCTGGATTTCTTCAAGCAGGCGCTGGGCGGAGCCGCCGTCGCTGCGGTAATTGATGGCCACCGCGTAGCCGTCGCGCGCCGCCGCGCGGGCGACTGCTGCGCCGATACCGCGACCTGCACCCGTTACGATCAAGACTTTTTTCATGCGTCCTCCGAATACGAATCCACAGCATAAATGGCATCGCGCTCCGGCGCGAACGGTTATTTGACATGCGATCCATGCGTGAAACGCATGAATAAGATGAGGAGATAGCGTTTGAGGCGCGGCGCCCCGAGGCAGACAATGCAGGCAGGAAGGAGCCTGCCATGCTGACCATGAACCTCACGCTGGCGCCGAGCGAATCGGCGACCTTTGCACCTGTCTGCGATATGCGCCTGCGCTGCACCGGCGGCATGCTGTGGCTCGTCGGCGATACGCTGCGTGAAGACCTGGTACTGGAAGCGGGCGACTGCGCCCAACTGCGGGCGTCGGAGAAACTTGTGTTGTCCAGCGTGGCGCGCAAGGAAGCAGTGTCGTTCGAACTCTCCATGCCGCTGGCGCCCCGCTCAGCGCACGCTTTCGGCCTGCGCCAGTTCCTGTGAGGTGCGCTCCACCTGCGTGCGCACCCAGTCGCGGAAGATGGCCACTTCGCGGCGCGGATGTTCGGAGGCCTGGATCAGCCAGTAGCCATAGTCCCCCGCGCGGCGGCGCTGCTGCATGTTCGCCGCCAGGCGCCCATCCCTGAGCATCGGCAGCACCAGCGCCAGGCGTCCCAGCGCGACCCCGTGGCCTTCGATGGCAGCCTGTATCACCTGGTCGTACTGGTTGAAGTGCAGGTAGCCCTTCGGCTTGCAGCGTGGACCGATCTCGCGCAGCCATTGCGACCAGTGCAGCCATGGCCGGCCGCGTTCATCCAGGTCGAGCAGCACATGGCGCAGAAGCGCCTCGCCGGATGCAAACGCGCTGGCGGCAATCGCCTTGCTGGCCACCGGCACAACCTCTTCATCGAACAGGTGCAGCGCCCCTTCGGGCGCCAGCGGCGCCGGACAGTAGCGTATGGCGAGGTCGACGCCGTCGCGTTTCAGGTCCGTGATGCGGTTGTTGGCGGCCACACGGATATCGATATGCGGATGCTCGGCCTGGAATGCGCCCAGGCGCGGCAATATCCACAGCGACGCAACGCCGATGCTGGCCGTGATGGTGACGGGCCGCAGCCTGGTGTCGTGTTTCAGGTTGTCGGAAAGCTCTGCGAGCCGATCCATCCACGGCGAAGCCAGCTCGAACAGCTGCTCGCCCGCATCGGTCAGCACGATGCTGCGGCGGGTACGCACGAACAGCGGCGTGCCGAGGCGTTCTTCCAGCAGCTGGATCTGGCGGCTGACGGCCGATTGCGTCAGGCACAGGTCCTCCGCGGCCGAGGTAATGCTCATGCGGCGTGCCGCAGCCACGAAGCCGCGCAGCGCATCAAGCGGCGGCAATGTGAGCAGCGGGTTTTGCATGCGGCCTCCTGTGGTGGAATGCCGATCATATCGCTAGAATGGCGCAGTGATCAATCCGGAGACAACGATGCCTGCCCAGCCTGCCCTGCCCGAGATGCTGTTCCCCGATGCCGCGGCATGGACGAAATGGCTGGAACGCGAGCACGGGAAATCGGCCGGCGTGTGGATGCGCATTGCCAAGAAGGGCGCGGCGGAAAGCTCGGTGCAGTATCCGGAAGCGCTGAACGTGGCGCTGTGCTTCGGCTGGATCGACGGCCAGAAAAAAGGCATCGACGAACACTACTGGGTGCAGAAATTCACGCCGCGCGCGGCGCGCAGCATCTGGTCGAAAATCAACCGTGAAAAAGTGGAAGCGCTGACCGCCGCCGGCCAGATGCGCGAAGCGGGCCAGCGCGAGATCGACCGCGCCAAAGCCGACGGCCGCTGGGACGCCGCCTACGATTCAGCCAGCAAGGCGGAGATTCCGCCCGACCTGCAGGCGGCGCTGGACGCCAGCCCCGCCGCCAGGGCTTTCTACGCAACGCTGAACGCCACCAACCGCTACGCCATCCTGTTCCGTACCCAGACCGCGAAAAAGGCCGAAACGCGGGCGAAGCGCATCGCGCAATTCGTGCAGATGCTGGAGCGCGGCGAAAAGATCCATCCCTAGGCCGGTTTCGCCACCATCAGGTAGAAGATGGCGAGGAAGGCGAAGAAGGCCGGAATCCCCAGCACCACCCAGGCCTTGAAGTAGCGCCAGAACAGCGGCGGCAACGCCGTATCCTGGTCGGCAGCCTGTGCCGACAGGTCGCGCAACTTCATCTGCAGCCACACCACGGGTAGCCAGCACAGGCCCGCAATCACGTAGAGCGCGATGGACCATACGATCCAGCGGCTGTTCATCGGGAAGCCCGCCAGGTGGATCAGGTAAAAGCCGGTCAGCGGCTGGGCGATCATCGTGGTGGCGGTAAAGGTCCAGTCGGCGATCACCACGATGCGGCTCACCACGGCGATGGCCCGCACATTGTTGCTGATCACGGCGAACAGCAGGTACCACGCCGAGCCGATGCCGGTGCCGAACAGGAAGGTCGATGAAATGATGTGCAGCCATTTGACGATCAGGTATTCCATTACTTTCTCTCCAGTTCGTACAGCATCCAGATGGCAGCGAGCATGGGCAGGTTCTTGCTGAGCGGCCCGTAGGGATGCCAGATGAACTCCGGCAGTTTGAGTGCGATGACCACGGTGTAGAAGCCGATCAGCGCAATCTGCGCCAGCCATAGCCAGCGCCGGTGGCGGCGCGGCAGTGCAAGTGAACCGATGCCCATGGCGAGGTCGAAGGCGCTGGCGCCATACAGCATGAGCGGCGCCAGTACCAGCGGAACGCCGGTGCGCGCCAGCAGTTCGTAACTGTCCTGCACCGGATAGACAAAGGCGGAAACCCAGGCCGTCCACAGCCACACCATCGCGATGCTGAGGCGCAGCAGCGGCAGCAGCCAGCCCAGTTGCGCCAGTTGCCGTTCGGCGTGCGGCCGCTCGATGAAGCTGGCCACATCGCGAGGCAGGCGGCCCAGCAGGCGCGTGGTTGCCGCCGCATCGGCGGTATTGCCCCGCGTGAGCATGTCCAGCGTGTCAGGCGTGAGCGGACTTCCCGGAAGCATTCCGGCGATGTGCGCGGCAACGCGCGCAAGCGCCGCCGGCAACACCAGCGCCGGCTGGCGGCCCAGTCCCATTTGCCGCCGCAAATCGGCGAGGTAGTCCGCGAAAGGGAGCACGCGCGGCCCCACCAGCGCAATGCGCTCGCTGCGTACGGGCTGGTCTTCGCGCAGCAGTGCAGCGATGGCCGCGCACACATCGTCGATATGGATGGGCTGCACCGGCTGCGGCGCGCTGCCGAAGCGCACCGTGAACGGCATGGTGGCCAGCGTGCGGAACATGCGTGCGCTGGCGCCATCCGGTCCATAGATCAGCGACGGCTGCACGATGCGCGAAGCAAGTGGCAGCGCAGCGAGGTAGTCGTCGGCGGCGCGCTTGCTCAGGTGGTATGGCGACACGGCTTGCTCATCCGCACCCAGCGCCGACACCTGGATCACCAGCTTCACGCCCGCATGCGCACAGGCCGCAAACAGCACCTTCGGCGTTGCCGTATGCAAGGCGGCAAAGCGTTGTTCTCCGTTTTCGCGGATGATGCCGACCGCGTTGATCACCACATCCACATTCCTCAGGCGCGCCATCCAGACCGATTCTTCGCTATCGTGGGCGAAGTCCGCTTCAATGAAAGCGATGCGCTCATCGGCAGGCGGATGCCGTCCCGCGCTGAGCACGCGGTGGCCTTGCGCCAGCAGCAGCGGGGCGAGGTGGGATCCGATAAAACCGGTGGCGCCGGTCAGCAAAATCTGCATGGTTGGCTCTCAGGAATGTGAGAGCACGATATACGAAAACAGGAAGGGGAATATGGACAATTGGAAGACCATGATCGGCCGCGGCATGTTGCCTGGCGCAGCCGCCAGCCTCACCTCGACAGTCGCCCTGGCCCTGTGCGGCAAGAGCGATAGCGGCAGCCATTACGGCGCCACCAATGCCGTCAGTCACTGGATCTACGGCGACAAGGCGTTCCGGCACAGCGAACCGTCGATGAAATACACGCTGGTAGGCTATGCCATCCACCATGCGAGCGCCTTGTTCTGGGCCACTATTTTTGAACAGCTGGCCGGAAAGGTGCTGGACAAAAAGGATGTGAAAAGCACCGCCGTTGCGGCAGCGGCGGCCAGTGCGATGGCCTGCTTTGTCGATTACAAGATGACGCCGAAGCGGCTGCAGCCAGGCTACGAACGCCGCCTCACTACCGGGTCGATGGCGCTGGTGTACGCGGCGTTTGGCGTCGGCCTTGCGGCCGGCGCCCTGCTGAACCGTCGCCGCTGATCACTGCAGCTTGTAGCGCGCCGCCGGCTTGGTGCGCGACAGGTTCGGGCCCAGCGCCAGGCGGGCAGCGTTGAAGCGCTCCCAGTCGGCGATATCCGGCAGCGATGGAATGGTGATGACTTCGCCGATATCCAGTCCTGCCAGCGCGGCGTCCACCAGGTCTTCCGCCTTCATTACCCATTCCTGCGGCAGGTGCTGCACCGGCGTGCCCGCCACATCCCAGAACGGGGTGGCGGTGGCGCCCGGCAGCACGGCCTGCACGCGCACGCCCTTGCTGCCCAGTTCATGCTGCAGCGCCTGGGTGAAGGCCAGCACATAGGCTTTCGAACCGCCGTAAGCGGCATTCAGCAGTTCCGGCGCCACCGCCACGATGGAGGCGATATTGATGATCGTGCCTGCGCCTTTGGCCGCCAGGCGCGGTGCGATGGCGTGGGTGAGGTGGGTCAGCGCGGTCACGTTCACGTCCACCATGCTGTCCAGCTGTTCCAGCGCGGACTCCACCAGCGAAGCCGTCGCGCCCAGGCCGGCGTTGTTCACCAGCGTGTCGATGCTGTCGTCAGCCGCCAGGCGCTCCGCCACCTTGCGCAGCTGCGCCCTGTCTGCCAGGTCGGCCTGGATGGTTTCGAACTTAACGCCGGTGCCGGCCAGGCGGTCAGCCAGCGCGTTCAGGCGGTCCAGCTGGCGTGCCACCAGCACGAGGTTGTAGCCGCGGCGGGCCAGGCGCTCCGCGTAAATCGCGCCGATGCCGGTGGATGCGCCAGTGATGAGTGCTGTTTTCATGATGCTGCCTTTCATAATTTGATTTGACAGGCACAGTGTAGAAGCCTAAAGTTTGGCCCGGAGGACGTATAAACCTCAATTTGGGCCATCATGAGCAAACATATCGCAATCGCCGTTTTTCCGGGCTTCCAGGTGCTGGATCTTGTTGTCGTCACCGTTTTTGAGGTGGCCAATGCCAGCGCGGGCGAGGAACGGTATAAGGTTTCGCTGGTGTCCGAGCATGGCGGCCCGGTGCGCAGCTCAAGCGGTGTGCCGGTAACGACGGAACCGTTCGGCGACCCCGCCGCTTACGACACGGTGCTGGTTGGCGGCGCCATGGAAATGCTGGAATACTCGCCCGGCCTGCTCGGCTTCCTGCGCCAGGCATCCGTTTCCGCGCGCCGCACCGGCAGCATCTGCAGCGGCGCCTTCGTGCTCGGCCGGGCCGGGCTGCTGGACGGGAAACGGGCGACCACGCACTGGGCGCATGCGCGCGAGCTGCAAAAACTGCATCCCAAAGCGCGGGTGGAAGAAGACTGCATCTTTATCGAGGACGGCAATCTGTGGACCTCGGCGGGCATGACGGCCTGCATCGACCTCGCGCTGGCGCTGGTGGAAAAGGACTTCGGCGTGGAACTGGCGCGCCAGGTCGCGCGCAAGATGGTGGTCTACCACCGCCGCAGCGGCGGCCAGTCGCAGTTCTCCGCCCTGCTGGAACTGGAACCGAAATCGGACCGTATCCAGCGCGCGCTGAACTACGCCAAGAGCAACCTGAAGAAAGAGCTGTCCGTGGATGAACTGGCCGATGCGGCTCACCTGAGCCGCCGCCAGTTCAGCCGCAGCTTCCGCCTTGAAACGGGTCAGTCGCCCGCGCGGGCAGTGGAAACGCTGAGGGTGGAAGCGGCGCGCGACATGATCGAATCCGGCCGGCTGCCGATTGACTTGGTGGCGCGCGAAAGCGGCTTTGCCGATCCCGAGCGCATGCGGCGCGCTTTCGTGCGTGCCTACGGCCAGCCGCCGCAGGCCATCCGGCGCGCGGCGCGGCAAAGCGCCTAGATCGACTGGGGGTCTTCCCGGTCCAGCCACTCGCGGCCGGCCGCCAGGACCATCTGCAGCTCCTGCCGAACCAGCGCAAACAGGCGCGGCGCATCGTCCATCGGACCTTCGGTGAGCGCCGTCTCCGCGTCCAGCGTCGCATTGATCAGGCGTTTGGCGCCGAGGGCGCCCACCGCGCCGCGCAGGCTGTGCAGCACGCGCGCCGCATCGTGGTAGCGGCTTTCCCGCAGCGCCTGGTCGGCTTCATCCATCGGCTGCAGGCCGTTGTCGATGGCGCCGCGCACCATCCTGAACATCACGGCACGTCCTTTCGGGTCGGCGCCCATCACCTTCATCAGGCTGTCCATGCTGAACACCTGGCCGGCAATGGCGGCTGGCGCCGCAGCGCCTCCCGTGCCTTCGCCCTGCGCGGCGCGCAGCTGCTGCGGCAGGTGACGTTGTATAACGCTCATCATTTCCTCCACTATCACCGGCTTGGCGATGAAATCGCTGATTCCCGCCTCCACGCAGCGGTCCCGTTCCGATGCCAGCACGCCGGCCGTCATCGCAATGATGGGCAGCGTCAGCTGCAGCTCGCGCCGCAGCATGGCGGTGGCGGTAAAACCGTCCATCACCGGCATCTGCATGTCCATCAGGACGATATCGTAACGCGCCGGCTGCGCGCGCAGCAAATCCACGGCCTGCTGGCCGTCGCCGACGATATCGAGGGTGGCGCCGGCCTGCTCCAGGATGCCGCGCGCCACGGCCTGGTTCAGCAGATTGTCCTCCACCAGCAGGAAATGCGCGCCACGCAGGCGGCCGCGGATGCCCTCGCCTGCCATCATGCGCTCATTGCGGCCTGGCTTGCGTGCGACCAGCGCCTGGTGCAGCGCCTCGAACAGGCTGGAACTGGTGATCGGCTTCACCAGCACCACGTCCGCTTCCGGCCGCGTGGCGATTTCCTCCAATTGGTCGCGCGCGAAAGCGTTCACCATCACGACGATAGGCTGCGTATGCCCGTCCGATGCGCGCCGGATGGCCTGCGCGATGGCGGTGCCGTCCTTACCCTGCATATGCCAGTCTGCCAGCACCACGTCATAGGCCTGATCCTTCGCCATGCGCTGTTCGAACAAGGCCAGTGCACCGGCGCCGGTATCGGCCAGGTCGGCATCCCAGCCCCAGGCCTGGATGACGCGGCCGATCATGTCGCGGCTGGTACGGTTGTCTTCCGCGACCAGGATGCACAGGGGGCCGATGCCCGGCTGCCGCTTCGCCTGGCCGCGCTCCGGCAGCACGTCGAAGGACAGCTCGAACCAGAAGCAGCTGCCCTTGCCTTCTTCGCTGCGCACCTGGATCTTCCCGCCCATCATCTCGATCAGCCGGTGCGTGATGGCCAGCCCCAGCCCCGTTCCGCCGAAGCGGCGTGTGATGCTCTCATCGGCCTGCGAGAAAGCGCGGAACAATTGCGCCTGCTGCGCGGGGTTCATGCCGATGCCGGTATCCTCAACCTCGAAGCGCAGCCGCACGCGGTCCGTGCCCATCTCGCGCGCGCTCACGCGCACCACCACTTCACCCTGCTCCGTGAACTTGATGGCATTCCCCGCCAGGTTGACGAGAATCTGCTGCAGCCGCAGCGCATCGCCGCGCAGCAGCTTCGGAACGTCGGGGTCAACCACGATCGCGAGCTCCAGCTCCTTCTCGCTGGCGTTCATCGTCATGGTGGTGGCGAGCGAGCTCATGGTCTCATCGAGGTCGAATTCCACAGGCGACAGCTGCATGCGGTGCGCTTCGATCTTCGAGAAGTCCAGCACGTCGTTGATGATGGCCATCAGCGTATCGCCCGCGCTGCGTATCATGTTCAGGTATTTGCGCTGCTGCGCCGTCAGCGAGGTATTGGACAGCAGGTAGATCATGCCCAGCACGCCATTCATCGGCGTCCGGATCTCGTGGCTCATATTGGCCACGAAGTCGCTCTTGGCGCGGTTGGCGGCATCGGCCTTGTCGCGTTCGCGCTCCAGTTCACCGGCGCGCTGCTCCAGCTCCGCCATCAGCGCATGCGCATGGTCGTCGGCCGTCTGCCGCGCGTGCATCAGCTCATTGAAGGCGATGGTCAGCTCCCCGATCTCGTCGCGCTTTTGCACCGGGATCGGCACGAAGCCGCCTTCGCGTTCGCGCAGCTGGCGGATCGCATCGCGCAGCTTCATCAGCGGCGACATCAGGCGCACCGTCAGCCAGCCGATGAAGGCCGCCGTCAGCAGGGAGGCAACGCCGCTCCAGAGCGCCATGCGCAGCTGCAGGCCCTTGAAGGGTTCGAACGCTTCGTCCACCGGCAGCGAAGCGGCCAGCACCCAGTCCACGGATTTCAGCGCGCGGTAGCTGTTCAGGGCACGGTGCCCGTGTTCATCGGTGCCGATCACCGTTCCTTGCCGCGGCATCTCCCTGGCGGCGGAAGAAGGCGCGGGCTTGAGCAGCAGCGCTGCATCGGGATGGAGCACAAATACCGGCTGCTGCTCGCGCGTAAGGGCGAAATAGTGGCCGGTGCGGCCCACCTTGGCCGTGCGCAGGTTGCCCAGCACATTGTCCTTGTAGAGCCGCATCACGCCGAGCAGCACACACAGCACTTCGCCCCGGTCGTCCAGCACGGGCGCCGCCATCTGCACAATCGGCTGCTTATGCGCACGCCCAAGAACAGGCTCGGTGATCAGGGGCTTTTTCGTCTGCATCACACGCATGAAGTAGGCGCGGTCCGATGCATTCACCCCCTGGCGGCCCGGCGTCTCCGGCAGGTCGGCAATCACCACGCCTTTTGCATTGAGCACCAGCACATCGTCGAACAGGGCGAGCACGGCACGGTCGCGGTAATAGGCGCGCAGCGCGGCGGGATCATCGGCGATCTCGCGCGGCTGCTGCCTGGCGGAGAATGAAATGATGCCAAGCAACATGGACAGCTTGTCGTCCAGTTCCTCGGCCGTGCGCTTGACCAGGGCGCCCTGCTGCGCAAACAGAACCTTGGTGAAATCCTCCTGCATGCGCTGCGCCAGCAGTGCAGTGACAAGCGCGATCATCACTATCGATGTCAGGCTGGTCGCAAGGGCGACTTTCACTTTGATCCCAGGCGGCTTCATGGTTTCCTTTGATGGGAGTGCCGGGAAATTCTCCTATCAATGGCCGGGATTGGCAATTGAATACCGCATGGAAAAACGGCAGGGCCATAGCCCCGCCGTTCCGTATCAGCGCTGTGCCGCGGCGATGATCACATCAGCCACCTGGCGCGGCTGGGAGAGCATAGGCACATGGCTCGCTTGCAGCGTGGTGGTGGTGGCTTTCAGCTTTGCTGCGAAATCGCGCTGCAGGCCGGGGTCGATCATGCGGTCCTTGGCGGCCACGATGTAATAGTTCGGTTTCGACTTCCACGATGCAATGGACACCGGCTCGCCGAAGGCTTTCGAATGGATCGGGCCCTGGGTGGCATAGATCAGGCGGGCCTGGGCCGGGCTGACGTCCTGTGCGAAGTTTTCCGCGACCGATTTCTCAGGCAGGGTCAGGAAACCGGCGGCGTCGGCCTGCAGGGTCGGTACGCCGGGTGGCGTCGGGTAGTTCTTGCCGAGATCGGCGGCAGTCTGGCCTTCGGACGGCGCAAAAGCGGCCACATAGACCAGGGCCTTGACCTTGTCGCTGGTGCCGGCCTGCGTAATCACGCTGCCGCCCCAGGAGTGGCCCACCAGCACTACCTTGCCGGTCTGCGCATCGATCACGCGCTGGGCGGCGGCCACGTCGTCGGCCAGGGAAGTGAGGGGATTCTGTACGGCGACGACTTTCAGGCCCTTGGCATGCAGCAGGGGAATCACTTTCTCCCAGCTGGAACCGTCGGCAAAGGCGCCGTGGACGAGGACAACGGTGGTGTCGTTGGCGGCAGCCTGAGCAGGCAGGGCGGCGCCGGCGAACAGGGTCGAGGCGATGAGGGCGGAAGAGGCGAATTTCAGCATGATGAACTCCTTGTGTAGTGTGGGTCGTGGTGTCGTTTGAATTAGTTAGCGCGCTAAGTGTTATAAATATAGCGCGCAAATAATTAGTGCGCAAGTTAATTTTGAAAAAATTTTTGCGAAGGGTTGTCAGCGCGCGTCGAGATTCGCGCTGAGCTTGCCGAGGCCGGCCATCATGCCGTCCACGTCGGCATTGGTAATGCTGCAACTTTCGGCGATGGCGGCGGCGATCTTCACGCCTTCCGCGCGCAGCTCCTGGCCTGCTTTGGTGAGGGTCAGCACGCGGTTGCGTTCGTCGCGCGGGTCACGGTTGCGCACCAGGTAGCCTTCCGCCTCCAGGCGTTTCACCAGGGGCGTGATGGAACCCGAATCCTGCTGCAGGCGTTCGGCAATGTCCTTGATGCCCAGCCCTTCCTGTTCCCACAGCACCACCATCACCAGGTATTGCGGATAGGTGAGGTTCAGCGCGCTGAGCAGCGGCTTGTACAGCTGCGTCATCTTCAGCGATGTGGAATACAGTTTGAAGCAGAGATGCTGGTCGAGCGAAGGCGGTTGTGGTTTCGGCATGGCGATAGCCTAACAAATTTCGCGACAGGCAGCCAAATCGGCTTGCTTAGCCGTAGGCGGCGTCGGGAATCGTCGACAGGGCGCGGAAAGCCGGTTTGCCGAACAGGTAGCCCTGCATCAGGCTGATGCCTGCGGCGCGCAGGAAATCGCGCTCGGCAGCAGTTTCGATGCCTTCCGCCAGCACGCGGATGCCCAGCTCGCGGCTGATGGCCATCACGCCGTGCACGATGGCCTGCTTCGGCTTATTGCTGTCGATATCGCGCACCAGGGCCATGTCCAGCTTCAGCACATCGGGCTGGTATTCGGCCAGCAGGTTGAGCCCCGCGTAGCCTGCGCCGAAATCATCGATCGCGGTGCGGAAGCCGAAGCGGTGGTATTCGCGGAAAATATTCACGAGGTGGGCGCGGTCGGCCACCTCCTCGCCTTCCGTCACCTCGAAAATGATGTTCTCCAGCGGGAATCCGAACTCGCGCGCGGCCTCGAACGTGCCCTGGATGCAGGCGGCCGGCTGGTAGACCGCGTTCGGCAGGAAATTGATCGACAGGCTTTCCCGCATCCCCAGTTCGGCCGCGCCCTTGATCGCTTCGCGCCGGCAAGCCTGGTCGAACTGATAGCGGTTGCGGTCATCCACCTGCGACAGCACCGACCATGCCGATTCGCCATCGCGGCCGCGCACCAGCGCTTCATAGGCGTAGATGGAACGCGTGTCGCAATCCACGATAGGCTGATAGGCAAATGCAAACTTGAACGGCAGCGGTTCAGCCGTGCGGCATTTGCCGCAGCTGCGATGCTCGGCGGGCACCTCGGGCTGAATCGGGATCATTTTGTGTCTTTTTGGAAAATGAAGTCACAGTGTAACGTTTTGCAATGTTGCGCGCGCGGTTTGTTCAATCGTGCGCTTTGCCGGTACACTGGAGCCATGAACGAGCTCCCATCCCTTACCCTGCCCGGCGCCACCATCGAGATTCTGAAGGCGCGCTGCTCCACCTGCAGCATGCACCAGCTTTGTCTGCCGATGGGGCTGGACATGGGCGATATCGATAAGCTGGACCGCATCATCGGCCGCCGCCGCAAGATCGAAAAAGGCAGCTCCTTGTTCCGTGTGGGAGATCCTTTCGGCAGCCTGTACGCGATCCGTCTCGGCCATTTCAAGACCTACCAGATCAATGCCAACGGCGAGGAACAGGTGACCGGCTTCCAGATGGGAGGCGAGCTGCTGGGCATGGACGCGATCAGCACCGACCGCCACTATTGCAGTGCCGAGGCGCTGGAAGACAGCGAAGTGTGCGAGATTCCCTTCTCCAGCCTGGAGCAGCTGCTGGTCGATATGCCCACCCTGCTGCGCCACTTCCACCGCATGATGAGCCAGGAGATCACGCGCGAGCAGAGCGTAATGCTGCTGCTGGGGAATATGCAGGCCACGCAGCGTTTCGCGGCCTTCCTGGTCAACCTCGCCTCGCGCTATGAAGCGCGCGGCTATTCCAGCACGGCCTTCCAGCTGCGCATGTCGCGCGAGGACATCGGCAATTACCTCGGCCTGACCATCGAGAGCATCAGCCGGCTGCTGAACAAGTTCAAGAAGCTGGGCCTGATCGCGGTGAACAACCGCGAACTTCAGGTGCTGGACCTGCCGCGCCTCAAGGCCATTACCGCCGGCACCGAAGTCTGCGCTTAACGCGCGTCCGCTGCCAGCACCAGCTCGCGCTGCGCGGGCCAGTGCCAGTTGCCCTCCAGCCGCCAGCTGCGCTGGCCGCCTTCCGCCAGCACCACCCAGCGGCTGCGTTCCAGCAGCGGCAGCGGTGCGATGAAGTTTCCTTCCGCATCCGGCCGCACGGTGAGCCGCACGTCGCGCGCGGGCTGGGTGGCGTGCGCCAGGTGCAGTTCCACGTCCCCGGGCGGCAGCGCCGTACGGGTTCTGATACGGCCCGCCAGCGCGCCTTGCGCCGCGTTATAGCGCAGTTCCAGCGACAGGCCGAGGGCCGAAGCCACGCGGTCGCGGCGCAAGTCCTGGTTGATGGCCTTGCCGCGCTTGTAATAGTCGCCGACCACCAGCGCATCCTGCTGCGCGAAAGCGATATAGCTGGTGTAGGCGCAGGCCGCGAGCACGATGGCCGGCCCGGCCATCAGCAGCCAGGGCCAGCGATGGGTATACCAGGGGGCGGACGGCTTGTTCATCTCTTCTCCTTAGCGCGGCACAATGAAGACCGCCTCTTCGCGTACGGAAATCGACGGGTCGTCGAGCGCCTGCAGCGACACTTCAATCTTGTTCGAGCCTTTCTTCGCCGCGCCGTAGGCGGTGCGCAGGCGCACGGGCACGGCGCGCGTCTCGGTCGGGCCAACCGTCACTTCCAGGTCCGACACCACCACCAGCGTCGGCAGCCCGCTTACGCTGATGCGGTAGCTGTGCTGCCGTTCAGTGGTGTTCATGATCTGCAGCCGGTAAACATTCTCGATATCGCCATCCTCCACTTCACGGCCCATGGAGCCGCGGTCGCGGATCACGTCCATCTTGAGTGGCGTGCGCAGCCACAGCGAGGCCAGGAAGGCCAGCGCCACGGCGCACAGCAGGCCGCTATATGCCAGCACGCGCGGACGCATGGCGCGGCGCCGGATCTGCTCAACGCTCAGGCCCTCGGCCATGGCGCGGTCGGTGCTGTAGCGGATCAGGCCGCGCGGCTGCGCAATCTTGTCCATCACGCTGTTGCAGGCATCCACGCAGGCGGCGCAGCCTATGCATTCATACTGCAGTCCCTTGCGGATATCGATGCCGGTCGGGCAGACCTGCACGCACATCGAGCAGTCGATGCAGCCGCCTGCCGAACGCGGGCTGCGCGGCTCGCCGCGTTTCGCATCGTAGGTGATGATCAGCGAATCGCGGTCGAACATCGAACTCTGGAAGCGCGCATACGGGCACATGTACTTGCACACCTGTTCGCGCAGCCAGCCCGCGTTGCCGTAGGTGGCGAAGCTGTAGAACAGCACCCAGAACCATTCCCAGGGGCCGAAGGTCAGCGTGCGCACCTCGTTCGCCAGCACATCGATGGGCGTGAAGTAGCCGACGAAGGTGAAGCCGGTCCACAGCGCCACGGCGCCCCACGCCAGGTGCTTGCCGCCCTTGCGTGCGAACTTCTTCAACGATGGCGGCTGCCTGTCCAGCGCGATGCGTGCACTGCGGCGGCCTTCGAACTGGCGTTCTATCCACAGGAAGATTTCGGTGTACACGGTCTGCGGACAGGTAAAGCCGCACCACACCCTTCCCGCGATTGCCGTGACGAGGAACAGCAGCCAGGCGCACATCACCAGCAGCACCGCGAGATAGATGAAGTCCTGCGGCCACAGCACCAGGCCGAAGATATAGAACTTGCGCGCCGCAAGGTCGAACAGCAAGGCCTGCCGTCCGTTCCAGTTCAGCCAGGGCAGGCCGTAGAAGGCCAGCTGCGTGAGCCAGACGAACACCCAGCGCAGGCTGGCATAGCGCCCCTTGATCTCGCGCGGATAGATCTCCTCGCGTGCTGCATACATCTTGATGACTTGCGGCGAATTCATGATGCTTATTTCTTTGCTACTTCCACAGGATTGGACAGGCCCCACACATAGGCGGCCAGCACGTGCACCTTGTCTTCACCGAGGAAGTCGGCGAAGGCGGGCATGGTGCCGTTGCGGCCCTTGCGGATGGTCTCCATCACCGTTTCGGCGCTGCCGCCGTACAGCCAGATCTTGTCCGCCAGGTTCGGTGCGCCCAGCGCCTGGTTGCCGGTGCCGGCAGCGGTATGGCAGGCCATGCAGGCGGAGAACTTGGCCTTGCCGAACACGGTCTTGATCGGGTCCGAGGTGCTGCCGGACAGGCTCAGGACGTAGTGCGCCACGTTCTCGATGTCCTTGTCCGAACCTAGCGCCGCGCCCATCGGCGGCATCACGCCGCTGCGGCCGTGCATGATGGTGGTCTTGATCACGTCCGGTGCGCCGCCGTACAGCCAGTCCTTGTCGGTCAGGTTGGGGAAGCCCTTGTTGCCGCGTGCGTCCGAGCCATGGCATTGCGCGCAATAGGTGAGGAACAGGCGTTCGCCGATGGCATGGGCCTGCGGATCGGCGGCCACCGCCTTCAGATCCTGCGAGCGGTATTTCGCGAACAGGGGGCCGTAGTCGGTATCGGCTTTCGCCAGTTCTTCCTTGTACTGGCCGGTGGAAGCCCAGCCCAGCTTGCCGGCATAGGTGCCGAGGCCGGGGTAGAGCACCAGGTAGGCCAGGCCGAACACGATGGTGATGTAGAACAGCCACATCCACCAGCGCGGCATGGGTGTATTCAGCTCGGTCAGGTCTTCGTCCCAGATATGGCCGGTGGTGCCGACCGGCCCTTTGTGGTCGGCCGACACCTTGTGCACGGACTGGGTATACAGCAGCACGCCGCAGCCGATCACGCCCAGCAGCGTGAGCACGATGATGAAGCCGTTCCAGAATTCATTGGTGAAGTCAGACATGGCGTTCCTCCTCGTCGGCGAACGGCAGGTTCGCGGCCTGCGCAAAGCCCTCCTGGTTCGGTTTCGCCCATGCCCATGCCCAGATGCCAACGAAGGTGATGAACGAGATCACCGTCATTACGCTGCTGGCGCTGTCAAACACATTCTCGATTGCCATGTCAGTTCCTCGTTTTGATCAAAGTGCCCAGGCCTTGCAGGTAGGCCACGAGCGCGTCTTCTTCCGTCTTGTCCGCCAGCTCCCTGGGCGCGTTGGCGACTTCTTCTTCGCTGTACGGCGTGCCGAGGCGCTGCAGTGCGCGCATCTTCGGCACGATCTCGGCGGGCGCCAGCTTGGTTTTCGCCAGCCATGGATAGTTCGGCATATTCGATTCCGGCACCACGTCGCGCGGGTTCTGCAGGTGTACGCGGTGCCACTCGTCGCTGTAGCGGCCGCCTACGCGCGCCAGGTCGGGACCGGTGCGCTTGGAGCCCCACTGGAAGGGCCGGTCGTACACGAATTCACCCGCCACCGAGTAGTGGCCGTAACGCTCGGTCTCGGCGCGGAAGGGGCGGATCATCTGCGAGTGGCAGTTGTAGCAGCCCTCGCGCACATAGATATCGCGCCCTGCGAGGCGCAGCGGGGTGTAGGGCTTGAGGCCCGCCACCGGTTCCGTGGTGGACTTCTGGAAGAACAGCGGAATGATCTCCACCGCACCGCCCACCGACACCACCAGCGTTACCAGCGCAATCAGCAGCCAGGGGTTCTTCTCGATCCATTCATGTGAAAATTTCATTTGCCTTGCTCCTTCATGCCGCTTTCAGTTCAGGGATGCGGGCGGTCACGGTTTCGCGGCCGCGCAGCGTCATCCAGGTGTTGTAGCCCATCACGCACATGCCGGCGAGGTAGAGCGCGCCGCCCGCGAGGCGGACCACGTAGTAGGGATAGGTGGCCTTCACGCTTTCAACGAAGGTGTAGGTGAGCGTGCCGTCCGGGTTCACTGCGCGCCACATCAGGCCCTGCATCACGCCGGCGATCCACATCGCGGCGATATACAGCACCACGCCGATGGTCGCTACCCAGAAGTGCAGATCCACCAGCTTCGTGCTGTACATCTGGGTGCGGCCTGCGAGGCGCGGCAGCAGGTAGTAGATGGAACCCATGGTGATGAAGCCCACCCAGCCCAGTGCGCCGCCGTGAACGTGGGCGATGCCCCAGTCGGTGTAGTGCGACAGCGCGTTGACGGTCTTGATCGACATCATCGGGCCTTCGAAGGTGGCCATGCCGTAGAAGGACAGGGACACGATCATGAACTTCAGGATAGGATCGGTGCGCAGCTTGTGCCATGCGCCGGACAGGGTCATGATGCCGTTGATCATGCCGCCCCACGACGGCGCCAGCAGGATCAGGGAGAACACCATGCCCAGCGACTGCGTCCAGTCAGGCAGCGCCGTGTAGTGCAGGTGGTGCGGGCCGGCCCACATATAGGTGAAGATCAGCGCCCAGAAGTGGACGATGGACAGGCGGTAGGAATACACCGGGCGTTCGGCCTGTTTCGGGATGAAGTAGTACACCATGCCCAGGTAGCCCGCGGTGAGGATGAAGCCCACGGCGTTATGACCGTACCACCACTGGATCATGGCGTCCTGCACGCCGCTGTACATCGAATAGGACTTGGTCAGCGAAGCCGGCATGCTCATGCCGTTCACCACGTGCAGCAGCGTCACGGCGAGGATATAGCCGCCGAAGAACCAGTTGGCCACGTAGATATGCTTGACCTTGCGCTTGATGATGGTGCCGAAGAAGACGATGGCGTAAGCAATCCACACCACGGCGATCAGGATCGTGATCGGCCATTCCAGCTCCGCGTATTCCTTGCCGCGCGTGAGGCCCATGGGCAGCGTGATCACGGCGGACAGGATCACCGCCTGCCAGCCCCAGAAGGTGAAGGCGGCCAGCTTGTCCGAGAACAGCCGCACCTGGCAGGTGCGCTGCACCACATAGTAGGAAGTGGCGAAAAGGCCGCTGATGCCGAAGGCGAAGATCACCGCATTGGTATGCAGCGGGCGCAGGCGGCCGTAGGTAAGCCACGGTATGTCCAGGTTGAGCGAAGGCCAGGTAAGCTGCGCGGCGATGATCACGCCCACCAGCATGCCGATAATGCCCCACACTACCGTAGCGATCGCAAACTGCTTCACGATCTTGTAGTTGTAGTTCGATTCCACTTGAAGTTCTCCCGAGAACACTTTGATGATGTATGTCAAAGGTTACCGAGGCCCACTTCAAAAAACTTTGACCTGGATCAAAATTCCCCGGATCGGTCGTCGTCCTGCAGCACGCGTAGCGCGGGACCAACGAGATCGTCGAACTGGCCGCCGTCGGAAGCGTTGAAAAATATCCATATCGCGCCGAATACCAGCAGCACGCTGAGGGGTATCAATAAATACAAGGCTTCCATGATGCTACTTTCTGCGCAGGCGCAGCGCGTTGAGAACGACGAAGGCGGAACTGGCTGCCATGCCAACGCCCGATAGCCAGGGATTGAGCCAGCCCATTGCCGCCGCCGGAATGGCAAGCGCGTTATAGGCCATGGCCCAGCCCAGGTTCTGGCGGATGATGCGCATGGTGCGTGCGGCGGCGCGCGATGTTTCGGCGACGGCGCCGAGTTGTCCATTCAGCAGCACGGTGTCGGCGCTGACCTGGGCGAGCGCGGAGCCGCTGCCCATGGCAAAGGAGACATCGGCGGCGCTCAGCACCGCGGCATCGTTGATGCCATCGCCGACCATGGCCACCACCGCGCCCTGCTTCTGCAGCTCCTGCACCAGTTCCAGCTTTTCCGACGGCAGGCAGCCGCCTTCGGCCCGCCCGATCTTCAGCTCACGCGCCACGCGCTGCACCAGCTCCTGCCTGTCGCCGCTGAGGAGGATGGTGTGCTTGCCCAGGCTTGCAAAATAATCCAGCGTGGCGGCGGCATCCTCGCGCACCGTGTCGCTCAGCATGAAGCAGGCCAGCCAGCGCCCCTGCGTGCCGAGATAGACGGTGGACATGCCGGCGTCCGGCGCGCTGCGACAGGGCGGCATGCAGCCCGCGATGCCGGCCACGTGGGATGCGTTGCCAATGCGGTAGCGCCAGCCTTCAATTTCCGCCTCCAGCCCCTGGCCGGGTGTTTCGCGCAATTCGCGCACGGCAGCCGAGGGGCCGCTGATGCGCGCCGCATAGCTGCCGATGGCTTGCGCGATCGGATGCGCACTACCCGATTCCAGCGCGGCAGCTACGCGCAGGCATTGCTCACGCCGCGCATCGCCGAAGAACTCCACCTGCTGCACGGACAGCTGGCCGGTAGTCAGCGTGCCGGTCTTGTCGAAAACGATATGGGTGGCGCGGTGCAGCGTTTCCAGCACATGCGGCTTGACGATCAATACACCTTTGCCGAGCAGGCGGTCGGTGGTGGCGGCGAGCGCGGAGGGCGTAGCCAGCGACAGCGCGCAGGGGCAGGACACCACCAGCACCGCAATGGCCACCGGCCACGCGCGCGCCGGGTCGTGCCAGCTCCAGCAGGCGAAACTGGCCAGCGCGAAGAGCAGCAATGCGGCCACGAACCATGAGGCCGTGCGGTCCGCCCACTGCGCAATGGCAGGTTTGCTGCCGCCCGCGCGCTCCACCAGCCTTAACAGCCCCGAAAGCGTGCTTTCGCTGGCGTTCTTCGTTACGCGCACGCGCAGCACACTGCTTGCGTTGACCGCGCCGCCGGGCACCGCATCGCCGATCGACTTCGCCTGCGGCAGGCTCTCGCCGGTGAGCAGGGAAAGGTCCAGCGAGGAATGGCCTTCCACAATGATGCCATCCGCCGCCAGCGTTTCGCCGGGTTTCACCATGATGATGTCACCCACTTTCAGCGCCGCTGCAGGAACGGTTTGCGGTTCGCCCGCTTCGGGCCAGCCGGTGAGCAGGGTAGCCGATGCGGGCAATGCGTGCTGCAGGCGGTCCAGCGCGGTCGCCGCCTTGCGCCGTGCCACCAGTTCGAGATAACGGCTGGCCAGCAGCAGGAAGATGAACATGGTGACGGAGTCGAACCAGACTTCGCCGCTGCCGCGCCAGGTCGCCACGGCACTGCCCAGGAACGCTGCCAGTATGCCGATGGCGACCGGAACATCCATGCCCAGCGCGCGGGCGCGCAGGCTGTTCCAGGCGCCGCGCAGGAAGGGCTGCGCCGAATACAGGATGGCAGGCAGCGTAAGCAACAGGCTGGCCCAGCGCATCAGGGCGGTCATGCCCGCATCCAGCGTGCCGTCTTCGGCCAGGTACTCGGGGGCGACATACATCATCACCTGCATCATCGACAGGCCCGCCACGAAAAGCTGCCGGCCCAGCGTGCGGCTGGCCTTGCGCAGCTGTTCCGTGTGGCGTGCCGCGTCGTAGGGATAAGCCGCATAGCCGATCTGGCGCAGCGCGTGCAGGATGGCGGATAGCTGCAGCTGGTCCTTGTGCCAGCGTACCAGCAGCCGTTCGGTGGCCACGTTCATTGAAGCGCTGGCAACGCCGCCGAGTTTCAGCAGGCGGCGTTCGATGAGCCAGACGCAGGCCGCGCAGCGTATGCCTTCGATCAGGAGCGTCGCTTCGGCGGTCGCGCTGCCGCTGCCGGCGTAGCGCGGATCGCTGTCATAGAGCAGCAGCTCCGCCGGGACCAGGCCGCGTGCCGTGTCGTCCCCGCGCAGCGCAAACTCGCTGCGGTCCGTGTAGTAGGCTTCCTGCCCGAGACTGACAATGGTCTGCGCCACCGCTTCGCAGCCGGGGCAGCACATCGCGCGCGTGGCGCCGCCGATGCTGACCTGCCAGTTCGACCCGGCGGGCACCGGCTCGCCGCAATGGAAGCAGCCTGCCGAAGCGGCAGGCGCCAGCTGTTCCGCGCTGCTGAAGGCGTTCATGTCTGCACCGCCAGGCAAAGTGCATCGAGCCAGCCGTGCTGGATGCCTCCGGCCGCGCGCGCGAGGCCGAGCAGGCCGAAGCCCAGCACCAGCGCGCCCGCCGCGATACGCACACCGCGCCGCTGCATCGCCGCGCGCACGCGGGCGCCGGCCACGCCGAGCGCCAGCAGCATGGGCAGCGTGCCCAGTCCGAAAGCCATCATCACCAGCGCGCCATTGATGGCGGAGCCGCTCAGCATGGCCGTGAGCAGCACGCTGTAAACCATCCCGCAGGGAATCCATCCCCACAGCGCGCCAAGCACGAAGGCCTTGGGCAAGGTATCCATGGGCATGAAGCCGCGGAGCAGCGGCTGCACCTGGCGCCACACCAGCGCGCCGCCGGCTTCCACGCGTGCCAGCCCGCGCCACGCATCCATCAGGTAGAGGCCGAGCAGCAGCAGCATGCCGTTGGCGAGCCAATAGGCAGCCGTCTGCACGGCGCTCACGCGTACCAGCAGCGCCGCGCCTTGCGCCAATCCGCCCGCCATGGCGCCGGCCAGCATATAGCTTCCGATGCGGCCGCCGTTATAGGCCAGAATTCGCAATGGCGCGATGGCTTGGGCGCCGCGGCTGATCTGGATACGCCCACCCCCGGCCGTACTCAAAGCACCCACGACGCCCCCGCACATGCCCACGCAATGCACACTGCCCGCCAGCCCGGCGACAAACAGCGGCAAAAGATTCAGGCCGTTCATGCTGTCCTCAGATTGTTTTCGAGTAGCGCAGCGGCTGCGCTGCACCGCTGGCTGCCGCCGCTTCGCGCGTGCGGTTCAGGTGGCGGTCGAACACCATGCAGATATTGCGGATCAGCAGGCGGCCCTTGGGCCAGACCGTGATCCATTCATCATCGATAGTCAGCAGGCCGTCCTCCTCCAGCGCGCGCAGGCGCTCCAGTTCGGCCGCAAAGTAGCTGGCGAAGCGGATCGGATAAGCCATCTCGATGGAGGCGATCGACAGTTCGAAATTACACATCAGCATCTGGATGATGATCCGGCGCAGCAGGTCGTCCGTATCCAGCTTGTAGCCGCGCGAAATCGGCAGCTTGCCCTGGTCCAGCAGTTCGTAGTATTCGTCCAGCGTTTTCACGTTCTGGCTGTAGGTGGCATTCACCGCGCTGATGGCGGACACGCCCACGGCCACCAGGTCCATTTCCGCGTGCGTCGAATAGCCCTGGAAGTTGCGGTGCAGGCGGCCCTGGCGCTGCGCTACGGCGAGGTCGTCCTCCGGCTTCGCGAAATGGTCCATGCCGATATAAACATAGCCGGCAGCGGTGAGGCGGCTGATGCACAGCGCCAGCATTTCCAGCTTCAGCGCCGGCGGCGGCAGGTCTTCATCCAGGATGCGGCGCTGCGGCTTGAACAGGTGCGGCATATGCGCGTAGTTGTACAGCGCGATGCGGTCCGGGTTCGACATGATGACCTTGGACAGCGTCTGCTCCATCGTCTGCAGGTTCTGCTTCGGCAGGCCGTAAATCAGGTCGATGCTGATGGAGCGGAAGCCGGCCTTGCGCGCCTCGTTCATGATGGCGATGGTTTCCTCCGCCGGCTGGATGCGGTTCACGGCCTTCTGCACATCCGGGTCGAAATCCTGCACGCCCAGGCTCAGGCGGTTGAAGCCCTGGGCGCGCAGCGATTGCACCCGCTGCGCGTCCACCGTGCGCGGGTCGATCTCGATCGAGTACTCGCCTTCCGCATCCGGAACGAAGTCGAAATTGCGGCGCAGGTGCTCCATCAGTTCACCCATCTGCGCATCGCTGAAATAGGTTGGCGTGCCGCCGCCGAAATGCAGCTGCTCCACGCGGTTCATGCCGGAGAACAGCTTGCCCTGCATGGCGATTTCCTGCTTCAGGTAGCTCAGGTAGGTCGCCGCCTTGCTGCGGTCCTTGGTCACGATCTTGTTGCAGGCGCAGTAGTAGCACACCGTGTCGCAGAAGGGCACGTGCACATACAGCGACAGCGGGCGGCGCTTGCCGCGCAGCTTGAGCCCCGCCAGCGCTTCCAGGAAGTTCCCGTAGCCGAAATCCGGCGTAAACCGGTCGGCGGTCGGGTAAGAGGTATAGCGCGGTCCGGACATGCTCAGTTTGTTGATCAGGTCCGCGTCGAACTGCACTGACGGCGCTACGGGGCTGGCGAGGGCATTCATGATTCTTTGCTTTCAGATGTTTCAGGCAGCGAGGCGCTTCTGGCCCGCATTGGCACTGCGCACGGGAGCAGGACGGCGTCCGGCGGGCTGCCTGCCGAACTTGAACAGGCTGACGGCCTGCCGCACGCCGGCCGCTTCTTCGGCCAGGCTGTTGGCCGCTGCCGCCGCTTCTTCCACCAGCGCCGCGTTCTGTTGCGTCACTTCGTCCATGTGGGAGATGGCCTTGTTCACTTCATCCACACCCTGGCTCTGTTCACGCGAGGCCACCGAGATTTCCTGCATGATGCTCGTGACCTGCTTCACGGAGTGCACCACCTGCTCCATGGTGGAGCCGGCGCGCTGGGCGCGTTCCATGCCCACGCTCACCTTGTTCACCGACACGTCGATCAGGTGCTTGATGTCCTTGGCAGCGACCGAGGAGCGCTGCGCCAGGTTGCGCACTTCGCCTGCCACTACCGCGAAGCCGCGGCCCTGTTCACCGGCGCGTGCCGCTTCCACCGCGGCGTTCAGCGCCAGGATATTGGTCTGGAAGGCGATGCCTTCGATCAGGCCGATGATGTCCACGATCTTCTTCGACGAGCTGTTGATTTCATCCATCGTCGCAATCACTTCCGAAACAATCGCGCCACCCTGTTCCGCCACGTCCGACGCCGCCACCGCGAGGTCATTGGCCTGGATCGAGTTCTCGGCATTGGCCTTCACGGTGGACGAAAATTCATCGATGCTGGAAGCGGTGCGCTCCAGGCTCGCGGCCTGGGATTCGGTGCGGCCTGCCAGGTCGGTATTGCCGGCGGCGATCTGGCGCGTGGCAACGGCCATCGTTTCCACGTTCACGCGCACATCACGGATGGTTGCGATCAGGTTGTGGTTCATCTGCTGCAGGGCGCGCAGCAGCTGGCCCACTTCGTCGGTGCTGTGCGTGTCGAAGGAGCCGGACAGGTCGCCCGCCGCAATCTGGCGCGCGCCTTGCAGCGCGCGGCCGAGCGGCTGCAGCACGCCGCTGCGCAGGGTGTACCAGAGGAAGACGTTGATCAGCAGGCCGATCAGTGTGGCGCCGAAGATGCTGTAGCGTACGGCGTCGCTGCCATGGTTGCCGAACAGGCTGGCGATGCACACGCCCAGCAGCAGGGTATTCACCACGCTGGTGGCCAGCCAGATGCGCATGGACAGCGACACATGGCTCAGCCGCGCCAGCAGGTTGCGCCAGCCGCGGTGGATGATCTGGCCATTACGGATTTCCAGCTGTTTCGCGCCGCCTTCACGCAGGCTGCGGTAAGCCTCCATCGCCTGCGCCACCTGGGCGCGGTCGGCGCGGGTGCGCACGGACATATAGCCGACGGTGCGGCCGGCATCGCGGATCGGCGTGATATTCGCCTTCACCCAGTAATAGCTGCCATCCTTGCAGCGGTTTTTCACGATGCCGGTCCATGGAATGCCGTTCCGGATGGTTGTCCACAGGTCGGCGAACGCTTCCACCGGCATGTCCGGATGGCGCACGATGTTCTGCGGCGCACCGATCAGCTCCTGTTCAGAAAAACCGCTGATCTGTACGAAATAGGGGTTTACATAGGTGATGTTGCCATCCAGATCAGTTTTCGACACAATAGCCTGATCCTCATCGATCTCGACTTCGTGGTTTGTTACCGGCAAATTCTTGCGCATGCGTTGCTCCTTCAGCCTTGAAACGTTTTTTATTGCCTTGTAGTAATAATTGGCAGTTTCAAGTTTACGGAGGGGGGCATGCAAAATCATTGATGTAGATCAAAATTCCCGAAATCAGAAGATATAGGCGACCGATGGCATCCCAGCAGAGCACAATGGATTTCATTCTTGACCAGATGCGCGGCGCAGGCGGGGTGAGTGCCCGCAAGATGTTCGGCGAATACGGGGTTTACCTGGATGGCAAGATGTTTGCCGTGGTGTGCGACGACCAGCTGTTTATGAAGCCGACCGCGGCGGGCAAGGCCTATATAGGCGAGCCGGAGATGGTGCAGCCCTTCCCGCAGGCCAAACCCTACTTCCTGATTACGGGGGACCGCTGCGAGGACAGCGAATGGCTCGGGGAGCTGTGCCGCATCACGGCCAACGAGCTCCCCGTGCCCAAACCGAAGAAGAAAAAATAATCAGCCGGCGGCCGGTTCGGCAGCCAGGCTATCCCGGACATTCTTCTGCACCGCCACGGCCGCAAACAGGCTCAGCAGGAAAGACATGGCATAAAAGCCCTTCTCGCTCGGCGCCAGCGTGGCATTCCACAGCCCCACCGTCAGCAGCAGGATGGCGCCCAGCGTCGAGACCCAGCACAGGCCGAAATAGATGCCGCTGACGCGCAGCCCTTCCATGCGGTCGCGCACGGACTTCTGCAGCGAGATGGCGGCGAACAGGCCATACAGCAGCACCGTGAGGTAATACCCTTTTTCGTTCAGCTGCATGCCGGCGTTCCACAGGCCGATCAGGTAGGCCAGCGCGCCGGTGAACAGGGCGAACCAGGAGGCGCCGCTGAAGGCGGGGGACGGGCGATTGGAGGTAGGAGTCATGAGGGTTCCTTGGAGGCACGGGCAAGCCGCCCGTGCCGCTCATGACACCAGAAAAATCAGGGCTGCTTCTTGAAGCTGCGCAGGATACGGCCGGCAACTGTCACCACGGCCAGCACGATGGCGCCCGCGATCACGCCCGCAATCGCGTCGAGCAAGGTAGGCGTAACAGCGGCCAGCACGCCGCCGACGGCGGGAACGCCGTGCACGGCCTCCGCCGCGTGATGGATGATGTCATGCGCGCCGGGGATGCCGTGCGTGAGGATGCCGCCGCCCACCATGAACATGGCCAGCGTGCCTGCCACCGACAGGAACTTCATCAGCTTGGGCGCGGCGGACAGCAGGAAACGGCCGAAGGCGCGCAGCCCGGCCTTGCCCTCGCCCGCGCGCTGGCTCAGCCACAGGCCGGCGTCGTCCATCTTCACAATGCCCGCCACAATGCCGTACACGCCCACCGTCATCAGCAGGGCAATTGCGACCAGCACGGCAACCTGCTGGCTGAACGGCGCCTGCGCCACGGTACCGAGTGCAATCACGATAATCTCGGCAGACAAAATGAAGTCGGTGCGCACGGCGCCCTTGATCTTGTCCTTCTCCATCGCCACCAGGTCTACTTCCGGATTGGCCACGGCCGCCGCCAGTTCGGCGTGGTGCGCGTCGTCCTCTTCCTTGCTGTGCAGGTATTTGTGCGCCAGCTTCTCGAACCCCTCGAAGCACAGGAAGGCGCCGCCTATCATCAGCAGCGGCGTAATGGCCCATGGCGCAAAGGCGCTGATGGCCAGCGCGGCGGGCACCAGGATGGCCTTGTTCTTCATCGAACCCTTGGCCACCGCCCACACCACGGGCAGTTCGCGGTCCGCGTTCACGCCCGCCACCTGCTGTGCGTTCAGCGCCAGGTCGTCGCCCAGCACGCCTGCCGTCTTCTTCGCGGCCACTTTGCTCATGGCAGCCACATCGTCCAGGATGGACGCAATATCGTCGATCAGTGCAAGCAGGCTGGTACCGGCCATCGGCAAACTCCGAGGTAAAAGTAATAGATAGACAATCTTACCTTACCCGTCCTGCGGCAGGCGCAATCGGCGGCTACAATGATTTCTTTTTAGCTGGACATCCGATGAGCTTCGCCACCTGGTTCGCCTTTCTCGTGTCTTCCATCATCATTGCGCTGTCGCCGGGATCGGGCGCGGTGCTGTCGATGTCGCATGGCCTGTCCTATGGCTTGCGCAAGGCGAGCGTCATCATCATGGGCTTGCAGGCGGGCCTGCTGCTGATCCTGTTCATTGCGGGCGCGGGCGTGGGCTCCCTGCTGCTGGCATCGGAACTGGCCTTTACCGTCGTAAAGTCGGTGGGCGCGCTGTACCTGATCTACCTTGGCCTGAGCCAATGGCGCGCCAAAGTGCAGGACGGCCTCGGCATTGCCGCCCAGGGCGGCCTGCCGTCGGTGCGCAAGCGTTTCTTCACCGGTTTCCTGACCAATGCCACCAATCCGAAAGGCATCATCTTCATGGTTGCCGTGCTGCCGCAGTTTATTACCCAGGGCCAGCCGCTGCTGCCGCAACTGGCCATCCTGGCGGCGACCATGCTGGTGGTGGATATTACCGTCATGCACGGCTATGCCTTCCTGGCCTCCACCATGCAGGGCTATTTCAGGGACGCGGGCGCCGTCCGCAAGCAGAACCGGGTGTTCGGCGGCCTGCTGATGGCGGTGGGCGCGGCCCTGTTTTTCGTGAAGCGGGGCGCGCACGCATAAGTTTTCGCATTCTACGATGTGAAAAAGTTTGTAACGGGCGTCGGCCCGGTGCGATCATCGGGCGTTAAATGGCTACTTAGCTGATGGAGCCTCCCGATGTCCCGTAAAGCCCTGCATTTCGTCCTGCTCGTGGTCCTGGTGGCCGCCTCTTCTGTCGCCCTGGCCGACCCGCCGGCCCGCGTCGGCCGGGTTTCCTCGGTCGAGGGCCAGGTCACGCTGCGCACGGATGGGGATGAAGATACCGGCCCCCTCCTCAACTGGCCCGTCACCACCAGTAATCACCTGACAACTTCCCGTGGCGGACGCGCCGAATTCCGCGTCGGCTCGGCCGCCGTGCGCCTCGATGGCGATTCCGACCTGGAAGTGGTGGAGCTGGACGACGACAGCCTGCGCTTGCGCCTGAACTACGGCAGCGCCAGCATCCGCGTGCGCGCGCCGGAAATGGTGGGCGACTTCGAACTGACCACGCCCCAGGCCCGCGTCGTGCTGACCGAGCCAGGCGTGCTGCGCGTGGATGCCGAGCGTGCGCCGGATACCACCACGGTGTCGGTGTTCGCCGGTGTGGCGCGGGTGGATGGCGCCGGCACCCTGCTGACGGTGCGGTCCGGCAAACGCGCCGAGGTGCGCGGCGACGACGTGTCGACCGGCCTGGCCCGGGCCGACCAGTTCGACGAATGGACCCAGTCGCGCGACAGGCGCGATGACGCGGCCGTGGCCACACGCTATATCCCGAGTGAAGTAACCGGCTACGAGGAGCTGGACCAGTACGGTTCCTGGACCGAAAACGCCGAGTATGGCCCGCTGTGGACGCCGCGCGTACTGGCTGCCGATTGGGCGCCCTATCGCGATGGCCGCTGGACCTGGATCGAGCCTTGGGGCTGGACCTGGGTGGACAATGCGCCCTGGGGCTATGCGCCTTCGCACTACGGCCGCTGGGTGGTCGTCAACCGCCGCTGGTACTGGGCGCCGGGGCGTTTTGCCGGCCGTCCGGTGTGGGCGCCGGCGCTGGTGGGCTGGGTGGGCGGCGCCAACTGGTCCATTACGTTCGGCAGCCGCCACAGCGGGCCGGGCATCGGCTGGTATCCGCTGACGCCGCGCGACCGCTTCGTACCGTCCTACCGCATCTCGCATGACCATGAACGCCGCCTCGGCTGGACCTACCGCGGCAACGAGCGCTGGAAGGACCGCGATCATGACGGCCGCCGCGACGGCGTTACCGTCCTGCCGCGCGACCGTTTCGACCGCCGCGACACGGTGCGGGTGGACCGCAACCAGCGCGTCGCCATTGCGCCGAATGCCGTGCGCAACGTGCCGCTGTCGACGGCGCCGGTACCGTCCGGCCAGCCGCAGCGCCCAAACAGCCTCGACCGCAATCGCGACGGCATCCCGGACCGCGCCCAGCGCGACCGTAACGGTGATGGCGTGCCCGACCGCCAGTTTACGCCCCGCGACCGCAATGGCGACGGCCAGCCCGACCGCCGTCCCATCACCACCGCCGACCGCAACGGCGATGGCGTGCCGGACCGCCAGTTCACGCCCCGCGACCGGAATGGCGATGGCCAGCCCGACCGCCGTCCCCTCACCACCGCCGACCGCAACGGCGATGGCGTGCCGGACCGCCAGTTCACCCCCCGCGACCGCAATGGCGACGGCCAGCCGGACCGTCCGCTGGCCACGCCGGCCCCGCTGCCGGGCGGCCAGCCGGGCCGGGTGATGGCCGTGCCCCCGTCGCGCGACCTGAACAACGACGGCATGCCCGACCGCCGCCCCCGCCCGAATCCGCGCGACATCAACGGCGATGGCATCCCCGACCGTTCCGCCTTCGACCGCAACGGCGACGGTATCCGCGACGGCAACGAACGCCACCAACGGCCGCCGCTGCAAAACGGCCAGCTATCCACCCTGCCAGCCCCGCAGCCGGCCTCCCAGGCGCAGCAGCAATTCCAGGCGCAGCAGCAACTCCAGGCGCAGCAGCAACTCCAGGCGCAGCAGCAACTCCAGGCCCAGCAAGCCCGCCAGGCCGATGAGCGACGCCAGCAGATGATCGAGGAGCGGCGCCAGCGCATGGAGGAACGTAACCGGGGCGCGGAAAACCGCGCCACCGAGCGCCCGCCCCAAGCTTTCCAGCCGCCGCCGCAAGCGGTCCAACGGTCCCAGCCGCAGCCTGCGCCCCAGCAAGCCGCGCCGGCAGCTCCGCCGCAGCGTCCGCAGGTGCAGAACGCCGGCGAGCGGCGCAGCCGCAAGCTGGACGATCAGAATTAACCGTCCAGGTGCGATTTTTGGTCGTTCAGGCCGCAAAACACGCACTTTGTCACAAAGCGGTAGCTGGCGCTGTCTACACTGTCTACAGTGTAACCATGCAAAAACGGGAACTCGGGAAAGACAGGACGAGCACATTGTCCGCAGCCCAGGGAGTTTTCGAGACACTACCGTTGTCCCGACTATTTTCGTCTGAACATGTGAAAATAGTTTTTTATGGCCAGCCCCGACCGGGCTGGCCTTTTTTTTAATGAAAAGGAGAGCATCGGATGAAGAAATTGCTTGTTCTGCTAGGTTTCCTGGGGCTGGCGCTGGGCGGCCAGGCGCATGCACAGACGCCTGACGCCGAGGTGCGCGCCCCGATCGTGCAATACTTCAAGGGCCACGCCACCGGCGACCCGGTGGAAATGCGCAAGGCCTTCCTGCCCACTGCCCATATCGAAGGCAACCGCAACGGCGCTTTCTCGACCTGGACCGTAGACGAATACGTCGCCGGATTCAAGGGGCCGGCGGCAGACGAGAGCAGCCGCAAGCGCACCATCGATGCCGTTGACGTGACCGGCACGGCGGCCATGGCCAAGGCTACCCTGGTGCATGGCAACATCACCTTCACCGATTACTTTGTGCTGCTGAAAGTGAACGGCGAATGGAAAATCGCCAACAAGGTCTACAACGTCCTCCGGGCCGAGGGCAAGTAAGCCGGTCGGGGGTACAATATCGGCCTGCGGGCGTACTGCCCGCAGTCTCTTTTGTTACCGATTGGAAAAAACATGCAAGCGATCCCTCCGTCCGAGTCCCTCATCGAATACCCGAGCGACTTCCCGATCAAGGTGATGGGCCCGACGCATGAGGCTTTCGCCGCCACCATCCTGGAAGTGGTCGTCAAGCACGACCCCACCTTCCATGAAGGCAAAATGGAAGCCCGCCCGTCCGCCAAGGGCAATTACACCGGCCTCACCGTCATCGTGCGCGCCATCAGCCGCGAACAGCTGGATGCGCTGTACACCGAGCTGTCCGGCCACCCCATGGTGAAGATCGTTATGTAAGGCCCTGCGCGCCGAAGGCCGCGAGCTCGGCGTTGAGCCAGTCGCGGAAGGCGCGCACCTGCGGTTTGGACGCCGCCCCGGGCGGGGTAACGAAGTAATAGTTATCCACGCTCGGCACCGCAATATCGAACAGCCGCACCAGGTGGCCAGCTGCAATTTCCTGCCGCACCACCACATCCCGCACCAGCGCCACCCCGTCGCCGTCAATGGCGGAGCGGATCAGCATCGACAGATCCTCGAACATCAGGCCGCCGGCCGGCTCGGGCAGGTCCAGTTTCGCCGCCTTCAGCCACGGCGTCCAGGGCTCGTTCGAACGCAGCAACGCCGCGTTGTGCAAATCTTCAGGTGCCTGGGGCAGGGCGCCATGGCGATAGCGAGGACTCACTACCGGGTAGTAGACATCGCCCATCAGGCGCTCCGCATTCAGGCCGGGATAGCGCCCGCGTCCCCAGCGGATGCCGACATCGATGCCCTCGCGTGCGAGATCCTGCACCTGGCTGCTGGCCTGCAGGATGACCTCGATTTCCGGATGCTGTTCAATGAAGCGGCCCAGCCGGGGCGCCAGCCAGCGCGCGGCAAACGACGGTATCGCCGACACCGTCAGCCGCAGGTTCTGCCCCTGCTGCCGCAGCGCGTCGGCTGCGCTGGCGATCTCGCCCAGCGCCCGGCCCAGCGTAGCGGCAAAACGCGCGCCGTCCTCGGTGATGCGCACCTGCCGTCCCTTGCGTTCGAACAGCGCCAGTCCCAGCTCCTGTTCCAGCCCCCGCACCTGGTGGCTGATGGCGCCATGCGTGAGGTGCAGTTCCTCGGCCGCGCGGGAGAAGTTCTGGTGCCGCGCCGCGGCCTCGAAAGCGCGCAGGGCGGACAGGTTCGGCATGCGCCGCAGGTCAGCCATCTTGTGAGAAAAATTAGCAAGGATGGCCAAAATATATCGCTTTGGAGGCCACCGGGCAAGGCTTACCATTGTGAGCCAGTTTCCCGTTCCGGAGTCATCATGCACCTCACGCTTTACGCGGACAGCCAGTTCACCAGCCCTTATGTCCTCGCCTCCTACGTCGCCTTGCTGGAGAAGGAATTGCGCTTCGAACTGCGCACCGTGAACCTTGAAGAGCGCGAGCAGCTGCGTGCGCCCTACCGCGAGCTTGCGCTGACGGCGCGCGTGCCCTGCCTCAAGCACGCCGACTTCTACCTCACCGAATCGAGCGCCATCATCGAATATATCGAAGAGATGTTCCCGGCGCCGCAATACCGTGGCCTGTTCCCGGCCGACGTGCAGCAGCGCGGCCGTGCGCGCCAGGTCCAGGCCTGGCTGCGCAGCGATCTTGGCGTGCTGCGCGAAGAACGCAGCACGCATACGGTGTTTTATGAGCCAACCGACAAGCCGCTTTCTCCCGCCGCGCAAGCAGCAGCGGACAAGCTGATTGCCGCCGCCGAACGCCTGGTCCATGGCGACCACCTGTTCGGCAGCTGGTGCATTGCCGATACCGAGCTGGCCGTAATGCTCTCCCGCCTCGTGAAGAATGGCGATCCGGTGCCCGAAAAGCTGAAAGACTACGTGGAGTTCCAGTGGCAGCGGCCTTCGCTGCAAGCTTGGCTAAAGAACATCAAATAGGTCCCGCCGGGCAAGGAGCATCCCGCCTGACTTATAATGGCGGGGCATTGAACAACGCTTCCTGCCCATGTCCACCCCCGCGCTGATCCGCCATCTCGGCCAAGCAGACTACGAACCGACCTTCGCCGCGATGCGCGCTTTCACCGATGCGCGCACGCCCGATACGCCCGACGAACTGTGGATCGTCGAGCACCCGCCCGTGTTCACGCTGGGCCTGGGCGCGGACCGTGGGCACCTGCTGGCCGGCGCCAATGCGATTCCCGTGGTGCAGACCGACCGCGGCGGCGAAGTAACCTTCCATGGTCCCGGTCAGGTGGTGATCTACCTGCTGATGGACCTGCGCCGCAACAAGCCGGGCGGCAAACTGTATGCACGCCACTTCGTGCACAAGATCGAACAGGCGATCATCAATGTGCTGCAGGCGTATAATCTCGCGGGCGAACGCATTGAAGGCGCCCCGGGCATCTACATTGCCAATGGACCGAAGAAGGGCGCCAAGATCGCCGCGCTGGGCTTGAAGGTGCGCGGCAATGGCTGCACCTACCATGGCGTGTCGCTGAATGTGGCGATGGACCTGTCGCCTTTTACCTGGATTAATCCCTGCGGCTACGCCGGCCTGGAAACCATCGACATGCGCAGCATGGGCGCCGATGTTCCGCTGGCCGAAGTGCAGGACGCATTGGCCGAAGAGCTGGTGCGCCTGCTGGACGTAGCCCAACCCGAATTCACTTGAACAGCCTGTGAGGGCAAGCAGCTTATGACTACCTACGACCCGACCGAAAAGCAGAAAGGCGCCAGCAAAACCTCGCGCATCCCGATCAAGATCGTGCCGATCGAGCAGGTGGAGCGCCTGAAGAAGCCGGAATGGATCCGCGTCAAAGCCGCCTCCGCATCGAGCCGCTTCTACGAGATCAAGGACATCCTGCGCGAGAACAAGCTGGTGACTGTGTGCGAGGAAGCGAGCTGCCCGAACATCGGCGAGTGCTTCGGCAAGGGCACGGCGACCTTCATGATCATGGGCGACAAATGCACCCGCCGCTGCCCGTTCTGCGACGTGGGCCACGGCCGTCCGGACCCGCTGGACGTGAACGAGCCGTCCAACCTGGCGAACACCATCGCCAAGCTGCGCCTGAGCTATGTGGTGATTACCTCGGTTGACCGCGACGACCTGCGTGACGGCGGCGCCGGCCACTTCGTCGAGTGCATCCAGAAGACCAAGGAACTGTCGCCGAAAACCCAGATCGAAGTGCTGGTGCCGGACTTCCGCGGCCGCCTTGAAAAGGCGCTGAACATCTTCGCCGACGGCCTGCCGGACGTGATGAACCACAACCTGGAAACCGTGCCGCGCCTGTACAAGGAAGCGCGTCCCGGCGCCGACTACATGCACTCCCTGAAGCTGCTCAAAGACTTCAAGGCCATGTATCCGAACGTGAAAACCAAGTCGGGCCTCATGGTCGGCCTGGGCGAGACCGACGAAGAGATCCTGCAGGTGATGCGCGACATGCGCGAGCATGATATCGACATGCTGACCATCGGCCAGTATCTGGCGCCATCGAACAGCCACCTGCCGGTGCGCCGCTATGTGCATCCGGACGTGTTCAAGATGTTCGAGGAAGAAGCTTACAAGATGGGCTTCGGCCACGCCGCCGTGGGCGCCATGGTGCGCAGCTCCTATCACGCCGACGTGCAGGCCCATAACCTGCTCGAATCGGCGTAATGGGCGCCGACAGCGTCCGTATCGAGCCCGCCTGGAAGGCGCGGCTCGAAGCTGAATTCAACAAACCCTATTGGGACGAGCTGTCCGCCTTCGTCAAAGGCGAATACGCAGCGGGCGAATGCTTCCCGCCCGGGAAGCACATCTTCCGCGCCTTCGACCTCACGCCTTTCGACAAGGTAAAGGTCGTCATCCTCGGCCAGGACCCCTACCACACGCCCGGCGCCGCGATGGGCTTCTGCTTCTCCGTCCCGGAGGGCAACCGTCCGCAACCGAGCCTGCAGAACATCTTCAAGGAGATCGAGAGCGACACCGGCGTGCGCCGCACCCGCACCGATCTTTCCGACTGGGCCGAGCAGGGCGTGTTCCTGCTGAACGCCGTGCTGACGGTGCGCGCACGCGAAGCCGGCTCGCACGCTGGCCGCGGCTGGGAGAGCTTTACCGACAGCGCAATCCGCACCCTGTCGGAAGAACGCGAGCACCTTGTCTTCATCCTGTGGGGCAGCTACGCGATCGCCAAGAAAGCGCTGATCGACACCAGCAAGCACCTCGTCATCACCTCGCCCCATCCCTCACCCTTCTCAGCCTACAAGGGCTTCTTCGGCAGCAAGCCCTTTACGCGCGCTAACGAGTACCTGGCAAAACACGGTCAGGAGCAGATTCGCTGGGCTTAGATGATAATGCTCATGGAAAAAAGGAGACATCATCCATGGACAAGACAAAATTCACGCTCGACTATTTCAACGGCTTCGCCAGGGGCAGACTACCAGACCACCTCGGCATACGCATCACCGCTGTCGGCGATGGTGAACTGAGCGCGGAGATTGAAATCGCGCACCACCACCTCGCGCCGAACGGCTACCTGCACGCCGGCACAATCGTCACGCTGGCCGATACGGCCTGTGGTTACGGGTGTTTTGCGCACCTGCCGGAAGGCGCCGAGAACTTCACCACCGTCGAACTCAAATCGAACCACCTCGGCACCGCGCGCGAAGGCGTAATTGCCGTGACGGCGAAAGCGGTCCACCTTGGCAAGACCACTCAGGTCTGGGACGCCACCGTCAGCAACAAGGCGAACGGCAAAACCCTCGCGCTCTTCCGCTGCACCCAGATGGTTCTCTATCCCAAACAGTGATAGAGTCGGTTCGCGGAGAGTGAACCATGAAAAAACTGAGTAAATTGATCGGCGCCGGCCTGCTGCTGGCGTCTTCGCTGGCGCTGGCCCAAACCCCCTACAAGGACGATACCGTCTACCGCGGACTGGGCGGCAAGGACGGCATCAAGCGCATCGTCGATACCTTCCTGCCCATCGTGCTGGCGGACCCGCGCATCAAGGACAGCTTTGCCGACTTCGACATCCCGCAGGTCAATGCGCGCCTGCAGGAACAGTTCTGCGAATTCGCGGGAGGCCCTTGCCAGTACACGGGCCGTCATCGCGACAAGACGATGGATGGCGTTGGCACCGTGCGCGACATGAAGACCGTGCACCAGGACCTGCAGATCACGGACGCGCAATTCAATGCGCTGACCGAAGACCTGCAGATCGCGATGGAGCGCAACGATGTGCCCAATCATATTGCGAACAAGCTGGTCGCCAAACTGGCGCCCATGCGCCGCGATATCGTCACCAAATGAGCGCCATGAACAGGAAACTCTGGAAGGTATTTGCCGCGTGCGCGCTCGCGATGAGCGGCAGCGCCATGGCGCAGGATTCCGCCAAGCTGCTGGCAACGGGCGGCGTCAGCCAGCTGGAAGGCGCGGGCGGCGGCGGCATCACGCCATGGGCGCTGATTACCGGCTACGGCACGCGCGACAGCTGGGGCGCCAACGCGCACTACACGCATGTGAAAACGCAGGACTACTCGCTGGGCACCTACGGCGTGGCCGTCGGTATCGCCGACCGCGTGGAATTCTCGCTGGCGCGGCAGGACTTCAAGGGCGACCTCGCGCCGCTGGACCAGCTGCAGATCAAGCAGGACATCCTTGGCGTAAAGCTGCGTGTGGCCGGCGACGCGGTCTATGAGCAGGACAGTCTGCTGCCGCAAATCGCTGTCGGCGTGCTGTACAAGAAAAACAAGGGCATCGGCGGCCTTGGTGCGCTGGGCGTCACGAACGTTACCCAGCTGGGCGCAAAAGACGACAGCGGCTACGATGTCTATGTATCCGCCACGAAGATCGTTCTGGAATACAGCCTGCTGCTGAACGGCACACTGCGCTCCACGCGCGCGAACCAGATGGGTATCCTCGGCTTCGGCGGCGACCAGCACAGCGGCCGCAAGCTGATGCCTGAGGTGTCGCTTGCTTACCTGCTGAACCGCAAGCTGGCGCTGGGCACGGAATACCGCCGCAAGCCGCACAACCTCGGCGTCGACCACGAAAAGGCCTATTCCGACGTGTTCATCGCCTGGTTCCCTACCAAGAACTTCTCGCTGACGGCCGCCTATGCGCAGCTCGGCGACATCACCATCTTCAACCCGAAGAAGCAGAAGGGCCTGTACCTCTCTGCACAAGCCGGGTTCTGAGCCACAGCATGGCCTTATGAGCCAGGTTTGCGCGATAGCGCTTCGGGCGGAGCGCGGCGCGCCATGGCAGCGGCAGCGCATGGCGCAGGCCGTGGCTGGCGTGGGCTTGGCCGGCGATCTGCATGCCGACCCGCTGTCGCCGCGGCAGGTGCTGCTGGCTGGCGCGGGCGCCTATTCCCGGCACGCCCTGCAGCCCGGCGCCCTCGGCGAAAACCTGCTCATCGATCTCGATACCTCGGCAATCGCCTCAGGTACGCTGCTGGCGATAGGGCCGCAGGCAGTGCTGTCCGTCAGCTTCCAGTGCGAGGCCTGCGGCTACCTCGACGCGCAGTCGCCCGGACTGGCGAAGCGCATCGGCACGCAGCGCGGCGTGCTGGCGCGTGTGCTGCGGGGCGGGACCATCACGGAAAGGGATGCTGTGCGCCTGCTGCCCGGCTCCGGCCAGCAATGGCACGAGGATTGGCGCGAGCGCGTGCGGGTGGTGCTGCGGCGCATGCCGCCAGACATGGTGCTCGAATATGCCCAGCTGGCGCGGCTGGCTGGCGTGCAGGCGAGCTACTGCCGCGTGATGCCGCGCATCGTGCGCGAAGCGGGGCTGGAAGGCAAGGCGATAGCGAAAGGCGCACAGCCGGAAGCGCTGCGCTGGGACGGCGGCGGATTGTTTGAAGATCAGCCCTGAAGGGCTTTTTCGAGCAGCTTGTGCAGCGCTGCGAACTCGGGTTTGCCGACGTAGCGCTTGATGATCTTGCCATCCTTGTCGATGACGAAGGTGGTCGGCGTCATTGCCACGTCGCCGTAGGCCTTGGCCGCTTCGCCCGTCACGTCCAGCGCGACCTTGAAGGGCAGCTGGCGCGTTTCGGCGAAATTCACCACATAGTTCGGCGCATCGTACTTCATCGCCACGGCCACGAACTCCAGGCCCTGCGATTTGTATTTGTTATAGGTGTTCACCATTTCCGGCATCTCGGCCACGCAGGTGGTGCACGAGGTGGCCCAGAAATTCACCATCACCACCTTGCCCTTCAGGTCTGCGGGCGCGATGCGCTCGCCCTTGATGCCGACAAAGGTGACTTCCGGTGCGCTGCTATGGTTATTCAACGAGAAATAGGCGGCCACGCCAACACCCGCCAGTGCAATCGCTGCGATGGCGGGCTTGATCCAGGCTTTGGAGGATGGCGTAGTCATGGGCCTATTATAGTGCGATGCCGATTACTGCGCAGGCTTCGGCTGATACTGCTTCCATTCGTCTTCCGAAATGTATTCGAAGACCTTGACCACCTTGTTCACGCCATTCACGCCGCGTGCGATTTCGGCGGCCTGGGTGGCTTCACGCTGGGTAACGCGGCCCATCAGGTAGACGGTGCCGCGCTCGGTCACCACCTTGAAGGAATTGGCCGAGATATCCTTGGCGTCAACCAGGCTGGCTTTCACCTTGGTGGTGATCAGCGCGTCGTTGGAACGTGAGGTGTAGCTCGACGGGCCGGCGATTTCCAGCTCGTTCACCACCATCACCACGCCTTCGATGGCCTTCACTTCGCGCTCAACGGCAGCCTTCATGGCGGCGTCGCGCACTTCGCCCGTGATCAGCACGCGGCGGTTGAAGCTGTTCACGTTCACATGGCCTGCATCGCCGACGATATTCGGCATCTTCAGGTCGGCCTTGACCGAAATCGCCTTGTCTTCGGTCTGGGCGCCGAAGGTGCGGCGGTCAGACGCTGCCACGGTGCCGGCGACTGCACCCCCCACCACCAGCGGAACGCAGGCAGACAGGGTGGATGCCACGGTGCCCGCGATCAGGGCCATTGCGAGAACACGTTTACTCATTCATCACCTCCGAACAGGGCGACGTCGATGCCGTCGCAAATGCAGTGGATACAGGTCAGGTGTACTTCCTGGATGCGGGCGGTGCGGTCGGCCGGCACGCAGATATGCACGTCGGCGTCGGTCAGCATCTTGCCGATGGCGCCGCCGCCTTTGCCGGTGAGCGCCACCACGCGCATCTCGCGCTCCAGTGCCGCTTCAATCGCCGCCATCACGTTGGCCGAATTGCCGGACGTGGAAATCGCCAGCAGCACGTCGCCGGCCTGGCCGAAAGCCTGCACCTGCTTCGAGAAGATCTCGCGGTAGCTGTAGTCATTCGCAACTGCCGTGAGGATGGAGGTATCGGTGGTCAGGGCAATGCCGGGCAGCGGGAAGCGTTCACGCTCGAAACGGCCTACCAGCTCGGCGGCAAAATGCTGCGCGTCGGCGGCCGAACCGCCATTGCCGCAAGCGAGGATCTTGTTGCCGTTCGAGAGTGCGGAGAACATCAGTTCGATTGCCTGCGCAACAGGCTGCGCGAGGACGGTGGCGGACTGGATTTTGGTTTCGGCACTTTCGTGGAAGTGCGCAAGAATGCGGTCAGTAGTCATAGTGCGTAATTATAGTGCAGTCGCCACCAGGGCCGGACAAGCGCTGTTAAGAATGCTTACATTTCCAGCACATTGCGCAGCCAGGTCAGCTGGTCGCCGTCAATGGCAACCACGTCGAAGCGGCAGGGAGGAAGCTGGCGAAAGCGTAGCAGATAAAACTGGGCGGCGCGCAAAAGCCGCTTTTGCTTGGCCGGCGTGATGCTGGCCGCGGCGCCGCCGAACTCCCTGCTGCGGCGCTGGCGCACTTCCACGAAGACCAGGTGGGCGCCGTCGCGCATGATGAGATCCAGCTCGCCCACCTTGCAGCGGAAATTGCGCTCGACCAGCTGCAGCCCGTGCAGGCGCAGATGGTCGAGCGCAGCATCCTCGCTGCGCTGGCCTTCGGCCTGCTGGCTGGTCCGGGGCATGGCGCCCCCGCTTACTGCCCTGCCGGAAGCGGCACGCCGTTCTTGTAGACGGCAGGCGTTTCGATGCGCTGGAAGCGCGAAGGGCCGTTGCCGAAATCGACCGAGAGCTGGCCCGTTACGCCGTCCAGCTTGAAGGGCTGGCCGGGCTTCAGCGTGATCTCGCGCGCGATGCGGAAGGCATCGATGCCGAGCGCGTACAGGCGCTCCATGTCCGCGCTCAGGCGGGCCTCGTCGCGCGGCTCCGGCTGCGGATACACCATCACGGCCGGGTGGTCGCGCTGCACCTGCCAGGGCAGGTCGAGCAGGCGCACGCCGTCGAGCTCAGGGCCGGGCACCAGCAGCGCGCGGCCGGGATTCAGCGACGAGGTGCCGTAGACCGGAACCAGGTCCAGCGGCGGCGCATTCAGCGCCACGCGCAGCTGGCGGGTCTGGTCCACGTCCAGTGCCGCAAACAGCAGCTCGACCGGCTCGCTGGCGAGGCGGCTGCGCAGCGCCACCAGTTCCGGATCGCTGAGATAGCCGTTCAGGGTGCTCAGCTCCAGGGTTTTTGCCTTCAGGCCGCGCTGCTGCCACTGGGCAGCGAAGGCGCCCGCCAGGCGCTTTTGCCAGGCATTGCCGCCGCTGACGATAATCGCCTCGCCACCAGGGAAGTCGCGGGCCGCCATATCGGCCACCTGGCGCGCCTCGTCCTCGATGGAGAGCCCGATGGCCAGCATTTTCTGCGGCAGCGGCGTGGCGTCGCGGTCTTCCGGATGATTCAGCGCGATGGTCGGCTTGCTCACGGCCTGGCTGGCTGCCAGCGAGGTAACGGCGGAGCGGGCCAGCGGGCCGACCACGATATCGTTCGTTTTCAAGGCCTCGTTATAGATGGACAGCACGTCCTGCGGCGCATCGCCGGTTTCAATCACATTGACCTCGAAGCCTGCGCGGTCGCGTTCCCAGGCGGCGAGGAAGCCGGCGCGCACGGCATCGGCTGCGCGGCCCAGCGCTTCGGAACGCAGCGGCAGCATCAGGCCGATGCGCGTGACGGCTGCTGGAGCCGTGCCGCCCGGCTGTTCGGGCGCGGTGCCTGGCATGGGGACGGCAAAGGTCTCGGGTTCCTCGGCGGGTGGCGGCGGTGGCGGTTCGGGCGCGCGCACCGGCGCCGCGGCAGGCGCCGGGCTTGTCACCGATGAAATTGGCGCGCACAATGCCCCCGGCGAGCCGCAGGGCGTGCTGCAGGCGCTGGCCAGCGTGGCAATGGCGAGGCACAGCAATGTATTTCTTATCTTTTTAGCCAGCATCCTACCCCCAATGACAGTTCAAGAATCCAGCCCGCTCGCGGCCCTGCCCGTACTCGGCGAGACCGCGCTGCAGACCTATCCTACGGCAACATTGTATGTAGTGGCTACACCGATAGGCAATGTTACCGACATTAGCCTGCGCGCGTTGCACGTTCTGAGCCTGGTCGATGCCGTGGCCTGCGAGGACACCCGCAATACGGCGCAGCTGATGCAGCGCTTCGGCCTGAGCAAGCCGCTGGTGGCCGCCCACATGCACAACGAGCGCGAAGCGGCGGAAATGCTGGTTGCACGGCTGCAGGCGGGCGAGCGCATTGCGCTGGTGTCCGATGCCGGCACGCCTGCGGTTTCCGACCCCGGCGCGCGCATCGTGGACGCAGTGCGCAAGGCAGGCCTGCGCGTGGTGCCGCTGCCCGGCGCCTCGGCCGGCATTGCCGCCCTCTCGGCCAGTGGACTGGTGAACGACCAGTTCCACTTTGTTGGCTTCCTGCCATCGAAAGCGAAGCAGCGCGAAACGGTGCTGCAGTCGCTGCTTGCCGTCACGGCATCCATGGTGTTCTACGAAGCGCCGCACCGCATTATCGAATGCGCGGAAGCGCTGGCTGCCGTATTCGGCCCCGGACGGCAGGTGGTGTTCGCGCGCGAGCTGACCAAGCTGTTCGAGGAAATCCACCGCTGCCCGCTGGGCGAGGCCGTAGCGTGGCTGAAGGCGGACGCGCACCGTGAAAAAGGCGAATACGTAGTGCTGCTGGAAGGCGCGCCGCAGGCCGATGAAGCGGGTGATGCGGAAGCGGAGCGGGTGCTGAAAATCCTGCTGGCCGAACTCCCGCTTAAACAGGCAGCCAGCCTGGCGGCGCAAATCACGGGCCGCAAAAAAAATGCGCTATACGACCGCGCGCTTGAACTGAAAGGCTGAAACACCCACTCTTTTGGAGAAGAGGGGCTTGACGAAGAGGCTGGTGGGGAGTATTATCTTGCTTCTTCGGAGTGTAGCGCAGCCCGGTAGCGCATCTGGTTTGGGACCAGAGGGTCCAAGGTTCGAATCCTTGTACTCCGACCAAAATTTAAAAAAACGCCTCAGGAACTCGTGTTCTGGGGCGTTTTTCGTTTTACCTGATGCGCATCAGAATATCAATTCCATAGGACAAGAATAATTTCCTCTCGTACACTACTTGGGAGGCGATATGCGCATCACTTTTTCCTTATTGGTACTGGCGCTAGCCGGTCCGGCGCAGGCTGCGGACAATCTTGTGGTGAATCCAGGCTTCATGGCCGGCTCTTATGGCTGGCAGACCAGCCGTTCGGGCCTGTTGGTCAGCGGCTTGCCGGGGCACGAGGATGCCGGCCTGGCCTACATCGGCTGCGTGGAGCTTTGTCCGCTGTCGCCAGGGCAAGGCACTTTTATCGGGCAGACGGTCGCGACCACGCCAGGCCGCTCTTACGATTTGCGCTTCTGGAGCGATGCCAGCGCCAGTCGGCTGGCAGTGTTCTGGCAGGGGCAGCTTGTGACACCGGAACTCGTGCAGAGCAATGGCGCCGGCTGGAATGAGTTCCGCTTTACCGGTCTCCTGGCAAGGGCGCCAGCGACCAGCTTCGAGGTGCATGCGTTTCGCATCGGCGGACCTCTGCGCAAGCTGGATAACTTCTCGATCACTAGTGCTATTCCTGAGCCGAATGGGGCGGCCATGCTGGCCATCGGCCTCGGGCTGCTGGTTCTGGTTAGGCGGTGCGTTTCGCCAGGATGGCGTTACCAGCGCGGCTGGCGCCCTTTCGGCCGAGGAACTGAGAAATGAAATGGCCGGCATCGACCACCACATCCAGGTCGATGCCGGTTTCGATGCCCAGGCCATTCATCATGTACAGCACATCCTCCGTGGCCACATTGCCCGTGGCGCCTTTCGCATAAGGGCAGCCGCCAAGGCCGGATACCGAAGAGTGGAAGATGGCGATGCCCACTTCCATGCTGGCGTAAATGTTCGCCAATGCCTGGCCGTAGGTGTCGTGGAAGTGGCCGGACAGGCCATCGATGCGGAATTCGCGGATGGCGCGCTCCATCACCGCCTGCGTCTTGCGCGGAGTGGAGACGCCGATGGTGTCGGCGATATCGATCTCGTCGCAGCCCAGGTCGCGCATGCGCGCAACCACGTCGCCCACTGCATCCAGCGGCACTTCGCCCTGGTACGGACAGCCAAAGGCCGTGCTCACGCTGGCGCGCAGGCGCACGCCGCGCTGCTTCGCCGCCTCCGCCACCGGGCGGAAACGTTCGATGGATTCGGCGATCGAGCAGTTGATATTCCGCTGAGAAAAGGCTTCCGAAGCGGCGCCGAAAATCACCACCTCATCGGCGCCCGCCTCCATCGCCGCCTCGAAGCCCTGCATATTCGGCGTCAGCGCGGAATAGATCACGCCCGGCTTGCGTGTGATGCCCGCCATGACTTCCTTGCTGGTCGCCATCTGCGGCACCCACTTCGGCGACACGAAGGAGGCCGATTCGATGTTCGAAAAACCGGCTGCGGTGAGGCGGTTCACCAGCTCGATCTTCACCTGTGCAGGAACATCTTCCTTCTCGTTCTGCAGGCCGTCGCGCGGGCCGACTTCGACAATTTTTACTTTATGCGGCAGCTTCATCTCAGTACCCCAGTTCGCGGTTGATAACATCGGCGATAGCCTCGCCCTTTTCCAGCTGGCGGATCTTGTTCGCGATCTGCTGCACGCTCTCGGTGCGCTGCGTGAGCGCGGAGATGTGCGGCGTGATCGTAATGCGCGGCTCCTGCCAGAACGGATGCTGCACCGGAAGCGGTTCGTTACGGAACACGTCCAGCGTGGCGCCTGCGATATGGCCGGCCTTGACCATGGCCAGCAGGTCCGGTTCCGAAACCTGCGCGCCGCGCGCCACATTGACCAGGTATGCGCCCTGCGGCAGCTTTGCAAGGTTGGTGCGGTTCAGCAGGTTGGCCGTCTCCGCCGTCAGCGGCAGCATGCAGACCACGACGCGGCTGGCGCGCAGGATGGTGTCCAGTCCTGCTTCGCCGGCGTGCGCCTGCACACCCTCGATCTTCTTTACGCTGCGGCTCCATGCATGCAGCGGAAAACCGAAAGGCTTCAGCGCTTCCAGCACATGCATGCCCAGCACACCTGCGCCCAGCACGCCGACCGAAAACTCTTCGCGGCGGTATTGCGGCAGCGGCTTCCATTCGCCGGCCCGCGCCAGCGCCTCATACTCGTCGAAGCGGCGGTAGTAGCGCAGCACGGCATGCAGCACATACTCGGCCATCTGGATGCCCATGCCGGCGTCGCCAAGGCGCACGATGGGAACATGGCGTGGAATCGCGTCTTCGTGCTTCAGGATGGCGTCGGCGCCCGCGCCGCCAAGAAAGATCGCTTTCACCTCGGCCAGCTCGCGCAGCGCCGGCTCGGGCGCGCCCCAGGTGACGGCGTAGTCGCAGGGAGCGCGCGACGCGCCCTCCTGCCAGGCTACCGTTTCAGCTTCCGGCAGGTGGCGCGCGAACTCTTCGGCCCACGGCGCCGTATCGCCGTCGCCCCGGTACAGCAGGATACGCATGGCGGCCTCTTATGCCGCAGCCTGGAAGGCCAGCAGCGGCGCACCGTCGCTCACTTGGTCGCCCACGGCGTACAGGATGTCTTCCACCACGCCGTCATGCGGCGCAGCGATGGTGTGCTCCATCTTCATCGCCTCCATGATCACCAGCGGCGCGCCCTTCTTCACCTCCTGCCCTCTGGACGCCAGCACGGCCACCACCTTGCCCGGCATCGGCGCCGTCAGGCGGCCGCCTTCCGCTTCGGACTCGCCGGCATGCGCCATCGGATCCTTGTAATGCAGCGGATAGTGCCGCCCGCCCGTGAACACATGCAGCAGCTCGCCGTCGCGGCGTACGGCGCCATGTACCGATGTTTCCCCCAGCTTGATGCTCAGTTCAGCGCCGTTCTGCGACAGCAGCGACACATCGGTATCCATGCCGTTCACATCGATCTGCCAGCCGTGCGGCAGGTAGGTGATGCGCGGTGCGTAATCCTTGCCGTGTTCGTCGCTGAAGGCCAGTGCGCGGGCAAAGCGCGTATTCATGCGCCAGCCGAGGGCGTTGCCCCATGGATCCGACGCATTCGCCGACTGCGCTGCCGACGAGGCCTTTTCGCCTTCGATCAGCGACACGGCGGCCAGGGCCAGCGCTGCAACGGGCACCGCACGCGGGGGCGGGAACAGCGCTTCCTGGTTGCGTTCGATCAGGCCCGTATCCAGGTCTGCATTGGCGAAGGCATCGCCTTCCACCAGGCGCTTGAGGAAAGCGATGTTCGACGCCAGGCCAACGATCTGGTACTGGGACAGGGCCTGCGCCATGCGCGCCAGCGCCTGTTTGCGGTCCGCACCCCACACGATCAGCTTCGCGATCATCGGGTCGTAATACGGCGAAATGGCGTCGCCTTCGCGCACGCCGGAATCCACCCGCACACCGGCTGGATGGCCCGGCACGCCGCCGAGTTCGAAGCTCACGGCTTCGGGCGTCGCCAGATGGCGCAGCGTGCCGATCGACGGCAGGAAGCCCTTCTCGGGGTTTTCGGCATACACGCGCGCTTCGATGGCATGGCCGTGGATGCGCAGCTCGTCCTGGCGTTGCGGCAGCGTCTCGCCGGCAGCAATGCGCAGCTGCCACTCAACGAGGTCGGTGCCGGTGATCATTTCGGTAACGGGGTGCTCCACCTGCAGGCGGGTATTCATCTCCATGAAGTAGAAGCTGCCGTCCTGGTTGGCGATGAATTCCACCGTACCCGCCCCAACGTAGCCCACGGCGCGTGCTGCCGCAACGGCCGCGTCGCCCATCGCCGCGCGGCGCTCGCCGCTCATGCCCGGCGCCGGCGCTTCTTCCAGCACTTTCTGGTGGCGGCGCTGCACCGAGCAGTCGCGTTCAAACAGATAGATGCAGTTGCCGTGCGTGTCGGCGAATACCTGGATCTCGATATGGCGCGGGCGCTGCAGGTACTTCTCGGCCAGCACCTTGTCGTCGCCGAAGGAGCTGATCGCCTCGCGCTTGCAGGAGGCCAGCGCATCCTTGAAGGCTGCGCTGTTCTCCACCACGCGCATGCCCTTGCCGCCGCCGCCGGCCGAGGCCTTGAGCAGTACGGGATAGCCGATGCGGTCCGCTTCTTTCTGCAGGAAATCGGCATCCTGCTGGTCTCCGTGGTAGCCCGGCACCAGCGGCACATTGGCCTTCTCCATCAGCGACTTGGCCGCCGACTTGGAGCCCATGGCGCGCATGGCCGATGCCGGCGGGCCGATAAAGACCAGTCCAGCCGCCTCGCACGCGTCCGCGAACTCCGCGTTCTCGGACAGGAAGCCATAGCCCGGATGGATCGCTTCGGCGCCGGTGGCGAGGGCGATCGCAATGATCTTGTCGCCGCACAGATAGCTTTCCTTCGCTGGCGCTGGTCCGAGCAGCACGGCCTCGTCGCACACGGCAACGTGCTTCGCATTGGCATCGGCCTCCGAATACACGGCAACGGTCTTGATGCCCATGCGGCGCGCAGTAGCGGCAACGCGGCAGGCGATTTCACCACGGTTGGCGATCAGGATTTTCTTGAACATGGTCTCTCTCTATTCAGCTCAGCGGCTGTTTTTTATAGATGGCGGCTTAGCAGCCGCAGGCTTCCTTCTGCACGGATTCCAGCACGGTGCCGCGGGTCTTCAGGCCCAGCTTTTCCAGCAGCGCGCGGTCATCGTTGGCTTCCGGGTTATCGGTGGTCAGCAGCTTGTCGCCGTAGAAGATCGAGTTGGCGCCGGCCATGAAGCACATCGCCTGTACCGCTTCGCCCAGCTCGCGGCGCCCTGCGGACAGGCGCACGCGCGCCTTCGGCATCGTGATGCGGGCAACGGCGATGGTGCGCACGAACTCCAGCGGATCGAGGCGGTCCATGCCATACAGCGGCGTGCCTTCCACCTGCACCAGGTGGTTGATCGGCACCGATTCCGGGTACGGGTTCAGGTTCGCCAGCTGGGCGATCAGGCCGGCGCGCTGGTCGCGCGATTCGCCCATGCCCACGATGCCGCCGCAGCAGACTTTCAGGCCCGCGTTGCGCACGTGGCCCAGCGTGTCGAGGCGGTCCTGGTATTCGCGGGTGGAGATCACGTTGTCGTAGAACTCGGGCGCGGTGTCCAGGTTGTGGTTGTAGTAGTCCAGGCCAGCGGCTTTCAGGCGTTCCGCCTGCTGTTCTTCCAGCATGCCGAGCGTGGCGCAGGTTTCGAGGCCGAGAGCCTTCACTTCGCGCACCATCTCCTCAACCTTGTCCATGTCGCGGTCTTTCGGGCTGCGCCATGCGGCGCCCATGCAGAAGCGGGTGGCGCCGTTGTCCTTGGCCTGGCGCGCTGCTTCCAGCACGGTGTCGAGGCCGAGGATCTTCTTCGCTTCCACGCCGGTGTCGTAGCGCGCGGCCTGAGGGCAGTAGCCGCAGTCCTCTTCGCAGCCGCCGGTCTTGATCGACAGCAGGGTTGCCAGCTCCACGTCGCCGTCAGGGAAATTGGCGCGGTGGGTTTGCTGGGCGCGGAACATCAGTTCATTGAACGGCAACTCGAACAGCGCCAGCACTTCCTCGCGCGGCCAGGTGGCTGCCTCGGGCAGCTTGATCGGTGCGCCGGGGCGGTGCAGGGCAACGGTTTTTGGTTCTTGCAGGGCTTGCGGCATAATTTTCCTTACTCGTTCAAAGTGTGTTGCGGCGCGCCGGCCAGTTCGGCAGGTGCGTAAAGTCCAGGTGCTCGGCAGCGGCTGCCGGCGTGGCGTGCGCCAGGCGCGGCACGCGGCCGAGCAGCGGTGCGGGAATGCGCGCGGCCAGCGCCGCGATATTCTCGTCCGCGAAATTCATTTCCAGTTCCAGCGCATTGGCCACCCAGCCAACCAGCTTGAGCCCGCGCGACTGGATCGCTTCCACCGTCAGCAGCGCATGGTTGATGCAGCCGAGGCGCAGGCCCACCACCAGCACTACCGGCAGGTCCAGCTGCTGCGCGAGGTCGGCCGTGTCGTACTGGTCGTTCAGCGGCACGCGGAAACCGCCCACGCCTTCCACCACCGTCGCGTCGGAAGCGGCGGCGATCTCAAGGTAGGCAGCCAGGATAGGCACCGGGTCAATGGTGATGCCTTCCATTGCCGCGGCGATGTGGGGCGCGGCAGGCTCCTTCAGCATGAAGGGCGTGGTCAGCGAAGGCAGCATGGTTACGTTGCCTGCTTCCGCCAGCTGGTCGGCATCGTCGTTATGCAGGCGGCCGTCGCGTATGACGGCGCCGGCGGCCACGGGCTTCATGCCGCAGGCGCGCACGCCCTGGCAGGTCAGCGCGTGCAGCATGGCCGACGAAATCATGGTTTTGCCGATTTCGGTGTCGGTGCCGGTAACGAAACAGGCGAAGTGCGGCGGCATGCCTGCCGCCACAGCCTGTGTTTGCGTTTCAAGCACGGGAGTAACCGGATCTTCAAGCGCCATGGCAGCTCCTTTCCAGTTCGTTCAATGCGTTGATCAGTTGCGCCACGTCCTGCGCCGTATGGCTGGCGGACAGCGTGGCGCGCAGCCGCGCGGTGCCGGCAGGGACGGTTGGCGGGCGGATGCCGCCCACCCAGATGCCCTGTTCGTACAGCGCCGCTGCCATTTTCATTGTTTCCTCGTTCTCGCCGATCACCACCGGCTGGATCGCAGTGGACGAAGGCAGGCGCTGCCAGCGTTTCAGGCGCAGGCCATCCTGCCATTGTGCCACCAAAGCGTTGAGATGCGCCCGGCGCTCATGGCCTTCATCGCCGCTGATGATATCGAGGCTGGTCAGCAGGGCGTGCGCCAGTGCGGGCGGGGCTGCGGTGGTGAAGATGTAAGGGCGTGCGCGCTGGATCAGCGTTTCAATGACGGTACTGTGCGCCGCAACGAAGGCGCCGCCCACGCCCGCCGCCTTGCCCAGCGTGCCAACGTAGACGAGGTAAGGCGATTTCAGCGCAAAGTGCTCCAGTGCGCCGCGGCCGTTCCGGCCCAGCGTGCCGAAACCATGCGCGTCATCGACCACCAGCCAGGCGCCGTGGCGCTCGCACAGCGCCAGCAGGGCAGGCAGCGGCGCGAGGTCGCCGTCCATGCTGAAAACGCTGTCGGTGACGACGATCTTGTTGGTGGCGGTGCTGGCCTCCAGCATGGCGTCCAGCGCGGCGGCATCGGCATGCGGATAAACCTTGAGCGTGGTACGCGCCAGGCGGCCGCCGTCGATCAGGGAGGCGTGGTTCAGGGCCTCGCTGAAGATTTCGGTGTTCTTGTCCGCTACCGCTAGGCCGGTGAGCACGGCGAGGTTCGCCATATAGCCGGTGCAGAAGTACAGTGCGCGCGGATCGATGAGATTCGGGCCGACGAATTCGGCAAGCCGTTCTTCGAGCTGCGCGTGGGCGCGGCTATGGCCGCTGATCAGGTGCGATGCGCCGCTGCCGGTGCCGTACAGCTCCACGCCTTCGTGCATGGCGGCGGCGATGCGCGGATGGGCCGCCAGGCCGAGATAGTCATTGCTGCAGAAGGCCAGCAGCTCGCGGCCGTTCACTTTCACGCGTGGCGCGCACGGCGTTTCCACGTTGCGGCGGCGGCGGATCAGGCTTTTCTCGCGCAGGCCGTCCAGCTGTTGTTCCAGTCGGTTCAGCAGCTCCATCATGCCCCCTTGATTGTCTGCTCGAACACGGCGAGGGTACGGGCCGCGAGGCCTGCAATCTCTTCGTCGTCGAGGATATAGGGCGGCATCAGGTACAGTGTGTTGCCGATGGGGCGCAGCAGCAGTTCGTTCTGCGTGGCGTTCGCGAAGAAGCGGCGCGAGAAGGTGCTGTCCACATCCACTGCGTCGAAAGCCCAGATCATGCCGCGCTGGCGGGCGTTCGTGATGCGTGCGTGTTCCGCCAGCGGCTGCAGCGCGGCCGTCAGCTTCGCGGCGCGTTCGCGGTTCGCTGCAAGCACATTGTCCTGCGCGAAAATATCGAGCGTGGCCAGCGCTGCGCGGCAGGCCAGCGGGTTGCCGGTGTACGAATGCGAATGCAGGAAGCCGCGCCGCACGTCCGTGCTATAGAAAGCCTGGTAGATCTCCTCGCGCGTCAGCACCAGCGACAGAGGCAGATAGCCGCCGCTGATGCCCTTGGAGAGGCAGACGAAGTCGGGCCAGATGCCGGCCTGCTCACTGGCGAAGAAAGTGCCGGTGCGCCCGCAGCCGACCGCAATCTCGTCCAGGATCATATGTACAGAGTGTCGGTCGCACAGCTCGCGTACCAGCTTCAGGTAGAGCGGGTCGTGCATCGCCATGCCGGTGGCACACTGTACCAGCGGCTCGATAATGATGGCGGCAATCTGGCCGGCGCGGTCCTCGAACAGGCGCTGCACATCGGCCGCCGCACGGCGCGCCACGTCTTCCGCACTTTCGCCCGGGGCGGCCTGGCGCGCATCCGGCGACATCACGATGCGCGAGGTGCGCAGCAGCGGGCCGTAGGCGTCCTTGAACAGCGCCACATCGGTCACGGCCAGCGCGCCGATTGTCTCGCCGTGGTAGCTGCCCTGCAGGCAGACGAATTCCTGCTTCTCGCTGCGGCCACTGTTGCGCCATGCATGGAAGCTCATCTTGAGCGCGATTTCAACGGCAGAAGCGCCGTCCGAAGCATAGAAGGCGTGGCCCAGCTGGTGCTGCGTCAGCGCCGACAGGCGTTCGGACAACTCGATCACCGGCGTATGCGTAAAGCCCGCCAGCATCGCGTGTTCCAGTGTATCCAGCTGGTCCTTCAGGGCAGCGTTGATGCGCGGATTCGCATGGCCGAACAGGTTCACCCACCACGAGCTGATGGCGTCGAGATAGCGCTTGCCATCGTGGTCGTACAGCCAGGCGCCGCGGCCATGGCTGACAGGGATCAGCGGCACCGTTTCGTGGTGCTGCATCTGGGTGCACGGGTGCCACACGCTGCGCAGGCTGCGTGCGACCCAGTCGGTATTGTGATTCGAATCCTGCAAAACTACTCCGTCAGTTCAGCCAGTTCGGCTTGCGCTTCTCAAGGAAGGACTGTACGCCTTCGCGTCCTTGCTCCGAAGCGCGGATATTGGCAATGCGCTGTGCCGTATCGGCCAGCAGTTCATCGATGACCGGGCGGTCCACCACATCGCGCACCAGCGCCTTCGCTTCTTTCACCGCATTGGGGCTGTTCCCCAGCAGTGATTTCACGATCTCGGCGACTTTCGCATCGAGGGCATCGGCAGCCGCCACTTCATGCACGAAGCCGACGCGGTGCGCTTCGGCTGCGCTGAATCGTTCGGCAGTGAGGAAATAGCGACGCGCCGCATTCTCGCCCATGGCCTTGATCACATACGGCGAAATGGTGGCCGGGATCAGGCCCAGCTTCACCTCGCTCAGGCAAAAATTCGCTTCCTGCACCGCCACCGCGATATCGCAGGCCGCCACCAGGCCCATGCCGCCTGCGTAGCAGTCGCCCTGCACCTTCGCCACCACGGGTTTCGGGCACAGGTAAATGGTGCGCAGCATCTGCGCCAGCTGCATGGCGTCGGCCTGGTTCTCGCTGTACGAGTAGCCCGCCATTTTTTTCATCCAGTTCAGGTCCGCGCCCGCGCAGAACGCGGGGCCGTTCGCGGCCAGCACAATCGCGCGCACCAGCTCATTGCGGCCCAGTTCATCGAAAGCGCTGGCGATTTCGTTGATGGTCTGCTCATTGAAGGAATTGCGCACATCGGGGCGGTTCAGCGTGACGGTAGCCAGCTTGTCCGCGATGGAAATGGTCAGGGTCTGGTAATCCATGGCCGCTCCTTACATGCGGAAGACGCCGAACTTCGTGTCCGGAATCTCTGCGTTGAAGGCGGCGGAAAGGCCCAGGCCCAGCACCATGCGCGTATCTGCCGGATCGATGATGCCGTCGTCCCACAAACGCGCACTCGCGTAATACGGGTGGCCCTGTTCTTCGTACTGCTCCTTGATCGGCTGCTTGAACGCGGCTTCTTCCTCCGCGCTCCACTGGCCGCCCTTGCCTTCAATGCCGTCGCGCTTCACGGTCGCCAGCACGGACGCGGCCTGTTCGCCACCCATCACGGAGATGCGCGCGTTTGGCCACATCCACAGGAAGCGCGGCGAATAGGCGCGGCCGCACATGCCGTAGTTGCCGGCGCCGAAGGAACCGCCGATGATGACGGTGAACTTGGGCACGGAAGCGGTAGCAACCGCCGTTACCATCTTCGCGCCATTGCGCGCAATGCCTTCGTTTTCGTACTTGCGGCCCACCATGAAGCCGGTAATGTTCTGCAGGAAGACCAGCGGGATCTTGCGCTGGCAGCACAACTCAATGAAGTGGGTGCCCTTCAGCGCGGACTCCGAGAACAGGATGCCGTTGTTGGCGATGATGCCCACTTTCATGCCGTAGATATGGGCGAAGCCGCACACCAGCGTGGTGCCGTAGCGTGCCTTGAATTCATCGAACTCGCTGCCGTCCACGATGCGCGCAATGACTTCGCGGATATCGAAAGGCTTGCGGGTATCGACCGGAATCACGCCATACAGCTCTTCCGGCGCGTATTTCGGCTCCACCGCTTCGCGCACAGGCGCCTGCTGGGGCTTGCGGCGGTTCAGGTTGGACACGATGGTGCGCGCCATCGACAGCGCATGCGTATCGTTCTGCGCCAGGTGGTCCGCCACGCCGGACAGGCGCGTATGCACATCGCCGCCGCCCAGGTCTTCGGCCGACACCACCTCGCCGGTGGCCGCCTTCACCAGCGGCGGGCCGCCGAGGAAGATCGTGCCCTGCTCCTTCACGATGATGGATTCATCGCTCATGGCCGGCACATAAGCGCCGCCGGCCGTGCAGGAGCCCATCACGACGGCGATCTGCGGAATGCCGCGCGCCGACATATTGGCCTGGTTATAGAAGATGCGGCCGAAGTGGTCCCGGTCCGGGAACACGTCGTCCTGGTTCGGCAGGTTGGCGCCGCCCGAGTCCACGAGATAAATGCAGGGGAGATTGTTCTGCTCGGCGATTTCCTGCGCGCGCAGGTGCTTCTTCACCGTCATCGGATAATAAGTGCCGCCCTTCACGGTGGCGTCGTTACAGACGATCACGCATTCCTGGCCGGCCACGCGGCCAATGCCGGTGATAACGCCGGCAGATGGCGCAGCGTCGTTGCCGTTCGCTTCCTTGTACATGCCGTAAGCGGCCAGCTGGGACAGTTCGAGGAAAGGCGTGCCCGGATCAAGCAGCATCTGCACCCGGTCGCGCGGCAGCAGCTTGCCGCGTGCCACATGCTTGGCGCTGGCCGCTTCGCCGCCGCCCTCGGCCACCTTGGCGACCTTGGCGCGCAGGTCATCGACGATGGCTTGCATGGCGGCCGCATTGGCCTTGAAATCATCACTGCGGGGATTGAGCTTGCTATCGATCTGCGGCATGGGCGTGTCTCTCTGGTTTTATTCTGGGAACTGTCCGTCCACGTAGAACCAGCGCTGGACGCCGAGATCATCGGCCTCGCGCAGGAAACGGCTTACCTCGTGCAGGCGCTGCCCCTTGCCGCCAATGCGGAAGCGGGCCACGAACTCCACGAAATCCTCGCCTTCGGTTACTTTACGTTGACGTAAACGTAAAGCAGATTTTACCTCAAGTCCAAGCCACTGCAAGGCCTCATTGCGGTCCACGATTTTGTCCGTGGGACGGGTGCTGCGGTGCCAGGTGGCGAGCAGGTAGGGCTCATTGCCCTGCACATAGGCGGTGTAGCGTGAGCGCATCAGCTGTTCGGCCGTCTCGGGCACCCTTTCGCCGCTGATAAATGGACCGCAGCAGGTCTCGAGCGCCGGGCCGCCGCAAGGGCAGCCCTGCTGATTTTTTGACTTGGACATGGCAAGGCGACATCAGGAAAGCCGCCATTATCCGTCATTCCGAGAATTAAGTTGGGGACGGACGGGGACGCCGAGTCCCTAATTATACGAATCGTATAATCCGGGACTCGGCGTCCCCGTCCGTCCCCAATTTAATGGCGGTAGGCCAGGCAGTCGAGGGCGAAGGGGGCGCCTTTGCCGGTCATGAGGTCGGCCAGGATGCTTGCCGTGCCGCAGGCGAAGGTGAAGCCGAGCGGGCCGTGGCCGACGTTCAGCCACAGGTTGGGATACTGGGTGGCGCCGATGATCGGCGCGCTGTTCGGCGTCGCGGGACGCAAACCGGCCCACGGTTCGGCCTGGCCGTAGTCGGCCGCCGTCGGCATGGTTTCCTGTGCCAGGCGGGTCAGGCCGGCAATGCGGCGCGGGTCGATCGAGGTGTCCTCCCCCACCATGTCCACCATGGCCGCCACGCGCAGTTTGTCGCCGATGCGGGCATACAGGGTCTTGCGTTCGAAGTCGGTCACGCTGATTTCCGGCGCCGTGTGTTCGGCGCGGATCGGCGCGGTCAGGCTGTAGCCTTTCAGCGGATACAGCGGCAGCGTGATGTCGCAGGTTTCGGCCAGGGTGCGGCTCTGGATGCCCGCCGCCAGCACGAACTGGTCGCCGCCCACCCAGCCGGTGTCGGTGTGTACGGCGGTGATGCGGCCTTTCTCGGCGAAGATCACCTGGGCATCGGCATGCACGAAGCCCTGGAAGCGGGGATGGGCGCGCAGGCGCTGCTCCAGCGCCAGGCAGAAAGCGTGGCAGTCGGCCACCGCTTCACCGCTGTTGAAGATGCCGCCGGCGAGAGAAGGCGCCAGCGCGGCCAGCGCCGGTTCCATGGCCGCCGTTTCGGCGCCGTTCAGCACCTGGCGCTTGCTGGAGGATTCGGGACGGGCCACGGCCGCGTCGAACAGCTTCTTCGTGCGGTAGACCACCAGCTTGCCGGCGTCGCGCCAGGCGAATTCTTCCAGCGGCAGCTTGATTTCCAGCTGGGCCATGGACTTGCGGCTCAGCTCGCCGAGTTCCAGCAGCTTGGCCGTGGTGCGGCGGTTGTCTTCCGCATTGCAGTTGGCGAGGAATTGCATCAGCCAGCGCCACTGGCGCGGGTCGGCTTCCGGTTTGAAGCGCAGCGGGCCGTCTTCCTGGAACATCCATTGCAGCGCCTTGAGCGGCACGCCGCTGTCGGCCAGCGGCGCCACATAGCGGTAGCTGAGCTGGCCGCCATTGCGGAAACTGGCGGCGCTGCCGACCGTTTTCGCACGCTCCAGCACGGTAACGCGATAGCCGGCTTCCAGCAGCCACCAGGCCGAAGTCAGTCCCACTACGCCGCCACCAATCACTACTACTTGCTGTGCTTCTTGCTGCATTACGCCTCGCTTGGGTCCCACCGGAACCGGTTTCACTCGATAGAACAGCTTAAGAGAGAGCTTGTCATGGACGCCAATGAATCGTCGTCTACGGCATATAACCTTTGGTCATGTCTCTAATCGGTCTTGCCGAGAATGGCTCTCTTATAGAGGGCGCTCAGAATGAGCTCCTCGGCCCGGGTGTGGGCGGAATACTGGCCGGGATTGCTGTCCGGATCGGTGCCGAAGCCGCCGATCAGGCTCACCATGCCGTTGCGCCGGTCGAGATCGACCACGAAGGTGGAAATCAGGCCATAGGCTTCGCCCAGGTGGCCCACCGCGCTGAAGCCGCCGCCCGGCACCAGCCGGTTGCCCACGCCCGGCGCGTCCGGGAAGCGCTGGGTACCCAGGCCCCAGCTGTGGTACAGGCCGTTCAGGGTGTTGCCATTTTTGCCATCGTAGCGCCAGTATTCGCGGAACATGGCGTTCAGCGTGGCCGGCTTCAGGATCTGGCGGCCTTCGTGCTGGCCGCCATTGATCAGCATTAGCATGATCTTGCCCATGTCCGGCGCCGAGATGCGCAGGCCGCCCGTGGGGCTGAACAGGGTGGCGTTGCTGCCGATCACATAATTGGCCAGTCCCGCAGGCGGTACCGGCGCTTTGGCGCCGAAATCATCCACCTGCGGGATCCATGGGCCTTTGGTATCCCAGATTTCCGTGTCCTGGGTGCGGCGGCGGTACAGCGTGGCGGTATCCGCCACCTCGTCCGCACTGAAGCCGGAGGTGTTGTAGCCGCCGCGCAGGCCCAGCGGGGCCAGCAGCAGGCGCTTCATCAGCAGGTCGAAGCGTTCGCCGCTGACTTTCTCCATCACCGTGCCGATCACGCCCCAGGCCAGGTTGCAATAGGTGAAGTAGTCGCCCGCGCCGGCGTTCGACGCCCACATCTCGCCCTTGCCGTAACGCTTGCCGCCCGGCACCAGCACATCCTGCAGCGTGGTGTCGGCGCCCCAGGAGTAGCCGCCATCGTCGCGCAGCGAAGAGGTATGGGTCAGCAGGTGGCGCAGCGTGATCACGCGCTCCGGGAAGTGGGGATTGCGTACCGGGAAGCCCAGGTACTGGCCGATGTCGGCGTCCAGGTCCGCCTTGCCTTCTTCCACCAGGCGCATCAGGCCGAAGGTGGTCATCATTTTGGAGATCGAGGCGATGCGGAACATGGTGGCGGCCGTCACCGGCTCCGGTTTCGCCATTCGGCGCAGCCCGAACTGCTGCTGGTAGCTCACCTTGCCGTCCCGGATCGCCAGCACCGACAGTCCGCTCAGCGGGTGCTGCGGATCGTTCACCACCGCCGCCAGTTCGCGGTCCAGCAGGGCATCGGCCGGGCCGCCCCCCATGGCCATCACGTGGCTCGCGCCGCCCAGCAGCACGGCGCTTACCAGCGCCCGCAGTCGCATTCCCATGCTCTCTCCTGTTTTTATCTTGTGAACCAAGGATAAGGGGGCGTCCTGTCCCCTATCCAATGAAAACTGATTATTCAGGCATAACTTATACCTATGCAATGGTGACAATTCCCAGACATATTGCAGACCAATTGCCTCAAAACAAGACAAATGCTTTTCCTATAATTTCACTCATCCAATCACTTCCATAAAGAGACCGCCATGAACGCAGCCCAGCAACAGCAACAGGAAAACGCCGTCCTCGCCACCTTCCAGCCACGCGAAGGCTGGGAAATGATCGACGCCGTCCAGCATCCTTCCGGTGATACCACCGTGGTGCTGTGCGATGGCTGCGTGATGCGCCTGCTGCGCCTGGACAGCAGCGGCGCCGTTCTCAAGAAATCCGATTTCCGCGATCCGCGCGATACCACGGCCATCTCCTCCCGCGTGCTGCGCGGCGCCGTGCGCCTGCGCGCCATCGGTGAAGCCGTCACCATGGTGCTGCGTGCCAACAGCACCGCCGTCATGGTCTACCGCCTGACCTTCTGCCTCGCCAAGGGCTACAAGAAACTGTGGGGCAGCGTGGTCAAGCCAGGCATGTACCGCGACGCGCTGCGCGCCTGACCGCAAGCACGCTGCAGCAGAACGGGCTGGACCGGGCGGTTCCAGCCCGTTCTGTTTTCTGAACTATTGGTCACTACAATTTCCCTACAAGTGCTTACCAAATGCCGACGGAAGCCTGAAAGATATTTCTTAGAATCAACTCATAGATGATTCATAACGGAGTTGCCATGCACGCCACCAAGCCTTCCCTGTTTTCCCGCCTCAGCGCCGCGCCGTCCGCGCCGCCGTTTACCCCACCGGAAGGCTGGTCCCTGATCGATACCGCCGTCCACCCATCGGGCGAAACGACGGTAGTGCTGGGCAATGGCGAAGTGGTGCGCCTGTTGCGCCTGAACAGCAAGGGCAAGGTGCTGCGCCAGGCCGAGTTCAGCCAGGAAACCGGCCATACCGACCTCACCGGTGAAATCGACGCCGCCGATGCGGTCGATCCAAAACCGCGCCGTTTCCGCGATGCCGTGCGCCTGCGCGCCATCGGCGAGGCCGTCACCATGGTGCTGCGCACCGGCCGCAACGGCGTGCTGGTCTACCGCCTGACGTATTGCGTGGTGCACGGCTACAAGCAGCTGTGGCGCACCCTCGTCAATATGAGCCGCCGCACGGGTTCCTCGCGGTAATCGCATAGCCCTACGTTATGCCTTCCTAGCAACTTTTCATGCAGGCCGGGCGCAGCGCACATTCCGCATCCCTATTACACTAGGCAGCATGGGAGAACAGGAATGAGCCAGAACAGCGTGGAGCCCGGCAGCGAAATTAGCGACAATTCGCCGCTGTACATGCAGATTGCAAGGAAATTGATCGATGACGTCCGCACCGGGCGCTATCAGGTCGATCAGGCCCTGCCGTCCGAACGCACCCTGTCCGAACAGCTCAATGTGTCCCGTGTCACGGCGCGCAAGGCCATCGACCAGCTGGTCGAGCAAGGCCTGGTGGTGCGCCGTCGCGGTTCCGGCAACTATATTGCGCCGCGCATCGAGCAGCCCCTGTCCAACCTGTCCAGTTTCTCGGAACAGCTGCAGCAGCGCGGCTACCAGCCCAGCTCGCGCTGGCTGACGCGCGCGATTGTCACCGCCGGTACCGAAGAACAGCTGAGCCTGGGCCTGTCGCCGAACAGCAAGGTAGCCCGCCTGGAGCGCCTGCGCCTGGCGGACGATATCGTCATGGCCTATGAAGTCAGCGTGCTGCCCTACAACGTGGTGCCGGACCCGGATGCGGTGGGCGATTCCCTTTACCGCTTCCTGGAAGCGAACGGCAAGGCGCCGGCCCGAGCCCTGCAGCATATCCGCGCCATGAACGCCTCCGCCGAGCTGGCCCGCCAGCTGGACGTGGCCGAAGGCCAGGCGGTGCTCTTCATTACCCGTATCGCTTACCTGGACAGCGGCGAAGCGGTCGAACTCACCCATTCCTACTGCCGCAGCGACCATTACGATTTCGTGGCCGAAATGCGCCGCGGCGCCTGAGCGGCATAACTTTACGGAATGCCTGCGGGCTTACCTTTCATGGGCGGCCTGTGAAATTTGGTATTACACTGGTTTGGTCGTGTCCAGATTATCAAGATTGGCGATGCTAAAAACCGAAACCCCCAGCACGCAGCATGCCCTGCTGGACCAATACCCCGTCACCGAGCTCGTTACCGCCTTCGTTGACGACCAGTTCAATGCCGTGCAGGCCGTGCGTGACGCCACGCCGCGCATTGCCGCCGCTATTACCGCAGCAGTACCGCGCATCGAGGCGGGCGGGCGCCTGATCTATGTGGGCGCCGGCACCTCCGGCCGCCTCGGCGTGCTGGACAGCGTGGAGCTCTATCCCACCTTCTCCTGGCCGCATGAGCGCGCGCTGGCCCTGCTGGCCGGCGGCGAAAAAGCCATGTTCGTGGCCGTGGAAGGCGCCGAGGACGACCGCGAGCAGGGCGCCAGAGACCTGCTCAGCCTGAACCCCACCGCAAACGATGTCGTGCTGCTGCTGGCTGCTTCCGGCGGCACCCCCTATGTGCTGGGGGCGCTGCACGCGGCACGCGAACTGGGCGCCCTCACCATCGGCATCGCCAACAATACGGACGCCCCGGTGGCCAACGAGGCTGAAGTGGGCATCACCCTCGATACCGGCAGCGAAGTGATTTCCGGCAGCACCCGCCTGAAAGCGGGCACCTCGCAGAAGATCGTGCTGAACACCATCTCCAGCGCCATCATGGTGCGGCTGAACAAGGTGTACGGCAACCTGATGGTGGACCTGAAGCCGACCAACGCCAAGCTGTTCGCGCGCACCGTGCGCTTGACCATGCACGCCACCGGCGCTGACGAGGCCGCTGCGCGCAGCACGCTGGAGCAGTGCGGTTATCATGTGAAGGTGGCAGTCGTCGCACTGCTGAGAAAGACCACGGTGCAGCAGGCGGAGACCCTGCTGGCCAGCGCCAGGGGCAGTGTGCGCGGCGCGCTGACGGCCTGAGCGCCCGCGCCGTGCGCATCCTGGCCTCAACCACAACAAAAAGGATGTGATGGAACGAGCGCCGCAACGCAATCCCTGGGTCTGGATTCCGACCCTGTATTTTGGCCAGGGTATTCCCTACTTCGCCGTCATGGCGCTGTCGGTGGTGATGTACAAGAACATCGGCATCTCCAACGCGGAGATGGCCTTCTATACCTCCTGGCTCTACCTGCCCTGGGTCATCAAGCCGCTGTGGTCGCCGGTAGTTGAAATGTTCGGCACCAAGCGCGGCTGGACGGTGGCCCTGCAGTTCGTGGTCGGCGTGGCGCTGGCGCTGGTGGCCTTCACCACCCATCTTCCCTCCTTCTTCCAGATGAGCCTGGCCGTGCTGTGGCTGATGGCCTTCGCCTCGGCCACCCACGATATCGCGGCCGACGGCTACTATATGCTGGGCCTGAGCCAGAAGGAGCAGGCCGCCTTCGTCGGCGTGCGCAGCACCTTCTACCGTCTCGCCAATATCGCCGGACAGGGCGGCGCGGTGGCGCTGGCCGGCATCCTGATCGCCCGCACCGGCGACCCGCACCTGGCCTGGGCCGTGGTGTTCGGCGTGCTGGGCGCGGTCTTCGTGCTGCTGTGCGCCTGGCACTTCTTCGTGCTGCCGCGTCCCGCCGAGGACGTGAAAGCGCATGTCGAAGGCAATCCGCTGAAAGAATTCTTCGGCACCTTTGCCTCCTTCTTCAAGCGCGACGGCATCCTCGTCATCATGGGCTTCCTGCTGCTGTTCCGCCTCGGCGAATCGCAGCTGCTGAAAATGGCGGTACCCTTCCTGCTCGATCCGGCCGAAAAAGGCGGCCTGGGTCTCGACAATACCGAGCTGGGCGTGGTCTACGGCACGGTCGGCGTCATCGCGCTGACCCTGGGCGGCCTGCTGGGCGGCGTGCTGATCGCGCGCTTCGGCCTGAAGCGCTGCCTGTGGCCGCTGGCTTTTGCCTGCCACGTGCCGGGCCTCGTATTCGTCTACCTGTCCACCGTGCTGCCGCAGAATATCGTGCTGATCTCGGCCATGGTGGCGGTGGAACAGTTCGGCTACGGCCTGGGCTTCACCTCCTACCTGATGTTCATGATCATGGTGGCGGACGGGCCGCACAAAACCGCGCACTACGCGATCTGCACCGGCTTCATGGCGCTGGGCATGATGGTGCCGCAGATGGCCAGCGGCCAGATCCAGCAGTGGCTCGGCTACCAGCACTTCTTCATCTGGGCCTGCCTGGCTACGATCCCTGCCTTTGCCATGACGGCACTGGTGAAGATCGATCCGGCATTCGGGCGCAAGTAAGCGGACACAGCGATTACAATGCGGCGCTTCTAACGACAACGGGGACAAATTGGCTTTCAACGCGAAAAAACGGCTCACTCTGAGCGCTGGCGCAGCCGCCGTCATGGCTGCATTGCTGAGTTCCTGCTCCACCACGCCTACCGCCCCGGCGGTGGCGCCGGCCCCGGAGCAGCCGCATTACACCGGTGAGCAGCCGCCTGCCGCGCCGCGTGAATTCCGCGCCGCCTGGGTCTCCACTGTCGCCAATATCGACTGGCCGACCAAGCCCGGCCTGAGCACGGCCAAACAGCAGGCCGAAGCGATTGCCATCCTGGACCGCGCGAAGGCGATGAACCTGAACGCCATCATCCTGCAGGTGCGTCCCAGCGCCGATGCCATCTATCCCTCGACGCTGGAACCGTGGACCGAATACCTGACCGGCCAGCAGGGCAAGGCGCCCTCGCCGGACTGGGATCCGCTGCAGTTCTGGGTGTCGCAGGCCCATGCGCGCGGCCTGGAGCTGCACGCCTGGTTCAATCCTTACCGCGCACGCCATGCGACGGCCAAGTCCGCTTCTTCGCGCGACCATATCTCGGTGGCCAAGCCGCACTTGGTGCGCCAGTACGGCGCTTTCCAGTGGATGGACCCGGCCGAGGAAGAAGCCTCGCAGCAGACCCTGAACGTGATCCTCGACGTGGTGCGCCGCTATGACGTGGACGGCGTGCATATCGACGACTACTTCTATCCCTATCCGATCGAAGCGCCGACCGCCAAGGCAGGCGGCGAAGGCGCGGCCCTGGATGGTGGCGGCGCAAAAGCCGAGCTGGATTTCCCGGACCAGCCCGCCTGGCAGCGTTACCAGCAGGCCGGCGGCAAGCTGGACCGCGCTTCCTGGCGCCGCGAGAATGTGGACAAGCTGATCGAGGCGATCTACACCAATGTGCACCGCGAGAAATCCTGGGTGCGTTTCGGCATCAGCCCCTTCGGCATCGGCCGTCCGGACCGCCGCCCGCCCGGCGTGACCGGCTTCAGCCAGTACGACAAGCTGTATGCGGACGCCGAACTGTGGCTGGAAAAAGGCTGGCTCGACTATTTCGTGCCCCAGCTGTACTGGCCCATCGCCATGAAGACCCAGTCCTTCCCGGTGCTGATGGATTACTGGCTCACGCAGAACCCGAAAGGCCGCCATATCTGGCCGGGCCTCTTCACCAGCCGCACCAACGACGGCTCGCCGAAAGCCTTCGGCCCGGACGAGGTGATGCAGCAGGTCGACCTGATGCGCCAGCGTCCCGCCGTCACCGGCCATGTGCACTTCAGCATGATCTCGCTGATGCAGGACCGTAACGGCTTCGGCAAGCGCCTGGCCGCCACCCGCTATCCGAGCGCTGCCCTGGTCCCGGCCACGCCGTGGCTGGGCAGCGAAGCGCCGGCGGCGCCCGCGGTGACGCTGAAGCGCGGCGGCAGCGGCCTGGCGGTTACGCTCGCGCCCGTGAAAAACGCGGTACAGTATGCCGTGTGGGCGCGCTACGGCGATGAGTGGCATTTCACCGTGGCTTCCGGCGCCAGCAAGGAAATCATCCTGGCGGACGTGGACGGCAAGCCGGCCCACGCCGTCGTGATCTCGGCGGTGGACCGTCTCGGCAACGAAAGCGCGCGCACCGCCGCCAAACTGTAATCGCATCATGCCGCACACCGACACCGACACCGCCAACCACCTGGGCCTCGGCATCGACGCCGGCGGCACGCAGACCCGCTGGGCCCTGGCCCGGCCAGACGGCTCGGTGCTGGCGGAAGGCAGCGTGGCCGGCTCCTCGGCGCTGCAGCTGGCGAATCCGGCCGGGCGCGAACGCCTGCGCGCCACTTTCGCGGAGCTGGCGCAGGCTGTGCTGGCCCATGGCCAGCCGCAGCGCATCTGCGCCGGGCTCACCGGTTTCGGCGGCGACAGCCAGCTGCTGGTGGGCTGGCTGTCCGAATTGCTGGCGGTTCCGCCCCAAGCCATCTCGATCTGCAACGATATCGAAATCGCCTATCTGGACAGCTTCGAGCCGGGCGAAGGCTACCTGGTGTATGCCGGCACCGGCTCGATTGCGGCCTACATCGACGGCAATGGTGAATTCCACCGTGCCGGCGGGCGCGGCGTGGTGCTGGACGATGCCGGCGGCGGCTTCTGGATCGCGCGCGAAGCGCTGCGCCGCATCTGGCGCCGCGAGGACGAGGCGCCCGGCGCCTGGCGCGATTCGCCGATGGCGCATGCGGTATTCGAGCATGTGGGCGGCGACGACTGGTCTTTCTCGCGCGCTTTCATCTACACGCGCGAACGCGGTGAAATCGGCCAGCTGGCGCTGGCGGTTGCGCGCACGGCGGAAGCGGATGCGGCGGCGCGCACCATCCTGCAGCAGGCGGGCCGCGAACTGGCGCGGCTGGCCATGGCGCTGGTGTCGCGCTTCGGCCCGCGCCCGGTAGTGCTGGCGGGCCGCGCGGCCGAGCTGCACCCCATGATTGCCGCGACCATGCGCGCCGAGCTCGCTGAAGGCATTACGATGCAGCAGAAGACTGCACGGCCCCATGCCGCCGCTGCCCGCATGGCGGCGCGGCTGACGAACTGATTCCAACACTGATTGAGACGTCCATGAAAAAGATCCTGCTCGCTTCCCTCGCCGCCATCCTGACCGGCTGCGCCACCGTGCCCAGCGGCCCGGTGATCGACCATTCGCTGGTATCCAAGGGCCAGAACAGCCGTGTGCGCTTTATCGTGATCCACTACACGGTGTCCGACCTGCCGCGCTCCATCATGCTGCTGACGGAGAAGGAAGTCAGCGCCCACTACCTGCTGACGGACGAGCAGAAGCCGAAGATGTACGGCCTGGTGGATGAGAAAAACTCGGCCTGGCATGCGGGCGTGAGCAGCTGGAAGTCGTACAGCAACCTGAACAACAGCTCCATCGGCATCGAGATCGTCAATCCGGGCTTCACCGAAACGCCGGACGGCAAGCGCACTTACTTCCCCTTCCCGCAGGCGCAGATGGACCAGCTGATCCCGCTGCTGAAGGACCTGGTGGCGCGCCACAAGGTGGCGCCGGAAAATATTCTCGGCCACTCCGACATCGCGCCGCAGCGCAAGCAGGATCCGGGGCCGCTGTTCCCCTGGAAGCAGCTGGCGGATGCCGGCCTGATCCAGTGGCCTGCGGCCGATGCCGTGGCTGCCGCCCGCGCGCAGTTCGAGAACAATGTGCCGGATGCCGCCTGGTTCCAGAAAAAGCTGGCCCAGCATGGCTATGCCGTGCCGCAGACCGGCGTGATGGACAAGGCCACCTACAACGTGCTGGTGGCCTTCCAGACCAAGTACCGCCAGTCGAACTACGACGGTGTGCCGGATGCGGAATCGGCCGCCATCCTGGAGGTGCTGACCGCGCCGCAGCCTAAACCGGTAGCGGCAGTGGCGGGAACGGTTCCACCGAAATCCTGAGCCGGGGAAGCGGGCCGCGCCATTGCATCGCGCCCCGCTTTCCCCTATTCTGGCTGGTGCCGCAGGCTCGCTGCGGCGTTCTGGATGAGGAATTGAAGCCATGCGGCTGCGTCATATCGAAGTCTTTCACGCCATCATGCAGGTCGGCACCATCAGCGGCGCCGCCCAGGTCTTGCACATCTCGCAACCGGCTGTGACCAAGGTGCTGCAGCACTGCGAGCTGCAGCTTGGCATGCCGCTGTTCGAGCGGGTGCGCGGCAAGCTGTATCCGAAGCCGGAGGCGCACCGCCTGTTTGCCGAAACCGAGAAGCTGAACCGCGACCTGCAGGGCATCCGCCGCCTCGCGGCCAGCCTGAAAGGGCGCGCCGTCGAAACCATACGCCTCGTATCCACGCCGACCATTGCCATCAGCGTGCTGCCGCAGGCCATGACGCAATGGCGCAAGGAATTTCCCACCACGCGCTGCGAGCTGGCCACCCACCACACCAGCGAAATCGTCAACACGCTGCGCCTGGGCGAAGCGGATCTGGCCCTGTCGCTGCAGGATCCGCGCCATCCCGGCATCGTGGCCGAGCCGCTGGCGCAGGGCGTGATGACAGTGCTGGCGCCGACCGGCACCTGGCGCGCCGATGAAGAAGGCAAGCCGCTGTCGGCCGAGGGCCTGACGGGCGAACTGATCGGCCACACGGACAACGATCCGCTGGGCGAGCTGGTGGTGGCGGCCTGCGAGGCGCAAGGCCTGCATCCCGTGTTCCGCACGGTGGTGCAGACCTACCAGATCGCCCGTTCGCTGGTGGAGGCGGGCGGCGGCATGGCGGTGGTGGATCCCTTCACCGCCGCATCCGCGCTGTCCAGCCGCGTGCAGCGCCGGCCGCTGGAACCGGCGATCCCGATCCAGCTCTACCTGCTGACGGCCGGCCACTCGCCGCTGTCGCATGGCGCGCGCCAGCTGGCCGACAGCATCGCTTCGGCCGCGCGCGCCTGTCTCGAAAAAGGAATTGCATGACCCGTACCATCAGCAGCGAACAGGTTCCATCGAGCCCGGAGTATCGCCACCTGAGCACCATCTCCGGCATCGGCGTGGACCTGCGCTATGCCACGCCGGATAATTTTGTCGGCCGCGACCTGTATTCGCCGCTGGACTGCGCCTGGCTGCATGTGGACGCGGCGGCGGCGCTGGAGCGCGCCGTGGCCTGGCTGGCGCAGCGCAAGCCGGGCTATTCCTTCCTCGTGCTGGATGCGCTGCGTCCGCACCGCGTGCAGGAGCAGCTGTGGGATGCGCTGGAAGGCACCGAGCTGCGCATGTACCTTGCCGATCCAGCCAAAGGGTCGATCCATTCCTTCGGCATGGCGCTCGACATCACCATCCTCGACCCTTCCGGCGCCGAGCTGGATATGGGCACCGGCTTCGACGACCTCACCGAACGCTCGCATCCCGCGCTGGAGCGCGAGCTGCTGGCGCGCGGCGAGCTCACCGAAGCGCAGGTCGCCAACCGCCAGCTGCTGCGCGACGCCATGGCCGGCGCAGGCTTCGTCGGCATCAACAGCGAATGGTGGCACTTCGACTGCGGCGACCGCGTCCAGGTGCGCGCCACCTACACCCGCGTGCTCTGACCCGGCGCAGCGCCGGGCCTGGATAAAGCTACTGGATGGTGGCGCTGGAGTGCGCCACCCAGTCGATCAGGGCGTCCACGATGCCGCGGCCGATGCCGTTGCCGGCACGGTCGTGATTGACCATGGCCACCACGATGCACTGGTTGCCGTCGGCGTCCGGCACATAGCCCGCCACTGCCACCACGTCGCGCAGCGTGCCGGTCTTGATGCGGGCGCGCGAGGCGGCCACACTGTCTTTCAGGCGGCGGCGCATGGTGCCGTCCACACCGACAATCGGCAGGCTGGACTGGAACTCCGGCGCCCACAGCGATTTCTGCGCGGCCTTCAGCACGCCCGCCATCTGCACCGGGCTGATGCGCTCGATGCGCGCCAGGCCGGAGCCGTTTTCCAGCACGAGGCCGGTATCGTCAATGCCATGGCGGCGCATCCAGTTACGCACCACTTGCTCAGCGCGCGCCGCCGTGGACGCGGGCACAGGCTGCAACGCGGCGGGCGCCACGGCCCCGCCGGCTACCGTCGCCTCGGTTGCTGCCGGCTGGAACGGTCCCGCAGCCGCGTTCGCGTCGGCGCCGGAGGCCGGCCCGGCGGCCATGGCTCCGGCGGCCCCGGCCGCAGCCGGCAACGCGCCACCAGATCCGTGTGCGGCGGCAGACAGCAACGCCAGCTGCGTACTGGCCGGCAGCGGACGGCTGCCCAGCACCGGGTCAGGCTGCAGGCTGCCCAAGCTCAGGAAGATGGTGCGGGCCAGCGCATTGTCCGAAGGCTTGTTCGTGTCGCGCACAATCTCGGGCAGCGCGCGCGATACATGCTCGGCCAGCAGGCGCGTGCCGTCCGGCGCCAGGCCCGCTCCCACTGTTACTGCAGGCAGCGGCGCCGATGGGTCGGCGTCCGCAGTCGCCTTCGGCGCAGCGCCGGCGGCGTGCGAGGCGGCCGCGCGTTCGATCCATGCCGTGTGTTCGGCCAGACCCACATCGCGCACCTTGCCGCCGAAGCTGCCGCCCAACCGGGTCCAGATGCTGCGGAACAGGCGGGCCGCGTATTCCTGGCGGTCCAGCACATTGATGCTCGTGACCTTCTTGCAGTTGCGCGGGAAGGTGCCGTGCAGTTCAACGATGATGCGGTCGCCCTTGCGCGAGTAGTTCGGAATCTTCCACCCGTCTTCCCACTTCGCGCAGTCGGCATCGACCAGCGTCATGTCCGACTGCACGGAAACCCGCTCCAGCGCGGGCAGGTGGTTGAAACGCAGCGCCTTGTCATCGGAGCTGAGTTCGATGCGCAGCATATTCATGTTCAGCAGCAGTGCATCGGGAATCACATTGTAGTAGGCCTCGGGCGCTTCATCGAAAGGCGCCACGCCCAGGTCCAGGCGGGAAGGCTGCCATAGCTGGCGGTCCAGCACCAGGTCGCCCGCGATGCGCTTGATGCCCTGCATGCGCAGCTTCTCCAGCATGTGCACGAAAGCATCCTCATTGAAGTCCGGGTCGGCGCCGCCGCGCAGGATCAGGTCGCCTTTCAGCACGCCGTTCACAATGTCGCCGCTGCTGCGCAACTCAGTGCGCCCACGAAACACCGGCCCCAGTTCTTCCAGGCCGACCATGGTGGTGACGAGCTTCATGGTGGACGCCGGCGTGCGCGGCTGTTCCGGCAGGTTCGCTACCAGCACATTGTCGCCGCGCAGGACCAGCACGCCGATCGCGTCTTCCGGGATGCCGCCGGCCGCCGCCAGCCTTGCCACCGGCTCCGGCAGCGAGGCCTGGGCCAGGCCGCAGGCAGCAAACAGGGTAGCGAGAACAAGACGGCGCAACTTCATACCAGCTCCTTAACCGAAGAACACGTAAGCGACACCGATCGCCGTCAGCACGCCGGCGAGGTCCGCGATCAGGCCACAGGATATCGCATAGCGCGTTTTGCGGATGCCGACCGAGCCAAAATACAGGGCCACGATGTAGAAAGTGGTGTCGGCCGAACCATTAAAGATACACGCCAGGCGGCCCACGAAGGAATCCGGGCCGTAGGTGGCCATGGTGTCGATCATCATGGCCTTGGCGCCGCTGCCGCTCAATGGCTTCATCAGCGCGGTCGGCAGGGCCGACACAAAATCGGTATTCAGGCCCAGGCCGCGGAAAATCCAGGTAAACCCGTCGATCACGAAACCGAATACGCCAGCATTGCGGATCACGCTGATCGCCACCAGCATGCCCACCAGGTAGGGAATCACGGTGAGCGAGGTCTGGATGCCTCCTTTCGCGCCTTCGATGAAGGCGTCGTACACGTTCACCCGCTTGCGCAGGGCGCCGATGATGAAGGTGGCAATCACGCCGATCAGGATGGCATTGCTGACCACCTTGGACACCACTTCGATTTCGGCGCGGCTCAGCACCTGTGTGAAATACCAGATCACGCCGCCGATGGCCGCCGTCATGCCGCCGATCCAGCCCAGCAGCACGCGGTCGAACAGGTTGATGCGCTGGCGGATCGACACGGCGATGATGCCGGTAATGGTAGCCGCATAGGTTGCAATCATGCAGGGAATGAAGATATCCGAGGGATCGGCCGCGCCCATGATGGAGCGCTGCGCCATGATGGCCAGCGGAATCAGCGTCAGGCCGGAAGTGTGCAGCACCAGGAACATGATCTGGGCGTCGGTCGGCTCATCCTTGTTCGGATTCAGCGTCTGCAGGCTTTCCATGGCCTTCAGGCCGAAGGGCGTGGCCGCATTGTCCAGGCCCAGCAGGTTGGCCGAGAAATTCATCACCATATGGCCGGTGGCCGGGTGGTCTTTCGGCACGCCGGGGAAAATGCGCGAGAAGAAGGGCGCGATCACCTTGGCCAGCCAGCCGATGGCGCCCGCCTTCTCGCCGATATTCATAATGCCCAGCCACAGCGTCATCACGCCGGCCAGGGGCAGCGCGATGTCCATCACGCCCATGCGCGCGGTCTCGAAGGTGCCGTCGATGATCTTCTTGAAGATCTCGGTATCGCCCAGGAACAGCCATTGCGCAATCGCGGCCGCGAAGCCCACCAGGAAGAAACCTGACCAGATATATGAAAGAGACATGCGCGAATTCCCGGAAACGAGTGTGGAAGAGCAATTTTGCAGCGAAAGTATACGTCGCTGAATGAAAGAATGCGGGTAGGGCATGTGAAAAAGTTATAAGCTGGCCGCCGGAATTCATCGGCGGGCTCTGGCGCGGCCCGCGGCCCTGCTTTATGCTCGTCGCCATGAAGAGCTTCTGGAAACTTGCCGCCGCCGCGGCCGCCCTGGCTTCCGCCCTGGCCCTCCCGTCCCTGTCCGCTGCCCGGGCGCCCGAGCCGAAGATGCTGCAGGCCCTGCTGTCCACCGGCGAAACCGGCCTCGATCCCGCCGTGGCCTCGGACCTCGCCAGCCTGAGCCTGCTGGAAAATATTTTCGATCCCCTGTTGCGCTACGACTACCTGGCGCGACCGGTCAAGCTGCAGGCCAATGCCGTGCGCGCCATGCCGACGGTGGACGCCGCAGGCACCACCTGGACCTTCCAGCTCAAGCCCGGCATGCTGTTCGCGCCGGACCCGGCCTTCAAGGACGCCAAACGCGAGGTAACGGCGGCCGACTACGTCTACAGCCTGAAGCGCCTGTACGACCCCGCCCTGAAATCGCCCTGGCTGTTCATGTTCGAAGGCAAACTGCTGGGTGATGAGGTCTACAAGAAGAGTTTCAGCTATGCGACCGAGATTCCCGGCCTGCAGGCGGTGGACAGGTACACGCTGCGCATCCGCCTGAACAAGCCCGACCCCAGCCTGCTCTTCTATATGGCCCTGCCGGCGACCGGCGCCGTAGCGCGCGAAGTGGCCGAGGCCTACGGCAGCCAGGTCGGCAACCATCCCGTCGGCAGCGGCCCGTTCCGGGTAGCCGAATGGAAGCGCAGCGACAGGATCACGCTCGCTGCCAACCGCGACTACCACTTCGTATTCCATGCGGGGGCCGATGTGGCGCCGGCCAACAAGGCGCTGGCGGCCGCCCTCGAAGGCAAACGCCTGCCGCTGGTGGACGGCGTGCAGGTGAAGATCATGGAGGAATACCAGTCGCGCGTGCTGGGCTTCCTGAACGGCGAGTTCGACTACATCGAGCAGGTGCCGGAATCGATGCGCGAAATGGTGCTCGACCCGGCCTCCAGCCAGCCTGTGCTGCGCCGCGAGCTGGCCCGGCGCGGCATGGTGCTGTCGCCTTTCCCCGTGCTGCAGACCTATTACATGTGGATGAACATGGAAGATCCGCTGGTCGGCGGTTACGGCAAGGAGAAGGTCGCGCTGCGCCGGGCTATAGCTTTAGGCTATAACAGCCCGGAAGATGTGGCCCTGCTGAAGAAGGGCCTGGCGCTCCCGGCCCAGAGCCCGCTGCCGCCCAATGTCCTGGGTTACGACCCTGCCTACCGCAGCCCGATTGCCTATAACCCGGCCCTGGCGCGCGCCCTGCTGGACCGCTTCGGCTACCGCCTGGGCAAGGACGGCTTCCGCACCCGGCCGGACGGCAGCCCGCTGCTGCTGGTGATGCACAGCGAGAGTTCGACCGTCGGCCGCCTGCGCGACGAGCTGTGGCGCAAGAACCTGAACGCCATCGGCCTGAATGTGATTTTCCGTAGCGATAAAAAGACCGAGATCATCAAGGCTTCCCGGCTCGGCAAGGTGATGATGTTCGAGAGTAACTGGGTCGCCGACTTCCCGGATGGCGACAATTTTTACCAACTGTTGTACGGCGGCAACGCCGGACGCGCAAATTATTCGCGTTTCAACCTGCCGGAATTTAACCAGCGCTACGAAAAAGCACAGCAGCTGAGCGATGGTCCCGAGCGCCAGAAGCTCTACCACGAAATGGCACAATTGCTGCATGCCTATAACCCCTGGGTGCCGCTGACCCACCCAATCTCGGCAGATATCCGCCAACCGTGGCTAAAAAACTACATGCGCCACCCCGTAGAGTTCACCAATTGGCGCTATCTCGATCTGGACCTTGAGGCGCGCCAAGGGGCCGCTAAAATAGCGCGCTGACGAAAATAGCCGCTGCATTCCTAAAAGTTATGGGCCGCGCTGCTATTTTCATTGGATAGCGAGAATTGCATCGCGCTAACCTGAAACGGACAAATAAAGCAATGCCATGACATTGTGGCTGGTAGAGAAGTCCGGATATCAATTTAAGGGAGAGCCCCGTGAAGGTTAAGAAACTGGCGCAACTGATTGCGCTCATCGGCGTCGTTGGTCCTGCTGTGGCCCAGGAAGCCGCCATCCAGCGCGTTGAAATTACCGGTTCGAGCATCAAGCGTGTGGCCAAGGAAGGCGCCCTGCCGGTCCAGGTCCTGACGTTCGACACCATTGAAAAGTCCGGCGTGACCGACACCGAATCGCTGCTGCGGCTGATCGCGGCGAACGGCACCGGCGCCGACAACATGACCTCCGGCAATAACGTGTTCGGCGCCGACGCCGACCGCGTCTCCGGCGGCGCCTCCTTCGCCTCGCTGCGCGGCCTGGGCCCGAACGCTACCCTGGTGCTGCTGAACGGCCGCCGCCTGGGCAACCACGGCGCCTCCGGCAAGGCAGTCGACCTGAACTCGATTCCGCTGGGCGCCATCCAGCGCGTGGAAATCCTGAAGGACGGCGCTTCCGCGATCTACGGTACCGACGCGATCGGCGGCGTGGTCAACTTCATCCTGAAGACCGACTACAAGGGCCTGGAAGCGCAGACCATCCTGAACGGCACCGAAGCGGGCGGCGGCATGCAGCGCCGGGTTTCCCTGCTGGGCGGCCTGGGCAATGTGGAGACCGACGGCTGGAACATCATGGGCTCCATCACCCATGACAACAACGACAAGCTGTCGTCCTCGCAGCGCGACTTCGCCAACGGCTACCAGCCGCTGCGCGGCCTGTCGCCGGACACCACCGGCACCCCGTACGCGAATATCCTGACCGGCGCCAATACCGCGCTGGGCACCGGCTTCAAAATGCCGGGCGACAACACCACCTACCTGCAGGCCGGCCTGCTGAGCCTGCAAGGCAAGTGCGACAGCATTCCCGGCATGTCCCAATACGCCACCGACCTGTGGAAAGACGTTACGGCGCCGGCGCGTACCAAGTATTCCTGCGCCTACGATTACGGTGCGGACTACGTGATGAGCTATCCGGTCGAGCGCACCAATGCCGTGGCGCGCGGTACCCTGAAGATCAACGACAACCACCGTGCCACCGTCGAACTGCTGGGTTCCCGTACCGACGCTACCGCTTCGCTGACGCCGGTGCAGATCTCCACCTCCCTGTCCAACGGCAGCGCCTACCCGGTCAATGGCCCTTACTACCAGGACCTGTCGGCGTACATCCCGAGCTACGACAAGACCAAGCCCATCATCTACAAATGGCGTACCACGCCATGGGGCGACCGTACCCAGGGCAATGTGACCGAAAGCTGGCGCGGGCTGATTGCCTTCGACGGCACCGTGTTCGACAAGTATGACTACAAACTGGGCCTGTCCAAATCGACCAGCACCACCCAGACGCAGCTGCTGGACGGCTATGGCTGGAGCAGCAAGATCTACCAGGTGCTGGGCAGTGGCATCGTGAATCCATGGCTGGCGCCGGGCCAGAGCCAGACCCAGGCCGCGATGGACGCGATCGAAAGCACCAAGTACCGCGGTGATTTCCAGCACGGCCGTACCACCATGACCCAGCTCGATGGCTCGATCTCCGGTGAAGTCTTCAGGCTGCCGGCCGGCGCCGTGTCGATGGCAGCGGGCTTCGACCTGCGCAAGGAAACCTATTCCTTCGGCCAGGACGTGGATGCCACCCAGATCCTGCTGTCGCCGGGCAATGCTCCCTTCCCTGAGCAGTCGCGCTATGTGCGCGCCGTGTACGCCGAAGCGCTGGTGCCTATCCTCAAGGACCTGGAAGTGCAGCTGGCCATCCGCCGCGACAACTACAGCCTGATCGGCGCCACCACCAATCCGAAAGTAGCCTTCCGCTGGCAGCCGAACGACAAGCTGCTGTTCCGCGGCTCCGCCAACGAAGGCTTCCTGGCGCCAAGCTTCTACCAGGCTTATGCCGGCCGCCTGTCGCAGGAACTGCCGAACGGCGTTACCGACTTCCAGCTGCAGCAGCAGCAGCCGAACCGTCCTGACCTGTGGTCGATTCCGCGCCTGAACTACCGCACCGGCGGCAATCCGGGCCTGCGTCCGGAAACGTCGAAGCAGGGCACCCTGGGCGTGGTGTTCGAGCCGCTGCCAGGCTTCTCGGCCTCGCTGGACTGGTGGGCGATCAACATCAAGGACCGTATCCTGAACCGTACGCCGCAGAACGTGCTGAACAACTGGCAGTTCCTGAACCAGTACATCATCCGCAAGGCTGACGGCACCATCGACTACGTGGAAGCGGGCTGGATCAATGCGGCCGGCCTGAAAACCCGCGGCGTGGACGTGGGCCTGCGCTACGACACCAAGTTCAGCGGCTACAAGTTCTCCGCCGTGCTGGACGGCACCTATATGGACAGCTTCAAGTTCGCCGAATTCGAAGGCCAGCCATACAAGGAGCAGGTGGGCATCTTCAACACCCGCGACGTCTACCTGCGCTGGAAGCATAACCTGACGCTGACCACCTCCAAGGGCAACTGGAGCGGCCTGCTGACCCAGCGTTATGCCTCGGGCTACAACGACCAGGTGCCGAACAACGGCAAGGGTACGCCGCCGGCCGGTTTCGATCCGCATGTGAAGCACTACATGAAGTACGACACCTCGGTGACCTACACCGGCTTCAAGAACACCACGATCACCGTGGGCATCCAGAACCTGCTGGACACCGATCCGCCATTCACCGCGCACAACGTGGATGAAGTAGTGGGCGCCGGCTGGGATCCACGCGTCGCCGATCCGCGCGGCCGTTCCCTGTCCTTCAATCTGAAGTACAAGTTCTTCTGATCAGCCGACGCAGTTTTGGCCGCCTGATGGCGGCCTCCCTGGCCGCTGCCGCCCTTCCGGCGGCAGCGGCGCCTCAACGCAAGAAATCCATGCACGCTTCCCCGGCACTGATCAAACCGCCCCGCCTCCAGGCAGGCGATACAGTGGGCCTGATCGCGCCCGCAGGCCATACCGACGCCCCCTCCATCGAGAAGGCGGTGCGCAATATCGAAGCCCAGGGCTTCAAGGTCAAGCTGGGCGCCAACCTGGGCGCCGTGTTCGGCAACTATGCCGGCTTATGGCAGCAGCGCCTGGAAGATTTTCACGGCATGTTTGCCGATCCCGAAGTGAAGGCCATCTGGGCCATCCGCGGCGGCTCCGGCGCGATGCAGCTGCTGCCGCACCTGGATTACAAGCTGATCCGCAACAACCCGAAGATCCTGGTCGGCTACTCCGACATCACGGCCCTGCACCTGGCGATCAACCGCTTTGCCGGGCTGGTCACTTTCCACGGCCCGGTGGCCGTGTCCTCGCAGTCCGAGTACTCGATGACGCACCTGATGAACGTGCTGATGCGGCCGGAAGAGAATTACGTGATTCCAATGGCGCTGGAGAACAGCCGCAAGGCCGAGGAAGAACCGGAGTACGCGCTGCGCACCGTGGTGCCCGGCACCGCAACCGGCCGCCTCACGGGCGGCAATCTCTGCCTGGTGGCGGCGCTGGCCGGCACCAAGTACGCAGCCGATTACAAGGACGCCATCCTGTTCCTCGAAGAGGTGAACGAGGCGCCCTACCGCGTGGACCGCATGATGATGCAGCTGGACATGAACCAGCCCTTCAGCCAGGCGGCCGGCGTGATGCTGGGCATCTTCGAACACTGCGAAGCGGAACCGGACGAGATTTCGCTGACCTTGAACGAAACCACCGACCAGCACCTCGCGCCGCTGAAGATTCCCGCCGTCACCGGCTATTCTTTCGGCCACATCCGCAACCAGTTCACCTTGCCGATGGGCATCCGCGCCACGCTGGACACGGAACGCCAGACCCTGACCCTGCTGGAAACGGCCGTCAGCTGACGATCCTGCCGGGCGTCATGCCCGGCGCGCCATCGCTAGAATGGCGCCATGCCCATACTCAACCGCAAGGCGGTCAGCCTGGTGCTGAGCCATCCGCTGGATTTCACGCTGCGCTGCCTGAAGGGTTTCCGCGCCAACCAGGGCCTGCTGCTGGCCGGGGCCGTCGCCTATTATTCGCTGCTGTCCATCGTGCCGCTGCTGATGCTGGTGGTGGTGGCGCTGTCGCACATTATCGATCCTGCCGAGCTGCTGGACACCATCGGCCACTACCTGGAATGGCTGGTGCCCGGCCAGTCGAAGGCGATCGTCAACGAAGTCGCGCATTTCCTGGAGCACCGCGACCTGGTGGGCTGGCTGCTGGTGCTGACCATGCTGTTCTTCAGTTCGCTCGCCTTCAGCGTGCTGGAAAGCGCCATGTGCGTGATCTTCATTCACCGCATCGAGGTACGGCGGCGGCACTACCTGATTTCGGCCATCTTGCCATACTGCTACATCCTGTCGCTGGGCATCGGCGCCCTGGTGGTCACGCTGGTGGCGGGCAGCCTGCAGGTGATCGGGGCGGAGAGCGTGCGCCTGTTCGGCATTGCGTGGTCGCTGCAGGGGCTGTCGGGCGCCTTGCTGTACATGCTGGGGATTGCGGGCGAGATCCTGTTGCTAAGCTCGATCTACATGGTGATGCCGGTGGGGCGCCTGTCCTGGCAGCACGCGCTGATCGGCGGCGTAACGGCCACGCTGCTGTGGGAGATCGCGCGCCACGTGCTGGTCTGGTACTTCTCCACGCTGTCGCAGGTGAACGTGGTGTACGGCTCGATGACGACGGCCATCGTCGTCATGTTCAGCCTGGAAATCGGCGCCACCCTGCTGCTGTTCGGCGCCCAGGTGATTTCGGAATACGAGCGCATCGTCCACGAAGGCCCGGCGGCGGAGGCTGCGGCGCAGGGCCATTGAGGCCCCGCGCCGCCGGCTCTACTGCGGCAAGCCGTTGTAGTCCTGCGCCAGCTTGCGCAGCGTCTGGAACACCCGCTCGGCCGGCAGGGCCACGCCCGGCTTCCAGTCCACCCGGTTGTCCTCGAACACCGGCGTCAGCATCAGCCCGCCCTCGCCGCGCCGCCCGATGAACCAGGCCTGCAGGGCCGGCACGTGCACGATCATGTCCGTTTCATCGCTGCGGTAGCGCGTCACCGCGCGCGCCACCGCCGGGTTGCCCATATCGGTGGCGCGCCAGCCATCGGCCGCCTGCCCGACGAACACGGCACAGGCCACCCGCTCGCCCACCTGCACCGGGTACAGGCTGCGCCGCGCTTCATTGAGCAGGGCATCGGGCTTGCCGTCGACCGCCATCTCGCGCAGCGAATCGAGCCGGACATGATAGATGGCGAGCGGCGCCCCCAGCGTGGCCTGGCGCACCTCGTCGCGCGAGTTGAAGCCCAGCCGCGCGTAGTTGCTGTCATTGACCAGCTGGCCCAGCGTGCTGAGCCCGGCCTGGGCTGCTTCGGCCTGGGTAGTGGACGGCCGTGGCTGGCTGCTGCCGCTGTCCGGGCTGGGGTCGAAAGGCATGCTGTGGCAGCCGCTCAGCAGGCAGGCCGCCGCAAGCATGCAGGCGAAAGGTAGCGTGCGCATATCAGCGTCCTCCATAAGTGATGTTGTAGTAGTCGTTCCAGTGCGTATGCCCGGTATCGCTCACATAGCGCGCATAGGTCATGATGGTTTCGGTGCCGCCGGACAGCGTTTGCAGATTGGTGTGCGGCAGCGGGTCGTTCACATCCACGTACTGCACGTTATTGAGCGTGATATAGCCCTTCAGCACCATCATGTGGCCGCCGCCGCCGTTCCAGTGCCAGCTGAAGGCCACCGGCTTCTTCCAGCAATGGATCTGCGAGCGCACTTGGGCCCAGGTCAGCGCCGTGTCGGCGGTCTGGGTGGCGGTGAAGCCGTATTTTTCGTACTCCGGCCAGCCGCCGTTATTGCAGCTGCCGCCGTTGTTGTTGCAGCAGCCGCTGAGGCCGAAGCGGTTATTGGCCTGGGTACATTGCGCGATGTTCTGGCCGAAATAGCGCATGGTCATCTGGCCGCTGGCAGCCCAGCACCAGTTGGAGGCTTGCTGAGGCAGGGCCGGCACATCGACGGTCGCCACCAGCGGCGGATTGCAGCAGGCGGACAGCAGCCCCAGCAAAGGCAGTCCGCACAGGACATGGATGATTTTCATACCGATCCTCCTCAGGTGTGTGAATGAAAGCGCCTGGGAAGAGTGTGTGCCGCGCGCTGCGCTATCGCCAGCGCAAGCAAGCGCACGCTTGAGTTCGCTCAAGCGGGGCGATGACGGTAAGCAATTAGCTCAGGCGGCGGGCAGTGTAATCAGGAAACGCGCACCGCCGAGGGGTGACGTTTCGATCTTGAGCGTGCCGCCATGCAGCGAGACGGCTTTGCTCGCAATCGATAAACCGAGGCCGAAGCCGCCGGTATTGCGGTCGCGGCTGCGGTCCAGCCGGTAGAAGGGTTCGAACACCTTTTCGCGTTCGCTTTCCGGGATGCCGGGACCGTCGTCATCGACGATGATGGTCACGCCGCCCAGCTTGCGCCAGGCCGACAGCGCCACGCGGGCATTGGCGTATTTCTGCGCGTTGCGCAGCAGGTTGCCGGTGGCGCGCTGCAGCAGGCGCGCGTCGCCGTAATAGCTGCCCATGCCGTCGGGCACCGCCACATCCAGCGAGACGGCGGAGGGCGGCAAGGTGTTGGCGCAGGCGCGCAGCGTTTCCGTCACATCGAAGGTTTCGTAGCGCAGCGGCTGGTCGCTGTCCATGCGCGCCATGCCCAGCAGTTCGTTGACCAGGCTCTTCAGCTCGGTGAGGTCGCCCTGCATGCTGCCGATGCGCTTCTCCAGCACATTGTCCTGCACCGTGTCGTGCAGCAGCTCGAAAGCGAATTCGAGGCGGGCAATGGGGGTGCGGATTTCGTGCGACACCGAGTGCAGCAGGCTGCGCTGCGATTCCAGCAGGGTCTCGATGCGGTCCGCCATATGGTTGATGCGTTCCGCCAGCGGATAAATGCTGTCGCCCGGCTGCATCTGGGCGCGCGCCTTGAGCTGGCCGGCGCCGAACTTGTCGGCCACCCGCATCAATACCTGCAGGCCTTTCCAGTGCGAACGCGACCAGAAACCGATGGGGATCAGCAGGGCCAGCGCCACGATCAGGTAGCGCACCGCCTCCACCTTCAGCGCCACGCCGATATCGATCGGCAAATCCTGGGCGTGGATCGCTTCCTCGTTGCTGCCGATGTACTTGTCGCCGGTCAGGTCCACGCGGCGGAACATGGCCTTGTTGGGGATGTCGATCACCACCTCGCCGCGTTCAAACGCTTCGCGTTCCTGCTCGGGCAGGCTCTTGCGGGCAATCGCGATCGGCACCAGGTCGATGCGCGATTCGGACACCTCGCGCACCTTGTTCAGGCGGTCCAGCCACTCGTCGGCCGGGGCCTGGTCGACATATTGTTCCAGAAGAAAGATCTGGGCCGCGGCCTGGCGCCGCGCAATCGATTCCAGGGGGTCGCCGAAGAGGCGGTTAATGGTGAAATAAACAATGAACGCAGCCACGCTGATCGACAGCATCACGAGGATGAAGAATCGGAAAAACAGGCGGTTCATGTTGCCATTGTATAAGAAGCAGGCAGGCCAAAACCTGCCTAGACAAATTTATGACAAAAAGGGTACATCTCGCGGTGGATTGGTGCGGGGGCGCTGACTAAGATGAATAGTCTCATCACAGGAGTGTTCTATGAGCAAGATTGAACCGGTTATTAACGCTTTGCCATTGCTCGGCGCGCTGCTCCTGGCGGCCTGCGGTGGCGGAGGCGCCGCCCCTACGCCTCCGCTGGCGTCCGGTGGACCAGGCATTGCAGTGGGCGAGCCGCACCCCGGTGCGCCGGCCCGCGATGAATTCATCAGTCTGGCACGCGAGGCGCAGTGCGCCGACCAGCGTAACCGGCTGTATGTGATCGACGGCAAACAGGTCCTGTGGGACCGCGCCGGCAGCTGTGCCGACAATGGCCGGGGGCTCTCCCTGTTCGGCCTTCTTCCAGGCAACCTGCTGTGCGCCAGTAGCGATACGATCGCCGGGCCGCGTACCAGCTGCACCGACGAAAGTTACCGAAGCATGTTCGACACGATTTCCAAACACCTCGACGATGCCGACCTCGGCCTCGGCGCTGCCCACAAGGTTGAAGTGCTGAGCTTCGCACCGAAGCCCGGCCCGGTCGCTTTCGAACCCATCCTGCAGGACGACTACTCGGGCGTGACGATCAAGCAGAACGTGGTGATCCGCGATGCGGCCAGCTTCGAGCGCCTGTGGACGGCCCATTTCCTCGGCCGCAGCCCGGCCCAGCCGCTGCCGAAGATCGATTTCGCCCGCAAGATGGTAGTCGGCGTCTTCACCGGCGCCCAGCCGGTCGGCTGCCGCTCGGTGTCCATCGCCAAGGTGGTGCAGGAAGGCCGCCAGATGACCATCGAATACGAGATCAGCACCCTGATGACGGTGGCCATCTGCACCCAGGCCAATGTGGCGCCGATGAGCATGGCCGTGGTGGACCGGGTGGACGGCGCGGTGGACTTCGTCAGCATCACGCCCGAGCACCTCGCGTTCAGCAGCCTGGACCTGGACAACAATTCCGGCGTGACGGCGCCGCAGACCGTGGTGGTGAAGGACGCGGCCAGCTGGTCCGCGCTGTGGGCCCAGCACAAGCGCAATGTGATGCCCGCGCTGCCGGAGCCGGTGGTGGACTTCAACAAGTTCATGGTGGTGGCCGTGTTCGCGGGCAGCAAGCCGAACGGCTGCTACTCGACCACGCTGAGCAACCTGTACCGCAGTGGCCGCGTGATCAATGTCACCCGCATCGACCGCCTGCCGGCACCCGGGACAGTCTGCCCACAAGCGCTGAGCTCGCCTGCCCACCTCATCATGATCGAGCGCAGCGACGATCCGGTGGAAGTGGCGGTGCGCACGGTTTCGTGAGCGCAACTGACGCGCCGGCCGTAAGCCGGATAGAATGGCAGACATTCGATATTTCAAGATGTCAATATGTCAAGAGTGTGTGTGCTGGCGCTGGCCGGACTGAGCAAGCTGGCGCTGGCCCAGACACCGGCCGCCAATCCGATGCCTGACGGAAGCCGGGACATGTATCTGGGACTTGGCGTCCAGTCCGCTCCCCGCTACGAGGGCGCGGACAGCCGCCGCACGACTGCCCTGCCGGTGCTCCAGTTCCAATGGAGCAACGGCATTTTTGTGTCCGGGCTCAGCGCTGGCATGCACCTGTCGTCCCGCCCGGGCATCGAATACGGGCCCCTGCTGGCGCTGGCGCCCGGCCGCGACGAGTCCGGTACCCGCCTGCTGCGGCTGGGCACGGTGAATGATGGATCGGGCGGCAGCAGCGGCCCCGGCGCTACCTTGCCGGTACCGGACTGGATGCCGCCTCCCGCGCGCCTGGCGGAGGATGGCTATGAGGCGGAGCCGGAACCGGCCGGCAACCGGCTGGCCGGCATGGAGCCGCTGCGCCGCCGCGTGCTGGCCGGCGGCTTCCTGAACCTGTACCTGAACCCGCAGTGGCGGCTCACGGGCAACCTGCTGTATGGCTCGGGCAACGCGCGCAATGGCCTGCGCGCGCACCTGGCCGTGCAGCGCCTGGCGCTGCAGCTGGCGCCGCAGCACACGCTGTCGCTGTCGGCGGGCGTCAGCGTGGTGAACCGCGCCCATAGCCAGGCCTACTTCGGGGTGAGCGAAGACGAAGCGAACCGCAGCATCAACCTGATGTACGCATCGGGCGGCGGTTTGCAGGACGTGCGCGCAGGCGCACGCTGGAACTGGACATTCACGCCGGCCTGGATGCTGACAAGCGGCATCCAGGCCACGCGTTTGCTGGGAGATGCGAAACACAGCCCGCTCGCAGAGCGGCCGACCAATCTGACTGTATCCACTGCGCTGGCTTACCGCTTCTGACATGCCGACGATCCGACAACTCTCCGTGCTGCTGGGCTTTGGCCTGTCCGTGCACGCCTGCGCCGTCCAGGCCCAGGAAGCGGGTTGGGTCAGCTATCGCGATGCCTACCGCAGCATGGTGCTGTTCGCCAAGTACGGCAAGGCCAAGAACTTCCTGCAGAACCACTACCAGGTCACGCCGCGCGACGGCGGCGCCTCGCTGGACGGCTTGCGCCTGACGCTGAGCGGCAAGACCACGCAGCTCAGCCTTCCGCTCGACGCCACCGGCCGCACCACCTTCCCGCTGCTGAAAGCGGCCTACGACGAAAACGCCATGCTGGTGCTGAACCGCAAGATCAGCCAGTTCAGTTTCCAGCCGCGCCTGTCCATCATTCCGCGCCTGGACGGCGTCTATGAAGCGGCCGACCTGCGCGCCGCCTGCGACCAGGCGCTGCAGTACATGCGCTACACGGATGCCGGCTACAACCTCAAGCGCTGCGCCGGCATCCGCTTCGCGTTCAGCAAGCGCAGCGATGCGGTGGTGCGCGTGCGCGATCCGGACCGCGAATCGAGCCTGGCGCCGAACGAAGGCGCGGCCTTCGATGGCGAAACGAACAAGGACTTCCGGGTAATGGTGTACCGCTTTGCGGACTGGCCTGAGAAGGTTCAGGTCATCAGCCAGCAATCGCCGGTCGCGATTGCGCCGGTGATCGAATAAGGGCTCAGCCCCAGGCCGACGGCGAGAACAGGTAGCCCTCGCCCCACACCGTCTTGATTTTCTCCGACTCGGCGTCGTCGAACTTGCGGCGCAGCTTGGAAATGCTGTTATCGATCGAACGGTCCAGGCCGTCGAATTCGATGCCGCGCATCTTCTTCAGCAAGGCGTCGCGCGACAGCACGGTGCCGGCCGACTCCGCCAGCACCAGCAGCAGCTTGTATTCCGTATTGCTCAGCACGCAGGGCTCGCCGCGCCAGGTCACGGTGCGGTCGCTGGTGGCGATGGCCAGGTTGCCGAACACCAGCATATCGCTGGGCTGCTTGTTCTGCGCACGGCGCAGCAGCGCGCGCAGGCGGGCCAGCAGCACGCGCGGCTGCACCGGCTTGTTGATGAAATCGTCCGCGCCCTGTTCCAGCAGCGAGACTTCGTCATACGAATCCTCGCGCGCCGTCATGATGAGGATAGGCACTTCGCTGATATCGCGCAGCTGGCGGCACACCACCATGCCGTCGAGGCCCGGCAGCATCAGGTCCAGCACCACGATATCAGGCGGCGTCGCCTTGAAGCGGGCGACGGCCTCGTCACCGCGGCTGACGACCTCCACCTTGAACTCATATCCTGCGAGATACTCCGTGACCAGGTCGGCCAGGCGGGCATCATCTTCCACCAGCATCACTTGATACATTGCGCGTTCTCCTTCGGTGTCTATTGTATAAGAGCAAGGACGAAAAAAGCACAAAGCCCGCATAATGCGGACAAATAGATACAACTTCGGGACAAATTGCAGGACAACATTAAAGCGCCCTCGCGATCAGCAGCTTCTGGATATCGCTGGTGCCTTCGTAGATCTGGCAAACCCGGACATCGCGGTAGATGCGCTCCACCGGGAAGTCCGACACATAGCCGTAGCCGCCGTGCACCTGGATCGCATCCGAGCACACCCGTTCCGCCATTTCGGAAGCGAACAGCTTCGCCATTGCCGCCTCCTTCAGGCAAGGCAGGCCTGCATCCTTCATCGCCGCCGCGTGCCAGATCAGCTGGCGCGCCGCCTCGATCTGCGTCGCCATCTCCGACAGGCGGAACTGCACGGCCTGGTGATTGAAGATAGGCTGGCCGAAGCTCTCGCGCTCCTGCGCATACTTCAGCGCCGCCTCGAAGGCCGCGCGCGCCATGCCCACCGCCTGCGAAGCGATGCCGATGCGGCCGCCTTCCAGTCCGGACAGCGCGATCTTGTAGCCCATGCCCTCTTCGCCGATCAGGTTCGCGGCCGGAATGCGGCAGTTCTCGAACAGGATCTGCGCGGTATCGGAGGAATGCTGGCCCATCTTCTGCTCCAGGCCCGCCACGATATAGCCCGGCGTGGAAGTCGGCACCCAGAAGGCGCTGATGCCCTTCTTGCCGGCGGCCTTGTCAGTCACCGCCATCACGATGGCGACGTCGGCATATTTGCCGGAGGTGATGAACTGCTTCACGCCGTTGATCACATAGTGGTCGCCATCGCGGGTCGCGGTGGTGCGCAGCGCGGCGGCATCGCTGCCGGTATGCGGCTCGGTCAGGCAGAAAGCGCCCAGCATCTCACCCTGCGCGAGCGGGCGCAGCCACTGCTCCTTCTGCTGTGCATTCGCATACATCATGGCGATGCTGCACACCGGGCAGTTATTGACGGAGATGATGGTCGAAGTGCCGCCATCGCCGGCCGCGATCTCCTCCAGCACGAGTGCCAGCGACACATAATCGAGGCCCGCGCCGCCGAACTCCTCCGGCACCGCGACGCCGAAAGCGCCGAGGGCCGCGAGTTCCTTCAGCTCCGCCTGTGGAAAATAGTGCTCCTTATCCCAGCGCGCCGCGTTCGGCGCAATCCGCTCCTGCGCATAGCTGCGCAGCGCGTCGCGGATCATCTGATGTTCTTCACTTAAAATCATTGTCTCTCTCTATTCTCAAACCCTGACACCCTGGGGTCAGGCACCGTGTGTCAGGTTGCAGACTCATCTGTTGCTATACCTCAGTTCCTGACAAAGGGGGCCTGACCCCATGGTGTCAGGTGCTGTTTGTTACCAGGCGATGGGGGTGCCGTCGTAGTTGCGGAACTGGGCTTTTTCGGTGGCGGGCAGCTCGGCCAGCGTCTTGCGGATGCCGGCGGCGCTTTCTTCCACCGACAGGTCGGCGCCCGCGCCGCCCATCGCCGTGCGCACCCAGCCCGGATGCAGGGCCACGCAGGTCGCGCCCTTGCTGCCGAAGGTCAGCGCCGCATCGATCAGCACAGAGTTCAGCGCGGCCTTGCTGGCGCGGTACAGCGAACCGCTTGGATTGCCGCGCTCGCTCAGCGAGCCCATGCGCGAAGACAGCACCGCCAGCTTGCCGCGTGCCGCGCAGACCAGCGGGCCCAGCATCGGCAGCAGGCGCATCGCCGCCAGCACATTGGTGTGCATGACCTGGTCGAAGTCCGTCTGCATCGGGAAGCCGTCCTGGCGCGGGCCGTACACGCCCGCGTTCAGGATGGCCACATCCAGCCGCTCGCCATCCAGCTTCCAGCCCAGCGCGGCCACCGCTTCCACATTGGTCACGTCCAGCGTGTGCGCTTCCGCGCCGATGTCGAGCAGGGCGTCGCAGTCCGCCACCTTGCGGGCGGTGGCGATCACGCGCCAGCCCGACTGCAGGTACTGCTGCACCAGCTCATGCCCTATGCCGCGCGAAGCGCCGATGACGAGTGCGGTCGGCATGCTTACACCAGCTCGATGCCGACTGCGGTGGCTTCGCCGCCGCCGATGCACAGGGCCGCCACGCCGCGCTTGGCGCCGCGTTTTTTCAGCGCGCCGATCAGGGTCACGATGATGCGCGCGCCGGAGGCGCCGATCGGGTGGCCCAGCGCGCAGGCGCCGCCGTGCACATTGACCTTGCTGTGCGGGATATCCAGCTCATGCATCGCCGCCATCGGCACGGCAGCGAAGGCTTCGTTGATTTCGAACAGGTCCACGTCGGCCGCCTTCCAGCCGTTCTTCGCGAACAACTTCTGGATGGCGCCCACCGGCGCGGTGGTGAACTGCGCCGGCGCCAGCGCATTGGTGGCGTGGCCGACCACGCGTGCAATCACGGGAGCGCCCAGCTTCTTCGCAGTCGATTCGCGCATCATCACCAGCGCCGCTGCGCCGTCGTTGATGGAGGAAGAGGAGGCGGCGGTAATCGTGCCGTCCTTCTTGAAGGCCGGCTTCAGCGAAGGGATCTTTTCCAGCTTGGCCTTGCCCGGGCCTTCGTCCTTGCCGATCACCACATCGCCGGCGCGGCCGGAAACGGTAACGGGCGCGATTTCCCAGTCAAAGCTGCCATCGGCCGCGGCGGCCTGCGCGCGCTTCACGGATTCGATGGCGAAGGCATCCTGCGCCTCGCGCGTGAACTTGAACTGGCTTGCGCATTCCTCCGCGAAGGTGCCCATGGAACGGCCGCCGCCGGTTTTCTCGTCGCGCGAGTAGGCATCTTCCAGGCCGTCCAGCATCATGTGGTCGAACATCATGGCGTGGCCGATGCGGTAGCCGCCGCGCGCTTTCGGAATCAGGTAAGGCGCGTTGGTCATGGACTCCATGCCGCCCGCCACCACCACCTCGGCGCTGCCCGCAGCCAGCGCATCGTGCGCAAAGATGGCCGCCTGCATCGCCGAACCGCACATCTTCGACAAGGTCACGGCGCCGGTGGAAGTCGGCAGGCCGGCCTTCAGCAGCGCCTGGCGTGCCGGAGCCTGGCCCTGGCCGGCCATCAGGCAGTTGCCGAAGTAGACGTGTTCCACGGCATCCGCCGCGATGCCCGCGCGTTCAACCGCGGCCTTGATCGCCACGGCGCCAAGGTCGTTGGCGCTGAGGCTGGAAAAATCGCCCTGGAAGGCGCCCATCGGGGTGCGTGCTGCGCCGACGATAACGATAGGATCGTTCATTTGATAGTCTCCGGTAAGGATGGCGCCATAGGCGCCGGGGATGCTGCATATTGGCAGGAAAACCGTATCCGCTGGGGATACGGGAAAACGTCTTCGATCACGCCGCGCTGGATGCTTTCCTTGCGCGCCTGCCACCATTGCTGCGTCAGCAGCTCGGCGTGATGTTTCATGAAATACTTCCTGATCTTGTCGTTCCCCAGCAGGAATCTGCCGAACTGCTCGGGGAAGACATCGTGCTTGCCGATCGGGTACCACGGTTCGGCGGACATCTCGTCCTCCTCATTGCGCGGCGCCGGGATCGCGCGGAACTGGCAGTCGCTGAGATATTCGATCTCATCGTAATCGTAAAAAACGACACGGCCGTGACGCGTCACGCCGAAGTTCTTGTACAGCATATCGCCAGGGAAGATATTGGCGGCCACCAGCTCCCTGATCGCATTGCCGTATTCAAAGATGCCGGTTTCAATACCTGCATCGTCGGCCTGCGACAGCCAGATATTCAGCGGCGTCATGCGCCGTTCGATATACAGGTGGCGGATCACGAGCTGGTCGCCGTCCTCTTCCAGCATGGAGGGGGCGAACTGCTTCAGCTCCGCCACCAGCTCCTCGGAGAAACGCGCACGGGGGAAGGCCACGTTCGAATATTCCAGCGTATCGGCCATGCGGCCCACGCGGTCGTGGTGCTTCACCAGCAGGTACTTCTCCTTGATCTGCGCGCGCGTGGTTTCCTTCGGCGGCGGATACCAGTCCTTGATCACCTTGAACACATAAGGGAAGGACGGCAGCGCAAACACCAGCATCACCATGCCGCGGATGCCGGGCGCAATCTCGAACAGGTCCGAGGAATGCTTCAGGTGCTGCAGGTAATCGCGGTAGAACAGCGTCTTGCCCTGTTTCTGCAGGCCCAGGATCGTATAGATCTCGCTGCGCGGCTTGCGCGGCAGCAGGGTGCGCAGGAACTGCACATAGGCCGAGGGCACTTCCATATCGACGAGGAAGTAGGCGCGCGTGAAGGAGAACAGGATCTCGACCTGCCGCGTTTCCAGCAGCACCGTATCGAGCACCAGTTCGTGATGCCGGTTATGCAGGATGGGAATCACGAAAGGCAGTTCCTGGTCGCCGGACACCGCCTTCCCCACGATATACGCGCCCTTGTTGCGGAAGAAGAGGCTGGACAGCACCTGGAACTGCGCATTCGGCGCCAGCTCCTCGCCGAAGAAGGCGTTGACGCGCTGCTCCACCTGTTCGATATCGCGCGTGAGGTTGGCGAAGCGCGCATTCAGCTGGAAATTGGTGACGATGCGCTTCAGCGTGAAGTGCATGCCATCGGCTGCGGGATAGTAGACGCGGTAAGTCGGCGCCAGTTCCTCGGTTTCGATGTACTCGGTGGACACCACTGGCCGCACAAAAATGAATTCGTTGTGAAAGTAGCTGCGGTGCAGGATATTGCAACATACCGAATTGAAGAAAGTCTCGGCCAGCTCCGGCTGCTTATGGCCGGACAGCATGCCGATATAGTGCAGCTTGCACTCGCGCCAGACCTCGTCGCTCAGCTCTGAGGGCTCGTACTCATCCTCCAGCAGCTGCACGCATTCCTGCACGCGGCGGTCATAGAAATCGATGCGTTCGCGCGCCTGCTGCTGCGCCATGACCCAGTCGCCGAGCTCGAACAGCTGCTTCGCCTGCTGGCTGACCAGCCGGAACAGGCGGTAGTGCTTGTCGAAACCCTCGCGCACCGTCCGCGCGATATCGAACGCGATCTGTGACGACAGCAGTTTCGGAAACGCAGCCTGGATCATGGCACCCTACTTATTTGTCATTCCCGCGAAGGCGGCGGTCCGCCGATGCGGAACCCAGGAGTGTGCCGCACGCCCCTGGGCTCCCGCCTGCGCGGGAGCGACGCTTATTTAGTTTCGGCGAACAGTTCGCGGCCGATCAGCATGCGGCGGATCTCGCTGGTGCCCGCGCCAATCTCGTACAGCTTGGCGTCGCGCCACAGGCGGCCCACCGGGTATTCGTTGATATAGCCATTGCCGCCCAGCGTCTGGATCGCTTCGCCCGCCATCCACGTCGCCTTCTCCGCACTATACAGAATAGCGCCGGCCGCATCCTTGCGCAGCGCCCGCACCTGTTCCGGCGTCGTGGCGCGGTCGCAGGCCTGGCCCACGGCGTAGACATAAGCCTTGCAGGCCATCATGGTGGAATACATATCCGCGATCTTGCCTTGCATCAGCTGGAACTCGCCGATCGGCTGGCCGAACTGCTTGCGGTCGTGGATATACGGCACCACCACGTCCATGCAAGCCTGCATGATGCCCAGCGGACCGCCCGACAGCACGGTGCGCTCGAAGTCCAGGCCGGACATCAGCACGTTCACGCCCTTGCCTTCGCCGCCCAGCACATTCTCCACCGGCACTTCGCAGTTTTCGAACACCAGCTCGCCCGTATGGGAGCCGCGCATGCCCAGCTTGTCCAGCTTCTGCGCAATGGAGAAGCCCTTGAAGCCCTTCTCGATCAGGAAGGCCGTCATGCCGCGCGGACCGGCTTCCAGGTCGGTCTTCGCATAGACCACCAGGGTATCGGCATCCGGACCGTTGGTGATCCACATCTTGGTGCCGTTCAGCACGAAGCGGTCGCCCTTGAAGTCGGCGCGCAGCTTCATGCTCACCACGTCGGAACCGGCGTTCGGCTCGGACATGGCCAGCGCGCCCACGTGTTCGCCGGAAATCAGCTTTGGCAGGTATTTGCGCTTCTGCTCTTCGGAGCCGTTGCGCTTGATCTGGTTCACGCACAGGTTGGAGTGCGCGCCGTAGGACAGGCCCACCGAAGCGGAAGCACGCGAAATCTCTTCCATCGCCACGATATGCGCCAGGTAGCCCATATTCGCGCCGCCATACTCCTCGCCCACGGTAATGCCGAGCACGCCCAGCTCGCCCATCTTGCGCCACAGGTCCATCGGGAACTGGTCGCTGCGGTCGATCTCGGCAGCGCGCGGCGCAATTTCCGCGGCGGCGAACTGCTGCACGGCTTCGCGCAGCGCGGCGATGTCTTCGCCGTGGTCAAAAGTCAGGCCTGGGAGATGGAGCATGTCGTCCTCATTCTTCTGGTTGGGGTAGTGAAGCGGTTATGATACGCCGATGTGACGTTAACGTAAACGTAAAGCAGGGGCCGCTGCGGCGCACGCCCGCAGCCAGCCTTATTTCGCCGCCGCAGCCTCGCCGGTGGCCGCCAGCAGGCGCCGGCATTCCTCCTCGTGCGAGGCGATTTCCGACAATGACATTTCGATATCTTCCCGCTGCTGTTCCAGCGTTTCGCGGTGCTGGGCCAGCACGCCCAGGAAGCGGTGCATCTGGGCCGCCGTGTCCTTCGGCGACTCGTACATGTCCACCAGGCTCTTGATTTCCGAGAGCGACAGGCCCAGGCGCTTGCCGCGCAGGGTCAGTTTCAGGCGCGTGCGGTCGCGCGGCGTGTAGACGCGGTTGCGTCCGCCGGCACCTTCGCGCGAAGGGCTGAGGATGCCCTGGTCCTCATAAAAACGGATGGCGCGGGCGGTAATGTCGAACTCGCGCGCCAGTTCGGTGATGGTATAGGTCGGCATGGCTTACAATGTGTTTTCCGTTTACGTAACGTTAACTGCATTGTAGCCATGAACGCCCTCGAATCACAGCTCCAGTACCCATTCGGCGACACCGTGCCCGCCAGCGGCGAGCGCCTGGACCTGCTGCCGGGCATTTTCTGGCTGCGCATGCCGCTGCCCTTCGCCCTCGACCATATCAACCTGTGGTTGTTGCGCGATGGCAACGGATGGACTGTCGTCGATACCGGCGCCTCCACGTCTGATACGCAGGCGGCCTGGGAGCAGGTTGCCGCCACCCGCCTGGACGGCCTGCCGCTGCGCCGCGTGCTGGCCACCCACTGCCATCCGGACCATATCGGCATGGCCGACGCCCTGTGCAAGCGCTGGGACGCGTCCTTCCAGATCACGGCCGGCGAATACGGCTTCGCGCGCATGATGTCGGCCGCGCTGCCCGGCGTGGATGGCACGTCGGCCCTGCCGCATTTCCAGCGCCATGGCCTGAACGACCCGGACATGCTGGAAAAAATGCAGAGCCGTAAAAGCTACTACCCCAGCCTTGTACCGGCGGTACCAGCGTCCTACCTGCGCATGCAGGACGGGCAGCTGGTGGCGGTCGGCGAGCACCGCTGGCAAGTGATCGCAGGCTACGGCCACTCGCCGGAGCACGCTTCCCTGTATTGCGCGGCGCTGAATGTGCTGATTTCGGGCGACATGGTGCTGCCGCGCATTTCCACCAATGTCTCCGTGTTCGCCGTCGAACCGGAAGGCGATCCATTGGGCCAGTACCTGGCTTCGCTGGAGCGCTTTGCCCATCTGCCGGCCGATGTGCTGGTGCTACCCTCCCACGGCAGGCCCTTCCGCGGCTTGCACACCCGCATCGCGCAGCTGCGCGACCATCACGATGCCCGCCTGGCCGAAGTGGTGGCCGCCTGCAGCGAGCCGCGCACGGCAGCCGATATCGTGCCGCTGATGTTCCGCCGTCCGCTGGACGCCCACCAGCTCAGCTTCGCTCTCGGCGAAGCGCTGGCCCACCTGCACCGGCTGTGGTATGCCGGTATCGTGCGCCGTAACATACATACAAACGGCATCATTCAGTTCCAGGCGGTTTAACAGACAGGCAGTATCCATTCCTTTGCGCAACGGCGACCTTGTCACCGGGCGATTCCTGCTGCCTTTAAAATTGCATAAATATCAATTGTTGTGTTTCTGAATACAACAAAAATGCTCGCTATCTATGCCTTTGGCGTTTAACATAATTGACCGCTGGATAATACGTAATAGCCGCGCTCGCCTTGAGCGTGCCGACACGGTAGAATGTTAATTTGAAACTGTCGATTGTCACAATTGGTCTGAGCATGGCAGAGACTGACATTCATGTTGTGACGTGAAATTATGCAATTATGAATTCTTCAAATGAACGTGAAAGCTTTAGCCAGCGGCTACAGCAAGCCTTGAAAAACGCCCATTATTCGCCTGACAGCCCGACCCGGCTGGCCAGGGAATTTAACATCCGCTTCGAGGGCCGCCCGATTACCGTGCACGCCGCACGAAAATGGCTGGTAGGCGAGGCGATTCCTACGCAAGAGAAACTGCGCATGATCGCGCAATGGCTGGGTGTGCCTGCCGAATGGTTACGTTTCGGTGGCCCGGAAACGGTTGCGTCGGGCGGCGAGCAGGGCGGCAGCCTGTCCCGCTTCGAATCCGCCGATGTGAAATTAATTGCCGACCTGCAACGTTTGGACGAGCATCATCGCCAGATTGCCCGCGAATTTATTCGCATGCTGGTCCGCGTGAATTACCAGAAGTAACAGAAATGGTCCCATAGCGGGGCCGGAAAAGCGACCGCCGGGTGCTGCTTCAGGCGCCCAGACCCGCCCACCGCGCCGCATCCAGCGGCGGCAAGCCCAGCAAATCGAGCACGCGGTCGACCGTGTGGCCTACCATCTCGTCGATGGTGGCCGGTTTGCTGTAAAAACCGGGGAGTGGCGGGAAAATAATACCGCCCATTTCCGTCACGGCCGTCATATTGCGCAGGTGCGCCAGGTTGAACGGCGTCTCCCGCACCATCAGGATCAGCTTGCGGCGCTCCTTGAGCACCACGTCCGCCGCCCGGGCAATCAGGTTGTCCGACAGGCCATGCGCCACCGATGCCAGGGTTTTCATGGAGCAGGGCGCAATCACCATTCCATCCGTCTGGAAAGAGCCGCTGGCGATGCTGGCGCCGATATTGTTCGCCTTGTGGACCACGTCGGCCAGCGCTTCCACATCGCGCCGGGCCAGCCCGGTTTCCTCGTGCAGGGTGAGGACCGCGGCATCGGACACCACCAGGTGGCGCTCGAGGCCGGGAAATTGTTGCAGGCGCTGCAGCAGACGCACGCCATACACGGCGCCGGTAGCGCCGGTGATGGCAATGACAATCCGCTGCGGGCGGTCAGCCATTGCTCAGCAGGGTTTTCAGCTCACCGGATTCGTACATTTCGCTCATGATGTCCGAGCCGCCGATGAATTCGCCGCGCACGTACAGCTGGGGAATGGTCGGCCAGTTCGAGTATTCCTTGATGCCCTGGCGGACTTCAGGATCGTCCAGCACATTGACGGTGGCGATGTTCTCAACGCCGCAGGCTTTCAGGATCTGGATGGCGCGGCCGGAGAAGCCGCATTGCGGAAACTGCGCGGTGCCTTTCATGAACAGCACGACAGGGGTGCTGTTCACGGTTTCTTTGATCCAGGTTTGTACGTCGCTCATAGCTGCCTCAAATGGGGGAAAGTGTCAGATCCCGCCATTTTATAAGAAATCGACGGCACTCGTACCGTCGCCCCGCGAAGGCGGGGCGGTCCGCCTCCGCGGGAATGACGGAACTCAGCCGCGCAGTTTGGCGAAGGCGGCGGCCATGCTGCCGGCCATCACGGGTTCGCGCGACTGCTGTTTCTGCTGCTGGCCCATGGCGCGGCGGTCGTTCCGGTCGCCGCGCTGTTCGGGGCGCGAACCGGCGGCCGGCGCGCTGTCGTTCAGGCGCATCGTCAGCGCAATGCGCTTGCGCTTCGGATCCACCTCCAGCACCTTCACCTTCACCACCTGCCCGGCTTTCACCACCGTATGCGGGTCCTTGACGAAGGTATTCGACAGCGCCGAGATATGCACCAGCCCATCCTGGTGCACGCCGATATCGACGAAGGCGCCGAAGGCCGCCACGTTGGTAACGACGCCTTCCAGGATCATGTCCGGGCGCAGGTCGCTGATTTCCTCCACGCCTTCCTTGAAGGTGGCCGTGGTGAATTCAGGACGCGGGTCGCGCCCCGGCTTCTCCAGCTCCTTGATGATGTCGGTAACAGTCGGCACGCCGAAACGCTCGTCCGCATACTTCGACGGATTCAGCGTCTTCAGCACCGAGGTCGCGCCGATCACGGCCTTGATGTCCTTCTGGATATCGCCCAGGATCTTCTCCACCAGCGGATAGGATTCCGGGTGCACCGCCGACGCATCCAGCGGGTTCTCGCCGTTCATCACGCGCAGGAAGCCGGCCGCCTGTTCGAAGGTCTTGTCGCCCAGGCGCGGCACCGATTTCAGCGCCGCACGCGAAGTAAAGGCGCCCTTCATGTCGCGGTAGCTCACGATGCTCTGCGCCACGCTGGCCGACAGGCCGGACACGCGCGCCAGCAGCGGCGCCGATGCGGTGTTCACATCCACGCCGACGGCGTTCACGCAATCCTCCACCACCGCGTCCAGGGTACGCGCCAGCTGGGTCTGCGACACATCGTGCTGGTACTGGCCCACGCCGATGGATTTCGGGTCGATCTTCACCAGCTCCGCCAGCGGATCCTGCAGGCGGCGCGCAATCGACACGGCGCCGCGCAGCGACACATCCAGCTCCGGCAGTTCGCGCGATGCAAACTCGGACGCGGAATACACCGAAGCGCCGGCCTCGGACACCACGATCTTGGTCAGCTTCAGCTCAGGATGGCGCTTGATCAGGTCCTGCGCCAGTTTGTCCGTTTCGCGCGAAGCGGTGCCGTTGCCGATCGAGACCAGCGACACATTATGTTTCGCGGCCAGCTGGCCCAGCGTATGTAGCGTGCCTTCCCAGTCGTTGCGCGGCTGGTGCGGATACACGGTGGCGGTATCGACCACCTTGCCGGTGGCATCCACCACGGCCACTTTCACCCCGGTGCGCAGGCCCGGGTCGAGGCCCATGGTCGCGCGCGGACCGGCCGGCGCCGCCAGCAGCAGCGCCTTCAGGTTGGTGGCGAACACATTGATGGCATCCAGTTCCGCCTTCTCGCGCAGGGCGCCCATCAGCTCCGTTTCCAGGTGCATGAAGCTTTTCACGCGCCAGGTCCAGCGCACGGTATCGGTGAGCCACTTGTCGGCCGGACGGCCTGCGGACTTGATGCCGAAGCGCGCCGCGATGCGGCTCTCGCAAGGATTATGCGGCGCATCCCATTTCGGTTTCTCTTCTTCGGAATCGAGGCGCAGCGTCACGTCCAGCATGCCTTCACGGCGGCCGCGCATCAGCGCCAGTGCGCGGTGCGAAGGAATGTCGGCCAGCGGCTCGGAGTAATCGAAGTAGTCGGCGAACTTCTCGCCTTCTTCCTGCTTGCCTTCCACCACCTTGGAATCGACCACGCCATGGTCCTGCACATATTCACGCAGCGACTGGAGCAGCGTCGCGTCCTCGGCGAAGCGCTCCATCAGGATCTGGCGCGCGCCGTCCAGCGCCGCCTTGGCATCGGCCACGCCCGGGTTATTGCCGTCCGGCGTGGTGAAGGCTTCGCGCAGGTATTTGGCGGCTTCTTCTTCCGGATTCAGCGACGGATCGGCCAGCAGGCCCTCGGCCAGTGGCGCCAGTCCGGCTTCGATGGCGATCTGCGCCTTGGTGCGGCGCTTCTGTTTGTATGGAAGATACAGGTCTTCAAGCCTGGTTTTGTCCTCGGCATGCATGACCGCGTCCAGCAATTCGGGGGTCATCTTGCCCTGCTCGGTGATCGAGGCGACGATGGCGGCGCGGCGGTCTTCCAGTTCGCGCAGGTAGCGCAGGCGTTCTTCCAGCAGGCGCAGCTGGATATCGTCCAGGCCGCCGGTCGCCTCTTTACGGTAGCGGGCGATGAACGGGACGGTGGCGCCTTCGTCCAGCAGGGCGATGGCGGCAGCCACCTGGACCGGTTTTGCCGCCAGTTCGACGGCCAGACGTTGTTCGATTGGAGGCAGCATAGCTTTTTTTCCACATATAGAAGCCCGGAATCATACTAAATCCTGTGGTTTTATCCAGTCTTTGTGCAAAATTTCCACGCGCTAAGTTAGAACTTTCACAAACACAGGAAGCCGGTTGACGGATAATATTGCGTGTTGCCGTTTGTGAATCGTTCAGGACATTAATGCGCCCAATGGATTTGACCCGCGACGAAACCCGCGAAGCTCCTGCTGCCCCTGCTCCCGCACCGGCTACCCAGCCGCCGGGCCAGCTCCCCTACGCCGTGGCCACCTGGCTGCAGCGGGTGGACGCCGCCGCGCATCCGAAAGCCAAGCTGACCCCCGTCGATCCCGACCCCAAGCAAACCAATTACCGGCTGATCTATGTGCTGGCCCCTACCAGCGGCGGCCGGCATGTGGCGCTGTGCCTGTACAAGGCAAGGCTGCGGCCGAACGGCGACGTGGCGGCGGCCAGCCCGGTCAACGAAGTGTTCTCCCTGCTGTCCACGCCGCCCGCCTTCCTGGAACCGGGCGACGAAGACCTGGTGCGCTTCTTCGTGGCCATGCGCACGGGCCCGAACTCGCAGACCGGCAGCGCCACCGAACCGCGCGGCAAGATCGGCGCCGCCCTGCTGCAGATGCTGTCGCAGCAGGACAAGCTGCTGTGGGCGAACTCCTGGGCCGACGTGGGCAACGGCCTGGTCTATCCGATGAAGTCCGGCCAGGAGCGCACGGCCAGCCTGGCCTGGCGCGAAGAAGGCAAGGGCCTGCGCCTGGGCTGGAAGGTCGACGCGCCCGAAGGCGCCAAGCACCACGGCGCCGACCAGATCGACTACATGCTGCCGACCGACCCGCCGTGGTACATCGACAACCTGTCGTGCGGCGTGCTGAACCTGAACCAGGGCGGCGCCGATATTCCGCTGGCCGACCTGCAGGCGCTGGTGGCGCAGGCGCCGCTGCTGATGCCCAACGATAAGCTGCGTGTGTCGCAGCTGCTGCTGGCGCACGGCCTGCAGGCCCTGATGCCGCTGCCGCAGGCGCTGCCGCAGCGCGTGCGCACCGACGTCAAGCCGCGCCCCATCCTCGTGCTCGATTCCGCCCAGCTGGCGGACGGCACCATGCAGCGCTGGAACGACTACGCCGTGCTGTCCTACGACTACGATGGCGAGCGCGTGTCCTTCGATCCCTCGCAGCGCGTGGTGCGCCAGCGCGGCGACGTCACCGAAATCATCCAGCGCGACGAAGCGGCCGAAGCCGCTGCGCTGGAACTGCTGACGAACCTCGGCTTCCGCAAGCCGACGGCGCTGCCCCTGTCCAGCGTGCGCGGCGGCCTGCTGCTGGCCGGGCAGGCGGACTGGATCCGCTTCGCCAACACCGGCATCGAGCAGTTGCGCGAGGCCGGCTGGCAGGTCGAGAAAACCTCGAAATACCGCTACGACATGGTGGCGCTGGAAGACTGGTACGCCGAGATCGAGGAAGAAGGTCCGGAAACCGGCAATGCCTGGTTCGAGCTGGAGCTGGGCATCACCGTGGCTGGCGAGCGCGTGCCGCTGCTGCCGGTGCTGGTACAGATGATCCGCAATATGCCGAACGATTTCGGCCCGAAAGCGCTGGCTGCCCACGCCGAAGAAGACCAGATGCTGGCCACGCTGCCGGACGGCACCCGTGTTGCCCTGCCCTGGAACCGCGTGAAGCCCATCCTTGCCACGCTGGGCGAGTTGTATTTCAACGACAAGATCCGCCATGCGGTGCGCATGGCCACGCTGGACGCCGCCCGCCTGAACGAGCTGGAAAAATCCGGCGAGTTCATCTGGAGCGGCGGTGAGGAACTGCGCGAGATGGGCCGGCGCCTGAACCAGTTCTCGTCCGTGAAGCGAGTGCCCACTCCGGCTGGACTGCGCGCCACGCTGCGCGACTACCAGACGGAAGGCCTGTCCTGGATGCAGTTCCTGCGCGAGTACAACCTGGCCGGCATCCTGGCCGACGACATGGGCCTGGGCAAGACGGTGCAGACCCTGGCCCACATCCTGGTGGAAAAAGAGTCCGGCCGCATGACGCACCCGACCCTCGTCATCGCGCCGACCAGCCTGATGGGCAACTGGAGCGAGGAAGCCGCGCGCTTCGCGCCGGACCTCAAGGTGCTGCTGCTGCAGGGCAAGGACCGCGCCGAGCTGTTCGACAAGATTCCGGAAGCGGACCTGGTGCTGACCACCTATGCCCTGCTGCCGCGCGACGAGGAAAAGCTGCGCGAGCACGACTTCCACCTGGTGATCCTGGACGAATCGCACTACATCAAGAACACCCGCTCCAAGGCGGCGCAAAGCGCGGGCCTGCTGCGCGCCAAGCACCGCCTCTGCCTGTCCGGCACGCCGCTGGAAAACCACCTCGGCGAGCTGTGGTCGCAGTTCCACTTCCTGCTGCCCGGCCTGCTGGGCGACGAGAAGACCTTCAATTCCCAGTTCCGCCACCCGATCGAACGGCAGGACGACCCGACGCGCCGCTCGCTGCTGAACCGCCGCATCAAGCCCTTCCTGCTGCGCCGGACCAAGGACAACGTGGCGAAAGAGCTGCCGCTCAAGACGGAAATGGTGCGCAAGGTCGAACTCACCGGCCCGCAGCGCGACCTGTACGAAACCGTGCGCCTCGCCATGGACCAGAAAGTGCGCGAGGAAATCGACCGCAAGGGCGTGGCGCGCAGCCAGATCGTGATCCTGGAAGCGCTGCTCAAGCTGCGCCAGGTGTGCTGCGATCCGCGCCTGGTCAAATCGCTGTCCACCCGCAAGCAGCAGGCGGCAGGCTCGGCCAAGCTGGCCGACCTGATGCAGATGCTGGAAGACCTGCTGGAAGAAAACCGCAAGATCCTCGTGTTCTCGCAGTTCACCTCCATGCTGGAACTGATCGAGGAAGAGCTGGAAGAACGCAATATTCCTTACGCCATCCTCACCGGCGAAACCCGCGACCGGGGCGCGCAGGTGGCGGCGTTCCAGCAGGGCGCCGTGCCCGTATTCCTGATCAGCCTGAAGGCCGGCGGCGTCGGCCTGAACCTGACGGCGGCCGATACGGTGATCCACTACGACCCATGGTGGAACCCGGCGGCCGAGAACCAGGCCACCGACCGTGCGTGGCGTATCGGCCAGGACAAGCCGGTTTTTGTCTACAAGCTCATCGCAAAAGGTACACTGGAGGAAAAGATTCAGTTACTGCAACAGAAAAAGTCCGACCTGGCGCAATCCGTGCTGGCCGAGGGCGAGTCGCAGAAACTGGCTCTCACCCAGGAAGATCTGCAGCAGATCTTTGCGCCGCTTGTGGACTGAACCATGTTTCCGACGCCGACCAACGAAGACTTTCGCCTCATACTCGACTACAGCAGCGACCTCCACTGGATGATCGACTGCGCCAGCGCGCGGGTGCTGTACACCAGCCCCGCGGCCGGCCGCAAGTTCGGCTACGGTCCGGAAAAATCGCAGGCGGTGGCCGACATGCTGATGCACGACTTGCCGGCGCGCATCGCCCGCTTTGAAGCCGGCGATGAAACACGGCGCACCCTGCGCCGCGAAACGGAGCTGGAAGGCCGCAGTGGCGGCACCATTCCGGTCGAAATCGAATCCACGCTGGTGTATGCCGACGACGGCAGCCTGCGCCTGGTGGGCGTCGTACGCGACATCAGCGAACGCCGCGAGCAGGAAGCGCAGCAGAAGCGTTTCGTCTCGATGATTTCCCATGAATTCCGCACGCCGCTGTCCACGATCGACGGCGCCATCCAGCGCCTGGAGATGACGGGCGACGAAGCCGACGAGCCGACCCAGAAGCGCTACCGCAAGATCGCCACCGCCGTGGAACGGCTGCTGGGCATGATCGAGGAATACCTGACGCCGGAGCGCCTGGCCGCCATCGGCCGCAAGCGCCAGCCGAACGAAATCTCGCCGGAAGCCCTGCTGGAGACCGTTGCCGAGCAGGCGCGGTTGCGCCGCGGCGCCGTCATGCTGCAAATCGATAACCTGCCGCAATGGCTGCGCTGCGACCCGCAGGGCCTGCGCCTCTGCCTGGACATCCTTGTCGACAACGCTATCAAGTACTCGCCGGACGGCACGCCGATCACCCTCTGCGGCCGCCGCGCGGCCGATGGCGGCGTGGAGCTCAGCGTGACCGACTTCGGTCCGCAGATTCCGGCGGACGAGCTACCAAAGGTTTTCGACAAAGGTTTCCGCGGCGCGGCTGTGGCAAACGTCCCGGGATCGGGCCTGGGCCTGTACATGGCGCGCTCGGTAGTGGAGGTACACGGCGGGACGATAAGTGTGGAAAATATTCCGGAAAGCGGCAAGAAGTTTCGGATTTGGCTGCCGTTACCGGTATAAGCCTTGCGTATGGTTGAATGACACCTGATAATTGTTAGTCACAAGCTATGGCTGCCTAACAAAACTGTAAGAATGGCGCATCGATGACGCAAATACTGATCGTGGAAGACAACCTGGAGTACGCCGAGGAGATGGCGGACTTCCTGTCTGAGCTGGGACACGAAACCCATACCACCAACAATGCTGGTGAAATGTGGTCGGCCCTGAGCCAGGGCAAGGTTGGCGTTGTCGTGCTCGACCTGGGCCTGCCGGATGAAGACGGCATCAACGTCATTCCGCGCATGCGCCAGCTGTATCCACAGATCGGCCTGTTGGTGCTGACCGGCCGCGTCAACTTCGACAGCCGCATCATGGGCCTGCGCCTGGGCGCCGACCACTATCTGACCAAGCCGATCAAATTCCCCGAGCTGGCTGCCCACATCGAAGCGCTGGACCGCCGCGTCGGTCCGCAGGAACCGCAGCCGCTGCCGAACAAGTGGACGCTGCGCCTGTCGGCCCGCCAGCTGGAGCTGGAAGGCCAGGCCATCACACTGACGGAAAAAGAGTGCAACTTCCTGCACCTGCTCACCATCAACACTCGTCCCGTCCCCCGGCAAGTGATCGTCGCCGGCATCGGCGGCGACGACCCTGACGCCGGCCGCCGGGTCGACATGCTGGTCTACCGCCTGCGCAAGAAAGCCCGCAGCGGCCTCGGCCAGGACCTCCCCCTGCGCAGCGCCTACGGCGAAGGCTACAGCCTCTCCGCCAGCTTCAACCTCTCCTGACACCTTGGGGTCAGGCCCCCTGTGTCAGTGACAGCGAGTGCCTGACCCCATGGTGTCACAGGCAAGCTCAGCCGTAAAAGGGGACAGAGTCGATGGCGGTTTGGCCATCGGGAAAATAATTAGGGACGGAGTCGACGAAAGGCGCTAGTATCGCGGTATTCGAACTACTGTCTGCACTTCTTATGGCCCGCCTGCCCCGCCTCGTCGTCCCTTTCCAGCCCCATTACGTGATCCAGCGCGGCCTGAACGGCCTGGCCCTTTTCCAGGACAGCGCTGACTACGAGGCCTTCCTCGGATGGCTACGCTCCTCCGCGAAGCAATACAAGGTGGCGGTGCATGCCTATGCGCTGCTGCCGGGCGAGCTGCACCTGCTGGTGACGCCCGCCGATGAGGACGGCCTTGCCACCATGATGCAGCTCCTGGGCCGCTATTACGTTCCCTACTACAACCAGAAATACGGCCGCGCGGGCACGCTCTGGCATGGGCGCTACAAGACCTCCGTCATCGATGCCTCCAATTACCTGCTGCTGTGCAGCCGCTATATCGAGCTGGCGCCGGTACGCGCCGGGCTGGCCGGACGGCCGGACGACTACGCATGGTCCAGCTTTGCCCACCATGTGGGGCAGAAGTCCGATGGCGCGGTGACGGACCACGCCCTGTATTGGGCGCTGGGTAATACACCTTTCCAGCGCGAGGCAGCCTATACAGAGCTTTCGTCCTATGGCCTGGGCAGTTCCGACATCAAAACCATCGAGGCGGCTGTGCTCAAAGGCTGGCCGCTAGGCAGCGACAAGTTCAAAAGCGACCTCGAGCACAAGGCGAAGCGTCAGGTATTGCCCGCCAAACGCGGCCGGCCCTTCAAAAAGGCGGTCGAGGCTTGACTGTGTCCCTAATTAATTTTTAGCGCGACAAAGAGGAAAATAATGCGACTCCGACCCTAATTATTTCTGTTGAGTTTTCTTGTGCGTTGCACTACTCTGGATTTTCGTCACTGAAAAGCACCGGAGAATTTGCATGAACGCGCAAGGTTTGTACGACCCAGCCAACGAACACGACGCCTGCGGCGTGGGTTTCGTCGCCCACATCAAGGGCAATAAAAGCCATTCCATCATCGAGCAGGGCCTGCTGATCCTGAAGAACCTGGATCACCGGGGCGCCGTGGGCGCGGACAAGCTGATGGGCGACGGCGCCGGCATCCTGATCCAGATTCCGGACCAGTTCTACCGCGACGAAATGGCCAAGCAGGGCGTGGAGCTGCCTCCGCCCGGCGAATACGGCGTGGGCATGGTCTTCCTGCCGAAGGAAAACGCCTCGCGCATCGCCTGCGAACAGGAAATCGAGCGCGCCGTGCGCATCGAAGGCCAGGTGGTGCTGGGCTGGCGCAATGTGCCGGTCGATACCGAAATGCCAATGTCGCCCCTGGTGCGCGACAAGGAACCGGTGATCCGCCAGATCTTCATCGGCCGCGGCCCGGACATCATGGTGACGGATGCGCTGGAACGCAAACTCTACGTGATCCGCAAATCCTCCGGCCACGCCATCCAGGCGCTGAAACTCCTGCACGGCAAGGAATTCTTCGTGCCCTCCATGTCGGCCCGTACCGTGGTGTACAAGGGCCTGCTGCTGGCCGACCAGGTGGGCGTGTACTACCGCGACCTGCAGGACCCGCGCTGCGTCTCCGCGCTGGCGCTGGTGCACCAGCGTTTCTCGACCAACACCTTCCCTGAATGGCCGCTGGCCCACCCATACCGCCTGATCGCGCACAACGGCGAGATCAACACCGTGAAGGGCAACTTCAACTGGATGCGCGCCCGCGAAGGCGTGATGAAGTCCGCCGTGCTGGGCGAAGACCTGCAGAAGCTGTTCCCGCTGATCTACGAAGGCCAGTCGGACACCGCCTGCTTCGACAACGCGCTGGAACTGCTGCTGATGGCAGGCTACCCGCTGGCCCAGGCCATGATGATGATGATCCCCGAGGCGTGGGAAAACCACACCCTGATGGACGAGAACCGCAAGGCCTTTTACGAATACCACGCCGCGATGATGGAGCCATGGGACGGCCCCGCCGCCATGGCCTTCACCGACGGCCGCTACATCGGCGGCACGCTGGACCGCAATGGCCTGCGTCCGGCCCGCTACATCGTCACCGACGACGACCTGGTGGTGATGGCGTCGGAATCCGGCGTGCTGCCGATTCCCGAATCGAAGATCATCCAGAAATGGCGCCTGCAGCCGGGCAAGATGTTCCTGATCGACCTGGAAGCCGGCCGCATCATCGACGACAAGGAACTGAAGGACACCTACGCCAACGCCAAGCCCTACAAAGCCTGGATCAACGCCGTGCGCATCAAGCTGGGCGGCCTCAAGCTGTCCGAATCGCAGAAGGCGCACAACGTCGTGAAATACGGCCCGGCCACCGGCGAGAAACAGCAGGCCTCCCTGCTGGACCGCCAGCAGGCCTTCGGCTACACCCAGGAAGACCTGCGCTTCCTGCTGGCGCCAATGGCCACGGCGGGCGAAGAAGCCACCGGCTCCATGGGCAATGACTCGCCGCTGGCCGTCATGTCCAACAAGCTCAAGCCGCTGTACCACTACTTCAAGCAGCTGTTCGCCCAGGTCACGAACCCGCCGATCGACCCGATCCGCGAAGCGATGGTGATGTCGCTGGTGTCCTTCATCGGCCCGAAGCCGAACCTGCTGGACACCAATAACGTCAACCCGCCGATGCGCCTCGAAGTGTCGCAGCCCGTGCTGTCCTTCGAAGACATGGAGCGCCTGCGCAATATCGGCCTGCACACCGGCGGCAAGTTCAAGTCCTATGAGCTGAACATCTGCTATCCGCTGGCCTGGGGCAAGGAAGGCGTGGAAGCCTCGCTGGCCTCGCTGTGCGCGGAAGCCGTGGACGCGATCAAGTCCGGCCACAACATCCTCATCGTGTCCGACCGCCAGATCGGCCCGGACCGCGTGGCGATTCCTGCGCTGCTGGCAACTTCCGCCATCCACCAGCACCTGGTGAGCAAGGGCCTGCGCGCCTCCACCGGCCTGGTCGTGGAAACCGGCTCGGCCCGCGAAACCCACCACTTCGCCCTGCTGGCAGGCTATGGCGCGGAAGCCGTGCACCCCTACCTGGCCATGGAAACGCTGATGGACCTGGCGCACTCCATGCCGGGCAACCTCACCGGCGAAGAAGCCATCTACAACTTCACCAAGGGCGTGGGCAAGGGCCTGATGAAGGTGATGTCCAAGATGGGCATCTCCACCTACATGTCCTACTGCGGCGCGCAGATCTTCGAGGCCGTAGGCCTGAACAAGTCGCTGGTGGACAAGTATTTCAAGGGCACTGCCTCGAACGTGGAAGGCATCGGCCTGTTCGAAGTGGCCGAGGAAGGCCTGCGCCTGCATAACCTCGCCTTCGGCAACGATCCCGTGCTGGCCGACCAGCTGGATGCCGGCGGCGAATACGCCTACCGCGTGCGCGGCGAAGACCACCTGTGGACGCCGGATGCGATTGCCAAGCTGCAGCACTCCACCCGCTCCAACAACTACTCGACCTATAAAGAGTACGCGCAGATCATCAATGACCAGAGCAAGCGCCACCTGACTTTCCGCGGCCTGTTCGAGTTCAAGATCGATCCGGCGAAAGCCATTCCGCTGGACGAAGTGGAACCGGCGAAAGAAATCGTCAAGCGCTTCGCCACCGGCGCCATGTCGCTCGGCTCGATCTCGACCGAAGCGCACGCCACGCTGGCCATTGCCATGAACCGTATCGGTGGCAAGTCGAACACCGGCGAAGGCGGCGAGGACCCATCGCGCTATGTGAACGAGCTGAAAGGCATCCCTATCCGCAAGGGCGAGACCATGGGCTCCATCCTCGGCAAGGAGCAGGTGGTTGTCGATATTCCGCTGGAAGACGGCGACTCGCTGCGTTCGCGAATCAAGCAGGTGGCATCCGGCCGCTTTGGCGTGACCGCGGCCTACCTGAGCTCCGCCGACCAGATCCAGATCAAGATGGCGCAGGGCGCCAAGCCTGGCGAAGGCGGCCAACTGCCGGGCCACAAGGTGTCCGAGTACATCGCCACGCTGCGCTTCTCGGTGCCGGGCGTGGGCCTGATTTCGCCGCCGCCGCACCACGACATCTACTCGATCGAAGACCTGGCGCAGCTGATCCACGACCTGAAAAATGTGAATCCGCGCGCATCGATCTCGGTCAAGCTGGTGTCCGAAGTGGGTATCGGCACCGTGGCTGCGGGCGTATCGAAAGCGAAAGCCGACCACGTGGTGGTGGCAGGCCACGACGGCGGCACCGGTGCTTCGCCGCTGTCCTCCGTCAAGCACGCCGGCACGCCGTGGGAACTGGGCCTGGCCGAAACCCAGCAGACGCTGGTGCTGAACGGCCTGCGCAACCGTATCCGCGTGCAGGCCGACGGCCAGATGCGTACCGGCCGCGACGTGGTCATCGCCGCCATGCTGGGCGCCGACGAAATCGGCTTCGCCACCGCGCCGCTGGTGGTGGAAGGCTGCATCATGATGCGCAAATGCCACCTGAACACCTGCCCGGTGGGCGTCGCCACCCAGGACCCTGTGCTGCGCGCCAAGTTCCAGGGCAAGCCGGAGCATGTGGTGAACTACTTCTTCTTCGTTGCCGAAGAAGCGCGCCAGATCATGGCCCAGCTGGGCATCCGCACGTACGACGAACTGATCGGCCGTTCCGACCTGCTGGACAAGTCGAAAGCCATCACGCACTGGAAGGCGCAGGGCCTGGACTTCAGCCGCATCTTCTACCAGGCCGTCACCGACAAGCCGCTGGCCATCTACCACAACGAAGAGCAGGAACACGGCCTGGAGCGCGCGCTGGACCACAAGCTGATCACGCAAGCCAAGGCTGCGCTGGAAAAAGGCGAGCGCGTGTCCTTCATCTCGCCGGTGCGCAACCTGAACCGCACGGTCGGCGCCATGCTGTCCGGCGAAGTGGCGCTGCGTTACGGTAACGAAGGCTTGCCGGATGACACCATCCATATCCAGCTGCAGGGCACGGCGGGCCAGTCCGCCGGCGCCTTCCTGGCGCACGGCATCACCATCGACCTGGTGGGCGAAGGCAATGACTATGTGGGCAAGGGCCTGTCCGGCGGCCGCATCATCGTGCGCCCGAACACCGAGTTCCGCGGCTGGGCCGTGAACAACATCATCGTCGGCAATACCGTCATGTATGGCGCCACCGCAGGTGAAGCCTTCATCAACGGCGTGGCGGGCGAACGCTTCGCCGTGCGTAACTCCGGCGCCACCGCCATCGTCGAAGGCCTGGGCGACCACGGCTGCGAATACATGACCGGCGGCACCGTGGTGGTGCTGGGCGCCACCGGCCGCAACTTCGCGGCCGGCATGAGCGGCGGCATCGCCTACGTCTACGACCCGGACGGCGAGTTCGCGAAAAAATGCAATATGGCCATGGTCAGCCTGGAAAGCGTGCTGCCGGCGTCGGAACAGCATGTGAACAAGGCAAGCTGGCACGCCCAGCACCGCAACGGCACGCCGGAAGCGGACGAAACCATCCTGAAGCGCCTGATCGAACGCCACTTCAAGCACACGGGCAGCACCCGCGCCCGCCTGTTGCTGGACAACTGGGCCGAAGCGCGCGCCAAGTTCGTGAAAGTGTTCCCGAACGAATACAAGCGCGCCCTGATCGAAATGGCCGACAACGCCGCCATCGAAGCGGAAACCCAGGCAATCGCCGCCTGATCGCCTGGACTGAAAGGATATTAAAGTGGGAAAAATCACCGGTTTCATGGAATTCCAGCGCCAGGAAGAGGGCTACCTCGCTCCTGAAGCGCGCCTGAAGAACTACAAGGAATTCGTCATCCACCTGACGGACGAGCAGGCCAAGGTGCAGGGCGCACGCTGCATGGATTGCGGCATCCCCTTCTGCAACACGGGCTGCCCGGTCAACAACATCATCCCGGACTGGAACGACCTGGTCTACCGCAACCACTACCGCGCCGCGCTGGATGTGCTGCACTCGACCAATAACTTCCCGGAATTCACCGGCCGCATCTGCCCGGCGCCTTGCGAAAGCGCCTGTACGCTCGGCATCGGCAGCGACCCGGTGGGCATCAAGTCCATCGAACACAAGATCATCGACACCGGCTGGGAAAACGGCTGGGTGGTGCCGCAGCCTGCGGCCAGCAAGACCGGCAAGAAGGTCGCCATCGTCGGCTCCGGTCCTGCCGGCCTGGCGGCGGCCCAGCAGCTGGCGCGCGCCGGCCACGACGTGACCGTGTTCGAGAAGTCGGACCGCGCCGGCGGCCTGCTGCGCTACGGCATCCCCGACTTCAAGATGGAAAAGTCGCATATCGACCGCCGTATCGAGCAGATGGAAGCGGAAGGCGTGAAATTCCGCCTGTCCACCCTGATCGGCAAGGACTTCCCGGCCAATGTGAACAACTGGGCCAAGGAAACCATCTTCCCTGAAGACCTGGAAAAGGATTTCGACGCCGTGGTGATCGCGGGCGGCGCCGAGCAGCCGCGCGACCTGCCGGTGCCCGGCCGCGAGCTGAAGGGCGTGCATTTTGCCATGGACTTCCTGCCGCAGCAGAACAAGGTGAATGCAGGCGACAAGGTCAAGGACCAGATCAAGGCCACCGGCAAGCACGTGATCGTGATCGGCGGCGGCGACACCGGCTCCGACTGCGTGGGCACCTCGAACCGCCACGGCGCCGCCAGCGTCACCCAGTTCGAACTGATGCCCATGCCGCCCGAGCAGGAAAACAAGCCCCTGGTCTGGCCTTACTGGCCCACCAAGCTGCGCACCTCGTCCTCGCACGAGGAAGGCTGCGAGCGCGACTGGGCGGTGGCCACCAAACGCATCGAGGGCAAGGGCGGCAAGGTCGAAAAACTGATCGCCTGCCGCGTGGAATGGAAGGACGGCAAGATGACCGAAGTGCCGAACTCCGAATTCGAGATGAAGGCCGACCTGGTGCTGCTGGCCATGGGCTTCGTGTCGCCGGTGCAGCAGGTGCTGGACGCCTTCGGCGTGGACAAGGACGCCCGCGGCAACGCGCGCGCCACCACCGATGGCGACGGCTGCTACAAGACGAACAAACCCGGCGTCTTCGCCGCAGGCGATATGCGCCGCGGCCAGTCGCTGGTGGTGTGGGCCATCCGTGAAGGCCGCCAGTGCGCCCGCGCGGTCGATGAGTACCTGATGGGCAGCTCCGTGCTCCCGCGTTAAAAGCTTTGTCCCAGCAGTATCTTTGTCCCACTGGGGTGATCCCTCACGTGGGGCATTTTTTTTGCTGTCATGCAGCAAATTAATAAGTATTTCTAGATGTAAATTGCTGACTTGAAGGTTAGTAATGTTGTATGATTGACCTCTTGATCTCCGTTTGGGCTCCCCCTTGCGAGGGGCGGTCAGCAGAGGGAGACGTTTCTGTTTTACAATATGACATTAAAAACCAAGAGCGTAGCCCGTGCCGAACCTCGTCGAAATTCGTGACTTGCACTTTTCCTATGGAAAGCGCCCCATCCTGGCGGGCCTCCATATGGATTTCCCGAAAGGGAAGGTCATTGCCGTCATGGGCGGCTCCGGCTCCGGCAAAACCACCGTCCTGCGCCTGATCGGCGGCCAGGTCCGTCCGAAAAGCGGGCATGTGACGGTCGATGGCCAGGTCGTGGACCAGCTGAAGACGTCCGACCTGTATCTGCTGCGCCGCAAAATGGGCATGCTGTTCCAGCACGGCGCCCTGTTCACCGACCTGACCGTGTTCGAAAACGTGGCCTTCCCGCTGCGTGAGCATACCGACCTGCCGGAAGAGCTGATCCGCGACCTGGTGCTGATGAAGCTGCACGCCGTGGGCCTGCGCAATGCCGCCAAGCTGAAGCCGGGCGAAATCTCGGGCGGCATGGCGCGCCGCGTGGCGCTGGCGCGCTCCATCGCCCTCGACCCGCAGCTGATCATGTACGACGAGCCCTTTGCGGGCCTCGACCCGATTTCGATGGGCGTGACCGCCAACCTGATCCGCAACCTGAACGATGCGCTCGGTTCCACCTCCATCCTGGTGTCGCACGACGTGAAAGAGTCTTTCCAGATCGCCGACTACGTGTATTTCCTGTCGCAGGGAAAAATCGTGGCCCACGGCACCCCGGCCGACATGCTGGTGTCCACCGACCCGTACGTAAAGCAGTTCGTGCATGCCGAGGCCGACGGTCCGGTGCCCTTCCACTATCCCGGCAAATCGCTGGCCGATGACCTGGGACTGGGAGGCCGCGCATGATGCTGATCCGTCCTATCGAACGCCTGGGCCTGGCTGCCCGCACCACGGTGCGCGAATACATCGAGAGCGTGGGCCTGTCGACGCGCATGTTCTTCGCCATGCTGGGCCTGTCGCCCGGCCTGCTGCGCCGTCCGCGCCTGCTGATCGAGCAGCTGCACTTCATCGGCAACTACTCGCTGCTGATCATTACCCTGTCCGGCCTGTTCGTCGGCATGGTGCTGGGCCTGCAGGGCTATTACACGCTGAACAAATACGGCGCCGAGGAATCCGTCGGCCTGCTGGTGGCGCTGGGCCTGACCCGCGAACTGGGGCCGGTCATTACAGCCCTGCTGTTCGCCGGCCGCGCCGGTACGTCGCTGACTGCTGAAATCGGCCTGATGAAGGCCGGCGAGCAGCTGTCCGCCATGGAAATGATGGCCGTGAACCCGATCCAGCGCGTGCTGGCGCCCCGTTTCTGGGCCGGCGTGATCTCGGTGCCCCTGCTGGCATCGATCTTCAGCGCGGTTGGCGTGTTCGGCGGCTACCTGGTCGGCGTCAAGCTGATCGGTGTGGACGAAGGCGCCTTCTGGTCGCAGATGCAGAACGGCGTCGACGTGTGGAAAGACGTATTCAACGGTTTCGCCAAGAGCGTGGTGTTCGGCATTGCTATTACCTTCATCGCCCTCTATCAGGGCTATGAGGCCCAGCCGACGCCGGAAGATGTGGCCGGCGCCACCACCCGTACCGTGGTTGTGTCTTCGCTGATGATCTGGTGGCTGGACTTCATGCTCACCGCCCTGATGTTCAGTAAGTAATAGAAGTAGCTGAGAAAAATACCTGAGCCCAAGCGCCCTGCGCGCTTTGGCAAAAACCTATAGGATTAGTTTTATGCAACGCAAATCGGTGGATTTCTGGGTTGGCCTCTTCGTCGTGGCGGGTGTCGCCGCGCTGATGTTCCTCGCCCTGCGGGCGGGCAACATGAGCACGCTGAGCTTCTCGAAGACGTACGAAATCACGGCGCAGTTCGACAATATCGGCAGCCTCAAACCCCAGGCGGCGGTAAAAGCCTCCGGCGTGGTGGTGGGCCGCGTGTCGCGCATCGTGTTCGACGACAAGAGCTACAAGGCGGCCGTGACCATGGACATGGAAGAAGGCTACAAGTTCCCGAAAGACAGCTCGGCCAAGATCCTGACCTCGGGCCTGCTGGGCGAGCAGTACATCGGCATTGAAGCGGGCGGCGATGAAGCCAACCTGAAGGGCGGCGACAAGATCGCGCGCACCCAGTCCGCCGCCGTGCTGGAAGACCTGATTAACCAATTTATCTATAGCAAGGCTGCTGACGGAAAGGACGCCAATTGATGAACCAGTCGACGCTGCGCCGTACCCTGCTGGCGCTGGCCGCCACGGCCGCCCTGAGCGGATGCGCCACGAGCAATAACCCGGCCGACCCGCTGGAAGGCTACAACCGGGCCATGTTCAAGTTCAACGACGCCGTGGACAATGCTGTGCTCAAGCCCGTTGCCACCGGCTACAAGAAAGTCACTCCGGACTTCGTGCAGACCGGCGTCGGCAACTTCTTCGGCAACCTGTCCGACGTCTGGACCGCCGCCAATAACCTGATGCAGGGCAAAGGCCAGGAAGGCATGTCGGACGTGATGCGCGTGGCCATCAACTCGACTTTCGGCCTGCTGGGCCTGCTGGATATCGCTTCCGAAGCGGGTTTCCAGAAGCATAACGAAGACCTGGGCCAGACCCTGGGCTCCTACGGCGTCACGCCCGGCCCTTACATCGTGCTGCCGATCCTCGGTCCTTCGACCCTGCGCGACACCGTGGGCCTGCCGGTCGATATGGCCGCGGATCCATGGACCTACAAGGATCCTGCCAATGTGCGCAATATCGGCACGGCGATCCGCGTTGTGGACAAGCGCGCCCAGCTGCTGGACGCGACCTCGCTGCTGGAAGATGCGGCGCTGGACCGCTACCAGTTCGTGCGCGACGGCTGGCTGCAGCGCCGCCGCAGCCAGGTGTATGACGGCGACCCGCCGCCGGAGCCGCAGAAGCCCGAGGCCGTCGAGGCAAACTGAGCAGGGCGCTGCCCAATTTCGGGGGCACGATATAATGCCCCCGACGGCTGCGCATGGGCGCCAGCCGCGACTTTATAGGTTAGACAAGATGAAATTGATCAAGCAACTTCTCGCTTTCGCTACTGTATCCTTCGTGCTGGCCGCGCCGGTGCAGGCGCAGAATGCCAATGAAGCGCCGGACGCGCTGGTGAAGCGCATCAGCACCGAAGTGCTGGAAACGGCGAAAAACGACAAGCAGATCCAGGCTGGCGACTCCAAGCGCGTGATGGATCTGGTGGAAACCAAGATCCTGCCCTATGTGGACTTCGAACGCATGACCCAGCTGGCCGCCGGCCGCTATTGGCGTGAAGCCACGCCGGAACAGAAGCGCGCCCTGTCCGCCGAGTTCCGCACCCTGCTGATCTTCACCTACTCGGGCGCCCTGTCCCAGGTGAAGAACCAGACCGTGGAGTTCAAGCCGCTGCGCGCTGCCGCCGGCGACACTGAAGTGGAAGTGCGTTCCGTGGTGAACCAGCCGCGCGGCGAGCCTGTGCCGCTGAACTACCGCGTCGCCAAAACGGGTTCCGGCTGGAAAATCTACGATATCAACGTGCTGGGTGCCTGGCTGGTGGAAACCTACAAGAGCACCTTCAGCAGCGAAATCAGCAAGGGCGGCATCGACGGCCTGATCAAGACCCTGGCCGCCCGCAACAAGCAGCTGGCCAGCAAGCCGCTGAACACCCAGCCTGTAAAATAAAGCCATGAGCGACAACACCATGCAATCCCTGAGCGCACTCACCGTGGATAACGCCACGGCAGCGCTGGAACACGGCCTGGCCGCCATCCGCGCCGGCCAAACCGTGTTCGACCTGGGCAACGTGGTGTCGGTCGACTCGGCCGCCGTCTCCGTGATGCTGGCCTGGCAGCGCGCTGCCGCCGAGGCCGGCATCCGCCTTGAGCTGAAGAACCTGCCGCCCGCCCTCCGCAGCCTCACCAAGCTGTACGGTGTTTGCTCGCTGGTATCGCCCGCCCTGGCCGATTCCCCAGCAGACCTGCACCATCATTGACCCCCGCCCCACCCCGCCGCCCCCGCAGTACCGTTTTTCCCCGGTCCGGCATAGCCGAACCAAAATTCCAATATAATTGACCGTTGCCGCTGCCTGTAGAGCCGCGGCGCTCGCATCCCCGGCCGCAAGGCCGCCAGCGCAACGGTCAGCGTTGCTCAGAAAACTAACAGCCAAGCATGACAGCAATCGAAATCAGCAATGTCGAGAAGCGCTACAAGTCGCTCCAGGCACTGGGCGGCGTGTCGCTCAAGATCGAAGAAGGCGAGTTTTTCGGCCTGCTCGGTCCCAACGGCGCCGGTAAAACCACTCTCATCTCCATCATTGCGGGCCTGATCCGCGCCGATGCGGGCAGCGTGAAGATCCACGGCCACGATGTGGTCAGCGATTTCCGCGAGGCGCGCAAGAAGCTCGGCGTGGTGCCGCAGGAACTGGTGTTCGATCCCTTCTTCACGGTGCGCGAAACGCTGCGCCTGCAATCGGGTTATTTCGGCCTGAGCAACAACGACAAGTGGATCGACGAGGTCATGGAAAACCTCGACCTCACCAAAAAGGCCGATACCAATATGCGCGCCCTGTCCGGCGGCATGAAGCGCCGCGTGCTGGTGGCGCAGGCGCTGGTGCACAAGCCGCCCGTGATCGTGCTCGACGAGCCGACCGCCGGCGTGGACGTGGAGCTGCGCCAGACGCTGTGGAAGTTCATCTCGCGCCTGAACCGCGAAGGGCACACCGTGGTGCTCACCACCCACTACCTGGAAGAAGCGCAGGCCATGTGCAAGCGCGTGGCCATGCTCAAGCTGGGCAAGGTGGAAGCGCTGGACACCATGTCCAACCTGATCCGCCGCATCAGCGGTTCGCAGCTGATCGTGCACATGAAGCAGGGCACGCTGCCGGATGATTTGCGTCCTCTTATCACGCATCCGGAAGACGCCGCTAGCGGCCACAAATACAGCCTGCGCATCAACGAATACTCGGAAGTGGAAAAGATCCTCGCCCGCCTGCGCGAAAGCGGCACCGTCATCGACGAGATGCAGCTGCAGCAGGCCGACCTGGAAGACATCTTCCTGCAAATTATGGAAGGGAACACCGTCGCATGATTTCCACCGGTTTCCGCACCCTCGTCTATAAAGAAACGCTGCGCTTCTACAAAGTCGCGACGCAAACCATCGCCGCGCCCATCCTGACGGCCATGCTCTACCTGCTCATCTTCGGCCACGTGCTGGAAGGCCGCGTGCAGGTGTATGAGGGCGTGACATACACCGCCTTCCTGATTCCGGGCCTGGTGATGATGAGCGTGCTGCAGAATGCCTTCGCCAACTCCTCGTCCTCGCTGATCCAGTCCAAGATCACGGGCAACCTCGTGTTCGTGCTGCTAACGCCGCTGTCGCACTGGGAACTGTTCTCGGCCTATGTGATTGCCGCCATGGTGCGCGGCATCGCCGTCGGCCTGGGCGTGTTCCTCGTTACCGCATGGTTCGCGCACATGAGCTTCGCGTGGCCGCTGTGGATTCTGGTGTTCGCGCTGCTGGGCGCCGCCATCCTCGGCACCATGGGCCTGATCGCGGGCATCTGGGCCGAGAAGTTCGACCAGCTGGCCGCTTTCCAGAACTTCCTGATCATGCCGCTGACCTTCCTGTCCGGCGTGTTCTACTCGATTCATTCGCTGCCGCCGTTCTGGCTCACCGTATCGCACCTGAACCCGTTCTTCTACATGATCGACGGCTTCCGCTACGGCTTCTTCGGCCAGTCGGACATCAATCCATGGACCAGCCTCGGCATCGTCGCCGCCTTCCTGGTGGTGTTGTCGCTGGCAGCCATTCGTCTTCTGCGCAGCGGCTACCGCCTGCGCCACTAAAAGGAAATACCGTGACCACCACCCCTGAAGCCATCCACGGCTACATCGCCGCCGGACTCGAATGCACCCACCTGGAAGTGGACGGCGACGGCCAGCACTTCCAGGCCGTGATCGTGTCGCCTGCCTTTGCCGGCAAGCGCCTGATCCAGCGCCACCAGCTGGTGTATGCAGCGCTGGGCGACCGCATGCGTGAAGAGATCCACGCGCTGTCGATGAAAACCCTGACCCCTGAAGAATTCCAAGGATAAGCAGACATGGACAAACTCCTCATCACCGGCGGCAAGCGCCTCATGGGCGACATCCAGATTTCCGGCGCCAAAAATGCGGCGCTGCCTATCCTCTGCGCTGGCCTGCTCACGGCCGGCGACCTGGAACTGTCCAACGTGCCGAACCTGCACGACGTGGCCACCATGCTCAAGCTGCTGCGCCAGACCGGCCTGCAGATCGAGCAGAACGGCGACAAGGTCACGATGAACGGGTCGAAGATCGACAAGTACGAAGCGCCGTATGAGCTGGTGAAGACCATGCGCGCCTCCATCCTCGTGCTTGGCCCGCTGCTGGCGCGTTTCGGCCAGGCCAAGGTTTCGCTGCCGGGCGGCTGCGCCATCGGCTCGCGTCCGGTGGACCAGCACATCAAGGGCCTGCAGGCGCTGGGCGCCGAGATCTCGATCGACGCCGGCTACATCTACGCGAAAGCGAAGAAGCTGAAGGGCACGCGCGTCGTCACCGACATGATCACCGTGACCGGTACCGAGAATCTGCTGATGGCGGCAACCCTGGCCGAAGGCGAAACCGTGCTGGAAAACGCGGCGCGTGAACCGGAAGTGACCGACCTCGCCAACCTGCTGGTGGCAATGGGCGCGAAGATCGACGGCATCGGCACCGACCGCCTGGTGATCCAGGGCGTGCCTGCGCTGAACGGCGCGAAGCATGCCGTGATCTCGGACCGCATCGAAGCGGCGACCTTCCTGTGCGCGGTGGCGGCGGCAGGCGGCGACATCACTATCCGCAACACCCGCACCGACATCATGGACGCCGCGCTGGACAAGCTGCGCGACATCGGCGTGAAGCTGACCGTGGGCGACAACTGGATCCGTGCCCAGATGGATGGCCGCCCGAAGCCGGTTAACTTCCGCACCACCGAATACCCGGGCTTCCCGACCGATATGCAGGCCCAGTTCATGGCCGTGAACATCATCGCCGATGGCCAGAGCCGCGTGCAGGAAACCATCTTTGAAAACCGCTTCATGCACGTGCAGGAAATGAACCGTCTCGGCGCAAAGATCGAGACCGACGGCAATACCGCCCATATCACCGGCGTATCGCAGCTGATCGGGGCGCCCGTGATGGCGACCGACCTGCGCGCATCCGCATCGCTGGTGATTGCGGGCCTTGCCGCCAAAGGCGAAACGCTGGTGGACCGCATCTACCATCTGGACCGCGGCTACGACCGCATGGAACTGAAACTGTCCGCCGTAGGCGCCAATATCACCCGTATCAAGTAAATCATGTCCTCACAGCTTATCCTTGCCCTGTCGAAGGGCCGCATTTTCGAAGACACCCTGCCGCTGCTGGCGGCAGCAGGCATTACGGTGACTGAAAATCCGGAGACTTCGCGCAAGCTGATCCTGCCGACCAACGATCCGGATGTGCGCGTGCTGATCGTGCGCGCCACCGACGTGCCGACCTATGTGCAGCATGGGGCGGCGGACTTCGGCGTGGCGGGCAAGGATGTGCTGCTGGAGCATGGCGGCGAAGGCCTGTACCAGCCGGTGGACCTGGACATCGCGCAGTGCCGCATGTCGGTGGCCGTGAAAGCGGGCTTCGACTACGAAAGCGCGGTGCGCCAGGGCGCACGCCTGCGCGTGGCCACCAAATTCACGCAGACCGCGCGCGGACACTTCGCGTCGAAGGGCGTGCACGTTGACCTGATCAAGCTGTATGGCTCGATGGAGCTTGCGCCGCTGGTCGGCCTGTCAGACGCCATCGTCGACCTGGTCAGCACCGGCAGCACGCTGCGCGCCAACAACCTGGTGGAAGTCGAAGAGATCATGCAGATCTCCTCGCGCCTGGTCGTCAACCAGGCCGCGCTGAAACTGAAGCGCGCCCGCCTGCAACCGATTATCGAAGCGTTCGAACGCGCTTCCAAAGCCAAAGCGAAATAATCATGATCCGCAAGCTCGACTCCACTCAGATCGATTTCCAGGAAAAGCTCGACGCGCTGCTGGCCTTCGAAGCCGAAACAGACTACGCCATCGAAACGGCGGTAGCGGACATCATCAAGCAAGTGCGCGCACGTGGCGATGAGGCGGTGGTGGAGTACACCAACAAGTTCGACCGCATTCCGAACGGCGGCGCGGCCGACATCCACGCCTTTGACATCGGCCAGCAGGAGCTGGACGCGGCACTGGCCGCACTGCCGGAAAAGCAGCGCCTGGCGCTGCAGACGGCGGCCGAACGCATCCGCCTGTTCCACGAGCGCCAGAAGCAGGAACTGCAAGGCTTCAGCTACACCGAGGCTGACGGCACCGTGCTGGGCCAGCGCATCACGCCGCTGGACCGCGTGGGCATCTACGTCCCGGGCGGCAAAGCCGCCTACCCAAGCTCGGTACTGATGAATGCCGTGCCCGCGAAAGTCGCAGGCGTGGGCGAAATCATCATGGTGGTGCCCACGCCGGATGGCGTGAAGAACCAGATGGTGCTGGCCGCCGCCGCGATTGCGGGCGTAACCCGCGTCATCGGCATCGGCGGCGCACAGGCGGTGGCAGCACTGGCCTACGGTACCGAATCCATCAAGGCCGTGGACAAGATCGTCGGCCCCGGCAACGCCTACGTGGCAGCGGCAAAGCGCCGCGTATTCGGCGCAGTCGGCATCGACATGATTGCAGGCCCATCGGAAATCCTCGTGATCTGCGACGGCAGCACCGATCCCGACTGGGTCGCCATGGACCTGTTCTCGCAAGCCGAGCACGACGAACTGGCGCAAGCCATCCTGCTGTGCCCTGACGCCGGTTACATCGCCAAAGTGGAAGCCAGCATCGCCAAACTGCTGCCCGACATGCCGCGCGCGGAAGTGATCCGCACCTCGCTGAAGGACCGCGGCGCGCTGATCAAAGTGAAGGATATGGCGGAGGCCTGCGCCATTGCCAACAGCATCGCTGCCGAGCACCTGGAAATCTCCGCCGAAAACCCGCAGCAATGGGCCGACCAGATCCGCCACGCAGGCGCCATGTTCCTCGGCCGCTTCTCGTCCGAATCGCTGGGCGACTACTGCTGCGGCCCGAACCACGTGCTGCCGACTTCGCGCACGGCGCGTTTCTCCTCGCCGCTGGGCGTCTACGACTTCCAGAAACGTTCTTCGGTCATCCACGTGAGCGAAGCCGGGGCGCAGACGCTGGGCAAGGTAGCGGCCGAACTGGCCTACGGAGAAGGACTGCAGGCGCACGCCCGCAGCGCAGAACTGCGCCTGAAGACCGGCGCATGAAGAAGTGGCTGAACCAGGTCTTCTGCGAAGATGCGCTGGAAGGGGTGAAGCGTATTCCCGATGGCTCGGTTGACCTGATCCTGACGGACCCGCCGTATAACCTGGGCAAGGACTACGGCAATACCTCGGACCAGCAGACGGTGGACGACTACCTGCGCTGGACCGAGCAATGGGTGGATGCCGCGCTGCCGAAGCTGAAAGCGAACGGCAGCCTGTACATCTTCCTCACCTGGCGCTTTTCGCCAGAGATCTTCGTGATGCTGAAAAAGCGCATGACGATGATGAACGAGATTATCTGGGACCGCCGCGTGCCCTCGATGGGCGGCAGCACCCGCAGTTTCACCTCGGTGCACGATACGGTAGGCTTCTTCGTGCGCCGCAAGGATTATTACTTCGACCTCGACGCCGTACGCATTCCCTACGACGCCGAGACGAAGAAAGCCCGTTCGCGTTCGATTTTCGTCGGCGCGAAATGGCTGGAAGTGGGCTATAACCCGAAAGATTTGTGGAGCGTATCCAGGCTTCACCGCGAGCATTCCGAGCGGGTCGATCACCCGACGCAGAAGCCGCTGGAGATTATCGAGCGCATGGTCAAGGCTTCCTGCCCGCCGGATGGCGTGGTGCTGGACCTGTTCATGGGCAGCGGCACGACGGCTGTTGCAGCGAAGCGCTGCGGCCGGAACTTTGTCGGCTTCGAACTGAATGCCGAGTACTGCAAGATCATCGCCGAACGGCTGGCGCTGGAAGACAATCCGGCGCCGCAGAAGAAAACATCGACCCGGAGTAAAACGAAATGTCCCTCGATCGCCTGATCGCCAACACCATCCGTTCCGACGTGCGCGCCATCGGCGTGTATCACGTGCCGGACGCGAGCGGCTACATCAAGCTCGACGCGATGGAAAACCCCTACGAGCTGCCGCAGGCGCTCCAGCAGGAACTGGGCACGCGCCTGGCCGGCGTGGCGATGAACCGCTACCCGGTGGCTTCCTACAGCACCATCAAGCAGCGCATCGTCGCCAAATTGGGCGTCCCTGCCGGCTACGACGTCATGCTGGGCAACGGTTCCGATGAGCTGATCGCCATCATGGCCGCCGCCTGCGCGCACCAGGATCGCCGCGCCGTGATGCTGGCGCCGGTGCCCGCCTTCGTCATGTTCCAGCGCTCGGCCCAGATGGCCGGCATGGACTTCGTCGGCGTGCCGCTGAAAGCAGATTTCTCGCTCGACCTGCCGGCCATGCTGGCCGCCATTGCCGAGCATAAACCCGCGCTGGTCTTCCTCGCCTACCCGAACAACCCTACCGGCAACCTGTTCGACGAAAACGCCATGCTGGAGATCATCCGCGCGCAAGGCGACGAAGGCCTGGTGGTGGTGGACGAAGCCTACGAGCCCTTCGCCCAGCAGAGCTTCATGCGCCGCCTGCCGGAGTTCGACAACCTGATCGTGATGCGCACGCTGTCCAAACTGGGCCTGGCGGGCATCCGCCTCGGCTATATGTCCGCCGCCCCGGCGCTGCTGGAGCAGTTCGACAAGGTGCGGCCGCCGTACAACGTCAACGTGATGACCCAGGCGGCCGCCGAATTCGCCCTCGACCACCTCGATGTGCTGAACGAACAGGCGGCAATCCTGCGCGAACAGCGCGGAAAACTGAGCGCCGCCATGGCTGCGCTGCCGGGTGTGACCGTGTTCCCCTCGGCCGCCAATTTCATCCTGATCCGGGTGCCGGATGCGGACGCGGTGCAGGCGCAACTGCTGTCCCGCAAAGTCCTCATCAAAAATATGAGTAAAATGCACAGTGTGCTGGCAAATTGCCTCCGTGTTACGGTCAGCACGCCGGAAGAGAATGCCGCCCTCCTCGATGCACTTACTGCCTCGCTGGCGGCCTGATTCCCAACTAGAGCTTCCCATGAACCGTACCGCTGAAATTACGCGCAATACCAACGAGACGCAGATCCGTGTCGCCCTCAACCTGGACGGCACCGGCGTCCAGAAGCTGAACACGGGCGTTCCCTTCCTCGACCATATGCTGGACCAGATCGCGCGCCACGGCCTGATCGACCTGGACGTGCAGGCCACGGGCGACACCCATATCGACAACCACCACACGGTGGAAGACGTGGGCATCACGCTCGGCATGGCCATCGCCAAGGCCATCGGCGACAAGAAGGGCATCCGCCGCTACGGCCACGCCTACGTGCCGCTGGACGAGGCGCTGTCGCGCGTCGTCATCGACTTCTCCGGCCGTCCCGGCATCGAATACCACATTCCGTTCACCCGTGCGATGATCGGCGGCTTCGACGTGGACCTGACGCTGGAATTCTTCCGCGGCTTCGTCAATCACGCGCAAGTGACGCTGCATATCGATAACCTGCGCGGCACCAACGCCCACCACCAGTGCGAGACGGTATTCAAGGCTTTCGGCCGCGCCCTGCGCATGGCGGTGGAGCTGGACGAACGCGCCGCCGGCACCATCCCATCCACCAAAGGAAGCCTGTAAGCCCTTACTTCAGGCTCTGGACATGAAAAAGATCGTTGTAGTTGACTACGGCATGGGGAATCTGCGCTCCGTCGCGCAGGCCCTGCGTGCCGTCGCGCCGGAAGCGGACGTCCGCATTTCCGGCGAAGTGGCCGATATCGAAAGCGCCGAGCGCATCGTGCTGCCCGGCCAGGGCGCCATGCCGGACTGTATGCGCAGCCTGCGCGAATCCGGCGTGCAGGAAGCGCTGCTGCGCGCAGCCGAAAGCAAGCCGCTGCTGGGCGTGTGCATCGGCGAACAGATGCTGTTCGACGGCAGCGAGGAAGGCAATGCCTCCGGCCTTGGCCTGATGCCGGGCAAAGTGGTGCGTTTCCGTCTCGACGGCCGCCTGCAGGACGACGGCTCGCGCTTCAAGGTACCGCAGATGGGCTGGAACAAGGTAAAGCAGACCCGCCCTCACGCGCTTTGGGAAGGCATTCCGGACGACGCCTACTTCTACTTCGTGCACAGCTATTTCGCCCAGCCGCAGAACAGCGCGCACATCGCGGGCGAAACCGTGTACGGTGACGCTTTCTGCTGCGCCGTCGCGCGCGACAATATCTTTGCTACGCAATTCCACCCTGAGAAAAGCGCAGGCACCGGCCTGCAGTTGTATAAAAACTTCGTTCACTGGAACCCTTAAACCATGCTGCTCATTCCTGCCATCGACCTCAAGGACGGTCACTGCGTTCGCCTCAAGCAAGGCGATATGGAACTTGCCACCGTCTTCTCCGAAGACCCTGCCGAAATGGCACGCCATTGGCTGAAGCAGGGCGCACGCCGCCTGCACCTGGTTGACCTGAACGGCGCCTTTGCCGGCAAGCCGAAAAACGAAGGCGCGGTGAAATCGATCCTGGCCGCGGTGCGCGACTTCGCGGACGAAAACGGCATCGAGGAAATCCCAGTGCAGCTGGGCGGCGGCATCCGCGACCTCGATACCATCGAGCGCTACCTGGATGACGGCATCAGCTACATCATCATCGGCACCGCCGCCGTGAAGAATCCCGGCTTCCTGCATGACGCCTGCGGCGCCTTCCCCGGCAATATCATCGTGGGCCTGGACGCCAAGGACGGCAAGGTGGCTACCGACGGCTGGAGCAAGATGTCCGGCCACGAAGTGATCGACCTGGCGAAGAAATTCGAAGGCTACGGCGTGGAATCCATCGTCTACACCGACATCGGCCGCGACGGCATGATGGGCGGCGTGAACATTGAAGCCACCGTGAAGCTGGCGCAGGCCGTGCGCATTCCGATCATCGCATCGGGCGGCGTGCACACCATCGCCGACGTGGAAGCCCTGTGCGCCGTGCAGGACGAAGGCATCGAAGGCGTGATCTGCGGCCGTTCGATTTACGAAGGCACGCTGGATCTCAGCTCGGCGCAGGAACGCGCCGACGAACTGTCGGGCGACACCGAATAAGAAACCTATCATGCTTGCGAAACGCATCATCCCCTGCCTGGACGTGACCAATGGCCGCGTCGTCAAAGGCGTCAACTTCACCGAGCTGCGCGACGCGGGCGATCCGGTGGAAATCGCGCGCCGCTACGACGAGCAGGGCGCGGACGAACTGACCTTCCTCGACATCACCGCATCGAGCGATAACCGGGGCCTGATCCTGGACATCATCGAGGCCGTGGCGTCCCAGGTCTTCATCCCGCTCACCGTGGGCGGCGGCGTGCGCCAGGTGGAAGATGTGCGCCGCCTGCTGAACGCGGGCGCGGACAAGGTGAGCCTCAACACCTCCGCGGTCAGCAATCCGCAGCTGGTGTTCGATGCATCGCAGAAGCACGGTTCGCAGTGCATCGTGGTCGCCATCGACGCCAAGCAGGTTGCGCCGGGCAAGTGGGAAGTGTTCACCCACGGCGGCCGCAATGCCACCGGCCTCGATGCCGTGGAGTGGGCGAAGAAAATGGAATCGCTGGGCGCCGGCGAGCTGCTGCTGACCAGCATGGACCGCGACGGCACCAAGTCCGGCTTCGACCTGGGCCTGACGCGTGCGGTATCGGACGCGGTGAGCGTGCCGGTGATCGCCAGCGGCGGCGTAGGCGGCCTGCAGGACCTGGCCGACGGCATCAAGGAAGGCCGTGCCGACGCTGTGCTGGCGGCCAGCATTTTCCACTACGGCCAGCATACCGTGCAGGAAGCCAAGCGCTTCATGGCCGGTCAAGGCATCCCGATGCGCCTGGTGTAACCATGACGACGCCACCTGTAGCAAACGCCAAATGGCTGAACCGCGTGAAATGGGACGAGCATGGCCTCGTGCCCGTGATCGCGCAGGAAGCGGGCAGCGGGGACGTGCTGATGTTCGCTTGGATGAACCGCGACGCGCTGTACAAGACCGTGGAGCTGGGCGAAGCCGTGTACTGGAGCCGCTCGCGCAAGAAGCTCTGGCACAAGGGCGAAGAATCGGGCCATGTGCAGAAGGTGCTGGAGATCCGCCTCGACTGCGACCAGGACGTGGTGCTGCTGAAGGTGGAGCAGGCCGGCGGCATCGCCTGCCACACCGGCCGCCATGCCTGCTTCTTCAACAAGTTCGAGGGCGACCCGAAGGACGGCGACTGGCAGGAAGTTGAGCCGGTGCTGAAGGACCCGGAAACGATTTATACGGAATCCAAAAAATGAGCACGGTACTGGACCGCCTCGCGCTGCTGATCGAAGGCCGCAAGCCTGCCAACGGCGGCGACCCTGCCACCTCCTATGTGGCCAAGCTGTTTGCCAAGGGTGACGACGCCATCCTCAAGAAGGTCGGCGAGGAAGCCACCGAGACCGTGATGGCCGCCAAGGATGCGCGCGTCTCCGGCGACAGCAGCAAGGTGTTGTATGAGTGCGCCGACCTGTGGTTCCATTCCATCGTGATGCTGGCCCAGTTCGGATTGACGCCGCAGCAGGTGCTGGACGAGCTGGCGCGCCGCGAAGGCATGTCCGGCATCGAAGAAAAAGCATCGCGCCAACCAGATTAAGGAAGACAACGTGGAAAACTGCCTGTTCTGCAAAATCGCCGCCAAGAAGATTCCTTCGTCCATCGTGTACGAGGACGACGAGCTGCTGGCCTTCAAGGACATCAACCCTGCCGCGCCGGTGCATCTGCTGGTGATTCCGAAAGAGCACGTGGCCACGCTGTCCGACACCAATGCCAGCCACGCACCCCTGCTGGGCAAGATGCTGGCGCTGGCGCCGAAACTGGCGGAAGAACACGGCATTTCTGTTACCTACGACGCGGACGGCACCCCGAGCCGCGGCTACAAGACGCTGATCAACAGCGGTCCGGACGGCGGCCAGGAGGTCTACCACCTGCACCTGCATATGTACGGCGGCCCGCGCCCCTGGAAAGGCCAGCGCTGAACGAGTTTCTTCTCGTCAAAATGACAGACACATGACAGGGTCCGCATCGCGTATACTGTTTGTTCCAACCGAATTCGGGCGTTGCTGCCCTGCAAGGAGAAAATGATGGGTTCTATGAGCATCTGGCACTGGCTGATCGTCCTGGTGGTGGTCATGCTGGTGTTTGGCACCAAGAAGCTGGGCAATATCGGTTCCGACCTGGGCAAGGCCGTCAAAGGCTTCAAGGATGGCGTAAAGAACGGCGATGAGGAGAACCAGGCCAATGCGCAGCCGGCCCCGCCGCCTTCGCAAGTGACCGACAAGGGCACCATCGAAGTGGAAGCCAAGGAAAAGCACAAGGTTTAAGCAGGTGATCGATCTCGGTCTTTCCAAACTGGCCATTATCGGGGTCGTCGCGCTGGTCGTGATCGGTCCCGAGCGGCTGCCCAAGGTGGCGCGCATGGCCGGCACCCTGTACGGGCGCGCCCAGCGCTACCTGCACGACGTGAAAAACGAAGTGAGCCGGGAGATCGAGCTGGAGGAGCTGCGCAACCTGCAGAAGAATGTGCAGGAGACCGCGCAGTCCTTCAAGGAAGACGTCGAGGGTTCCCTCGCCAAGAATATGTCGGAGGTGGAGGACGCCTTCCGCATCGACAATCCGCTGCACGACGAGCATCACCACGACAGCTACGCATCGATCACCAACGACGATCTGGTGCGCAAGGCCAAGGAATTCCGCCGCAAGCGCCTGGTGCGCACCTCGGCCGTGCCGCTGTGGTACAAGCAGCGCAACGGCGGCCGCATGCATGTGGTCTCCGGCGCGGCGCGCGTGGCGCGTTTCCGTCCGCGCAGCGGCAAACCTCCTGCATCGTTCTATTAAATGAGCACTGAAAACCCGGCCGAAGAAACCTTCATCAGCCATCTCGTCGAGCTGCGCGACCGCCTTGTGAAGGCATCGATCGGCATTGTGCTCGTGACCGTGGCGCTGATGATCTGGCCCGGCCCTTCCCATATCTACGACATCATCGCGCAGCCGATGATTGCCGCGCTGCCTGCGGGCTCCAAGATGATCGCAACGGGCGTGATCGCGCCCTTCCTGGTACCGATGAAGGTCACGCTGGCGCTGGGCTTCATCCTGGCGCTGCCATGGGTGCTGTACCAGCTGTGGGCCTTCATTGCGCCCGGCCTGTATGCGCACGAGAAGCGCCTGGTGGCGCCGCTGGTGATTTCCTCGTCGCTGCTGTTTGTGGCGGGCGTGGCCTTCTGCTACTTCTTCGTGTTCGGCCGCGTGTTCCACTTCATCGCGGAATTCTCGCCGACCTCGATTGCCGTCACGCCCGATATCGAGAACTATCTCGATTTCGTGATGTCGATGTGCCTCGCCTTCGGCGCAACCTTCGAAGTGCCGGTGGTGGTGGTGATCCTGGTGCGGATGGGATTGGTGTCGCTGGCCAAGCTGAAGGAATGGCGGCCTTATGTGATCGTGGGCGCTTTCGTCATCGCCGCTATTGTTACCCCGCCGGATGTGGTCAGCCAGTTCTCGCTGGCGATTCCGATGTGGCTGCTGTTCGAGCTGGGCCTGCTGGTCTCCCCGATCTTCGTCAAGGTCACCCAGGCGCCGGAAGAAAAAGCCTAAAGCAGCTTTATCATGAGCACGGTGGTGATGCCGAGATGTAGTATCTCGACCGTAGCCAGGACAATAATTGCCGCCTGCATAATGTCCAGGCGCCGATTGATCCTATCCAGTTGTGCCTGGATGCGCTGTTCCAGTGCATCCAGCATTTCCTGAACGCGAGCCAGCATATCAGCCTTCAGCAGCGCTAAATCGGCATCGAGAGCGACCGGAGTTTCGTTGAGTACTTCCGCAAGGGCCGAAGCGTGCGCTTCGGCTTGCTCTTGGGGAACGCCAGCGGCGCTCAGCCTGCTGGTATAACGGGTAGTGTCGAAAGGAATCGGCATGGACATGATCGCTCCCTGAATTCAGATTAGCACACGGCGCATCAACGCGCCGTGTTTTCATGCCAGCCTACCTGCTTACTGCATCAGTTCCTTGATGACGCGCACAGGTGCGCTGCCGTAGCTGAGGAAGTCCTCGTGGAAGTCCTTGAGCGAGAACTTGCCGCCCAAAACCTGCTTGCGCTGCTCGCGCAATTCCATGATCTCGCTGTAGCCACTGAAGTAGCTGGTGAGCTGCACCGAGCTAAGTTGCACACGGCGCCATTTCTCTTCGGCTTCGCGCTGCGTCTGGAAAGCCTGGCGCACCAGCAGGTCGATGGCCTGCTCGCGCTGCATGCCCAGCACGTGCACGCTGTAATCGAGGATGGTGTTGGTCACGCTGCGCAGGTTCCACTTCGACCACATCAGCCACATCTCCGGCGCGTTGTCGCCGTAGCCGGATTCCAGCATCATGCGCTCGCCATACACCGCCCAGCCTTCCACCATCGCGCCGTTGCCGAAGATGGCCTTCACCAGCGACGGCGACTTGTTCGCATACACCAGCTGCGCATAGTGGCCCGGAATCGCCTCGTGGATGTTCAGGATCTGCAGCATCCAGTGGTTGTACTCGCGGAGCGTGCTTTCGGCCTGCTCCGGCGCGGCGTCATCCAGCGGGGTCACGTTGTAATAGGTCCGGTCGCCTGGACGGTAAGGGCCCGGCGCTTCGATACTGGCGCCGGCCACGCCGCGCTGATATACCGGTGTTTCGCGCACCACCAGCGGCTTGTCCTCATCCAGCGTGAGCAGGTTACGCTGCACCACGTACTGCTTCAGCAGCGGAATCTGGCGCTGGATCTCTGGGAAGAACTGCTCGCGCGGCACATGGTTCTCGGACAGCTTGGAAATCATCTTGCCGATCTTCTCTGTGCGGTCCGCGGGCTTCGGTGTGTTGGGCAGATATTTCGGCCACAGCTCCTCGGTATAGCGGTCCATGTCCGCCAGCAGCTGTTCGCGCGCCGCGAGGGCCTTCTGGTAAGTCTGCTCCGCAGTGCTGGCCGACTGGATATCGAACGCGAACTTCTGTTCATAGAGGTCGCGGCCGATGCGGAAAGAGCGCGCACTGGTGGTGGCCATCGTCTTGTCCAGCTCACCAAGCCAGGCTGCGTATGCCTCCACGGCGGTTTTCGCGGCGGCGATGCGCTGCGCAAACAGGCCCTTCTCGTTGGCGGCCAGCGGCGAGGCTTCCGCCTCCTTCGCCAGTTCATCGAGCAGGCTGATGACGCCAGGCGCCTGCTGCACGGCCAGCTGCGTGTGCTCCCGCGTAGGATTCACAATGTTCTTGCGTGCGGCCTCGTAATAGGCCGGCACGTTGGCGATGCGGCGCAGCAGGGTGCGCAGGCGCTGCGGCTTCGAGGCGTACTCGGTGTGCAGGATATAGTCGATCGGGCTGGCGATGTTGTACAGCGCCGGATTCCATTCATATTCGCGGAAGGTATTCAGGTACCACAGGTCGGACTGCAGCTTGTTCACCAGCAGCGCATGATCGGTGCGCTGCCGCGGCGACAGCTCGCGCGCATTGATCTTGCCGAGGCGTTCCATCCATTCTTCGATGAAGGCCTGCTGCCGCTGGCGGGTGGCGGGATCGAGCACGGTCAGCGTCGCTGCGGTATCGTACTTGCCCATCACGATGGCCGTTTCGGGATCGATACGCCACAGCGCGGTCAGGAACTGGCCGCTGGCGGTGTCGAAAGTGCGGTCCTGGCGGCGCTCGGCCGGCAGCGGCGGCAGGGATGCCGCCTTCTTCGTGTTCTTGCTGGCCTTGCTGCCCTTGGCGGATGACTTGGCGCCCGCCTTTTTGCTGCCCTTGCCGGATTTACCGGATTTGCCCGAGCTGCTTTTCTTGCTGCTGCTTTTCTTCGAAACGCTGGATGTTTTGGCCTTGCCGGATTTGGCCGGCTGTTTGGCTGCTTCGGCCGGCGCAAACGCCAGGCTCATCAGCATTGCGGCCAGCGCAATCTTGGTCTTGATCATTCGATAACCTCGTTAAGTCGTGCGTGGGAGATTACCACTTCTGGCGTCCGATTTGACGAGGCTGTTACATGACGCTACAAGCTCAGGCCAGCTGCCCGTCGCGGATCAGGGCCTGGTGGCGGGCATTGACCAGCGCCACGGCATCCTTGCCGCGCGCCATATGGCTCAGCACGATCTCGCTGTCCTTGGTGAAGCGGTGGCCGACACGGATGGTATAGCTGCGCAGCAGCCAGCTCCAGAAGGACTGCACGAAGGTCGCTTCGTCCATATCGCGCCACTTCACGCCCTGCACGCCCTTGGCCCACGGCAGCACGCCGGAATACAGCCACACGCCCACGTCATCGTAATAAAGCTGCACGCTACGGATAACCATCACGCGATAAATGATGATCAGCGCCGAAACAATGAGCACGGCTGCTGCAGCCAATTCTGAATACACGAACGCCAGCCTCAGCATGAAGATCATCACCACGGCGAACAGGGTGATGCCCACGTAAGCAGTCCACGCCTTGCGGCACAGCAGCGTTCCATGCGCCGCAATATCAGTAGCGTTATCCTCTTCCATCCACTAATAATTGCACAACAGCCGAGCCCGTGTCCACCCTGGGGTCTGACCCCAGGGTGGACACGGGTTCAGCCTTGGCGGCTGTCGGTGCGCTCGGGATGGTCCTGCAGGGCGAAGTGGTCGAGGATGGCGGCGATCTGGGCGCCCTGGGCGTCGCTGGCGAGGTCCACGTGCATCAGGCAGGTGTTGCGCTGCACGGGCGTGCGCAGTTCGGATTGTGCGGATTGGCGGTTGGGACTGCCGCGCGCGGGCGTGCGCGCGTTTTCGATATCGACCACGAAGTTGCCTTGCACCGGGCCGCCATCGTCTTCCAGCGTGCGCAAATGGATCGCGGAGGCGTCGATGCCCGCCGCCAGCAGGGCGTCGCGGGCCTGGTGGGCAATGCTGAAACTGTCGAATACGCGCAGCAGGGAATCGGCCATGATGTGCTCCTCGTGTGAGAACACATCATAGCGCCGCCCCTTGCGGCGCAGCGCGCGCTTAGCGCCGCAGGCCTTCCTGCAGCATGGCCAGCATGTCGTCCGCGCTCATGCGTGCGGAGAGGTCGCTGCCGTCAAGCAGGCTGTCTGCCAGCTCCCGCTTGTGGCTGTGCAGGTCGACAATGCCTTCCTCGATCGTGTGCCGCGCTACCAGGCGGTAGATCGTCACCGGGCGCTGCTGGCCCATGCGGTGCGCACGGTCCGAGGCCTGGTCTTCCACGGCTGGATTCCACCATGGATCCATATGAATCACATAGTCGGCTGCCGTCAGGTTGATGCCCACGCCGCCCGCTTTCAGGCTGATGAGGAAGACGTCGCCTTCGCCGGCCTGGAACGCATCGACGCGGCGCTTGCGTTCGGCCATCGGCGTGGCGCCGTCCAGGTACTGGTAGCTCACGCCATGCGCGTCCAGGTGCACGCGGATCAGCGACAGGTGATCCACGAACTGGCTGAACACCAGTACCTTGTGCTTGTTCTCCAGCAGGCCGCCCAGCAGCTCCGAGAACGCATCCAGCTTGCTGCTGCGCAGCCGCAGCGCGGGCGCTACCAGGTTCGGGTTGCAGCAGGCGCGGCGCAGCTTCATGATCTCGGCCAGGATCTGCATGGACTTGCGGTCCGCCGGGCCTTCGATGGCGGCCAGCTTCTCCATCGCATCACGGCGCAGCGATTCGTACAGCGCCGCTTCGTCGGCGGAGAGGTCCACTTCCAGCGTAATTTCTGTGCGTGCCGGCAGCTCGGTCAGCACCTGCGCTTTCGTGCGGCGCAGGATGAATGGGCTGATCAGGCGGCGCAGGCGGTTGCGCGCGCCGACTTCGGCCTTCGCGTCCTGCTGGCGTTCGATCGGTCCCGCAAAGCGCAGGTTGAACTGCTCCAGCGATCCAAGCAGTCCCGGATTGATGAAGCGGAACAGGTTCCACAATTCGCCGAGGTGGTTTTCCAGCGGCGTGCCGGTGACGGCCATGCGGAAACCGCCGCGCAGCGCCATCACGGCCTGCGAGCGCTTGGTGGCTGCGTTCTTGATGGCCTGCGCTTCGTCCAGCACGATGGTGTGCCACTGCTGCTTCACGAAGCGTTCCGATTCCAGCTGCAGCAGGCCGTAGCTGACGATCACCAGGTCGAACGGCCCGGCGCTCTCCAGCATTTCGGCACGGTCGCCGGCGCCGAACATTTTCACGTTCAGCGTCGGCGCAAAGCGCGCCGCTTCCGATGCCCAGTTCAGGCACACGGAGGTCGGCGCCACCACCAGGGCCGGCCCCTGCGGCACGCGCGTCAGCAGCAGTGCAAGCGTCTGCAGCGTTTTGCCCAGGCCCATATCGTCGGCGAGGCAGGCGCCCACCCCCCAATGGGCAAGGCGGGCCAGCCATTCGAAGCCTGCCTGCTGGTAGTCGCGCAGCTCGGCCTGCAGCGTGGATGGCAGCACGGGGCGGTACTCGGCCAGCGCGTCGATGCGCGCCAGGTGTTCGCGCCACATAGTGTCCGCTTCCACGCCGCTGACTTCGGAGGCCAGTTCTTCCAGCACGAAGGCCGCGAGCCGGTGCACCTTCATGCCCGCATCGTCTTCGCTGCCTAAGTCCTGCAGGTCGGTGAGGCGGCGGTGCAGTTCTTCGGACAGGGCCAGGAACTGCTTGTCGCCCAGCTGCACGAAGCGGCTCTTGCTTTGCTCGATCAGCTCCAGCAGGGTGCGCAGGTCCATCACCTTGCCTTCGTCCAGCTCCAGCTGGCCGTCGACGGCGAACCAGTCCTTCTTGCTCTTTATGTTCAGCTTGAGCTGCTTGGTGTACACCGGTTTCGTGAGGCGGAACGCTTCGCCGTCCGGCCACGCGAGCACGATATCGTCCATCGCCTGCAGCTCGGCCAGCAGTTCCAGCGCGAGGGCGGGCTGGCCGAGCAGCCATTCGCCGTGATCTTCGGTGGCTTGCTCCAGCACCGGGCATTTCAGCACCAGCTTGCGCAGGCTGTCGCGCTCCGCCACCAGGTCGCGCCGCGCCTGCACGGGTTTGCCGCCGATATCGGCAATCACGCTTTCGGTGCCGTCGCCCGGCGCGTAATATGGGCCGGCATCGGGCAACGGCCGCACCTGCACCTGCATGCGCAGGCCTTGCTGGTAAGGCAGCAGGTGCACGTGCATGCGGGTGTCGGCGTCCACCTGCTCGGCATTCGCGGCGCCGCCGCCGATGTCCGACTGCACGGTGACGACCGAGGACACGGCGCCAATCGCTTCCAGCACCTGGTCTTTCGCATAGTCCGGCACCAGCAGGCCGTCGCCGACGATGGCGGCGATGCGGCGGTGTTCTTCCTGCACGCTCACCACGCGCAGGCGCGTCGGCGTTTCCTTCACCACCACCACGCTGCTGTTCGGGTCGAGGATGGCGGGTTGCAGCGAGAGCCGCAACTGGCTGCCTTCGCTGCGGATCACCAGCTCGGGCTGGCCTGCCTGCAGCTCCACGCGCGTTTCCGGCGCATCCATCCAGAACACATAGGGGTGGCCCACCAGCGACAGCGCGGCCTGTTCGGTGTCGATGTCATAACGCAGGCCGGAGGAATAAGCCTGGCGCGACGGCGCGATGGTGCTGCTGATGCGGATATCCTGCGGCGTCAGGTAGTCCAGCTGCGCCGCTTCTTCGCGCAGGCGCTTGAGCGCTACCGGGCGGCCCTTGCCCCACTGGCCGCGCGCATCGCGCTTCTGCTCGCGCGGTTCGATCTCCACGATGCCGTGCGCCGGTGAATAGCTGACCACCCACATCAGGCGCGCTTCGCCGCCGCCATCCGCTGCGGGCGACTGCAGGTTGATCAGGGCGGAGAGCTGGCGCTGCCAGGCTTCTTGCCGCTCGAACCAGGTGCTCATGTCGCTGAAGCCGAGCTGCTCGCGCAGCGCCGCAGCGTGTGTCGCAGCGCTGGCCTCGCCCAGATGGCCCAGCAGAGCAGAGGCCTGGCCCGCAATCAACTGGAAGCCTGCCGCTTCCGCGTGCTGCACCAGGTCCTGCAGCTCGGCCTTGCGCTGCTTCAGCTGCGGCAGCGAGAGCCAGTAGTAGAGCAGGGCCTGGAACATCTGCGGCTGCATCGCGCTCTCCCAGGCACGCGACAGCACCACATCGGTTTGCATGGTGCCGGCCTTGATCTGGCGCAGCATGCTGAGCATGCCGTGCACCGGCAGGTCCGGATTGGCCTGCGCATGGACGGCCAGCTCCAGGTAGCTTTCGGCCGTCTTCAGGTGCTTCGCCTCGCCATTGCGCAGCAGCGACAGAACGTAGAGATGCCCGCCCAGGCCCTGGAACAGGTGCTTGCGCTTGCCGGACTCGCGCCGTATCGATTTCAGCGCCCCCTCGAAGCCCGCAATGGCTGCGTTGGTATCCCCGCGCAGCGCCTTAACCGTGCTGGAGAAATACTGCGCCAGTGCGCCCTCCATGCCTTCAAGGTAGCGCGCGGCCTCCTTCAGCCGGCCACACAGGATGGCGTGCTCCGCGAGCGCCAGGCGCAGGGCTTCGCTGACGGCTTCTCCGGCGGCTTCGCGCCGCTGGTAGTGGCGTTCGGCGAAGCCGCGGATCTGCGGCGCCATTCCCGGTTCGCGCTGCGTGTGCAGGAGCAGCAGCATCAGCACATCGTCCAGCAGCAGCGGATGCACCAGCATCAGCATGCCCGGTTCGAATGGCCGCGTGAAGATATCCACAATCGGATGCAGTTGCGCCGCTTCGTAGCACACCATGCAGGCTTGCAGCAGCGGCGCCACCTGCTGCGGATTCTGGCTGCGCAGCAGCGCCATGCGCAGGCGCGCCACGCCGTGGCGGTAGCTGCGCGGTTCGTAAGCGCCATTCCAGCTCTGGCGCATCGGCGTCAGGGTTTCATACGCCTTGCAAAGATCGTTCAGGATATGGCCGCCAATGGCGGCGCGGATCGCCGGCCAGCGCAGGCGGCCATTGCACATATAGCCGCGCCCGGCCACGCTGCTGATGAAGGCCACGCGCTCCAGCTTCAATACGGCGTCGTCCAGTGTCAGTACCGTGAAGGACTTTCCGTTTGCGTCGGTGACACCGGCCTTCACCATGTGGTCGAGTACGGCCGTGCGGCCCATCGGTTCGCCGACCAGGGCGAGCAGGGCAAGTACGGCTTTCTCCGAGGCGTGCAGCGCCTCGAATTCGGTAAGAAGCTGGTCGCTCATTTACGCCGGAAGATTGTGGATCTCCACTTGCACGGCATCGCCGGTGGGCAGGCCGAACATGCGCTGGTAGAAGTACAGCTCCGCCTCCAGCGTGCGCACAATGTTCTCTGCCTTGCGGAAGCCATGGCCTTCGCCTTCCAGCGGCACATAGGCGACGGGCACGCCGCGCGCCTTCAGCGCTTCCACCATTTTCTCGGACTGCTGCGGCGGCACCACCTTGTCATCCAGGCCCTGGAAGAAGATCATGGGGCGCGACAGCTTGTCCGTGTGGTTGATGGGCGAGCGCTGCTGGTAGAGTGCAGCGGCTGCCGGTTGCGGCGCAATCAGGTATTCGTTGTAGTGCGATTCGAACTTGTGCGAATCGTCGTCGAGCCCCTTGAGGTCGGATACGCCGTAGTAGCTGGCCCCGAGCTTGAACGTGTCGTGGAAGGTCAGCGCGCATAGCGTCGTAAGTCCGCCGGCGCTGCCGCCGCGGATGATCAGGCGCTCCGGATCGGCCATGCCGCGCTCCGCGAGATAGCGCGCGCCCGCAATGCAGTCCTCCACATCCACAACGCCCCACTGGCCTTTCAGCGCGTCGCGGTAGGCGCGGCCGAAGCCCGTGCTGCCGCCGTAGTTCACATCCAGCACGCCGAAGCCGCGGCTGGTCCAGAACTGAGTCGCCAGTTTCAGCGTGCTGGCCGCCATGCCGGTCGGGCCGCCGTGGCTGATGACGATGACCGGCGGCTTCGTGCCTTCCGGCGCGCGCACATCCTGGTTGGCGGGCGGGTAGTAGAAGGCGTAGGCAGTGCGGCCGTTCACGCTCGGATAGCTGATGCTTTCCGGGACCGACAGGTAGCCGGTATGCGGCAGGTCCGGAATCGACTGCGCCAGCACTTCGAATTCGATATTGGCCAGGTCAACGCGCACGATCTCGGCCGGAATGGTGGGCCCGCCGCCCAGCAGCGCCACGAAGCCCGGCGCCACGCGCAGCTCGCGGATCTCCTGGTAGGGATTGCCGATCGGCTCCAGCTTGCCGCTGCCGATGCGCAGGTGCGCCAGCTTGCTCACGCCCTGCTCGATATAGGTGCAGATAATGTCGTTCGCGCTCAGGAAGCCATACATGCTGTTGCCGAAGGTCCAGTGCGGGCCCGCGAATTCGGCTTCGATGGGGCACAGGGCTTCCACCTTCCCCGAGTGCAGGCGGTACAGGTTCCACCAGCCGCTGCGGTCGGAAACGAAGTGCAGCTGGCCGTCCGGCGACCACTCCGGCTGGCAGATGGATTCTTCGGCGCCGCCCGCCACGCAGACGGCCTTGCCCAGCGAGCCGTCATGCAGCACCTCGGCCAGCCACAGTTCCGTGCCCTGCCAGGGCATGCGCGGATGGTCCCAGGTCAGCCAGGCCAGCGACTGCCCGTCCGGCGACAGGCGCGGCGAGGAATAGAAGTCATGGCCCTGCGCCAGCACCGTTTCGCTGCCGTCATAGCCTACCGCGCACAGGGTGTTCACCGGCTGCGCGTGCGATGCCGGGTCTTCTGCATGCTCCTCGCGCACCGCGATCAGGCGCTGGCGGCGGCTGTCCGGCACGAAGTCGGCAAAGCGCTGGCGCCCGGCATTGGTGAAAGGATGGGCATCGCCGTCGCCGCGCTGCATATACAGGCGGTTGTCGGCGAAATTGGAGAAGAAGATGGTGTCGCCGGATACCGTATAGGCGCCGCCGCCGTATTCATGCACCCGGGTGCGCACATTGAAGGGCGCCGGCGTCAGCTCGTCGATCTGCTCGCCGTGCAGGCGCTGCAGGGCATTGCGGCCCGCCTCGGCGGCGCGGCCTTCCAGCCAGTACAGGTCCATGCCGTCATCCCCGCCCAGCATCAGCGAAGACAGGGGCACCGAACCCGCCGCCACGGTTGCCGCTTCGATAGGCGATGGCCAGGTACCGAAAGGGGCAGTCAGCGGGGCGGGCGAGAATGTCATGGGGACTCCGAATCACGAAAAAGTAGCAGCAGGAATGCGATAATAACTCTTTCGTCCCGCTTTTGATTGCCTCTCATGCCACAATTTGCCCCTCTCAAGAACGATACTTTCCTGCGCGCCCTGCTGCGCCAGCCAACCGAGTACACCCCGGTGTGGCTGATGCGCCAGGCGGGCCGCTACCTGCCGGAATACCGCGCCACGCGCGAGAAGGCGGGTTCGTTCATGGGGCTGGCCACCAACCCGGACCTGGCCACCGAAGTCACGCTGCAGCCGATCGACCGCTATCCGCTGGACGCCGCCATCCTGTTCTCCGACATCCTGACGGTGCCGGACGCCATGGGCCTGGGCCTGTATTTCGTGGAAGGCGAAGGTCCGAAATTCGAGCGTCCGCTGAAAACGGAAGCCGATGTGCAGGCGCTGCGCCTGCCGGAACCGGGCTCGCTGGACTATGTGTTCAAGGCCGTGACCCAGATCCGCACCGAGCTGAATGGCCGCGTGCCGCTGATCGGCTTCTCCGGCAGCCCATGGACATTGGCCTGCTATATGGTGGAAGGCCAGGGCTCGCGCGAGTTCCACACCATCAAGAAGATGCTGTATGGCCGCCCGGACCTGATGCACCACATCCTGAACCTGAATGCCCGCGCGGTGGCGGAATACCTGAACGCCCAGATCGATGCCGGCGCCCAGGCGGTGATGATCTTCGATTCCTGGGGCGGCGCGCTGGCCGACGGCGCCTACCAGCAGTTCTCGCTGCAGTACATGCAGAAGGTTGTCTCATTGCTGCAACGCGAGAAAGACGGCGTCAAAATCCCAGCCATCGTGTTCACCAAGGGCGGCGGCCACTGGGCCGGGGAGATCGCCGGTATTGGCGCCGATGCCATGGGCCTGGACTGGACGGCCAACCTGGGCAAGGTGCGCGAACAGGTGGGCCACAAGGTCGCGCTGCAGGGCAATCTCGATCCGGCCATCCTGTTTGCCAATCCGGACCAGATCCGGGCGGAGGTCGTGCGCGTGCTGGAGTCTTATGGCAGGCACAATACCGGCCACGTCTTTAACCTGGGTCATGGCATCAGCCAGTTCACACCGCCAGAATCGGTGGCTGTGATGGTGGAAACGGTTCACGCGCATAGCAAGGCGATGCGCGGCTGAGCTGCACCCCCCAGTTATACACATTTTTTTCTGCTGGGGAAGGAAAAGCGGCGATTTCTTCCTCAGAGGGAAGCCTCTTGCTAAGTCACTGTATTTGTTGAGGTTTTCCTTTGGTGATTTGAGCAATATTTTGCTATAAGTAAACCTTATTCGTAGAGGCAGCAGATGTTGCAGTGGTATTCTCCACAAAGTTATCCACAAAAACTGTGGAGAAATTTGAAAACTGCTTAGTAAACCGGCACTTAGTAAAAATATTAAAGTTGCACATCAGGTTTCTGTTGCATCGCCGCATACGCGGTGCGGCCCCAAGTACAAAAAAAGACTTGATTTTGGGCGCGTTCTGGGGTTGGCGGTCCCGACTTATGCACAGAAGGCATGAAGAAATGACGGTTTTGGCTCCTCTGGGAAGGCATTTGCAAGTGGCTGATTTTAAAGAAGAAAAAAACTGTGTTTTCAGGCCAATAGCGTGTAATCCTACAAATCCCATGTTACTTTCTTCCCTTCGCTCTGCCCTTGTTCACAAAGTTATCCCCAGAATCTGTGGATAGTTCCTGCATTCTCCGCATTGCCCTCGACACGCCGCTGAACGCGGTGTTCGATTACCGCTGGGCTGGCGATGTGCCGCAGCCGGGCCAGCTTGCCGTGGTGCCCTTCGGGCGGCGCGAGGTGGTGGGCCTGATTGTCGAGATCCTGCAGGAAACGGATGTGCCTGCGGAGAAGCTGAAAGATGCGATGGCCGTGCGCAGCCAGCTGGCGCCGCTGTCGCCGCAATGGCTGGCGCTGGCGGGCTTTGCCGCCGAGTACTATCAACGCCCGCTGGGCGAGGTCGCCTTGCCGGGCTTGCCGAAGAACCTGCGTGTGCTCACCACGGTGGCGCTGGACCGCGCCATCAAGAAGCTTGCAAAGCAGGAGGCCGTGCATGACGCGCAGCCGGTCGGCATGCCCGCGCTGAATGCCGCCCAGCAGGCGGCGGCGGATGCCATCGGCGGCGCCCAGGGCTTTCAGCCCGCGCTGCTGTACGGCGTGACGGGCAGCGGCAAAACCGAAGTCTATCTGCAGGCCTGCGCCCAGGTGCTGGCGCGCGAGCCGGATGGGCAGATCCTGATCCTGGTCCCCGAAATCAATCTAACGCCGCAGCTGGAAGCCAATATCCGCGCGCGCTTCCCCGGCGTCATGCTGTCCACGCTGCACAGCAGCCTGTCCGAAGGCGAGCGCATGTTGCACTGGCTGGCCGCGCATGAGGGGCGCGCGCGCATCGTGCTGGGCACGCGGCTGGCGGTGCTGGCATCGATGCCGCATCTCAAGCTGATCGTCATCGACGAGGAGCACGACCCTTCATACAAGCAGCAGGAAGGCCTGCGCTATTCGGCGCGCGACCTCGCCGTGTGGCGCGCATGGCAGCTGCAGATTCCCATCGTGCTCGGTTCCGCCACGCCCTCGCTGGAAACCTGGCATCACGCCCTGTCGAAGCGCTACCGCAAGCTGGAGCTGCGCGAGCGCGCCGTCAAACAGGCTGTGCTGCCGGCAGTGCGCCTGCTCGATATGGAGCGCGACAAGCCGAAGGACGGACTGACTTCGCAACTGGTGTCGGCGCTGCGCCTGCGCATGGAGCGCGGCGAACAGTCGCTGCTGTTCCTGAACCGGCGCGGCTATTCGCCGGTGATCTGCTGCGAGTCCTGCGGCTGGATCAGCGACTGCAAGCGCTGCACAGCCTTCATGGTGCTGCACAAGCCGGAGCACCGCCTGCGCTGCCACCACTGCAGCCTGGAGATGCGCATTCCGCGCCACTGCCCGACTTGCGGCAATGTGGACCTGCAGCCGATCGGGCGCGGCACGCAGCGCGTGGAGGAAGGTTTGCAGGCGCTGTTTCCGGAAGCGCGCATCCTGCGCATCGACGCCGACTCCACCCGCCGCAAGGGCAGCGCGCAGGAGGCTTTCGATACCGTGCACCGCGGCGATGTCGATATCCTGATCGGCACGCAGATGGTCGCGAAGGGACATGACTTCAAGAAGCTCACGCTGGTCGGCATCCTGAATCCCGATACGGCGCTGTTCTCGCAGGACTACCGCGCCAGCGAGCGCCTGTTCGCGCAGCTGATGCAGGTGGCGGGCCGCGCGGGCCGCGCCGCGCAGAAGGAAGGCGGCAGCGCCAGCGAAGTGCTGATCCAGACCCGCTACACCCAGCACCCGCTGTATGCGGCCGTCGTCAACCACGACTACGACCATTTCGCGACCGCGCTGCTGGATGAACGCAAGCAGGCGGGCCTGCCGCCCTACCTGTTCCAGGCCATGCTGCGGGCGGAGGCGCCGGAGCTGGCCACGGCCATCGACTTCCTGCAGGCGGCGCGCGACGGCGTCGAGCATCAGGGCATCACCATCAACGATCCCATCCCCATGAGCATGACGCGCGTGCACAATGTGGACCGCGCCCAGCTGCTGGTGGAGTCGGCATCACGGCCCGCTCTGCAGGCTTTCCTCAAAGTGTGGATGACGGAACTGCGCGCCATGAAAACGCGCGTGAAGTGGTCGCTGGAAGTGGACCCGCTGGATATCTAAGGCTGCACCAGGTAGCGCCTTGCCGTGGTGAGCACCTGTTCGGTGAGCGCGCGCGTGAAGGGGGTGTCCAGTTCCCATGCATGCCAGTACAGGGGCACGTCGATGTAGTTGCCCGGCGAGAGGTCAACCAAGGTGCCCTGCGACAGCGCATGCGCCGCCTGCAGGTAAGGCAGCAGGCCGTAGGCCAGGCTGTTGAACAGCGTGTCGTTGAGCGCCGTGGACAGCGGCAGCGTATGGTGCGGGAACTGGCCCTCGAACGCCAGGTGCTCCTTCAGGAAGCGCGACATCAGCTCGCGGTCGTGTACGACGGCCGGCGCCAGCGGCACCGCCTCGCGCATGAAGCCGTCGCCGAACCAGTGGCCTGCGAAAGCAGGCGTGGCCACGCACACATAGCGCATGGCGCCCAGCGGCGTGGCCGATGGGCCTTTCAGTTCCGCCGCCGCACCTTCCGCCACGCAGCCGAACACGCCACCTTCGCGCAGCAGGTGCATGGCCGCGCCATGTTCGAGTGCGCGCACATCGAGCTGGCAGCGGGGCGGCGACAGCAGCGGCGGCAGCACCAGCGGGAACCAGGTGGCCAGGCTGGCCGCGTCCACCGCCACCGAAATCTCCGGCATGCTGACGCGGTGGCCCAGGTCGATGTCCAGCGCGGCCTCCATCAGCTTCACGCTGCGGTAATGGGAAATCAGGCGCTGGCCCAGGCCGGTGGCTTCGGCCGGCGAGCCGCGCACGATCAGCAGGCGGCCGGCGGCGTCTTCCAGCGCCTTGATGCGCTGGGAGACGGCGGGCTGGCTGATGCCGAGCGCTGCCGCCGCCTTGTCGAAGCTGCCGTGGCTGGCGACCGCATCGAGCACGGCAAGGGCGCGGTAATCGAGATTTTCCATAAGTGAAGCTTATAGAAAGCAAAAAAGATAAGCAAGGCTAATACAACTGTGCGAGGCCGCCCCGGCGCAGATCAATACTTGCGTGTAGTATCGCCACATGAACGAACTACACACTGATGTCGCCATCATCGGCGCCGGCACTGCCGGACTGACGGCCTACCGCGCTGCCCGCGCCGCAGGCAAACGTGCGGTGCTGATCGAGGGCGGGCCCTACGGCACCACCTGCGCCCGCGTGGGCTGCATGCCCAGCAAGCTGCTGATCGCGGCGGCCGAAGCGGCCCACACGGCCGAAAAAGCGGAGGCTTTCGGCGTCCATGCCGGCCCGGTGCGCATCGATGGCGAAGCGGTGATGGCGCGCGTGCGCAGCGAGCGCGACCGCTTTGTCGGCTTCGTGCTGGAAGGCGTGGACGAGATTCCGGCCGAGGACAAGCTGCGTGGCTACGCGCGCTTTACGGCGCCGGACCGGCTGCTGGTCGGCGACCACACCGCAGTGCAGGCCGAACGCATTGTGATTGCCACCGGCTCCTCGCCCATCGTGCCGGAAGAATGGCGCAAGGCCGGCCCCGGCGTCATCAGCAGCGACGCCGTGTTCGAATGGACTACCCTGCCGGAATCGGTGGCCGTCATCGGCACCGGCGTGATCGGCCTGGAGCTGGGCCAGGCCCTGCACCGGCTCGGCGTACGGGTCGCCATCGTTGCGCGCGGCAGCAGCGTGGCCCAGCTGGGCGATCCGGAAGTACTGAAAACGGCCGGCGCCGTGCTGGCCGAGGAACTCGACCTGCGCTTCCAGACCCAGGTGGTGAGCGTGGAGGCCGATGGTGGCCAGCTGGCCTTGACCACGCGGGGCGCGGATGGCGAAGAGCGGCGCGAGCGCTTCCAGTTTGTGCTGGCCGCCATCGGCCGCGAGCCGAACGTGCACGCCCTGGGCCTGGAATACGCGGGCATCGAGCGCGACCGGCGCGGCATTCCGCTGTACGACCGCCACACCATGCAATGCGGCGCCAGCCCCATCTTCATCGCGGGCGACGCCAACGACGAACTGCCCCTGCTGGGGGAGGCCGCCGACCAGGGCCGCATCGCGGGCCACAACGCCGCGCTTTACCCGCAGGTGGAGCCCGGCCTGCGCCGCACGCCGCTCACCATCGCCTTCACCGAACCGAATATCGTCACCCTCGGCGCGGACTACCGCGACCTGTGCGCCAGCCATCATGGCCGCTTCGCTGTGGGACATGTGTCCTTCGCCAACCAGGGGCGCAGCCGCGTGATGCTGCAAAACCGGGGACTGCTGCGCGTCTACGGCGAATACGGCAGCGGCCGTTTCCTGGGCGCCGAAATGATCGGCCCGCGCACCGAGCATATCGGCCACCTGCTGGCCTGGTCGGTGCAGGCGGGCCTGACGGTGAAAGCCATGCTGGACATGCCCTTCTACCATCCGGTAGTCGAGGAAGGCCTGCGCACCGCCCTGCGCGACCTGGCCCAGCAGCTGGCCCGGCCGCCCGGCAGCGAGCCGGATTGTCCCGACTGCACCCCCGGCCCGTGAGGCAAAAACAACAGCTGCATCGCGCGCTATTGAAATTTAGCCATAAAGCTTGAAAATTTGCTATAGACTCTTGATTCTTGGCAATATTCGTCCGCAGAAGACGAGCTACACTATAAGAATCAAGAGGGGCGGCATGGGCATCCGGCGACTGACATATGGCGATATCCGCGAGGGGGAAACCGTCGCGTGGGACGTCTATGGCGAAAATGGTTCGCTGCTGGTGCGCAAGGGCCACCGCATTGCCAACGAAGCCCAGGTCGAAAGCCTGGTGGCGCGCGGCTTCATCGAAGACCTCAGCATGCCTTCCGAACTTGCGCCCAAGGCCGCCGAACCGGTGTCGGCGCTGCGCCTGCTGACCCAGGCAACCGGCCATCTGGCCCCCGTATTGCAGGGCATCGTCAGCGGCGCCAGCAATGTGCGTCCCCTGCTGGAAGATATTGCCAGCCTTATCATCAAAGCCGTCGAAGTCAGCGACGAAGTGGCCGCCGCCAGCGTGCTGCATAACCAGCGCAGCGGACCCTACCGCGTGCGCCATTGCGTCGACACGGCCGTGGTGGCGCTGATTGCGGCGCGCGCCATCAAGCGCAGCGAAGAGGAAACCCGCAGCATGGTGCTGGCCGCGCTCACCATGAACGTGGGCATGCACAATGTGCCCGAACAGGGCGAGCTGTCGGAAGCCGACCAGGCCGTGGTGCGCGCGCATCCGAACACCGGTTCGGCGCTGCTGCGCCAGGCCGGCATCGACGATGAACTATGGCTGCTGTGCGTACAGGCCCATCATGAGAATGAAGACGGCAGCGGCTATCCGGCCGGGCTCAAGGGTGAGGAGATTCCCGCGCCCGCCAAGCTGCTGGCGCTGGCCGACCGCTACTGCGCCCGCGTGGCCGACCGCGCCAGGCGGCGCGCCATGCTGCCCAACCTGGCGCTGCGCGACATCCTGCTGGAAGCGCGCCAGGGCCTGGACGCGCAGCTGAGCGCAGTGCTGATCCGTGAGCTGGGGGTGTACCCGATCGGCACCTTCGTGCGCCTGCAGAACGGGGAAATCGGTGTGGTATGGCGGCGCGGCAGCAATTCCACCACGCCGCGCGTACTGTCCATGATAGGCCCGCGCGGCGCGCCGCTGGAGCCCTTCCTGCAGCGCGATACCCGCGTGGAGATGAACAGCATCCGCGATGTGCTCAGCGCGGAACAGGCGCAGATAGAGCTGCGCATGGAAACGGCCTGGGGCCGCGCCGCCGCGCCCTAATTCAGCAGGGCATCCAGCCGGCCTTCTTCGGCGAGGGCGCGCAGCACGCGGATGGTGTCGATATCCGATTCCTGGTAGGCCGAGCGGCGGAACTCGTCATACATGGCGTTGGCTTCGTCGGTCGCGGCATCATGGTTGTCGTCGTACTCGAAGCGTACATACAGGCGGTCCGGCTGCGGTTCCTCGATGGTCATGGTCAGGCTGGACTTGCTGATCTCGCCCTGCGCCGCCACTTCCACCCGCACCCGGTGCGGGTATTCCAGCAGCACGCGGTCATTGATGACCAGGTCGCCGTAGCGCTGCACCCGGCTGAAACTGGTTTCGCTGCGGTCGGCAATCGTGCATTCGTCCAGGTGCGGCACGAACAGTTTCGGCGACTCCGCGCGCAGCACCAGGCCGCGCCACAGCTGCTCGTGGCTGATGGTATCGATCAGCGGGTTCAGCGGATCGTTGATTTCAATGAGGTGCTCAAATTTCATAGTGCTGGCTCTTAAAAGAGGAGGCTTGATGCCACTATATTCTGCCGCAGGCCCAAATATCAATGCTTGTCGCGTTACAATGACCGGCTGAGTTGTTCCTTCCTGCCTGAAATCATGTCCAATGCACCACAATTTGGCCTTAACGGGCCGCAAAGCGAAGCCGTGCTGTATCTCGACGGTCCCGCCCTTGTGCTGGCGGGCGCGGGGTCCGGCAAGACGCGCGTCATCACGCAGAAGATCACGCACCTGATCGAAGACCGCGGCTACGATCCGCGCACCATCGCCGCGCTGACCTTCACCAACAAGGCCGCGCTGGAAATGCAGGAGCGTGTGGGCAAGATGCTCAAGCAGCCGCGCCAGGCCAAGCTGCTGACCGTGTCCACCTTCCACTCGCTGGGCGTGAAGATACTGCGGCAGGAAGCCAACCACCTGGGCCTGAAGGACCGCTTCTCCATCATGGACAGCGACGACTGCTATTCGCTGGTGCAGGATCTTGCCATCACCACGGACAAGCAGCTGATCCGCCGCATCCAGAACGATATCTCGCTGTGGAAGAACGGCCTGGTCACGCCAGAGCTGGCGCTGCGCAACGCGCAGACCGAAGACGAAGCGCAGTCGGCGCGCATCTACGCCAGCTACGTCGCCACCCTGTCGGCCTACCAGGCGGTGGACTTCGATGACCTGATCCGCCTGCCGGTGGAACTGTTCCGCAACGTGGACACGGTGCGCGACAAATGGCAGCGTCGCCTGCGCTACCTGCTGGTGGACGAATACCAGGACACCAACACCTGCCAGTACGAACTGGTGAAGCTGATGGTCACGGGCCTCGGCAAGAAGCCCATGTTCACGGCGGTGGGCGACGACGACCAGGCCATTTACGCGTGGCGCGGCGCCACCATTGAAAACCTGAGTAACCTCAAGGTCGACTTCCCCGACCTCAAGTTGATCAAGCTGGAACAGAACTACCGCTCCACCACGCGCATCCTGCAGGCGGCGAACGCCGTCATCTCGAACAATCCCAAGCTGTTCGAGAAGGCGCTGTGGTCCGAGCACGGCCTCGGCGAACCGATCAAGGTGCACGCGATGGCGAACGACGAGCAGGAGGCCGAGCAGGTTGCCATCATGATCTCGGCCGACCATTTCGAGCGCAAGAACAAGTGGTCCGACTACGCGATCCTCTATCGCGGCAATCACCAGGCGCGCGTGATCGAGCAGGCGCTGCGCAACCAGCGCATTCCCTACACCATCTCCGGCGGCCAGAGCTTCTTCGACAAGGCGGAAATCAAGGACATCATCGCCTACCTGCGCCTGCTGGCCAACCAGGACGATGACCCGGCCTTCATCCGCGCCGTGACCACGCCGCGCCGCGGCATCGGCCAGTCCACGCTGGAAGTGCTGGGCGCCTTCTCGGGCCAGTGGCAATGCTCGCTGTTCGAAGCCGTGTTCAAGGGCGGCATCGAAGCGAAGCTGAACGACCGCCAGTTGAAGCCCTTGCGCGATTTCTGCAACTTCATCAACAACCTGGAATCGCGCGCCAGCCGTCCCGGTCCTTCCGGCAGCGGCGACAATGCGGCGCAGGTGCTGGACGACCTGATGGAAGCCATCAATTACGAGCACTACCTGTACGACTCCTTCGAAGAGCGCGCGGCGCAGAGCAAGTTCCAGAACGTGCTCGATTTCGTGAACTGGCTGAAGGACCGCGGCCGCGGCGGCAAGGACCGCGAGGGCGAAGAACGCAATGTGCTGGAGCTCACGCAGATGGTGGCGCTGATGTCCATGCTGGAGGGGAAGGACGAAGACCCCGATGCGATCCGCATGTCCACCCTGCACGCCTCGAAAGGGCTGGAGTACCCGCACGTGTTCCTGGTCGGTGTGGAGGAAGGCATCCTGCCGCATAAGGGCGATCCGGATGCGCCGGTGGAAACGCTGGCCCAGCGCATCGAGGAAGAACGGCGCCTGATGTATGTGGGTATCACGCGCGCGCAGCGCACCCTCCAGCTCACGTGGTGCAAAAAACGCAAGCGTGCCGGTGAACAGGTGCATTGCGACGTCTCGCGCTTCATCGCGGAGATGCAGCTGGATGTTGGCGATGCGCCGCCGAAGGAATCTGAGGTGTTAACGCCACGCGAACGGCTCGCGCGCATGAAAGAGTTACTTTCTGCTCCCAGAAGTTAATGTTCCGGTGCTAGGATGGGTTACGCCATCCGGCGCTACATAACTATATGGGAGACTTGAAATGATTGACTTTTCTGCACGTAAGCTGCTGCTCGCCGGCGTGATCGCCGCCGTTTCCGTCACCGCCGGCGCGGCGGAGATGGCCACCAAACCGGAAGCCGAAGCCATGGTGCGCAAGGCCGTGGCCTACCTGAAAGCGAACGGCCGCGACAAGACCTTCGCCGAGGCAAGCAAAAAAGACGGCCAGTTCGTGGACCGCGACCTGTACATCACCATCTACACCACCGACGGCACGGTGCAGGCGCACGGCGCCAACGCCCGCATGATCGGCAAGAACACACTGGAAATGAAGGACGTCGACGGCAAGGCCTTCATCAAGGAGCGTATGGCCATCGCCGCGAAGAAGGCGCCGTTCTGGCAGGAATACAAGTTCACCAATCCGGTCAGCGGCAAGATCGAACCGAAAGCCATGTACTGCATTCCCGAAGCAGACCTCGTGCTGTGCGGCGGTGTCTATCTGAAGTAATCTGAAGTAAGATGCGGGGCCGCGCCGATACGGCGCGGCCCAATCGCGGAGAACAAGCAGTGAGCAGTGAAGACCGTTTCATCGATATCGAAATCAAGCTGGCGCACCAGGAAGACCTGGTGGAGTCCCTGAACCAGCGCGTCTACGAGCAGCAAAAACAGATCGACAAGCTGGAAGCCATGCTGCAGGCCCTGGCCGAGCATATGCGCAACCGCGACGCGAACCAGCAGCCGCTGAACGAGCGTCCGCCGCATTACTGATCGTTCGTCGGCGCCGGATGCAGTTCATCCACGCGGTACGGACATTCGTCGGAAAAGCACTGGCGCCAGCGCCTGCAGCGGCTATGCTGCGCGCATGAAAACATTCATCCTCCTTCTTTCCCTTGCATCGGCCAGCGCTGTCGCCGCGCCATGCAGCGAACGCCTGATCCCCTACACCACGCCCATCGAAAAGCCGGAATACCAGCTGTCGCTGGCCTCCGGGGCAGGACAGCTGTCCTACTTCGGCGCCCGGCATTCCTCCGATCCTGCGGACAAGCAGTTCGCGGAAATCGAGCGCCAGTGGAATGCCCAGCGTCCGCAAGTCGCCTTCTACGAAGGGCCGAACCGTCCGCTGCCCGCCGGCCGTGAAGATGCCATCCGCCAGGCCGGCGAATCGGGTTTCCTGCGCTGGCTGGCGGCACGCGACGGCGCGGAACTGCGCCGTCTTGAACCGGATCCGAAGGACGAAACCGCCCACCTGCTCAAGCACTTCAGCGCCGACCAGGTGGGCCTGTTCTTCACCCTGCGCGAGGCTGCACGCCTGCGCGAGCGGCGCAATATGGGCGAGGCGGAGATCACGAAGGCCATAGACCAGCTGCTGGAACGCGCCGCGGGCCTGGGCCTGAATGCCATTCCTTTCCGTACTTCCGCCGATGTGGCCCAGGCTTACCGCCGCTATTGGCAGGAGCCTGCGCAATGGTGGCAGGCTCCGTCGCGCTGGTTCGATCCGGCGGCGAAATCGGCCGATACTGGCGGCGTGTTCACCAACGAGGTCAATGCGCAGTCCAGCGCCTTCCGCAATATCACGATGGTGGAACGCCTCGCTGCTGCCGTCCGTGAAGGAAAGAAGGTGTTTGCCGTGGTGGGGCGCGACCACGTGTCGCACCAGGCGGATGCGCTGCGCTGCACAATCGCCACGCCGTAATCTCCCTGCTATGATCGTGAGTTCACACGCCGCCGGAACTGGCGGCGTCCGATTGGCGTTCTACGGACCACGATATGACCAGACCAGCAATGATCGTTCTCGCCGCCAGCATGGGGCTCGCATTCGCAAACATCGCCTGCGCCGCCCCGGCCGCCGCCGCTGCAAACCCCTTCTTCAAGGCCAGCACCCTGCCGCTGCAGTATCCTGCCTTCGACAAGATCCGCAACGAGCACTTCGCGCCCGCCTTCAAGGCCGGCATGGAGCAGGAGCTGAAGGAAGTGGCGGCCATCGCCAATAATCCGAAACCGGCCACCTTCGAGAACACCGTTGTGGCGCTGGAGCGCGGAGGCCAGTTGCTGCGCCGCGTGCGCACCGCATTCAGCAACCTGCAGGGCGCGAATACCAATGACGCGCTGGACGCGATCGACCAGGAAATGTCGCCCAAGCTGGCTGCACACGCCGACGCCATCTACCTGAACGCCAAACTGTTCCAGCGCATCCAGTCGCTGTACGACAAGCGCGACAAGCTGAGCCTCGATGCCGAATCGGCCTACCTGCTCGAACGCTACCACCTGGACTTCGTGCGCGCCGGCGCCAAGCTGAATGCGGCCGACAAGGAAAAGCTGAAAGCCCTGAACGGCCAGATCGCCACGCTGCAAACCACCTTCACCCAGAACGTGCTGAAGGAAACCAATGCCTCCGCCCTGGTGGTCGACACGCGCGAAGAACTGGCCGGCATGTCCGAAGCCGCCATCAACGCCGCCGCCGCTGCAGCCAAGGAGCGCGGCCTGGCGGGCAAATATGTGATCGCGCTGATGAACACCACCGGCCAGCCGCCGCTGGCGGAGCTGACCAACGAAAGCGTGCGCGCCCGCCTGATGGCGGCGTCGCAGGCGCGCGGCAGCCATGGCGGAGAATTCGACAACCGCGAAGTGGTGCGCAAGCTGGCCACGCTGCGCGCCGATCAGGCGGTCCTGCTGGGCTACGAAAACTTCGCAGCGTACTCGCTGGAAGACCAGACCGCGAAAACCCCGGCCAATGTGAACAAGCTGCTGGCCGAACTGGCCAAACCTGCGGTGAACAATGCCCGCCGCGAAGGCGCCGACCTGGAAGCCCTTGCAGGCAAGCCGGTGACGGCCGCCGACTGGGCCTTCTACACCGACAAGGTGCGCGCCCAGCGCTACGCCTTCGACGAGAAGCAGCTCAAGCCCTACTTCGAACTGGACAGCGTGCTGCAGAACGGCGTGTTCTTCGCCGCCACCCGCCTGTACGGCATCACTTTCAAGGAGCGCAAGGATCTGCCGGTCTATAACCCGGATGTGCGCGTGTTCGACGTCTACGATGCCGACGGCAAGCAGCTCGCCATCTTCATCGCCGACATGTACGCCCGCAGCAACAAGCAGGGCGGCGCATGGATGAACGAATACGTGTCGCAATCGAAGCTGATGGGCACCAGGCCTGTCGTCGCAAACCACCTGAACATCCCCAAGCCGCCTGCGGGCGAACCTACGCTGCTGACCTTCGATGAAGTGCGCACCGCTTTCCACGAATTCGGCCACGCGCTGCATGGCATGTTCTCGGACGTGAAATACCCGCGCTTCGCCGGCCCGAGCGTGCCGCGCGATTTCGTCGAGTACCCGTCGCAGGTCAACGAGATGTGGGCCGTATGGCCGGAAGTGCTGGCCAACTACGCCAAGCATTACAAGACCGGCGAAGCGATGCCGAAGGAATTGCTGGACAAGGTCATGGCCTCGCGCAAGTTCAACCAGGGCTTCACCACCACCGAATACCTGGCCGCGTCGCTGCTGGACCAGCGCTGGCACCAGCTCAAGCCTGCGCAAGTGCCTTCCGACGTGCTGGCCTTTGAAGCTGCGGCGCTGAAGGATGCCGGCGTGGACTACGCGCTGGTGCCGCCGCGCTACCGCACCACCTACTTCTCTCACGCCTTCTCCGGCGGCTACTCGGCGGGCTACTACGCCTACCTGTGGTCGGAAAAGCTGGATGCGGACAGCGTGGAATGGTTCAAGGAAAACGGCGGCCTGCTGCGCAAGAACGGCGACTGGTTCCGCAAAACCCTGCTGTCGCGCGGCGGCACCGCCGACGCCATGGAACTGTTCCATAACTTCCGCGGCCGCGATGCCGTGATCGAACCGCTGCTGGAACGCCGCGGCCTGAACGCCAAATAAGAAGGATCTGCTGAATGTATCGTCCAAAAATGCTGTTGATCGCCGCCAGTCTTGCCGTGGCAGGCGTGGTGCATGCCGCACCGGCCGCGCCGGCGCTGGCCGCCTCCAATCCCTTCGCCAAGGCGAGCACGCTGCCGCTGCAGTATCCGCCCTTCGATAAAATCCATGACGAAGACTACGGACCTGCTTTCGATGCCGGCATCGCCCAGCAGACGGCCGAAGTGGAGGCCATCGCCAACAACAAGGCCGCGCCGACCTTCGAGAACACCATCGTTGCCATGGAGCGCAGCGGCGCCACGCTGACCCGCGTGTCGAACGTGTTCTTCAACCTGTCCGGCGCCAATACCAACGAAAACATGCAGAAGCTCGACCGCGTGCTGGCGCCCAAGCTGGCCGCGCACAGCGATGCGATCCGCCTGAACGGCAAGCTGTATGCCCGCGTGAAGGCGCTGTACGACAAGCGCGACAGCCTGAAGCTCGATCCGGAATCGAAGTACCTGCTGGAGCGCTACCACACCGACTTCGTGCGCGCCGGCGCCAAACTGTCCGACGCCGACAAGCAGAAGCTGAAGGCCTACAACGCGGAGCTGGCCGGCCTGTCCACGGCTTTCGCGCAGAACGTGCTGAAGGAAACCAATGCATCGGCCCTGGTGGTCGATACGCGCGAAGAACTGGCAGGCATGACGGACAAGGCCATTGAAGCCGCAGCCGCCAACGCCAAAGCACGCGGGCTGGAAGGCAAGTTCGCCATTCCGCTGGTGAACACCACCGGCCAGGCTTCGCTGGAAGTGCTGACCGACCGCACAACGCGCCAGCGCCTGCTGGAAGCGTCGATGGCGCGCGGCAGCCGTGGCGGCGAGTTCGATAACCGTGAGCTCGTGCTGAAGCTGGCGAAGCTGCGCGCCGAACGCGCTGCGCTGCTCGGCTATCCAAACCATGCGGCCTACACGCTGGAAGACCAGACCGCGCGCACCACCGGCGCCGTGAACCAGCTGCTGTCCGAGTTCGCGCGCCCCGCGGTGGCCAATGCGCGCCGCGAAGGCGCCGATATCCAGAAGGTCATCGATGCCGAAAAGGGCGGCTTCCAGCTGCAGGCTTCGGACTGGGCCTTCTACACCGAGAAGGTGCGCAAGGAGCGCTACGCTTTCGACGCCAACGAGATCAAGCCCTACTTCGAGCTGAACCGCGTGCTGGTCGACGGCGTGTTCTTCGCCGCGAACAAGGTGTACGGCCTGACCTTCAAGGAGCGCAAGGATCTGCCGGTGTATAACCCGGACGTGCGCGTGTTCGACGTGTTCGACGCCGACGGCAAGCAGCTCGCCATCTTCCTGGCCGATATGTACGCCCGCAGCAACAAGCGTGGCGGCGCCTGGATGAATGCCTATGTGTCGCAGTCCGGGCTGACCGGCGCCAAACCGGTGGTGGCGAACCACCTGAACATTCCGAAACCGGCTGACGGCGAACCGACCCTGCTGACCTACGACGAAGTGCGCACCGCCTTCCACGAATTCGGCCACGCGCTGCACGGCATGTTCTCGAACGTGAAGTATCCGCGCTTCTCCGGCACGCGCGTGCCGCGCGACTACGTGGAATTCCCTTCGCAGGTCAACGAGATGTGGGCTGTGTGGCCCGAAGTGCTGAACAACTACGCGAAGCACTACCAGACCGGCGCGCCGATGCCGAAAGAGCTGCTGGACAAGGTGCTCGCTTCCGGCAAGTTCAACGAAGGCCACCGCACCACCGAGTACCTGGCCGCCTCGATCATCGACCAGCGCTGGCACCAGCTGGCGCCGGACCAGATCCCGGCCGACGTAGTGGCCTTCGAAGCGGCCGCGCTGAAGGATGCGGGCGTGGACTACGCCGCCGTGCCGCCGCGCTACCGCAGCACCTACTTCTCGCACGTGTTCGCCGGCGGCTATTCGGCCGGCTACTACGGCTACCTGTGGGCCGAGAAGCTGGATGCCGATGCGGTGGAATGGTTCAAGGAAAACGGCGGCATGTCGCGCAAGAACGGCGACCATTTCCGCAAAATGCTGCTGTCGCGCGGCGGCACTGTGGATGCGATGCAGATGTACCGCGATTTCCGCGGCCGCGATGCGGTCATCCAGCCCCTGCTGGAGCGCCGCGGCCTGACTGGCCAATAAAGGGGGGCAAATGATTGCTTGACCTGTCTATCGTAGACAGGTTTATGCTGGGCGCATGGACGATGATGACTTCCTGCGCAGCCTCGAAGACTGCACGCTGCCCCCGCAGCACTTCAACCATGCCGGCCATATCAGGCTGGCATGGCTCCAGCTCCGCCGCCTGCCTTTCGAGCAGGCGGTGGAGCGTACCTGCACCCTGATCCGGGCGTACGCCGCGCATCTGGGCGCCGCAGGAAAATTCCACTACACCATTACCGCCGCGCTGATGCACCTGATGCGCGAGGCGGGCGCCTGCGAGGCGCAACTTGGCCATGAGGCCTTCCTGGTCCGCGCCGCGCCTCTGCTGGCCGATGCGCGCGGCGGGCTGGCGCTGCACTACTCGGACGAACTGCTGGCCGGCAGCGCCGCACGTGAAGCGTTTGCCGCGCCTGACCGGATGCCGCTGCCATGAGCGCCGTCCTCAGCGTCGGCCAGCTGGCCCGCCTGTGCGGCGTATCGCGCGCGGCCTTGCTCTACTACGAAAGCCTGGGCCTGCTGTCGCCGCAGCGCAGCGCCTCCGGCTACCGGCGCTATGGCGAGCAGGACGTGCGGCGCGCGCAGCAGATCCGCGACTACCGGGCTACCGGCCTCGGCATGGAAGCCATCGGCGCGCTGCTGGACGAAGCGCCGGGCCCGGCCCTGCTGCAGGACCGCCTGCGCGAGATCCACGCCGAAATCCGCCGCCTGCGCGAACAGCAGGCCCTGCTGGAGCAGCTGCTGGGGCAGGCGGGCGACGGCCCGATGACGGTGGCGCGCTGGACCGCGCTGCAGCATGCGGCCGGCGTCGATGACGCGGCCATGCAACGCTGGCATGCGCTGTTCGAGCAACAGTCGCCGCAGGCACACGAAGATTTCCTGCGCTCACTGGGTGTGGATGAGGCGGGAATTGCGCGCATTCGTGGCTGGTCGCGCGGAATCAGTGTATAAGTTCGTCTGTAGCCACTTTAATAAGGGGACAGCGCGATGGACAACAATCTGAAAGAGTCGCTCCGCAACCTGCACGGCAGCCTGGCCAATGCCGGCCCGGTCGATGAAGAGCTGCAGGACCTGCTGCGCCAGCTGGACGTGGATATCCGCCTGCTGCTGGAACAGCGCGCGGCGGAAGGCGAGGACGTCACCACCACCTACGGCCTGGCCGAACGCACGCAGGAAATCTCGGCGAAATTCGCTGCGAAGCATCCGGCCCTGGAGCCCACGCTGCGCGAGCTGGGCCGTATCCTCGGCAATATGGGGATCTGAGGCCTCAGGGGAAGGCCAGCATCGGCGGTTCTTCCCCGGCAAAGCTGAAGTCGGGATGCCGCGCGGCGATCATGTCCTCGATCTCGCGCACCCGGCGCAGCGGCACATCCACCATCATCAGCACCTCGCCGGCCGCGATGCGCTCGGCGTATTTCTCCAGCTTCTTGTTCGGCACGGCGGCCGCATTCATGCCCGAAGCCCAGGCCCCGAACAGGGCGCCGCCCAGCGCCATCAGCAGGATGGCGGCGGTGCGCATGGTCAGCCCGTCCGGCGGCATCAGCACCAGCAGCACCCCCGCCACAAAGCCCGCGATACCGCCGATGATGATGCCCAGCTGGGCGCCGTGAATCAGGTCGGTTTTCACCATGAAGCCGCATTCGGGCATGTCCTTCGGCAAGGCGCCTTCGCGCGCCATGAAGCGGATGTGGCGTTCCTCGATGCGCGCCAGCAAGAGCTCGTCGAGCATGGCGCGGGCCGCCGGAACGGAGGGTAGAACGTAATAGAGTCTGCGTCGCATGATGGTCTCCCCAAAAGCTATTCTTCGTTATAGCAAATGTGGCCGGCATTACAATGTGCTAACACCCAAGTTATTGAATAATAAAAGCTTTTATGCGACGCGGCGGCAGGCAAATGCAGCGGCGGCACGCCAATTCCGGTACAATACCGGGATGAATTCCCCAGCAAACCTTTTTGCGGCCGTCCCCAAGCGGTCTGCCCGCGCTGCCGCTGCGCCTTTCCTCCCTATGTCCCGCGAAGAGATGGACACCCTGGGCTGGGAGGAGTGCGACGTCATCCTTGTCACCGGCGACGCCTATATCGACCATCCGAGTTTCGGCATGGCTCTGGTCGGCCGCCTGCTGGAAGCACAAGGCTACCGAGTGGGCATTATTTCGCAGCCGGACTGGCAGTCGGCGGACGATTTCCGCAAGCTGGGCAAGCCGCGCCTGTATTACGGCGTTACGGCCGGCAATATGGATTCCATGGTCAACCGCTACACGGCCGACCGCAAGCCGCGTTCCGACGACGCCTACACGCCGAACGGCGAGCCGAACAAGCGTCCGGACCGCGCCGTGTCGGTGTATGCCCAGCGCTGCCGCGAAGCCTTCCCGGGCACGCCGGTGGTGATCGGCTCGATTGAAGCCTCGCTGCGCCGCATCGCCCACTACGATTACTGGTCGGACAAGGTGCGCCGTTCCGTGCTGTTCGAGTCCAAGGCCGACATGCTCATCTTCGGCAACGCCGAGCGCGCGCTGGTGGACCTCACGCGCCGCATGGCCGATGGCGAAAACATCAAGACCATCCGCGACCTGCGCGGCACCGCCTTCCTGGTGCCCAGCGGCTGGATGCCGGGCGAGGACTGGGGCGTGCACAACAGCACCCGCGTCGATATTCCCGGCAAGATCGATGCCCATCCCGATCCTTACCTGATGGTGCAGCCGAACACGCCGGGCTGCGCGACCGATAACAAACCGGCCGAAGAAAGCAATCCCGCCATGGTCGAGCCCAAGGCCGAGGTGGTGAAGCCGATCCGCATCATGAGCCGCGAAGAGCGCCTCGCGATGCAGAAGGAAAAACACAACAAGACCGTGGTGCGCCTGCCGTCCTTCGAAACGGTGAGCACCGATCCGGTGATGTATGCGCACGCCTCGCGCGTGTTCCACCTGGAATCGAATCCCGGCAATGCGCGCGCGCTGGTGCAGGCGCACGGCGACCGCGATGTGTGGATGAACCCGCCGCCGCTGCCGCTGCAGATGGACGAGATGGACAATGTCTACGACCTGGAATACGCGCGCGGTCCGCACCCGAGCTATGGCAATGCCAATATCCCGGCCTGGGAAATGATACGCTTCTCGGTCAACATCATGCGCGGCTGCTTCGGCGGCTGCACCTTCTGCTCGATCACCGAGCACGAAGGCCGCATCATCCAGAGCCGTTCCGAGCCATCGATCCTGCGCGAGATCGAGCATATCCGCGACAAGACCAAGGGCTTCACCGGCATCATCTCCGACCTTGGCGGGCCCACCGCGAACATGTACCGCCTGTCCTGCAAGGACAAGGAGATCGAATCGACCTGCCGCCGCCTGTCCTGCGTGTATCCGTCGATCTGCGTCAACCTGGGCACCAACCACAATCCGCTGATCAAGCTGTACCGCAAGGCGCGCGCCATCCCCGGCGTGAAGAAGGTGCTGATCCAGTCCGGCCTGCGCTACGACCTGGCCGTGCGTTCGCCCGAGTATGTGAAGGAACTGGTGACGCACCACGTGGGCGGCCTGCTGAAGATCGCGCCCGAGCACACCGAATCGAACGTGCTGAGCAAGATGATGAAGCCCGGCATCGGCGCCTATGACGAGTTCAAGGCCCTGTTCGAGAAGTATTCGATCGAAGCCGGCAAGAAGCAGTACCTGATCCCTTACTTCATCGCCGCCCACCCGGGCGCGACGGACGAGGACATGCTGAACCTGGCGCTGTGGCTGAAGAAGAACAACTTCCGCCTCGACCAGGTGCAGACCTTCATGCCCACGCCGATGGCCATGGCCAGTGCCATGTACCACTCGCGCAAGAACCCGCTGCACAAGGTCACGGACGATTCGGAAACCGTGGAGACCCCGCGCACGCTGAAGCAGCGCCAGGCGCACAAGGCCTTCCTGCGCTATTACGACCCGAAGAACTGGCCCATCCTGCGCGATACGCTGCGCCGCATGGGGCGTGGCGACCTGATCGGCACCGGCGAGCGCCACCTGATTCCGCCGTATGTGGTGGGCGAGGAAAACTTCAAGCCGTCGGCGGGCAAGCGCGCCATGCCGATGCTGGCGCCGGGCGCGGAGAAGCGCGGCAAGCTGCCGCCTGCGGCGGGCGGCGGGCGCGGCAAGGCCAACGCCCTGACCGGCTCCCTGACGGCGCGCGCCGCCGTCGAGACCAAGGCCCGTCCTTCCATCCTCGACACTATCAAAGTGAAAGCCAAAGCGCCGCCGAAACCGGCGCGCGGCAGCCGCAAATAAGCGAGATCGCCGGCCTCATCCGCCGGCGATGTTGTTTTTGGGAATCTGTTTCATTTCGGGGCATAATGGTGATTGATGTTTCACCTTGCTCATGAAATGGAAATGAAGATGAACCTGAAGGCCTTGCTGCTCACGCCCCTGCTGGCGCTGCTGGTCGCCTGCGGCGGTGGCGACGATGACAAAACCGACACGCCGACCACGCCAACCCCGGCCACGCCGACCCTGGTGTCGATCGCGCTGACGCCGGCCAACCCCACCATCGCCGTCGGCGGCACCCAGCAGCTGACCGCCACCGGCACCTATTCGGACGGCAAGAGCGCAGCCATCAAGGACACCATCACCTGGGCTGCCAAGGGCAATATGGTGTCGGTCTTCACCAGCGGTTTGGTGACCGGTAAAGCGGTCGGCACCGATACCGTCACCGCGACCGTAGGCTCGGTGGTCGGCAGCACCACCATTACCGTGACTGGCCCTTGGGCGGACGCGGCAGCGGGTGGCCACCAGACGGTGGCCCTGCGCAAGGACGGCACGCTATACGCATGGGGCTGGAACCGCTGGGGCCAGCTGGGCGATGGCAGCACCGCTGACCAGAAGAAACCGGTAGCGGTGAGCGGCAGCGTGAATACCTGGAAGCAGGTAGCCACCGGCGAATTCCATACGCTGGCCGTGCGTGCCGACGGCACGCTGTGGGCCTGGGGCTTCAACCAGAACGGCCAACTCGGCCTGGGTAACAATCTGGATAAAGCCGTGCCAACCCAGGTTGGTACGGCCAAGACCTGGGTCGCGGTCGCTGCGGGCAAGTCGCATTCGCTGGCGATCGACAAGGCCGGGGTGCTGTGGACCTGGGGCCGCAACTTCAACGGCCAGCTCGGCGACGATACGACGGTGGACAAACTGGTGCCCACCAAGCTTGCCAGCCCGGTCGCTGGCGGTCTCTGGAAATTGGTGACCGCGGGTGCGGCGCATTCCATGGGCGTGCTGGCTGATGGCTCGCTGTATGCCTGGGGCGCGAACGAGAGCGGCCAGGCAGGCACTGGCGGCCTGGCCGGCGTGACCAAGCCCACCCGCGTTGGCACCGGCACTTGGGTGCTGGCGGCAGCGGGCGGCAACCATTCGCTGGCGGTGCGCGCCGACGGCGCCCTGTTCGCCTGGGGCGCCAACGATGCCGGCCAGCTGGGCAACGATTCCTTTGCCAACGTCACCACGCCGGTGCGCATCGGCACGGACAGCAACTGGGCCTACCTCGCGGCCGGCACCAGCCATTCGCTGGGCGTGAAAGCCGACGGTACCCTGTGGTCATGGGGCTCGAACAGTGATGGCCAACTGGGCAGCGGCACGCTGAGCGACCGCCGCGTTCCAGTACAGGTTGGCACCGGCACCATCTGGAAGTCGGTGTCGGCCGGTTTGCAGCACTCGCTAGGCGTGCAGACTGACGGCAGCATCTGGAGCTGGGGCCGCAATGCCGAAGGCCAGCAGGGCAATGGCGGCACTGCCGCCGTCACCACCCCGGCCACCCTGCCATAACGTTCTCCGTCCCGGCGGGCCGCCCGGCCCGCCCCAGGGGTGCGGCATGAAAGCCACACTTCTGTCTTGGACGCCCGGGAAACCGATACAATCTGTTAACTGGTCTTGGTGCCCCGTTAACCTGTTTCGGAACCATAGTGCGTCCATTCTCATCGTTCCTTCTCCTGTTATCGCTCTTCCTTGCGTCGGCGCATGCACAGGACAAGGTCGTACTGCAGCTCAAGCACAGCCACCAGTTCCAGTTCGCCGGCTATTACGCCGCCATCGAAAAGGGCTACTACCGTGAAGCCGGGCTCGACGTACAACTGGTGGAAAGCACCGACGGCAATGAGCCGGAGCGTGCCGTATTGTCCGGCCGCGCCCAGTACGGCGTAGGCAGCAGCAGCCTGCTGCTGGCCCGCCTGTCGGGCAAGCCGCTGGTGGTGCTGGGCGTGATCTTCCAGCACTCGCCCTATGTGCTGGCGATGCGCCAGCAGGGCCCCACTCCCGATATCCGCAACATCATCGGCAAGCACGCGATGATCGGCTCGCTGAATGACGAGCTGAGCCAGGCGGACGAGCTGCTGGCCTACCTGAAAAAGGAAGGCATCACGCCGGACCGCATCATCCGCCGCGAACACAGCTACAACCCGGAAGACCTGGTCTCCGGCAAGGTGGACGCGATGGCCATCTACATGACCAATGAGCCGGACTACCTGGACCGTGTCGGCTTCCCCTACGACATCTACAATCCGCGTTCCTCGGGCATCGATTTCTATGGCGACAACCTGTTCACCAGCGAACAGGAGCTTGCCGCCCATCCGGAGCGCGTGAAAGCCTTCCGGGCCGCCAGCCTCCGGGGCTGGCAGTATGCGATGAGCCACCAGGAAGAGATTGTGGACCTCATCCTGAACAAATATTCGCGCCGCAACGACCGCCTGCACCTGCTGTATGAGGCGCGCCAGATGGTGGCCCTGGTGCAGCCTGTGCTGGTGGAAATCGGCTATATGAATCCGGACCGCTGGCAGCACATCGCCGATATCTATACCGACCTCGGCCTGCTGCCGAAAGGTGTGTCCTTCTCCGGCTTCCTGTACAACGCGGACAACGGGCCGGAACTGGCCTGGCTGTACCGCGTGCTGGGGGTGGCGGGCGCACTGCTGCTGCTGGGCGCGGCGGTGCACTTCAGCCTGCTGGCGCGCGAGCGCAGCCGCTCGCAGGAGGCGATCCGCATCGGCGAGCAGCGCTTCCGCACCATGTTCGAGGCGGCGCCGATGGGCATTGCGCTGGTGGACTCGGTCACGGGGCGCTTCGGCGACGTCAACCCGCGCTATGCCGAGATCGCCGGTCGCAGCGTGGAGCAGATGAAGCAGGGCACCTGGATGGACGTGGTCGATCCGGAAGACGTGGCCGTCATCATTCCGCAGATGGAGGAATTCACCAAGCGCGACCTGGCCGAACTGAAAACCACGGCGCGCATGGTGCGGCCGGACGGCACGCGGATCTGGGTGGAAGCCTCGATCACGCCGGTGCTGGCCAGCGCGGCCGGTCCCGCCATGCATCTGTGCATGATCGAAGACGTGACGGACCAGAAGCAGACCGAGGCGCTGATCTGGCAGCAGGCCAATTTCGATACGCTGACCCAGCTGCCGAACCGCCGCATGTTCCTCGACCGCCTGCAGCACGACATCCTGAAAAGCCGGCGCGACGGCACCCGCATTGCCATCCTGTTCATCGACCTCGACCACTTCAAGGAAGTGAACGACACGCTGGGCCACCACCAGGGCGACGTGCTGCTGATCGACGCGGCGCGCCGCATCAGCGCCTGCGTGCGCGAATCCGATACCGTGGCGCGCCTCGGCGGCGACGAATTCACCGTCATCCTGCCCTCGCTGGAAGAGGTGGACCGCGTGGAAACCATCGCCCAGAACATCATCGACAGCCTGCTGATGCCGTTTGCGCTGGGCCAGGAACAGGCCTTCGTGTCGGCCTCGATCGGCATCACGCTGTATCCGGACGATGCGGGCAGCATGGAAGACCTGCTGAAGCACGCCGACCAGGCCATGTATGCGGCCAAGGGCGCGGGCCGCAACCGCTTCAGCTACTTCACGCCGGCGCTGCAGGTGGCGGCGCTGAACCGCATGCGCCTGACCAACGATCTGCGCGGCGCGCTGAAAGGCGGCCAGCTGCGCCTGTACTTCCAGCCCATCGTGCACCTGAAAACCGGCCGCATCCACAAGGCGGAAGCGCTGCTGCGCTGGGAGCATCCGCAGCGCGGCATGGTCAGTCCGCTGGAATTCATTCCGCTGGCCGAAGCGAGCGGCCTGATCGTCGATATCGGGCAGTGGGTATTCCACGAAGCCGTGCGCTGGGTGCAGCGCTGGCGGGCCGAAGTGCATCCGGCCTTCCAGGTCAGCGTCAACCAGTCGCCGCTGGAATTCCAGCGCGAAGGCGGGGGCTATGACGGCTGGCTGCGCCACCTGCAGCAGCAGTCGCTGCCGGGGCAGGCGCTGGTGGTGGAGATTACCGAAGGCCTGCTGCTGGACGCCAGCAATGCCGTCACCGACAAGCTGCTGCAGCTGCGCGACGCCGGCATCCAGGTGGCGCTGGACGACTTCGGCACCGGCTATTCCTCGCTGTCCTACCTGAAGAAATTCGACATCGACTACCTGAAGATCGACCGCAGCTTCACTCGCAACCTGGCGCCGGAATCGAGCGATATGGCGCTGTCGGAAGCCATCATCGTCATGGCCCACAAGCTGGAGCTGGAAGTGATTGCGGAAGGGGTGGAAACGCCGGAGCAGCGCGAGCTGCTGGCCGCCGCCGGCTGCGACTACGGCCAGGGCTACCTGTTCGCCCGCCCCATGCCGGCCGCCGATTTCGACCTGATGCTCAAGGCCCAGCTGGCGGCTTGAGCCCCTATAAGGCAATCCTGCCGCTTTGACCACAAAAGCGGATAATATCGCTCTCGCTCGCCCGTTTCGATAGCTAAAGCCAATTGAAACTATTGGAACAATCAATTTTCCAAATAGACGAGAAACCCTTAAACTGGCATCTCATTGATTCACAACCCTCACGAGGAAAACACAAATGTCTCTGATCAACACCCAAGTAAAACCGTTCAAGGCAACCGCTTACCACAACGGCAAGTTCATCGACCTGAGCGAAGAGTCCCTGAAGGGCAAGTGGTCGGTCTTCGTGTTCTACCCGGCTGACTTCACGTTCGTGTGCCCGACCGAACTGGAAGACCTGGCAGACAACTACGCTGAATTCCAGAAACTGGGCGTGGAAGTGTACGGCATCTCGACCGACACCCACTTCGCGCACAAAGCATGGCACGACACCTCGGACGCGATCAAGAAAGTGCAATACCCGCTGGTCGGCGACCCAACCGGCCTGCTGTCCCGCAACTTCCAGGTCATGATCGAAGAAGAAGGCCTGGCGCTGCGCGGCACCTTCGTGATCAATCCGGACGGCTTCATCAAAGTGCTGGAAGTGCACGACAACGGCATCGGCCGCGACGCAGGCGAGCTGCTGCGTAAAGTGAAAGCCGCTCAGTACGTGGCTTCCCATCCAGGCGAAGTGTGCCCGGCCAAGTGGACCGAAGGCGCAGCAACCCTGACCCCATCGCTGGATCTGGTAGGCAAGATCTAAGCTTAGCAGTACCCCCGATACCTGGCTGGCGGGGGAATTCCCCCGGCCAGGTAGTTCAAGCAAAGGAAAAAAGTCATGTTGGATGCCAATCTCAAAACCCAGTTGAAAGCCTATTTGGAAAAGGTGGTGCAGCCGATTGAGATCGTCGCATCGCTGGATGACTCCGCCAAAGCGCGGGAAATGCAGGACCTGCTCCGCGACATCGCCGCGTTGAGCGACAAGATTACCGTGGTCGAGGACAATGCCGCCGACGTGCGCAAGCCATCGTTCTCGATCAACCGTGCGGGCAGCGATATCGGCGTGCGTTTCGCCGGCATCCCGATGGGCCACGAGTTCACCTCGCTGGTGCTGGCCCTGCTGCAGGTGGGCGGCCACACCATCAAGTTCGATGAGGCCGTGATCGAACAGATCCGCAACCTGGACGGCGACTACCACTTCGAGACCTTCATCTCGCTGAGCTGCCATAACTGCCCGGAAGTGGTGCAGGCGCTGAATGCGATGTCGGTGATCAACCCGCGCATCAAGGTGACCACCATCGACGGCGGCGTATTCCAGAAGGAAGTGGAAGAACGCCAGATCATGGCGGTGCCGATGATGTTCATGAACGGCCAGCACTTCGGCCAGGGCCGCACCAATGTCGAGGAAATCCTCGCCAAGCTGGATTCGAACGCCAGCGTGCGCGCCGCGGCGGAGCTGAGCAAGAAAGACGTGTTCGACGTGCTGATCGTCGGCGGCGGTCCTGCCGGTGCGGCATCCGCGATCTACGCGGCCCGCAAGGGCATCAAGACCGGCGTGCTGGCGGAACGCTTCGGCGGACAGGTGCTGGACACGCTGGCGATCGAGAACTTCGTCTCCGTCACCGAAACCGACGGCCCGAAATTCGCGGTGGCGCTGGAGCAGCACGTGAAGACCTATGAAGTGGACATCATGAACACCCAGCGCGCCGTGAAACTGGTGCCGGGCAAAGTGACGGAAGTGCACACCGAGAGCGGTGCGGTACTGAAGGGCAAGACCGTGATCCTGTCGACGGGTGCCCGCTGGCGCGAAATCAATGTGCCGGGCGAGAAGGAATACCGTAACCACGGCGTGGCCTACTGCCCGCACTGCGACGGCCCGCTGTTCAAGGGCAAGCGCGTGTCGGTGATCGGCGGCGGCAACTCCGGCGTGGAAGCGGCGATCGACCTGGCGGGCATTGTGGAACACGTGACCCTGATCGAGTTCGGCGCCGAGCTGCGTGCGGATGCGGTGCTGCAGCGCAAGCTGCGTTCGCTGAAAAACGTCAACGTGATCGTCTCGGCGCAGACCACCGAGATCCATGGCGACGGCAAGAAAGTGAATGGCATCAGCTACACCGACCGCAACACGGGCGAATCGCACCGCATCGAGCTGGAAGGCGTATTCGTGCAGATCGGCCTGGTGCCCAACACCGAATGGCTGAAAGGCACGGTAGCCCTGTCGCGCCACGGCGAAATCGAAGTGGACGCACGCGGCCAGACCTCGGTGCCGGGCGTGTTCGCTGCCGGCGACGTGACGACGGTGCCGTACAAGCAGATCGTGATCGCCGTCGGCGAAGGCGCGAAAGCCGCCCTCTCCGCCTTCGACCACCTGATCCGCTCGGGCGACGACGAAACCGCGGCCCCGGCCGCCAAGGAAGCCGTCGCAGCGTAACAGTCGTCAGCGCAAGCAAAAAGGGCAGAGTTTTCCTCTGCCCTTTTTTTCTTCTTAATTGGGGACAGACCCTATTTTCAGAAATTAGGGTCCGTCCCCAATTAGAAAGTCCGGGGCGGCGTACAGAATGCCGGATTTTGCCAATGCCGATTTCGCATGGATAAGCGACCGCTCAAGGGGCGTCGCTGAAATTGGGGACGGACCCTGATTTCTAAAAATAGGGTCTGTCCCCGATTTAGGGGAGGAGGTCGGCGCTGGCCTGGCGCTGGCGCAGGGCTTTGGCGTGGCGGTGGCGGGCGCGCAGGCGCGGGTTCGTGATCAGCCGGCCCAGGGTTTCGCCGATCACCATCACGACACCCAGCAGCGGCAGCACCAGCATCAAGCCTGCCACCCCGGCCACCGAGCCGCCGATGAAGATCATCAGCACCGTGACCAGCGGATGGATGCGCAGGCTGCGGCCCAGGGTCAGCGGCATGAAGACGAAGTCGTCCAGCAGCCGCGCGGCGATGAAGACCCCGATCGCGCTGTAGGCGATCATCGTGTCGCCCGGCGCATCGGCCGCCGCCACCAGCACTACCATGATGCAGCCGAGGATCGAGCCGACGAAGGGAATCCATGCCAGCACCGCGGCAATGAAGCCCAGCAGCAGCGGCGGCGATACGCCGATCAGCCACAGGCCGAACGCCAATACCATCGTGTCCAGCACCGTCAGCTTCAGCATGCCCTGGAAGTAGCGCCGCGCCGTCTGGTCCACTTCGTGCAGCAGGAACAGCGTCTTCTCGAAGAAGGCGTTCGGCACCGCGCGCGCCAGGAAGCGCTTGAAACGGCCGCCGTCGCGCAGGAAGAAGAAGGTGAGGAAGGGCGCCAGCAGCAGCGAGGGAATCCAGGCGGCGGCCCCGACCAGCAGGCCGGGCAGGTGGTCGGTGAAGAAGTCGTGCGTGTAGGCGCTGAAGCGGGCGTTGATGTTGTCGCTCATGCCGGCCTGGTGCAGCACGGGGAATTTGTCCTCCAGCGACAGCAGGGTGTTGCGCACGAAAGCCGTGCCGCCTTCGATATAGCGTTCCGGCAGCCCTTGCCACGAGGAGCTGGGGCTGGACGAAAGCCAGGCCATCAGCAGCAGGCCCGCCACGATCACGCAGGCAAAGAAGCCGCTGCCCACCAGCAGCGCGGCCGTGTTGTGGCTGAAGCCCATGCGCAGCAGCCTGTGCATCGGCGGCAGCAGCACGTAATACAGGATGATGCCGAGCAGGAAGGGCACCGTCAGCCACAGCATGTGCTGCAGCACATAGAGCAGCAGGCAGGTGGCGAGCACGATGGCGCACCACACGACGGGTCCGGGACGGCGGCCTGACATTTACAGGGTCTCGATCTGGGGGCTGCCGCACATCCATTCGCGCAGGCGGGCGCCGATATGCCGCGCCAGGGCGAGCGATATCTTGTAGCCGATCACGGCGTCGGTTTCCATCAGCCCCATGAAGTCGGCGCGGAAGAAGACGGCCAGCTGGCAGTTGTCCAGCGCACGCGCCTGGGCGCTGCGCGGCGAGTTGTCCAGCAGGGCCAGGTCGCCGAAGAAGGAGCCGGCCGGCAGCTCGGCCACCACTTCCTTGCCGCCCGCTACCGCGCGGTTGATCTGCACCTTGCCCGAAATGACGAGGTAGAGCGCCTGCCCTTCTTCGCCTTCGTCGAAGATGATTTCGTCGGTGAGGAAGCGGCGCTCATGCATCAGGCCGTCCACGATCTTCAGTTCCAGCGGCGTCAGCGATGAGAACAGCGCCGACTCGCGCAGCCGGGTCAGGCGTGGCGACAGCGCGGGCGATTTCAGGAAACCAAAGATCACGTGCAACTCCGTTGGACAGGGCTGTTGTTACAACACTATTGTCGCCGGTTTTTCAGGCAGGCCGCGGTTTACCGGCAAGACTGTTGCAAGAGGGATACAAAATGAAAAGAGCCCGATCGAAATCGGGCTCTCTGGGATTCTGGCGGAGTGGACGGGGCTCGAACCCGCGACCCCCGGCGTGACAGGCCGGTATTCTAACCAACTGAACTACCACTCCTAATTCTTCGCAGTCCTGGTGGGCGCTGAGAGGGTCGAACTCCCGACCTAATCCTTGTAAGGGATCCGCTCTACCAACTGAGCTAAGCGCCCGTCCAATTGCTCCGGAACTGCTGAACGTTTGTCACAACGTTCAGAAGAGGCCGTATTCTACAGCGGCGTTTCCGCGTTCCGCAAGGGGTTTTCGCAGTTTTTCTGAAAATCTTGCGGAAATTGCCAGCAGCAATGTTACGCTGCGATTCCCAGCCACCCCAAGGAGCCCCGCCCATGCGCCCTGCCAGCGACGATGCGCTGTATGCCCGCGTCACGCGCCGCCTCGTGCCCTTCCTGTTCCTGTGCTATGTGGCGGCCTACCTGGACCGGGTCAATGTGGGCTTCGCCAAGCTGCAGATGCAGGCCGACCTTGCGCTGTCCGATACGGTGTACGGCATCGGCGCCGGCATTTTCTTCCTTGGCTATTTCCTGTTCGAAGTGCCTTCCAACCTGCTGATGGCGCGCGTGGGCGCGCGGCGCTGGATTGCGCGCATCATGATCAGCTGGGGCCTGGTGTCGGCCGCCACCATGTTCGCCAGCAGTCCGGCCACCTTTTACCTGCTGCGCTTCCTGCTGGGCGTGGCGGAAGCCGGCTTCTTCCCCGGCGTGGTGCTGTACCTGACCTACTGGTATCCGGCCCGCCGCCGCGCGCGCATCGTGGCGCTGTTCATGAGCGGGGTGGCGGTGGCCGGCGTGCTGGGCGGACCTTTGTCCGGCTGGATCATGCGCGCTTTTGCCGGTCTGGGCGGCCTGCATGGCTGGCAGTGGCTGTTCCTGCTGGAAGGCCTGCCGTCGGTTGCGCTCGGTATCTGGACCCTGTTCTATCTGGACGACGGCATCCGCAGCGCGCGCTGGCTGGACGGGGACGAAAAGGCGCGGCTGGAAGCGGCGCTGGCGGAAGACGGCGCGGCGCAGGGACACTGGCCGCTGCGCCATGTGTTCGGCAGCGGGCGCGTGTGGCTGCTGGCCGCCATCTACTTCCTGTTCGTGATGGGCTTGTACGGCGTGAGCTTCTGGCTGCCGCAGCTGATCCGCAACAGCGGCGTGCAGGACGTGTTCCATATCGGCCTGCTCACCGCCATTCCCTACGGTATCGCAGCCGTGGTGATGGTGCTGGCCGCGCGCCATTCGGACCGCAGCGGCGAGCGGCGCTGGCACACGGCGCTCGCCGGGTTGGCGGGCGCGGCCGGCCTGATGCTGTCCATCGCCTTTGCGGACAATACCGTCGCGGCGATGGCGGCACTGAGCCTGGCCACGGCGGGCATCCTGAGCACCTTCCCCATTTTCTGGAGTCTGCCTACCGCCATGCTGGGCGGTATGGCGGCAGCGGCGGGTATTGCGCTGATTAACTCGGTCGGCAACCTGGCGGGCTTTGCCAGCCCTTACCTGGTGGGCGCCATCCGCGATGCCACCGCCAGTACGGCGCAGGGCATGAGCGTGCTGGCCGCCAGCCTGCTGATGGGCGCTTTGCTGACGCTGTTCTGCGTCAGGCGCGGCGGCGAAGTGCTGTAGTCAGAACTCTTCCCAGTCGTCGCCGTGCGCGGCGGCTTGCTTCGCGCGCATGGCGGGCTTCGCTTTCGGCAAGGCTGGCGCCGGCTTGCGCTGCGGCGCCAGCGGAGCCGGCGCCGCCTTCGGCGCACGGCGCGGCGCTTCCTGCACCTGAGCCAGGCGGAACACCGCCACGGTTTCCGCCAGCTGCGCAGCCTGCCGCTGCATGCTGGTGGCGGCGGCCGAGGCTTCTTCCACCAGCGCCGCGTTCTGCTGCGTCACGGTATCCATTTCCACCACCGCCAGGTTGATCTGGTCGATACCGGCGCTCTGCTCCTGGCTGGCGGAGGTGATCTCGTTCATGATGTCGGCCACCTGCTGCACCGAAGCGACGATCTTGTCCATCGTTGCGCCGGCCTGGTCCACCAGCCTGCCGCCCGCGTCCACTTTCGACACCGAGTCGTCGATCAGCGCCTTGATCTCCTTGGCCGCCGCCGCGGAGCGCTGGGCCAGCGTGCGGACTTCGCCCGCCACCACGGCAAAGCCGCGGCCCTGCTCGCCGGCGCGCGCCGCTTCAACGGCCGCGTTCAGCGCCAGGATATTGGTCTGGAAGGCGATGCCATCGATGGTGCCGATGATGTCCACGATCTTGCCCGAGCTGCCTTTGATGGCGTCCATGGTTTCCACCACCTGGCTTACCACCTGGCCGCCCTGGCTGGCATAGTCGGCCGCCGACACCACCAGCTGGTTGGCCTGGCGCGCATTGTCGGCATTCTGGCGCACGGTCGAGGTCAGTTCTTCCATCGAGGAGGCCGTCTCTTCCAGGCTGGCGGCCTGCTGCTCCGTGCGGCGCGACAGGTCCAGGTTGCCGGCGGCGATTTCGGCCGAGGAGGTGGCAATCGCGTCCGTACCCTGGCGTACCGTGCCCACGGTGCGGGTCAGCGCCTGCACCATGTTCTGCAGGGCCGTGAGCAAGCGGCCCGTCTCGTCCCGCCGTGCAGTGCTGATGCTGACCGTCAGGTCGCCCTGGGCCACGGTTTCGGCCAGCGCCACCGCTTCGCCGATGGGCGCGGTCACCGAACGGGTAATCAGCCAGCCGGTCAGCACCGACAGGCCGGTCGCCAGCACCAGCAGCGAAACCATGAGCACTGTGGCCGATTGGGAGGCTTGGGCTGCGGCGTCGCCATCGCTGCGTGTCAGCTTGTTCTGCGTTGCCAGCATGGCATCCAGCGTGCCGAAGTAGGCGGTTTGGGCGGGAACGGCGTCGCGGAACAGGGCTTGCACGGCGCCTTCCTTGTCACCCCCCTGCAGCAGGCGCACAAGCTGGTCCCGCTTCGACTGGTAAGCCGCCAGGGCCGCCTGCTGCTGATCGAACTGGCGGATGGTGTCAGGCCTGTTGAGGATGGCTCTCAGCTTTGCTGCGGATTCGGCGCCGAGCCGGTCGGCATCACCCTGCTGGCGGAGGAAGTCGGCCATCATGGCCGCGTCGGGCGCCAGCGCCGCATTGCGCAATGCCTGCGCGGCGCGGTTGGAGTAGCTGCGCATTTCATTGGTCAACTGCACTTTCACCGCGCGGTCGTGCACAAGCTGGTCGGTGAGGCCGGCAGTGAACTGGATGCGGCTGATGCCGAGCAGCGTCATCGCCAGCATGACGGCGATAGTCAGTGCAAAGCCGAGGCCAAGCCTGGCGCCAATTTTCAGGTTCGAGAGTTTCAAGGTATTCCTCAATTAATCAATACAGGTGGCGGATGCCCAGTCCCAGGCTGTTGGCCCGCGCCTTGCCGCTGAGGCGGTCCGCCATGGCCACGGTATAAAGATCGGTGCGCTTCGACATGCGGTAGTCGTAGCCCAGCGAGACTGTGCGGCGTTGAAGGATGCCGCCGACCAGGCTGCCGCTCCGGCGGCTGTCGGCGGCGCCCAGCATGATGCTGCCGAGGCCGGCGCGCAGGTTGACGCCCACGCTGGCGGTGCGGCCCCGCATGCGCAGCGTGCCCGCGGTGTCCTCTTCGGTGCGGTGGAAGGTGCCGTAGAACCTGGCCGCCCCCAGTTCATAACTGAGGCCGGCAAAGCCGGCGCGCTGCGCCGTCACCGCCGAGAAGTCCAGCGGCGCGCGGGTCGGGTCCATGATGGGCAGGCCCTGATTCGGATTGCTCACCCGCACGTGCTGGGCCACGGCGGTCAGCGCCAGCGGGCCGCGCGTATAGAGTGCCGTAAGCGCCGCGTTGTTGGCGCCCGCCTTGCCGCCCTGCTCGCCGGGCTGGAAATGCACGCTGGTGCGCAGGCCTTTCCAGGTCGGGGAGACGTACACGATCTGGTTGCTCCAGCCGCTGTCGCCCGCAATCCCGGCCGCCCAGTTGCGCGCGCCAAGCGGTCCCGATGGGATGAAGGAGTGCGACAGCAGCGGCGAGAAGACGAAGGAATTGCCGAAGGGATTGAACTGGATCATGGCGAGGAAGGCGGGTGAGGCCGCACGGCCCAGCTGCAGGCGGCCGTAGGGACCGTTCACCGCCACATTGGCATCGCGCGAGAACAGGTTGTCGCCGGCGAAGCGGCCGGACATGCCGCTATCCACCTGCAGCAGGCCGATCACGCGGAACTCCACGCGCGTGCCGCCGCCCAGGTCCTCTTCACCGCGGATGCCGAAGAAGGAGGTCGTCATGCCGCCGCTGCCCACGATATTGCGCCGTGCGGGCTCGCCGCTGGCTTTCATCGTGCCCAGGTAGGTATCCAGGCCCCCGGTGACGGTGACGTTCGATTGGGCGAAAGCGGCGCCGGAGCAGGCCAGCAGAACAGGGCAGAGGAGGTATTTGAGCATGGGCGGCGGGAATCGGAAAAGTGAAATTTTACGCGCGTTTCCCCACGGCACAATTCACAATCGTGCCGCTGTTGCGTAAATACGATAGACGAAATGGACAGCAAGTATCTGATATTTAAGACGTTTTTCTTTGCATATCAAAATCGGGACACATCGCTTACCGGAACGGTATTACTGGATATAATTACAGTATCCCAACTGTTTTATCCCGCATGAGCCAGCGCCGCATAGCCCATCTCGATATGGACGCCTTCTACGCATCGGTGGAGCTGCTGCGGTATCCGGAGCTGCGCGGAGTGCCGGTGGTGGTGGGCGGCGGTTCGCGCCACCAGCCCCGGCTGAAAGAGGATGGCACACACGAGTTCTCCCGTCTGCGGGATTATGTGGGCCGTGGCGTTCTCACCACAGCCAATTATGCGGCGCGCGCGCTCGGCGTCGGCTCCGCCATGGGCACCATGAAGGCGGCCAAACTGGCGCCGGACGCTATCCTTTTGCCAGTCAATTTCGACAGCTACCGCCATTACTCGCGCCTGTTCAAGGCGGCCGTGGCCGGCATCGCGCCAGCCATCGAGGACCGCGGCATCGACGAAATCTACATCGACCTGACCGACGTGCCGGGCGAAACGCGCGAGCTGGCGCTGCGCATCAAGCAGGCCGTGTTCGATGCCACCGGCCTCACCTGTTCGATCGGCATTACGCCGAACAAGCTGCTGTCCAAGATCTGTTCCGACCTGGAAAAGCCGAACGGCCTCACCATCCTTGGCTACGAGGATGTGCCCGCGCGCATCTGGCCCCTGCCGGCGCGCAAGATCAACGGCATCGGCCCCAAGGCGGCGCAACGGCTGGCCGAGCTGGGCATCGAGACGGTGGGGCAGGTGGCGCAGGCCGATCCCCGGCTGCTGCAGGAACACTTCGGGCTCAACTTCGCGGAGTGGCTGCGGCGGGTGGCGCACGGCCGCGACGAGCGGGAAGTGTCCACGCGCTCCGATCCGAAGGGCATGAGCCGCGAAACCACCTTCGACCGCGACCTGCATCCGAAGCAGGACCGCAGCGAGCTGTCGGCCATCTTCACCCGCCTGTGCGAGAAAGTGGCGGCGGACATGGAGCGCAAGCGCTATGTCGGCTGCACGGTCGGCATCAAGCTGCGCTATGCCGACTTCCGCACCGTGACGCGCGACGTGACCCTGCCGCAGCCCACGGCGGACGCCGCCGCCATCCGGCGCGCGGCCGGCGAATGCCTGCGCCGGGTGCCGCTGGACCAGCGCCTGCGCCTGCTGGGCGTGCGCGTCAGCGCGCTGACGCCGGTCGACGACCTGCCGCCCGGCGCGCTGGCGCGGCAGGGCGAGTTGTTCGCAGATCAATAAGCCGCCATAATGGTCTGGCGCTGCACGGATTGCAGCCCACCCAGGGAGTCTCACATCGACGAAGCACGTTTGCGTCCGCGCCATGCGTGGCTGGCGGCATTGCTGTTTTTGCACCTGCTGGTTTTGCTGGCGTGGCGTCCCGTGCTGCGCCAGGCGCCCCTTGCCGTACCGCGCGGCGAGCTGGCCTTCATCCTGCCGCCGAAACCGGCGCCTGCCACGCCGCTCCCGCCGCGCAGTCCGGCTGCGGCGCGCGCCACGCAGGAACCGCAGCGCCGCAGTGCGCCTGCCGCGATCACCGTGCCTCCCTTACCCGCCGCGTCACCCGCGCCGGCTGCCGTTCCCGATGCGTTCGCCACACCCGAAAAATCCCTCGGCGAGGTGGCGCGCGCTTCCGTGGGCGATGCGATGCAGGCCCTGCGCAAGGAGACGCCGCACGCTTTCCTGCGCAGCCAGCACTCCGGCTCCGCCATCGCGCGTGCGCTGGCCAGGGCCGGCGGCAGCGCCGGCGCGGCCGGGCTGGAAGAAATGGTTCTGCCGGATGGGCGGCGCATGACGCGCGTGCGCACAGGCGGCTCCAGCTATTGCGTGGTGATGGATGCGCCGGGCGGCTCCGGCGGGCGTGATGTTTTTCGCGACGGTGCGAAAGCCCGGACGGTGACTTGCCCCAACTGAGGCGTGTAAAATACCGTTCCCCTTTACAAGCTGAAACAAGGCAAGTACACCATATGTGGTTCAAGAATCTACAGATTTACCGTCTGCCCGCCCCTTGGGCGTTTACCCCGGAACAACTTGAAGAAGCCCTGCGCCCGCATTCGTTTACGCCTGCCAGCAGCAATGAAATGATGCGCCAGGGATGGGATTCGCCGCGCGGCAACGGCTCGCTGGTGCACGTCGTCAACAAGCAGATGCTGATCCTGCTCGGCACCGAGAAGAAACTGCTGCCCAACACCGTGGTCAACCAGGTTGCCAAGGCCCGCGCGGCCGAGCTGGAAGAACAGCAAGGTTTCGCGCCCGGCAAGAAGGCGATGAAGGAACTGAAGGAGCGCGTGCACGACGAACTGCTGCCGCGCGCCTTCACCATCCGCAGCAATGTGTGGACCTGGATCGACCCGGTCAACGGCTGGCTGGTGGTGGATGCCGCCAGCCCGGCCAAGGCCGACGAAGTGATCAAGCTGCTGCTGAAGGCGGTGGACCGCCTGCCGCTGGAAAGCCTGCGCGTGCAGCGCTCGCCGGTCGGCGTGATGACCGCCTGGCTGCAGGACGACGAGGCGCCGGCCGGCTTCACCGTCGACATGGACACGGAACTGCGCGCCACCGGCGAAAGCAAGGCGGCGGTGCGCTATGTGCGCCACACGCTGGAGCCGGAAGAAGTGCGCCGCCACATCGCGGCCGGCAAGCAGTGCACCCGCCTGGCCATGACCTGGGACAGCAAGATCTCCTTCGTGCTGACCGAGGCGCTTGCCATCAAGAGCGTGAAGCCGCTGGACGTGATGAAGGAAAACGAAGCCACCACCCGCAACGACGAAGAGCGTTTCGATGGCGACTTCATGCTGATGACCGGCGAACTGAGCAAGCTGCTCAAGGATGTGGTCGAAGCACTGGGCGGCGAAGCTACCGCCTGATGAAAAAGCGGCGTATGCCGCTTTTTTTTTATAGCGGCTGGAACACGCCGGCTGCCTTGTTCTTCTGAACGTTGTCCCACGCGAAAATCTGGCCGTTCATGGCGACAAAGACGCCGGGCGGCAAGGTTTGCGCCGCGGCACAGGCGAAGCCGAGGTTGAACAGGGCGTCGGAGTTCGCGATTTCATAGGGGATCATCGCGCCGGTCAGCACCACGGTCTTGCCCAGCGCGACGGGGCCGAGCACGGCGGCCGTTTCCTTCATCGTATCGGTGCCGTGCACGATCACGATGGCCTTCTCGGCGGAGGCCTGGCAGCTGGCCAGCACGCGGGCGCGGTCGGCGTCCACCATATCGAGGGAATCGAGCAGCGGAAGTTGCTCCAGCGCTACGCCTGCCGTGATGCGGGCGCGCGCGATCGCTTCCGGAAGGTGGCTGTCGGCAAAGCCCAGCGTGCCGTTCAGTTCGTTGTAATGCTTGTCGAAAGTGCCGCCGGTGGCGATGATGCGCAAAGTCATGGTCAGGTCATCAAGGAATTGCAGAATGGCGCATGATAGCGTGAAGCTGCCCGCTTGAAAAATCTTTGTGCGCGCTCATCTGGCAAGCATGCCGAACCTTGAGTACACTGGTTTCTTTGCCCGTCCGATATGAAAGCCCTCGCCCCCGGAACCGTTATTTTTCATCGCCACCGCGGCTATGGCGTGATTACGGCCGTCAATTTGCTGACGGGCTGGATTGCGGCGCGCTTCGGTTCCGAGCAGCGCACGCTGGACCTGAATCTGTCCACGGACGAAGTGCAGTTTGCGGACGGCGAGGCCATCCTGTTCCGCCGTGCGCCGCCGGACCGCATGCCGCACGCGCGGCTGATGGCGATGGTGCGCGCGCTGCACCAGGCCGGCTACCAGAAACTGTACCTGTACTCCTGGCCCAAGCCCTCGGGCCTGCACTGGCGCTGGCACCTGTTCACCGGGCCGCGCGACTGGATGCAGCGTGCGTGGCGCGAAGGCTGGTACGGCTCCGGCGCCGACTATAACGTGAACCCGGTGATGGGCTGGGGCGACAATCCCGGCGCCACCACCGACGAGCTGATCCACGCGCTGGCGAAATTCGACCCGCAAGGCTTGGCGCAGGCGCTGGGCAAGGACGAGGACCACACGGCCTGGTTCGCGGCCGCCTGCGAGGCCCTGCTGCCCGGTTATATGTACAGCCTGGACATGCCGCGCACGCCGGGCGCCCCGCTGGCGGCGATGCCGCCGGTGCCCGTCATCCCGGTACGCGCCACCCTTCCCGCCTACGACGGCCCGGACCTCCCCTGGCCCCCCGGCTGGGCCGGCCTCTGGACGCAATCCCACGTCCTCCCGCTGCCGCGCCCCAACCTGACCGGCATCCCCGAAACCTGACACAGCCCAGTCCGCAACATGACACCGTGGGGTCAGGCACCCTTGTCAAATGACAGGCGGTGCCTGACCCCACGGTGTCATGTTGCGGGCTCAGCGGGTGTGCTGGACGTAGGCGGGGTTGAGGATGGTGGTGCAGGCGCCGTTGCTGAAGTCGACCAGGTTCTGCAGGGCGTACTGGAAGTAGAGCTCGTAGCTGTCTTTTTCCACGTAGCCGAGGTGGGGCGTGGCCAGTACCTGGGGCATGCGCAGCAGGGGGGAGTTTTCTGCCAGCGGTTCGCTGGGGAAGACGTCCAGCGCTGCGGCGCCCGGCCGGCCGGCTGCCAGCGCCGCTTCCAGCGCGCCCTCGGCCACCAGCTCGGCGCGGCTGGTGTTGACGAACAGCGCGCCCGGCTTCATGCGCGCCAGGTCGTCCGCCGTCACGATGCCGCGCGTGCTGTCGGCCAGGCGCAGGTGCAGGGTCAGCACGTCGGCCTCCTCAAACAGGGCGGCGCGCGAGGCCGCGGCCGTGTGGCCGTCGGCCACCGCGGCGGCGCGGCTGTTCTCGCTGCCCCAGACCAGTACCTTCATGCCGAAGGCTGTCGCATAGCCCGCAATCAGCTTGCCGATCTTGCCGTAGCCCCAGATCGCCAGCGTGCGTCCGCTGAGCACCGTGCCCAGGGTGTTGAACTGCGCTTCGGTCGATACCGTCTGCCACAGGCCGCGCTTCAGGTTGCCGGCGTACGGCACCAGCTTGCGCTGCGCCGCCATGATCAGGGCCCAAGTCAGCTCCGCCGGCGCCGTCGGCGAACCGATCCCTTCGGCGATTGCAATACCGAGCTCGGTTGCCGCCGCCACGTCGATATGCCCGCTGACCTTGCCCGTCTGCGAGATCAGCTTCAGGTTCGGCAGTTTCGACAGCAGGGCGCGGTTGAAGGCGGTGCGCTCCCGGATCAGCACCAGGGCATCGAAAGGCTGCAGCCGGGCCGCCAGCTGCCCCATGCCGCGAATGGTGTTCGTGAATACTTTGACCTCATGGCCGTCCAATCGTGCGAAGCAGTCGAGCTGGCGCACCGCGTCCTGGTAGTCGTCGAGAATGGCAATTTTCATGGGAGTTAGCAGAAGTTTTGATCGGATTGGTAGGGAAATAACAGGATCGGAAATATCTCGAATAGCCTACTACATTGCTCAACCATTTTTCCTACATTTTTGTCTGAATCGGGGGTGTCGGGGTGTACAATCGGCCACATTCAGGGGCGTAAAACCGTTGAGTTTGCGGCCCGCAGACGTTCCATCTCCCGCCTATGGTGCCGCAGGGAGCGCGCCGTCGAGTAATCCGGCGCATCGACAGAACCGCCGTATCCGCCGAAGCATTTTGAATGCCTTTCCGAGCGCAAGCCAAAAGCTGACGACGATCCTGCCGTGCCGGGACAAGACAAGAATTCTTTATTGGCATTGGAGGTACTATGAATCAGCCCGTTATGGGAGGCGTTGCAACAATGAACGCGCCAGCTTACATCAAACAGCAAAAGCTGATCAATTGGGTGGCCGAGGTGGCCGCCCTCACCAAACCGGACCGCATCTACTGGTGCGACGGCTCGCAGGAAGAATACGACCGCCTGTGCGCTGAAATGGTTGCCGCCGGCACCATGAAAAAACTGAACGAGGAGAAGCGCCCGAATTCCTACCTGGCCTGCTCCGATCCTTCCGACGTGGCCCGTGTCGAAGACCGCACCTTCATCTGCTCGGCCACCAAGGAGCAGGCCGGCCCCACCAACAACTGGACCGACCCCGCCGAAATGCGCGGCACCCTGAACGGCCTGTTCGATGGCTGCATGGTGGGCCGCACCATGTATGTGGTGCCGTTCTCGATGGGCCCGCTGGGTTCGCCGATCGCCCATATCGGGGTGGAACTGTCGGACTCGCCGTATGTGGCCGTCAATATGCGCATCATGACCCGCATGGGCAAGGCCGTGTACGAGGTGCTGGGCACGGACGGCGACTTCGTCCCTTGCGTGCATTCCGTCGGCGCGCCGCTGAAGGCGGGCCAGAAGGACGTGGCCTGGCCATGCAACCCCACCAAGTACATCGTGCATTTCCCGGAAACGCGCGAGATCTGGTCCTACGGTTCCGGCTACGGCGGCAATGCGCTGCTGGGCAAGAAATGCTTCGCGCTGCGCATCGCCTCGAATATGGGCCACCAGGATGCAAAGGACGGCAATCCGGGCTGGCTGGCCGAGCACATGCTGATCCTCGGCGTGGAATCGCCGGAAGGCCAGAAGCACTATGTGGCGGCCGCCTTCCCTTCGGCCTGCGGCAAGACCAACTTCGCCATGCTGATTCCGCCAGCCTCCTTCAAGGGCTGGAAAATCACCACCATCGGCGACGATATCGCCTGGATCAAGCCGGGCAAGGACGGCCGCCTGTACGCCATCAATCCGGAAGCTGGCTACTTCGGCGTGGCGCCGGGCACCAACGACAAGACCAATTCCAACTGCATGGCCTCGCTGCGCGCGAACACCATCTTCACCAACGTGGCCCTGACCGACGACGGCGATGTGTGGTGGGAAGGCATGAGCAAGGAAGCGCCGGCGCACCTGATCGACTGGCAGGGCAAGGACTGGACGCCGGCCTCCGGCACCAAGGCGGCGCACCCGAACGCCCGTTTCACCGTGGCCGCCACCCAGAACCCGGTGATCGACCCGGCCTGGGACGATCCGGCCGGCGTTCCGATCTCGGCCTTTATCTTCGGCGGCCGCCGTTCCACCACCGTGCCGCTGGTGACTGAAGCGCGCGACTGGATCGAAGGCGTGTACATGGCGGCAACCATGGGTTCGGAAACCACCGCCGCCGCCGCCGGCCAGATGGGCGTGGTGCGCCGCGATCCGTTCGCGATGCTGCCTTTCATCGGCTACAACATGAGCGACTACTTCCAGCACTGGCTCAACCTGGGCAAGTCGCTGGGTGCGCAGGCGCCGAAGATCTTCTGCGTCAACTGGTTCCGCACCGACGAGCACGGCCACTTCGTGTGGCCCGGCTTCGGCGACAATATGCGCGTGCTGAAGTGGATGCTGGAACGTATCGAAGGACAGGCCGGCGGCATCGAAACCATGTTCGGCACCACGCCCCGCTATGGCGACCTGCACTGGGACGGCATTCCGTTCTCGCCGGAGGAGTTTGAAACCATCACCTCCATCGACAAGGATGCCTGGCGCGAGGAACTGAAGCTGCACGCCGAGCTCTTCGACAAGCTGGCCTATCACCTGCCGAAAGAACTAGTCGATAACAAGGCGAAGCTGGAAAAACGCCTGTCGGCCTGACCTTCGCCCGCGCCCCCAAAAGCCCAGCTGTGCTGGGCTTTTTTTACGCCTGGCCTCCCGGCAAGGGAAGCGTGTCGGCCAAAAATTCCTTAGAATCGATTCTAAAAATTGGATTAATTAATTAAATCGTGAAAATCGCGTAAATTTGTGATTATTTGAGATATCATTTCCACCAGGAACTAAGTAATGAATAACCACATCGGGGGAAGGTATATGTTTAGCCAGTTCAAGGTCGGCACGCGGCTGATCGCGGCATTTCTTATCGTGTCCTTGCTGGGCGCCATGGTCGGCGTCATCGGCATCCGCAATATGGGCATCATCAACGACAAGGCCACCATTCTGTACAAACGCGAGCTGATGGCATTTCCTACATCAAGCAAGCCAACATCAACCTGGTGTATATCGGCCGCGCCATGAGCTACCTGCTGCTGGCGTCCGCGCCGGAAGAGCGCGCCCGCTTCAATGAACGGGTGACGAAGGCGATGCAAGAGATGCACCGCAACGCGGACCTGGCCCGCCCCCTCTTCATCTCCGAGCAGGGCAAGGCCCTGTTTGCCAAATTCGACGCCGAGCTGAAGGCCTATGACGCTCTGGTGCCTGACATGCTCAAGCGCATTGAAGCCGAGGCCCTGCAGGATGAGAGCGCGACGGTGAAATACTTCTTCACTACCTTCCGCCAGCAAGCCAATAGCGTGGACAACATGATCACCGAGCTGAGCCGTTTGAAGGAACAGAACGCCAAGGCGGCGGACGATGAAACCAACGAGCTCTATGCGCGCAGCCGCAACTTCATGGTCCTGCTGGTGCTGGGCGCGCTGGGCCTCGGCGTCGGCCTGGGCCTGGCGGCGGCGCGCTCGATCACGCGTCCGCTGGAACAGGCGGTGGCGCTGGCCAGCAAGGTGGCGGAAGGGGACCTCAGCAGCGACATCAGCGTGCAGTCGAAAGACGAGATCGGCCAGCTGCTGCAGGCCCTGGCGCACATGAATACCAGCCTGTCGCGCATCGTGAGCGATGTGCGTGCGGGAACCCAAACCATTGCCACCGCATCCAGCCAGATCGCCTCGGGCAGCCAGGACCTGTCATCGCGCACCGAAGAGCAGGCGAGCTCGCTGGAAGAGACCGCGTCGTCGATGGAAGAACTGACGTCGACCGTCAAGCAGAACGCCGACAATGCGCGCCAGGCCCGCCAGTTGGCGGAGTCCGCATCGGAAGTGGCGCAGAAGGGCGGCAGCGTGGTGGCCGAGGTGGTCAGTACGATGGAAGCCATCAGCGGCTCTTCGGCCAAGATCGTGGACATCATCGGCGTCATCGACGGCATTGCCTTCCAGACCAATATTCTTGCGCTGAACGCCGCGGTGGAAGCGGCCCGTGCCGGTGAACAGGGCCGCGGCTTTGCCGTCGTGGCCAGCGAAGTGCGCAACCTGGCGCAGCGTTCGGCAGCGGCGGCCAAGGAAATCAAGGTGCTGATCGACGGTTCTGTCCACGAAGTGGAAACGGGCAGCCGCCTGGTGGGCACGGCCGGCACCACCATGGGTGAAATCGTGGCGAGCATCCAGCGCGTCACCGATATCATGGCCGAGATCAGTTCCGCCAGCCAGGAGCAGACCGTGGGCATCGAGCAGATCAATGAAGCGGTGGTGCAGATGGACCAGGTAACCCAGCAGAATGCCGCCCTGGTGGAACCGGCCTCGGCCGCCTCGGAGTCGATGCAGGAAGAAGCGGCCAAGCTGGAAGGCCTGGTGGCCGCCTTCCGCCTGGCGGCGGATCCGCAGTCCGCGGCCGGCAGCCGCGGGACGGGCCGCCTGCAGCACGCCGCGCCGCGGCGTATGCGCCTGGCCTGACGCAGCCAGCCGCCGGCGTGTCGGCGGTTTTTTCTGGCATTTTTCGCACACCTGTGCTAAAGTGTCCTGCATGGATACTCTGACCGCTAAAAGCGAAGCCACCTTTGCCGCCATCCTCAGCGCCGCCAGCGATATGGCGGCGGAAGAGGGCATCGGCAAGCTGTCGCTGGGCGAGCTGGCCAAGCGCACCGGCATCAGCAAGAGCGGCGTGTTCTCGCGCGTGGGCTCGCTGGAACAGCTGCAAGGGGCCGTGCTGGACGAATACGACCGGCGTTTTGCCGAAGAGATCTTCCTGCCCACGCTGAACCTGCCCAAAGGCCTGCCCAGGCTGCAAGCCCAGGTCAGCAACTGGATCCGGCGCGTCAGCGACGAGGCGCCGCGCGGCGCCTGCCTGTATACGGCGGGCGCCTTCGAGTTCGACGACCTGCAGCAAGGGCCGCTGCGCGACCGCCTGCAGCAGGGCGTACTGGCCTGGCGCGCTTCCCTGCGGCGCACCGTGCTGCAGGCCATGGAAGCAGGCCACCTGCGGCCCGATACCGATCCCGAACAGCTGGTGTTCGAGGTCTACAGCCTGGTGGTGGGCGTCATGCACGACACCCGCTTCCTGCGCGACGGCGATGCGCCGCGCCGCATGCAGCGTGCCTTCAACCGCCTGATTTCCACCTACAAGAGCTTCAACGTCGAGTGAGGCCCTTTTTTTAAATCAAATTCGCACACATGTGCGAAATGGAGGAAGAAATGAGCAATCTCCTGTGGCTGATACCTGTGGGTTTTGTCGCGGTGCACTGGACCGGGCTGTTCGACGTGCTGCGTTCCATTCCTGACAAGAACGAGGACTTCGGCGAAGACTATTGAGTCTCTGATGCAACGCCAGGCTCTTGCGGCCGTCCGCTGAATTGCCCCATGGTGCTTTAGTTGTTATGATGGGCTGATCGTTTTATAGGGAAACACCATGCAGACCATCAGCGGACTCAGCGCTTACGCCAATCTCTTCAATGGCGTCCGTAACCGGACTTTCCGCATGCCTGCCAAGGGTGAAAACGGCTACCAGGACGGGGTGCTGCTGCCCAAGCTGTGGCCGCGCTTCAAGCTGGCGCCGGGCGAGAAGATCTTCACCATCGGCTCCTGCTTCGCGCGCGAAATCGAAAAGCGCCTGGTGTCGCGTGGTTTCGACCTGCCGGTGTGCCGCTATCCCGTGCCGGATATGCTGAATGAATACAATGCGGGCACCATCCTGCAGCGCATCGAAAGCGTGTTCGGCGGCTTTTCCTACGAAGGCGAAATGGGCATCGAGCAGACCGACAAGGGGTATCTCGATCTCTTCCTGCATATCCACCAGACGCCGGTCGAGCTGCCCATGCTGCACTACCGCCGCCAGGTGATTGCCGAGATTTACAACGAGCTGAAGACCGCCGACACCGTCGTCATCACGCTGGGCCTGACCGAGACCTGGTTCGACACCATCCACCAGTGCTATGTGAACAAGGCGCCGAGCCGCGCAGCCGTGGCGCGTGAACCCGACCGTTTCCAGTTCCACCGCATGGACGTGGCCGACGTCATCGACCGCGTATCGAATTCCATCGCACTGATCAATGCCCACGGGCAGAAGAAAATCCTGCTGACGGTGAGTCCGATCCCTATCGAGGCCACCTTCTCCGGCACCACGGCGATTGTGGCCAATTCCTATTCGAAGGCCGTGCTGCGCGTGGTGGTCGAACAGATGACACGCCAATACGAAAATGTCGACTACTTCCCGAGCTTCGAAATCGCCACCTCCGGCGGCATGGCGCATTACATCGACGACAATGTGCACATCACGGAGGAACTGGTGGAAGTCATCATCAGCCACATGATGGCCAACTACCTGGAGGGCGCCGAAGTGGCGGCGAAGGAGGAAGTCATCAAGCCGAACTATATCGATGCGGAAGCGTACAACCGTTTCACCGCCGGCTGACAGCATGCAAGAAAAGAAAGTAGCGGTCCTGTTCACGGGACTCATCCGCGATGCCGCGCTGTTCGAGCGCAGCGTTGCGGAGTTTGCGGCCCAGCCCTGCGTTACCCAGATCATCTTCTCCACCTGGCACAAGGATGCGCTGGACAACGGCGAGTTCCTGCAGGGCCTGATGCAGCGCTATCCGCTGACGGTGGTGACAGCCACCGACCCGAAACTGGTGTACGACCAGTACAACGGCTTCCGCCAGTCAGTGACCTTGCGCCGCGGCCTGGAAGCGGTGGGCGAGGCCAGCCATGTGCTGCGCACCCGTACCGATACCCATATCGACCCCGCCGTGGTGCAGCACCTGGCAGCCAAGGACAGCCGCATCACCGATCCGATGGCCCCGGCGCTGCGCCTGTTCCGCGAAAAGATCTCGACCACCTGCTGCTCGATGCTGGCGCCTTTCTACATCGACGACATCCTGTTCTTCGGGCACAAGGAAGACCTGCTGAAGCTGTGCAGCATGGACTACAGCGAGTTCCGTCATCCGAGCTCGGCCAAGTACGCGCACTACATCCGCTACTACCCGCCGTTCCGCCAGCACTTCCCGCAGTTCATGCATTTCGTGCACAACGAGATTTTCGCCACCGTCGTCAGCGCCGAGCTGCGCCAGCTGGTGCTGCCGAAGCTGATGGAAAGCCGTGAATACGCGCTGATGCTGGTGATCTACTACCGCCTGGTGAGCGCCTTCTTCTGCCTGGACTGGGGCGGCTACCGTTCCACCTTCAAGGGCGTGGCCGCCGAATATACCGATGGCGGCGCCGATTTCCGCATGGATGCGGACCAGATGAATGACAGCAATGCCTTCTTTGCGCGCGGCAGCGTCGGCGATTTCGACCATCCCGAACTGCGCCGCCTGCTGGGGCCGGCGGCCGAGTCGCTGCGCACGGTCAGCGACCTGCGCGATGCCGCCAGCGGCATCGACTATGCAGCCTTCTTCAGCGAAGTGCGCAACTATGCGAAGCAGGCCTTCCGCTTCGATCAGCGGCTGGCGGAAGCCAAGGCCATGATGCGCGCCGGGGAGACGGTAAGCCAGGCCTTCCAGACCCTGTGCTGGCTGCAGCCGGCCGACCCTGCAAACACCGAGCTGATGTATCTGCTGGCGCTGTGCTACAACTCGGTGGGCGATATCGCCCGCGCGCAGCCCCTGCTGGAGCGCTGCCTGGAGACGGGCGCCCCCTTCTACTCGCCGGCCGGCCAGCTGCTGGCGGAGATCATGCAGCAGAAGTCCGCCTGAGCGGCGGACGCTGCAGGCCTCACTTCTTCTTCAGCAGCGGCAGCAGGTACTTGCCGGTCACGCTGTCCGGATTGGCCGCCACCTCTTCCGGCGAGCCGGCCGCGATGATGCGGCCGCCGCCGGCGCCGCCTTCGGGACCCAGGTCCACGATCCAGTCCGCCGTCTTGATGACGTCCAGGTTGTGCTCGATGATCACGAGCGTATTGCCCTGGTCGCGCAGGCGGTGGATCACCTTCAGCAGCAGGTCGATATCGTGGAAGTGCAGGCCGGTGGTCGGCTCGTCCAGGATATACAGGGTGCGGCCCGTATCGCGCTTGGACAGTTCCAGCGACAGCTTCACGCGCTGCGCCTCGCCGCCTGACAGTGTGGTGGCGCTCTGGCCCAGCTTGATATAGCCCAGGCCCACGTCGAGCAGGGTCTGCAGCTTGCGCGCGATGACCGGCACCGCCTTGAAGAAGGCGTGCGCGTCTTCCACCGTCATTTCCAGCACCTCGGTGATGCTCTTGCCCTTGTAGTGCACTTCCAGGGTTTCGCGGTTGTAGCGCTTGCCGTGGCAGACGTCGCAAGGCACATACACGTCCGGCAGGAAGTGCATTTCCACCTTCAGCACGCCATCGCCCTGGCAGGCCTCGCAGCGGCCGCCCTTCACATTGAAGGAGAAGCGGCCCGCGCTGTAGCCGCGCTCCTTGGCGCTCGGCACCTCGGAGAACAGTTCGCGGATCGGCGTGAACACGCCGGTATAGGTGGCCGGATTGGAGCGCGGCGTGCGGCCGATCGGCGCCTGGTCCACGGCAATCACCTTGTCGAAATGCTCCAGGCCGCTGATCGTGTCGTGCGGCGCCGGTTCGGTCTGCGAGCCGTAGAGGTGGCGCGACAGGGCCGGATACAGGGTGTCGTTGACCAGCGTCGATTTGCCGGAGCCGGACACGCCCGTCACGCAGGTCAGCAGGCCGACCGGAATGTTCAGGTTCACCTTCTTCAGGTTGTTGCCGGTGGCGCCGGTGATTGCCAGCTGCCTGTTGGGGTCGGACTGGTGGCGCTTCTTCGGCACCTCGATCTTCAGCGTGCCGTTCAGGTACTTGGCCGTCAGCGACTCCTTGTTCTTCAGGATGTCCTTCAGCGGGCCGGCCGCGATCACGTCGCCGCCGTGCACGCCGGCGCCCTTGCCCATGTCCACGATATAGTCGGCGGTGCGGATCGCGTCTTCATCGTGCTCCACCACCAGCACGCTGTTGCCGATATCGCGCAGGTGCTTCAGCGTATCGATCAGGCGATCGTTGTCGCGCTGGTGCAGGCCGATGGAAGGCTCGTCCAGCACATACATCACGCCCGTCAGGCCGGAACCGATCTGGGACGCGAGGCGGATGCGCTGCGCCTCGCCGCCGGACAGGGTGTCGGCCGAGCGGTCCAGCGACAGGTAGTCCAGGCCCACATTGTTCAGGAAGGTCAGGCGCGAGGTGATTTCCTTGATCACGCGGTCGGCGATGTCCTTCTTGGCGCCCTTCAGCTTGAGCTGCTCGAAGAAGCTCAGCGAATCGCGCAGCGGCTTTTCCGAAATCTCGTAAATGGCTTTTTCCTGCTTGCCGCTGCCGATTTTCACATGGCGCGCTTCCACGCGCAGGCGGGCGCCCTCGCAGGTCGGGCACTTCTTCTCGTTGATGAATTTGGCCAGCTCTTCCTTCACCGCCATCGAATCCGTTTCGCGGTAGCGGCGCGCGAGGTTGTTCACCACGCCCTCGAAAGTGTGCTCTTTGACCACGGTGCGGCCGCGCTCGTTCACATAGGCGAAAGGAATCGACGTCTTGCCGGAGCCGTGCAGCACCACCTGCTGCGCATTGGCCGGCAGCTGTTCGAAAGGCACGTCCAGCTCGAAGCCATAGTGGGCGGCCAGGCTGCTCAGCATCGAGTAATAGAACTGGTTGCGGCGGTCCCAGCCTTTCACGGCGCCGGAGGCCAGCGACAGGTTGGGGAAGGCCACGATGCGCTTCGGATCGAAGAACTCGATATGACCGAGTCCGTCGCATTCGGGGCAGGCGCCCATCGGGTTATTGAAGGAGAACAGGCGCGGTTCCAGCTCCTGCAGCGAATAGCCGCAGGTGGTGCAGGCGAACTTGTTGGAATACACATGCTCGACGCCGGTGTCCATCTCGTAGGCCACGGCGCGGCCGTCGGCCAGGCGCAGCGCGGTCTCGAAGCTTTCGGCCAGGCGCTGCTTGATTTCCGCATTCACCTTCACGCGGTCGATCACCACGTCGATGGTGTGCTTTTCCGTTTTCTTCAGCTTGGGCAGGTCGTCCACTTCATAGATCTTCGCGTCGTGGGTGCCGCTCTGCACGCGGAAGCGCACGAAGCCCTGGGCCTGCATCTGCTCGAACAGGTCCACGTGCTCGCCCTTGCGGTTGGCCACCACCGGCGCCATGATCATCAGCTTGGTGCCCTCCGGCATGGCCAGCACCGCATCCACCATCTGCGACACCGACTGCGCCGACAGCGCGTGGTCCGGGTGGTTGATGCAGTAGGGCGTGCCCACGCGCGCGTACAGCAGGCGCAGGTAGTCGTGGATCTCGGTCACGGTGCCCACGGTCGAGCGCGGATTGTGCGAGGTGGCCTTCTGCTCGATCGAGATGGCCGGCGACAGGCCTTCGATCATGTCCACATCCGGCTTCTCCATCAGCTGCAGGAACTGACGCGCATAGGCCGACAGCGATTCCACATAGCGGCGCTGGCCTTCGGCATACAGGGTGTCGAAAGCCAGCGAAGACTTGCCGGAACCGGACAGGCCGGTAATCACGATCAGCTTGTCGCGCGGCAGGTCGAGGTTGATGTTCTTGAGGTTGTGCGTACGGGCGCCGCGGATGCGGATATATTCCATTGAGCTTTAGCCTTGGGGGGAGGTGGGACAGCTTGACGCGGCTCAGACTACTGAGCTATATACTGTATATAATACCAGTATTCAAGATTTGCCGCAAAACCGCTGAAAATTCCTTCCAGCGCTGTTGCTGCCCCCATATAATCACTGTTTAGTCCAAATTCAAGCAGGAGTACTACATGGCATCTGTGAACAAAGTCATCATCGTCGGCAACCTGGGCCGTGATCCGGAAATCCGCTACATGCCGAGCGGCGATGCCATCGCCAATATTGCCGTGGCAACCTCCTTCCGCAGCAAGGACAAGAACACCGGCGAGCAGAAAGAGATCACCGAGTGGCACCGCATCTCCTTCTTCGGCCGCTTGGCCGAAATCGTGGGCCAGTACCTGAAGAAAGGTTCCTCGGTCTATGTCGAGGGCCGCCTGCAGACCCGCAAGTACACCGACAAGGACGGCGTGGAGAAATACGCGACCGACATCATTGCCCAGGAAATGCAGATGCTGGGCGGCCGCCAGGGCATGGGCGGCGGCGATGCCATGGGCGGCGGCGACGACATGGGCGGCTACGATGCGCCGCCGGCCCGCCCGGCCCCGCGTCCGCAGGCTGCGGCACCGGCGCCGCGCCCGGCACCACGCCCGGCGCCGAACTTCTCGGACATGGATGACGACATTCCGTTCTGAGCGGAAGTTCAGGCATAAAAAAGGGAGCCCAGGTGGCTCCCTTTCTTTTTATCACTTGTGTTGTGTAAACCCATCGCGGGCCGTATTTAAAACTTTCAATAAGAATCAGTAAACCCGTCAATTCTTGCGGCCAAGCAAGCCCCCAGCTCCTCCAAATTGTCATCAAATTGTCATAAGCCGCTGTTCCATAACAGATTTTTACTCGGCTGTGTAAACCTTATTTGAATGCCACGAGGAACTTTTACGACAAAAAATTGTGCTGCGAGGAAACGTTCTCCGCTATACTCGTGGTAACGCCTGAAAAGGCTGGAGTTTTTGCGTCCCCGCAAGGTGAACTTAATAAAAGTTGTTCTGGGGTCGCCTTAGATCTCTACGGGAAAGCATTCAGCAGCACCGAATTCGTTGTTTTGATGTAAGCAAAATTAAGCTTTTGGCAATAAAAAATTTGCGTTGGCGCGGCCCGGGAACGTTAAGTTTCAGGGTTTTTTGACGCTAACTGCTAGCAGGTGCAGTCTGGGCGGTGCGGTTTTGTTGCGGAATTAAAAAATCGACAGCCAAAAACTAGGGTAGCAAAAAAGATAGCCGGCACAGGGCACGGCAACCACAAACGTTCCGCAGCACAAGTTGTTCTTAGGAGAATATAATGGGTTTCATCTCGACGTATAACACTTCCGAACTGATTCGGTCGTTGCCATCCGGCACTATCGCGACTTTAGGCACCGACGCTATCGCGGAGCTGACCTCGGCCCAGTTCTCCTGGTTCTCAACTGCCCAGCTAGGTCACTTTACGACCACAGACCTTGCAAGTCTGACCACCACCACCCAATTTGCCGGCCTGACTACAGCTCAGGCCGCTGTGCTGTCTGGCTCCCAGCTCGCATCGCTGGCTAGTATCATCATCCAGGCCTTCGAAACGGCTGACCTGCGTGCGCTGACGACGACGTCCCTGAATGCCCTGTCCACGGACCGCTTCGCTACCCTGAGCTCGAGCCAGTTCGGTGCCCTGACCACCGGCCAGCTGTCGGCGCTGTCGACCTCGCTGCTCACCTCCGGCATCAATTCGACCCAGATCGCCGGCCTGACCTCGGCCCAGGCGAGCCGCCTGGGTTCGGCCCAGCTGAATGCCCTGAGCAGCACCGTGCTGGCGGAAATCGAGAGCGGCATCATTGCTTCGCTGTCCAGCACCGCCCTGTCGGCCATGACCTCGGCCAAGCTGGATGCCCTGACCTCCACGCAGTTCGTGGCCCTGACCTCGGCTCAGGCGGGTTCCCTCACCACGGCTCAGGTTGGCGCACTGTCGAGCGATATCCTGGCGGCCATGGAAAGCGCCGATATCCGCGCGCTGAAGACCGGCGTGATCAGCGCCCTGAGCACCAGCCAGCTGAGCGGCCTGTCGAGCACGGCATTCTCCGGCCTGACCTCGGGCCAGGTTGCAGCGATCGCTTCCGGCGCCTTCGCCGGCGCCCTGCAGACCGACCGCATCGTTGCCCTGACCAGCTCGCAAGCTGCGGCCCTGACCAACGCCCAGCTGTCGGCCATCGCGTCCGACACCCTGCGCGCAATTGAAAGCGCTGACCTGCGCGCCATCACCACGGCAGCCATCGCCGGCCTGACCTCGGTCCAGTTTGCCCAGCTGACTTCGGTCCAGGTGAACGCGCTGACCAGCGCCCAGATCGGCGCCCTGGGCACCGATTTCGCCCTGACGTCCGACCAGATCGCAGGCCTGACCACCGCGCAAGCGGCGGGCCTGACCTCCGTACAGCTGAACGCCATTGCCTCGGCAGCGCTGTCGTCGATGAATACCGCTGCGGTTGCAGCGCTGCGTACCGCCGCCGTCGCCGGCCTGACCTCGACCCAGGTGGATGCGCTGATCTCGTCGCAGATGATCGCGCTGACCACCGCGCAAGCCGCGGCACTGAACACCAACCAAGTGGCAGCACTGACCAGCGACATCATCAGCACGATGGATACGGCTGATATCCGTGCCCTGGGTACCTCGCTGGTCAGCGCGCTGAATACCAGCCAGCTGAGCGGCCTGACGTCCGCAGCTTTCGCCGGCCTGACCACCAGCCAGATCGCTGCCATCACCTCGTCGGCCTTCGCCAACGGCCTGCAGAGCGACCGCATCATCGCCCTGAGCAGCGCGCAAGCGGCTGCCCTCGGCACCGCCCAGCTGTCGGCCATGTCCTCGGTTTCCCTGCGCGCCCTGGAAAGCGCCGACCTGCGTGCGATCCGCACCGCATCAATCGCTGCCCTGACCAGCGTGCAGTTCGCTTACCTGACTTCGGACCAGGTGAACTCGCTGACCAGCGCGCAGATCGCTGCCCTGGGCACCGACTACTCGCTGACCTCCGACCAGATCGCAGGCCTGACC
>NZ_JBJQIK030000005.1:0-334756 GCF_045984285.3 Pseudoduganella rhizocola
CCGATGATAGTGCTGCAACCAGTGTGAAAGTAGGTTATCGTCAGGCTGTTATACCGAAAAAGCCCACCAGTGATCTGGTGGGCTTTTTTACGTTTACGCCGCGTATGGCCCGGTGACGAGTTTCACCTGGTCCCGCTCATCGCGGTTGTCCGTGACAGCGACATAAAACTGCGCGCCGCCGGGAGCAACCCGCAGCACCACATGGCCATCATGGCTGCGCATGCGCTTCGTCAGCCGTCCGTTGGCCAGCAGGTTTTCCTTCATCACCGAGGTGGCGAACACGTCGCGCGGTCCTGCATACAGGCGCTGGCTGAACATGCGTTCCAGCTGCAGCATGTCCGGATGCGCGATATGCCAGGTGGGGATGACCCATACCTGCGGCGCCAGCGCACGCACCACGTCCGCGCTCAAACCATCGAACATGCCATGGTGGTCCGCTGTCGCGGCGCTGACGCGGCCGGCCACGCGCGCCGCAGGGCCCAGCACATCGCGCCAGGGCAGCGCGCCATCTTCCGTATAGCTGGTCAGGTCTCCGCCCGTGAAATAGCTGAAGCGGCCATAGCCAAGGCGGATCGCTGCCGAACACTGATTCTCGTTCGGCCAGTCCGCGCGCGGAATCGCATCCAGCGCGGGGAACAGCTGGCGTGTGCTGTCGCCCTGTCCGGTCCAGACTTCGCCGTTCGCGGCGATGTTCCGTATCTCCCACGCTCCCGGCTTGCGGGGAGCGATCTGCTTGCTGCTGCCCACCTCGAAGCGCTGAACCGGAAGCCCGGCTTGCCGGCGCGCGTTCACATAGGCCTTGTAGTTGTCGAGGAAGGGAGCGGAGAACAGCGTGGGATAGCTGTAGTCCGGGAAGTCGCGGTCGATCAGCATCTTCACCGGCAGCAGTTCGGCGACATCGGTGACGCCGCCGAGCCGGTATCCGCCCTGGCGCGACACGGGCGACGATGCGTTGACGTCGCCCAGGTGGTCCGGATGCAGGTGCGACACCAGTATATAGTCGATGGCCGGCGCCAGGCCTGCAGCCTGCATATGGCGGCTGATATACCGGGCGATCCACTCTCCTGGCCGGCGACTGTCACCCGGCATCGGCGCCACGGAGACATCCGTGCCGTTGAGCGAGGCGCCGGCATCGATCAGCAGGCTGCTGCCATCGGGGAGCAGCGCGAAGGTGGCGTTGCCGCGGCCCGTAGCGATGTGGTGGATATCGAGGCAGCCTGGCTGCCAGCGCGACAGCGCGAGGCCGGCGCGGTCGGGCAATGCCGCGTCGCGTGCACGGCCAAGGGGGACCATGGCTGCCAGTGCGGCGCCGAGCAGGATGCGGCGGCGGAGCGGAGAGGCCGTCATCAGTAGCGCGCCGTCAAGGTGAGGCCGAAGGTGCGCGGTTCGCCGGCGTAGCGGGCCCGCACCACCTGGGTGGAGCGCGTGAGATAGTACAGCGTGTCGTTCGCGTTCTTCACCCATGCCACCAGGCGCAGGCTGCGGTCCGGCGATTCCACGCCCATGCTCAGATTGGCGAGGCCGAAGCCCGGCAGCTGCAGATTGGGGTCATTGGCGGCGCCGGTGTTGTAGCTATCCTTGCGCGAATAGCTGGCGGCGCCCACCACATAGCCGAACGATACCGGCACGCTCAGGTTGGCGGCGGCCGAGTACTGGTTGCGCGGCGCATTCGACAGCGGGTTGCCGCTGTTGTTGACGGTGCCGACGGCAAAGCGTTCGTAGATGCCGTCCAGATGGCTGTAGCTGCCCGAGAGATCGAGCCAGGGCGCCACTTTCCAGGCCAGTTCCAGTTCGCTGCCGTCTACTTTGGCCTTGCCAGCGTTGACGATGGTGAGGATACCGGTCAGGGTATTGTTGACCAGCTCCTGCTTGTCGCGGTACTTCATGCGGAACACCGAGGCGTTCAGGCGCACACGGTTGTTCAGCCATTGCGATTTCAAGCCGAGCTCGAAGTTGTTGACCGTCTCCGGATCGAAAGGCATGCGGAAGGCGGCGGCGCTGCTGGCGTCCGCGTTGTAGCCACCGGATGTGAAGCCGCGCGTGGCGCTGAGGTAAGCCAAGAGGGCAGGACGCGGTGTCCAGCTCAGCACCGCACGCGGCGTGGTTTCGGTCCAGCTGTTCTTCAGGCCCTCAACGGCAAAGCTGGCGGCCGGCCGCAGCGCGTCGGTGCGCCTCAGGTAAGCGGTCTTGGTGTCGCGCGTGTAGCGTGCGCCGAGCGTCAGGTCGAGCGCTGCGGGCAAGTGAACGACGCCATCGAGGAAGACGGCGTAGCTGCGGCTGTCGACTGTCTGTTCGGCCAGCGTTGAACTGGCGAGCGCACCGGTGCGCGCGGCGAGTCCTTTCGTGGCAAGCTGGCGGTCGCCGCTTTCGTTGGCGAAATAGAGGCCCGCGACGAAATCGCCGCCTGACCATTTCGGGCTGGCGTAGCGCAGTTCCTGCGACAGGCTGCGGATCTGGTCCGCGTCCCGTGTGATGCTCTGGCTTCCGCTGCTGAGGAAAGCGTAGTTCGCACCGACGCCGGAATAGTCTTCTCCCGATTGCGACTTGCGGTAAGCCGTGATGGAACTGAGCTCGCCCTGCGGCATGCGCCATGCCAGCTTGGCCGAGGCGCCCGCAATGATACGGGCGAAGCGCTGTTCGACGCCGACTTCCGAGGTGCGCACATTACCGTCGTCGCCCAGCGTATCGGAGGACAGGGTGCGTCCGCCGTTACGGTCATCGGCATAGTCGGCGCCAAAGGTTGCGGTGAGCGCGGGCGTCAGCCGGAACAGGGCCTGGGCGCGCATATTTTCGCTGTCGATGTCATCCTGTTCGCGGCCGGTCAGGCGGTCCATGCCCAGGCCATCGCGGCGGCGCGAGGAGGCGGATATCTTCATTGCGGCATTCTCGCCCAGCGGAATATTGAGCATGCCCTTGAGCTGCTTCTCACCATGATTGCCTACCGTGGCTTCCGCTTCCGCCTCGCGCTGTTCCGGGTTCGGCTGGCGTGTGTTGATGACGATGGCGCCGCCGGTCACGTTACGTCCGAACAGCGTGCCTTGCGGCCCTTTCAGTACGGCGATGGATTCGAGGTCGAACAGCTCGAAACTGGCTGCGCTGTTGCGGGGAATGAAGACGTCATCCACCACGATGCCGACCGGCTTGTTCACACCAATCTGCGAGAAGGTATTGCTGATGCCGCGGATCGCAATGGTAGGACTGGCCTGGCTGAAGGCCGATACCAGCAGCCCGGGCGTGAGGCGCGCCACATCCTGCAGGCTCTGGATGCGGTGCGTGTCCAGTGTTTTCGCCGACAGCGCCGTCATTGAAATCGGCACCGCCTGCGAGGATTGCACGCGCTTCTGCGCCGTCACTGTGACCGTGGTCAGTTGCGTTTCATCGTCCTTGGGCAGGGTTGCTGCGGAGGGCAGGGCGGATTGGCGAAAGATGACGACGGCGCCGCCGCCGTCACGCCTCACTTCCAGTCCGCTGCCCGCCAGCAGGGCGGCAAGGGCCTGCTCCGGCGTCTGCGCGCCGCGTACGCCGGCGCTTTGTTTGTTGCGCACATCGTCCGCGCTGTACAGGAGCTGCACACCGGTTTGCGCGGCGTACTGGTCGAGTGCCGTTTTCAGCTCCCCGGCTGGGATATCGAGGCCGCGCGTCTGGGCCTGGGCCATTGCGCAGACAGCCATGGCGCACAAGGCGCCGGTCAGTTTTGGATGAGCCATTCTTGTTCTTCCTCAGTGTGCAGGTGGTGGGTACTACCTGCTGAGACGAAGCCGGAAGAAAAATCCGGAATGCCTATCGCGAAATCGTAATCTGGTCAGCGCCCATGGTGGCGTGCAGGCCGAAGCCCTGCTCCAGCAGCCGCGCGAAGCCTTCCACGTTGCCGGGAGCGAAACTGCCGCCGATCACCATGCGCGCGGCGGCGGGATCGGCAATCACCAGCTTGCGCCGGTTGTAGCGGTTGAATTCCTCGGCGGCCTGGCCCAGCGTCATCTGGTCCAGCACCAGGCGGCCTTCGCGCCAGCCAAGCTGGTTTTCGGTGCGCGCTGAACTCAGCTGGCTGACGACGATGCGGCCTTCGGTGGCGGAAACGGCGCCGTTCGGCGTGAGCACCAGCTCCTTGCCCGCCTGGCTTACCCGCACGCGGCCCTCCGCCACGAGGACGCGGGTGCGTTCGCCGTCGCGCCGCACCGAAAAGCGTGTGCCAAGTACGGTAATTTTGGTGCCGCCGGCATCGATCACGAAAGGCCTGTTCTTGTCGTGTGCGACATCGAAGTAGGCTTCGCCGCTGTCCAGCCACACGTGGCGGGTTTCGCCTGCGATGGCCGTGCGCAGCTTTGTGTCGGTGTTGAGCGTGAGGCGGGAGCCGTCGCTGAGGGCGATGATGCGGTTTTCGCCGATGGCCGTGGCATAGTGCTGCGCGGGATCGCGCTTTCCCTCCAGCGCGAACATCAGCCCAAGCGCGGCAACCAGCACGAAGCCGGCAGCAATGCGCCATGTTGAAAAGCGGGGCAGCGGGCGCCGGGAGGCAGGCGCGCCATGCTGCAACTGATCCGCGCGTTCCCACACGCTGGCGAGCCGCAGCCAGGCGATGCGGTGCGCGGTCGAGGCATTCAGCCAGGCGTCGAATGCCTGCTGCTGCGTTTCGTCCCATTGCCCGCTGTCGCGCCGCGCAAGCCAGCCCGCTGCTTCGCTCTCGATACGCTCGGCGCCGCTCATTTCGCACCGCCTTTGCGCTGCAGGCGCGCGCCGAACTTCGCCACGCCCTCCGTTACGCCTTTCAGCAGCATCGCATCGGCAAGTGCGCGCATGCCCTTCGCAATCTGTTTCTCCACGGTGTCTTCCTGTATTCCCATGTGCGCCGCAACTTCGCGCTGCGACATGCCATCTATTTTTCTGAGTTGAACCACTTCGCGGCAGCGCGCCGGCAGCTCGTCCAGTGCGTCCTGCAGCAGCTGGAGTTCCGAGCGGCCGCTCGCATGGCGTTCCGGCGAGAGATCGTCCGCCACCAGTTCCGACACTTCCAGGTCCGACCAGGTCTCGATGGAGACGATCTGTGCGCGGCGGGCGCGGTCGATCAGCAGGTTGCGCGCCGTCGCGAACAGGAAGGGCGATACTGCGTCCGGCAAGCCCTTGCGGGCCGCTTCATACAGGCGCACGTAGACTTCCTGCCGCAAGTCAGGCAATTCCGTTGCGTCGCGCCAGTTTCGCCGCAGGTAGCGCATCAAGGCGCCTTCGAGCGGCAACACTTCGCGCACGAACCAGTCGTCAAGGTCGGTCGGCATGATGTCTATGATGATATAGACGGATAAGGAAAGAAAATCCGCCATTCACCTTAGCATGCTTCTGTGACCGCACTGTGAAAGCGCCGCGCCGCCCTGGGCTGAGTGCTTGTACAATGTTGTCAAAAGAGGAAGGGAAGGCATGAACGAGCAAGTGGCGAGAGACATTGTGCTGGTGCGGGCCATCGAAACCGCGGACCAGAAGCGCGAGATCCTGAGCGAGGACGACCGCACGTATGCAAACCGCACCGCGCGCGAACTGGCGCAGTGGCAGGCTTCCGAAACCGGCGGCGCCGCGACGCATGCGCATTTCCTGCAGCAGCGCGCGGAACAGATCATCCGCAAGCTTGCGCAGCGCCACGCCGCCTTCGCGGCGTTTGCCCGGCGCGGCACCGGGCTGCATGGCCTGGGCTGGGCATTGCCGCTGCTGGCCTTGCTGCTGGGCGCGGGCCTGGACCGCATTACCGATCCGCACCGGGTAGACCTGTTGTCGGCGCCGCTGCTTGCCATCATCGGCTGGAATCTGCTGGTGTACCTTGTGATGCTGGTGTGGCTGTGCATTCCGCGCGCGGGCACCACGAAAGCGCGCGCTGCCTGGATACGCCGCCTGTCGGCAGGCAAGGCGGCCATGCCGCGCAAGATGCCGCATGCCCTGTCATCGGGCCTGTTCTCCTTCATGGCCGACTGGGCGCAGCTCAGCGCTCCGCTCTATGCGGCGCGCCTGAGCCGCACCATACACCTGAGCGCCGCCATGTTCGCGCTGGGGGCAGCCATTTCTCTCTATGTGCGCGGCCTGATGGCGCAGTACGCGGCGGGCTGGGAAAGCACCTTCCTCAGTGCCGTGCAAGTGCACCAGCTGCTGTCGCTGCTATTCTGGCCTGCTACGCACCTGCTTCAGCTGCCCGGCTTCACGCTGAACGAGGTGGCGGCGCTGCATTACAGTGCGGCGCCGGCCGCGGCGGGCGGCGCCCGCTGGGTGCACCTGTACGCGGCCACGCTTGCGCTGCTGGTGATCGTGCCGCGCCTTGTTCTGGCAGGGCTTTCCGCGCTGCGCGCCGGCTGGCTGGCGCGGCGCTTCCCGCTCGATCTGGACCAGCCTTACTTCCGCCAGCTCAGCGACGCGGCGGGCGGCGAGCCGGGTGTGCTGCGTGTGCAGCCCTACAGCTTCACTATCGATGAGGCGCGCGCGAAAGGCCTTGCCGGCGTGGCTGCTTCCCTGCTGGGCGACAGGGCGCGCCTGCAGCTGCTGCCTTCGCTGGCCTACGGCGCGGAGCTGCCGGCGCAGGGCGAAGGGTCGACGCTGACCGCGGCGCTGTTCAGCCTTGCTTCCACGCCGGAGAAGGAGAACCATGGCGCCTTCATCGAGCAGCTGCTGCGCGCCAGCGGCGGTGCGGCGGTATTGCTGATCGACGAGTCACCCTTTGCCGAACGGGCCGCCGATGCACAGCGCCTGAGGCAGCGCGTGGAACTGTGGCGGGAATTCTGCATCTTCCACGGCAAGGAGCCCCAGATCGTGAACCTGCTGCCACAGGAGGTGGCGCCATGAACCAGTCCGTGCAGCTTGCGCTGATCTCGCACACCAATAACGGCAAGACGACGCTGGCGCGCACGCTGCTCGGCGCCGATGTGGGCGAGGTGCGCGATGCCGCCCACGTTACCGTGTTCTCCGAAGCGCATACCCTGCTCAGTACCGGGCAGGGCGATGCGCTCCTGCTATGGGATACGCCGGGCTTCGGCGATTCCGTGCGGCTGATGAAACGCCTGTCCATGGCCAGCAATCCGATCGGCTGGTTCCTGCGCGAAGTGCTGGACCGCTACCGCGACCGTCCGTTCTGGCTTAGCCAGCAAGCCTTGCGCGCGGCGCGAGACGCGGCCGATGTGGTGCTCTACCTGGTCAATTCGGCGGAGCCGCCGGAAGATGCGGGCTACCTGCCGTCCGAGATGAATATCCTGGCCTGGCTCGGCAAACCGGTGATTGTGCTGCTGAACCAGATGGGCCCACCGCGCCCGGCTGCGGAGGAGATGGCGGAACAGGCGCGCTGGAAGCAGCATATGCGGCAGTATCCCGTGGTGCGCGACGTGCTGGCACTGGATGCCTTCGCGCGCTGCTGGGTTCACGAACAGGTGTTCTACGATGCCGTGGGCGCCGTGCTGCCGGAAGACCGGCGCGAAACCTACGCCCGGCTGCTGGCGCAGTGGGAGGCCAATAATGCGCAGCGCTTCCGGCAGTCGATGGCGCTGCTGGCGCAGCAGCTGGCCGATGCCGCGCGTGACCGGCAATTGGTGGAAACCGGCCAGCAAGGCATGCTGTCCTCGGCCCTGAAGCTGGTTGGCATCGGCAAGGGTGATGAGCGCAAGCGCCAGGAACGGGCCATGAACACGCTGGTGGCGCGCCTCAATCTCTCGATCGGCCAGGCGACGGTGGGCCTGCTGTCCCTGCACCGGCTCGACGCGAGCGAAGCGAGCCGCATCAATGCCCGGGTGAGCAATAACTTCGTGGTCAAGGCGCCGGTGGAGAAGGGGCAGGCAGCGCTGCTGGGCGCCATCGTCTCCGGTGCCGCAACAGGGCTCTCGGCAGACCTGGCGGCGGGTGGACTGACGCTGGGTACGGGCGCGCTGCTGGGCGGCGTGATCGGCGCGCTGACCTTCGCCGGCGCCGCCTGGGGCTTCAATGCCAGCACCGACCGCCATCACCCCGTGATTACGCTGTCCGATGAATTCCTGCGTACCCTTCTGGTGACGAATGTGCTGCGCTATCTCGCCGTGGCCCATTTCGGCCGGGGGCGCGGCAACTTTGTGGAAAGCGAAGCCCCGGCCTTCTGGCAGGACGAAGTGGAGCAGGCGGTTGCGCTGCGCGAGGATGAGGTGCGCGAGCTGTGGCCGGCCTTGCGCCAGCAGGACGAAGCCGATATCTCGCGGGTGGACCAGCTGCTGGCCGGGATTGCCGGCCAGGTGCTGGCGCGGCTCTACCCCGGCAGCAGAATGGCAGGATCAGGCAAGGCTTCGTAAGTATCGGTCTACCTCCCCATGCGCCGTACGGCCTATGATGAATTCATGGTTCATCAAAGGAGAGCAGGCATGAAACTGATCGATCGCATTTATATCAACGGCGAGTTTTTGCTGCCGCACGGCGCGGAGCTGATGGAGCTCGTCAATCCAGTAACAGGCAAGCCCGCCTCCACGCTGCGGCTGGCGGATGAAGTGGATGCGCAACGCGCCATTGCGGCGGCGAAGGCCGCCTATCCCGCATTCTCGCGCAGCAGCCGCGAACAGCGCATGGCCTGGCTGCAGCGCCTGCACGAGGTGGTGGCTGCTGCGGAAGATGAACTGGTGGACGTGATGGCCGAGGAATATGGCGGCCCGGTTGACGTGTGCCGCGGCACCGCGCGCCGCGCGGCCGCGGCATTTTCGGCCGCCCGCGCCATCCTCGCGGACTATCAGTTCGAGCGCCAGGCGGGCATTGCGAAAGTGCAGATGGTGCCCTTGGGCGTGGTGGGTCTCATCACGCCATGGAACGCGAACTACAGCTTCATCTGCGGCAAGCTGGCCATGGCGCTGGCGGCGGGCAGCACGGCGGTGGTCAAGCCCAGTGAACTGAGCGCAGCGCAGACCGAACTGCTCACGCGCCTGCTGCATTCGGCCGGACTGCCGCCGGGCGTCTTCAATATCCTGACGGGACGCGGCGACACGGTGGGCGCGGAATTCGTGCGCCATCCCGATATTGCGAAAATCTCCTTCACCGGCTCCACGGCGGTCGGCAAGAGCATTGCGCGCGGCGCTGCCGACACCATGAAGCGGGTGACGCTGGAGCTGGGCGGCAAATCGCCGACCATCCTGCTGGACGATGCGGATTTCGCCCGCGCCATGCCGATCGCTGCGGCGGCTGCCACGATGAACAGCGGACAGGCCTGCCTTGCGGGCACGCGCTTGCTGGTACCGGAACATCGGCTGGCCGAAGCCGAAGCGTTGGCGGTCCAGGCTTTCATGGCGCGCAAGGTGGGCCGGCCGCGCGAGCCTGGCGTCGTCATCGGCCCCATGGTCACGCAGAAGCAGTATGAGCGCGTGCAGGCGCTGATCCGCCGCGGCGTGGAAGAGGGTGCGCGGCTGCTGTGCGGCGGCGAAGGCAAGCCGGAAGGCCTGGAAGACGGCTTCTTCGTCAGGCCCACGGTGTTCAGCGCTGTGCGTAACGATATGACGATTGCGCGCGAAGAGATCTTCGGGCCCGTGCTGTCCATCATCAGCTACCGCAGCGAAGAGGAAGCGATCGAGATCGCGAACGACACGTCCTACGGCCTGCATGGCTATGTGTTTTCCGGCGACGTGGAGCGCGCGCGGCGCGTGGCGGACCAGATCATTGCCGGACGCGTTTTCATCAATGGGCTGTATGATGAACCCGCCGCACCCTTCGGCGGCTTCCGCCAATCGGGCCTGGGCCGCGAATTTGGCGTATGGGGATTCGAAGCATACCTGGAACCGAAAGCCTTGATGGGCTATGCACAAAAGCTCTGACGACCTGCTGGCATCGCTGCGCGGACAGGTGCTGCGCCGTTTCGACGGCCTGCCTGCCGCGCAGCGCGAAGTGAAAACGGCGATACCGTGGCTGTCGCTGATCCGCCTGTCCGCACCCACGCCGGCAGGGCGCGGCATGCTCACGCCTTCCGCCTGCCTGCTGGTGCAGGGCGGGAAGCAGATGCTGATCGGGCAGGAAGTACTGGCCTACGGCCCTGCGAACTACGTGCTGACTGCGGTTGACCTGCCGGTGTCGGGGCAGGTGACGCACGCCAGCGCCAGGCAGCCCTATCTCGGCATCCGCATCGATTTCACGCCGCGCGAAGTGGCGGACTTCATGCTGGAGATGCAGCTGCAGCCGCCCGCAGTGGCCGAGGCGCCGCCAGCCGCCTATGTGGAGCGGGCGGATGAAGCGCTGCTCGCCGTCTTCGAACGCCTGCTGCAGCTGCTCGAGCGTCCGCGCGATGTGCCGGTGCTGGCGCGGCTGCTCAAGCAGGAGCTGATCTATCACTTCCTGATGGCGCCGGGCGGGGGCAGCCTGGCCCATGCCGTATCCGGCGGCGCGCGGGAAAAGGCCGTCGGCGAAGCAATCAACTGGATCCGTGACCACTACGACCAGCCTTTGCGCATCGAATCGCTGGCGAAGACAGTGCGTCTGAGCCCTTCCGTGCTGCACAGGCGCTTCAAGGCGGTGACGGTGATGAGCCCCTTGCAGTACCAGAAGCAGGTGCGCCTGCTGGAAGCGCGCAAGCTGCTGATGGCGGGCGGCGTGGAAGCGGCCACCGTGGCCTACCGCGTAGGCTACGAAAGCCCGTCCCAGTTCAGCCGCGAATACCGCAGGCTGTTCGGCGCCACGCCCTTGCAGGACGCCGAACAGCTGCGCGGCCAGTACCTGGAGCCTTAGGCTGCGAAACCGCCGTCGATATTCAGGCTGGCGCCCGTCACATAAGCAGCTTCCGGGCTGGCCAGGTAGGCGGTAAGGCCTGCGATTTCCTCCGGCGTGCCATGGCGCGGCAGCGCCATCAGACCGTGCAGGCTGGCCGCGAAATCGCTGTTCTCCGGGTTCATGTCGGTATTCACAGGGCCCGGCTGCACATTGTTGATGGTGATGCCGCGTGGGCCGAGGTCCCGCGACAGGCCCTGCACCAGTCCTTTCAACGCCGACTTGCTCATGGCGTAGGCCGCGCCGCCGGCAAAGGGCATGCGGTCGGCATTGGTGCTGCCGATATTGATGACGCGGCCGCCGCTGCCCATATGCGCCAGCGCAGCCTTGGTGGCCACAAACACGGCGCGCACGTTGACAGCGACGGTAAGGTCGAAGTCTTCCAGCGAGAATTCGCTCACGTCGCCGAGGCGCAGCACGCCGGCATTGTTTACCAGGATGTCGATCGCGCCATATTCTTTAGCGACGTCGTTGATGGATTTGGTGACGGCATCAGCGTCGGCGGCATCGGCGCGTATGGCAAGGGCGCGGCCGCCGGCAGCTTCGATTTCCCGCACCAGGGCATAGGCCGTATCGGCCGAGCTCTGGTAGCTGAATGCCACGGTTGCGCCTTCCGCGGCGAGGCGGCGGACGATGGCGGCGCCGATGCCGCGCGAGCCGCCGGTGACGAAAGCGGTTTTGCCTTGCAGTTTGGTCGAGGTGTTCATGATGGTTCCTTTCGGTTTAAGTTGAATTGCGATGGACTCAGTATGGTCCCGACATTGCGTGCTGACTAGATGGTAATATTGGCAATCACTTTCAACCATTGGTATAAAATAAGGGCATGGAACCGCTCAGCCATCTTGACTCCTTTATCGCCAGCGCCGAAGGCGGCAGCTTCTCGGTCGCCGCGCGCCGTCTCGGTTTGACGCCCGCTGCGGTCAGCAAGAACGTGGCGCGGCTGGAGGCCGGCCTCGGCGTGCGCCTGTTCCAGCGCAGCACGCGCAGCCTGGCCCTGACCGAGGCAGGCGAGCGCTTCCTGCGCCAGGTAAGCGCGCCGTTCGCCGAGCTGCAGGGCGCGGTGGCCGATGTGGCGCGCGAAGGGGGCAGGCCGTCCGGCGTGCTGAAGGTCGGCGTGGCGGTGGCTTTCGGCAGGCAGTACCTGCTGCCCCTATTGGGGCAATTCCTGGCGCGTTATCCGGATGTGGTGCCGGACTGGCATTTCGATAACCGTCCGGTAGACCTGATTGCGGACGGCTTCGACGTGGCCATTGGCGGCGGCATCGAACTCACGCCGGGCGTGGTGGCGCGCGAACTGTCGCGCATTGCGGTGCTGGTGGTGGCGTCGCCCGCCTTCATGGCAGGACGCGAGATGCCGCGTAGCCCGGCGGACCTGGCGCAGCTGGATGGGATTGCGCGGCGCTCGCCGAGTTCGGGACGCCTGCGCAGCTGGACGCTGCGCAATCCGGAAGGCGAGGAAGCGCTGGCGGAGTTCCGGGTGGTGGCAATGTTCGACGATCCCGAAGCCATGGCCGACGCGGCGGCGCATGGCCTCGGCATTGCGATGATCCCGGCGCCGCACGCGGCGCCGTATCTGGCCAGCGGGCGCCTGGTGCGCCTGCTGCCGGAATGGAAGGCCGATGCCGGGCCGCTGGCGGTGTACTACTCCAGCAAGAGGCTGCTGCCGGCGAAGACGCGGGTTTTCGTCGATTTCATCGTCGACGAGTTCCGCGCCTCCGGCTTCGCCACCCGCATCGGCAATCCCTAGCCTTTACTTCAGGTTCTTTTCAAGGAAGGCTTCCACGCGGCGCCAGAAGTCGATCTTGTTTTCCGGCCGCGACCAGCTTTGTTCGCTATCGTTGTAGAGGATCCATTCTGGTTTGTTGCCAGCCTCGGCCAACGCTTTGCGCATTTCGCGGCCATGGTCGATTGAAATGCGTGGGTCGCCGCTGCCGTATGCCAGCAGCAGCGGAGACTTGATCTTCGGGGCGAGCAGGATGGGCGCATGCGCCTTCAGCATATCGGCGTCCTTGACCGGATCGCCGACCAGCGCCGGCGCGGAATAGTCGTGCAGCGTGCCCGCAGTATCCGACCATTGGCTGTCGTGCATATTCCGCGGGTCGGTAATCGCAAGCCAGGCAACCCCGCACCTGTAGAGGGCCGGATCTTTGGCAAGGCCCATCAGCACTGAATAGCCGCCGTAGCCGCCGCCCGCTATGCAGACACGGTTGCCATCCACCAGACCTTTATCGACGGCATAGCGTAGCGCGTCGTTCACATCGTCCTGCATGCGCTGTCCCCATTGCTTCCACCCCGCCTTGAAGTGCGCTTGCCCGTACCCTTTGCTGCCGCGGAATTCCGGTTCGATAACAACGTAGCCTCGCGACGCGAGAAACTGCGCTTCCGGATTCCAGTTCCAGAAGACGCCACGTTGCCAAGGGCCGTCGTGCACCAGCACGACAGCGGGCCGGGGCTTCGTGGCCTTGAGCGGTGTTGCGGTGATCCAGACCGGCAGATGTGCGCCGTCCCGTGTTTTCGCCGCGTGCATGTCAAGCTGGGCCATCTGTTCCGGGTCGATATTGGGACGCGATGCTCCGATGCGCTGCCATTTGTCGTCCGTAACGCTGTAGAGCAGGTATTCCACAGGGCTTGCATCCGCATAAGACATGATCAAAACCCGTTTCGGGTTGATGCAGGCGGTACAGTTAACAATGTTGATACGGCCGGGAAGCATTTCATCCACTTTTTTCTGCACGTTCTTCATCGCCGGCGTGAACCATGTGATGACTTCGGAATCTCCTTCCGTGCTGACGCCGACGAGGGTGTTGGTGCCGTATTCGTAGATGCCACCAGCCCTGCTGTCAAAGCCCGGTGTCTCGACGATGGACTCGGATACCGGTTTGTTGGCGGCAAAGTCAAATTTATGGACAGCTTCGGTACCTGCAGTACCGCTCGGCACCGACACGTAAAGCTGGTCCCTGTCGATGTAGGCCGGGCTGAAGGGTTCCTCCGCCACCTGGAAAGTGGCGAGTTCCTGCCATTTGCCGTTGGGCGCGCGCCAATGCAGGGTTTGTTTGCCACCGTCGGCCGTGTAGCCACCGATCACGCCACCGACATTGTCGAGGTGCAGGCTCTTGAATGGTAACTTCGGCAGCTCGTCGAGAGCGCGATGCGCGCCCGTCGCAACGTTGAGCGAGCGCAGCGTCACATGTGAGAGGTCGACGCCGGGCCCGTAGTGGGGTTCGATGACGATAACGGTATTGGTGCCAGGCGGATTGCGCGACGCGGGGACATTGTAAGGTTCGAGCGGGTTGTTGCCGCCGGCCGGAAATTCGGTATCCCAGGTAAATTTGATCAGTACCCGTATGTGCTTGCCCTCGCGATCTACGGAAAGCAGTCCCGGGTAACGTGGTTTCTTTAGCGAAACGGCATTCGGATCACTTAGGCTGAACACCAGATAATCGTCGCTGACCCAGCGAACATTGCTGATATCGAATTTGCTGAAAGTGGCAACCACCTTCGATGCTTCTCTTCCATCCAGGTCCACAACGGTGAGCTTATTGCGCCCATCGGGGGCGCCATTCAACAATGCCATCCATCGTGCGGACGGGGCAAGCGCAGCGTGTTGGACTGCGGCAGGCTGGAAGAATGCGTCGACTGGTGGTGCTGAAGCGGCGCTCGCCATTAAGGGAAACGCCAAAGCATTGAGGCTCAACAGACGGGTGATGTAACGCATGCGGGACACTATTTCCCCTTTGTAATTTTGTGTGTTAGCTAAAATACCAATAATGTGACGAATTGCAAAGAAAAAATTGTTGAGGTGAACTGCCCGCATTACAATGGGCCGTCCGCCCGTGAAACGGCCTCGCTTAACTTGAGTAAAGGTGTAATCCATGTCTGATGCGAAGAAATTCCGTCTCGTTACCCGCAGCGATTTCGATGGCCTGGTGTGTGCCGTGCTTCTCAAGCATCTTGACCTGATCGACGAGATCCTGTTCGTGCATCCGAAGGATATGCAGGACGGGAAGGTGGCCATCACCGACCGCGACATCACCACCAATCTGCCTTATGTGGCAAGCGCCCACCTGGCGTTCGACCACCACCTGTCGGAAACCATCCGCAATACCGGCGAGCGTAAAAACCACATCATCCACGCGGAAGCGCCGTCTGCAGCCCGCGTGGTATACGACTATTACGGCGGCCTGAAAGCTTTCCCCAAAGCCTGGGACGATATGATGGCGGCCGTGGACAAGGGCGATTCGGCCCAGTTCAACCGCGAAGAAGTACTGAATCCCCAGGGCTGGGACCTGCTGAACTTCCTGATGGATGCGCGTACGGGCCTGGGCCGCTTCCGCGAGTTCCGCATCTCGAACTACAGCCTGATGATGGACCTGATCGATTACTGCCGTAATCACACCATCGACGAGATCATGGCGCTGCCGGACGTGAAGGAGCGCAAGGACCTGTACTTCGAGCACGCTGAGAAGTGCAAGGAACAGATCAAGCGCTGCGCCACCATCCACAAGAACCTGGTGGTGCTGGACCTGCGCAAGGAAGAGGTGATCTTTGCCGGCAACCGCTTCATCATCTATGCGATGTACCCGGAAACCAATATCTCGATCCACGTGCTGTGGGGCCTGAAGAACCAGAACACCGTGTTCGCAACCGGCAAATCGATCCTGAACCGCAGCTCGAACACCAATATCGGTGCGCTGATGCTGGAATACGGCGGCGGCGGCCACCAGAACGCGGGCACCTGCCAGGTGGACAACGAGCGTGCCGAGGAAGTGCTGGAAGCCCTGATCCAGCGTATTACCACCGAGGGCTGATCGCCTTTACAGCTTGCCTTCCCTGACGTAGCCATCCGCAAAGATGGCTGCGGGGTTGGCATCTCCCGAATGGGTGCCGGGGCCATTCATCAGGCCTGCGGCCAGCCAGCCGCTGTTCCATGGCGCCAGCGAGCGTACCTGGTTCTGGCGCGGACCGGCCGCTATCGCCAGGCGCTGCTGCAGCTTTCCCTGGGCATCGAGCACCGCGAGCAGCGGCTGCGAATCTTCCGAAATGCTTGCTCCTGCCGGGTTCTGCGTGTAGCCGGTGCTGCCCGCCGCCACCATGCGGCCATCGGGCAGCGGCAGCAGGTCGAAGATGATATCGCTGCGGTCCACGTGCACCAGCTGCGTGGCGGGGGCTTTGCCCGGCTGCAGCAGGGACACGTAGGCATCCCATCCCGCCCCATCCGCGGGGCGCGAGGTCATCTGGCGGCCCGCCACCGCGATGGTCTCGCCGATCCAGCGTACAGCATGGATTTCCGGCCGCACCGCCATGGGCGCGATGCGCGTGCCGATGCGGATGCCCGCGCTGTCGATCTCCGTCACGAACAGGCCATAGGCGAGGTCCGCGGGCACCGCCTCGTTGAAGTGCGCGGCATGGGCCAGCGCCAGCTCGGACATATCGTTCTGCACGGCGACCGCGATGCGGCCGCTGGCGCTCACGTCGAGCCGCACGTGGGCCGGATTGGCAAGCGAAAGGAAGGGATCGAAGCCGCCGCCGATAATGGCGCGGATGCCGATCTGCAGGCCGGGTTCCACCAGCGTGCGCCAGCGCTGCGCATAGCCCGCCTGCGTCCACGCCAGGCGGTAGGCGATGACGGCGTTCATGCCGCTGCGCAGCACCAGCACCGCGTCTTCGCCCAAGGGCGCCAGGCGCGCGGCATCGCGCGTCACGTAGGGCAGCATGGAATTGCGGTCGCGGATGTAGATCGGGTCATCCATGAAGGGATCGCTGGCGGCGGCAGGATCGCTGAAGTCCTGCTCGCGCAGCAGCTTGCCGGAGGCGTCGAAGCGCAGCAGCCTCACGGCGTGGTCGGTGCCGAGAACGGCAGTCACCTCACGCGAGGGATGCTGGGTGAAGTCGAGCAGCGACCAGCCGGCAGGCGGCGACCAGCTCAGGGGATCGCCGGCGGGCTGCGGGAACAGCAGGCGCCGCTCCGGCTGGCTGAAGCCGGTGATCTTCTGTATCTCCGTCATGGCTGCCCATGCGCCGCCATGCGCGCGGACCTTGATGACGGCAGTGCCGCCCGTGGCGAACTGCAGGGGTTTCGCGTCCTGCTGCTGGCCCCCCTGCGACTGGCCGCCGCCAGCCGTGCCGCTGCCGCCGCCACAGGCGGCAAGGATGCAAAGGGAGAGGAGGAGCGCTGCGCGGGCCATCATGAACCTGGAAGGTGATGTAAGACCCGTCTATTCTATGCATCGGGAGCATCCGGAGATGTCCCGACTTTGTAGAGTTTTGTCCTGATTATGCCGCGGCTTCTTCTTTCGGCGGCAGCGCAATCTGGTTATCGGTGCTGAACTGGTAGTCCTTGAACACGTGTTCGGCCGTCAGCAGCTGGTAGTCGCCGCTGGCCAGCTTGTGCGTGGTGTCCTTCAGGCGGTAGGTGTAGTGGCCGCAGGTCCAGCAGTTGAAGTTGCGCATATGGGTGCACAGGCAGGTCTTGTCCATCACCTTGATGCCCTTGTCGCTGCCGCCGTTGGCCATCACTTCGCGGTTATACGAGTTGATGTAGGCGCAGTTGCCGGTGGCGTCCAGCAGGTAGCCGTAGGATTCGCAGCCGGGGCGGGTGTTGGCGCCGATGGCGGGCGTGGACTTCAGCATGCGCATCGGGTAGCCGGTAGGGGACACGCCGTTGACGATGATGTCCTCTTCCGAAGCCTTCACGTATTCCTGCTTGACCTTGTCCGGCAGGCCGCATTCCTTGGTGATGGTGAAGCGCGTTGCCACCTGCACGCCGGCCGCGCCCATCTCCAGGAAGGACACGGCATCGCTGCCGGTGAACACGCCGCCGGCGGCAATCACCGGCACGTCCAGGTTCTCGGCCTTCAGGTAGTCCAGCACCTCGCGCGTGATGGTGTGCAGGTCGTAGTCCTTCCAGTCCTCCAGGCCGAAGCCGAGGTGGCCGCCGGCCAGCGGGCCTTCCACGATCACGTAGTCCGGCAGGCGGTCCAGCTTCTGATTCTTGCGCAGGAAGATCTGCAGCGCGCGCACCGAGGACACGATGATGCCCAGCTTCGCTTCGCGGAAGCGCGGATTGTCCGCCATCAGGCTGAAGGAGTTGAAGTGCAGGCCGGCCGACAGGGTGATGCCGTCGATCCCGGCATCGAGCGCCGCATTCAGGCGCACGCGCAGCGTTTCGCGCGGGCCGTTCATGGTCAGCTTCTCCATGCAGTTCACGAAGATCAGGCCCGGGCCTTTTTTCGCGGCCATGGTGCGGCCGATGTGGTTGCGCTGCGCTTCGGCCAGGCGGTTCAGGTCGAACTGCACCACCGCCTTGTCCATATTGTTGATGTTGTACTTGTAGAGCTTCGTTTTCTCTTTCACGAAACTGGTATCGAAGCGGCGGTCGGATACATCTTCCACCATCGCATCCGAGATATGGCCGATGCCGCCCAGGCGCGCAGCCTCCAGCGCCAGCTCCGCCGTGGAGATATCCACGCCCATCCCGCCGATCATGATTGGCACATACTCTTTGTCGCCAAACTTCAGGCGGAAATCGTCAACACGTTTCATTGCTATCCTTAACACTCAGTCGCGGAAGTTGTTGAATTCCAGCGGGGTATCCGCCACTTCCTTGCGCAGCAGCTGCATGGCCGCCTGCAGGTCGTCGCGCTTGGCGCCAGAGACGCGCACGGACTCGCCCTGGATGCTGGCCTGCACCTTCATTTTGCTTTCCTTGATGATCTTGGTGATCTTCTTGGCGGTTTCGGTCTCGATGCCGTTCTTGACCTTGATGACCTGTTTTACCTTGTCGCCGCCGATTTTCTCGATCTTGCCCTCATCCAGGAAGCGCACGTCCACCTTGCGCTTGGCCAGCTTGTTGGTCAGCACGTCCCTGACCTGGCTGAGCTGGAAGTCGGAATCGGCGAAAGCGGTCAGTTCATGTTCTTTCTGCTCGACGCGCGCATCGCTCCCCTTGAAATCGAAGCGGGTGCTGATTTCCTTGTTGGACTGGTCGACGGCGTTGCGCACCTCGATCATGTCGGCTTCGGAGACTACGTCAAACGATGGCATAAGCGGGTTTCCTTTCAAAGATGCGATATTTTAACGGACAAAGAGGCGAACGCTCGGTCGTTTTTCTCCCTTTCCCTCTATAATCGAGCAAAAAGGTCCGGTTTTCGCCATGCAATCATCCCTTCCTCTGCAACACAATTTCTCCCTGCGCCAGCTGAATACTTTCGGCATCGAGGCGCGTGCCGCCAGCTATTTGCGCATTACCGCTGTCGAGCAGCTGCGCGCCGCGCTGGCCGATCCGGCCCTGGCCGCGCTGCCCCGGCTGGTGCTCGGCGGCGGCAGCAACCTGCTGCTGACCGGCGATTTCCCCGGCCTGGTGCTGCATATCGCGCTGGAAGGGCGGGACATCCTGCCGGGCGACGCGGACCACGTGCATGTGCGCGCGGCGGCCGGCGAAAACTGGCATGCCTTCGTGCAGTGGACGCTGGAGCAGGGCTGCGGCGGGCTGGAAAACCTGTCCCTGATTCCCGGCACGGCGGGCGCGGCGCCCATCCAGAATATCGGGGCCTATGGGCTGGAAACCAAGGACATGTTCCATGAATTGAGCGCCTTCGACCCGGCCAGCGGCGACATCGTGAAGATGAAGCGGGCCGACTGCCGCTTTGCCTATCGCGACAGCATCTTCAAGCAGGAAGCAGGGCGTGCCCTGATTGTGCTGGATGTGACATTTGCCCTGCCGCGCCGGTGGCAGCCCAACCTGCGCTATGCCGAGCTGGCGGCGGCCGTGGCCGAACAGGGCCTGGCCGCCCCGACGCCGCGCCAGGTGGCCGATACGGTGATTGCCATCCGCCGCCGCAAGCTGCCGGATCCGGCCGACATCGGCAATGCGGGCAGCTTCTTCAAGAACCCGGTAGTCAGTGCCGCCCAGTGCGCGCAGCTGCTGCAGCAGTTCCCGGCACTCGTGCATCACGCTCAGCCGGACGGCAGCGAAAAGCTGGCGGCGGGCTGGCTGATCGACCAATGCGGGTGGAAGGGCCGCAGCATGGGCGCGGCGGGCGTTTACCCGAAACAGGCGCTGGTCCTGGTGAACAATGGCGGCGCCACCGGAGCGGATGTGCAGCGCCTGGCGGCGGCGATCCAGGCCGATGTGGCGGAACGCTTCGGCGTGGCGCTGGAGCCGGAGCCGGTCTTCGTCTAGCGGCCGCGGTAGCAGGGCTGCGGCCCGCCTGCGGCGCCGGGCCGGGGGTCAGACGGTTGCCACGCAGGCCTGGTTACGGCCGCCGTTCTTGGCGGCGTACAGCGCGCTGTCGGCGGCGGTCAGCAGCGCTTCCACGCTGCCCGCAGGGGAGGGCACCAGCGTGGCTACCCCGATGGACATGGTGACCTTGCCGTGCGGTTTGGCTTCCGCATTCTCGATATTGAGGCTGGCCAGGTGGCGGATGCAGGCCTGGGCCACGATCATCGCGCCGGCAGCATCCGTATCCGGCAGCACGATCGCGAATTCCTCGCCGCCATAGCGCGCCGCCAGGTCGGCCGGGCGCTTCAGGTGCTCGGTCAGTACGGCGGCCGTCTTCTTGAGGCACAGGTCGCCCGCCAGGTGGCCATAGCTGTCGTTGTAGATCTTGAAGCAGTCGATATCGCACATCAGCAGGGACAGCGGCTGCTTGTCGCGCTGGCCTCGCTGCCATTCAATCTGCATCACCTCGTCGAAGCGGCGGCGGTTGGCAATGCCGGTCAGGCTGTCCAGCGCGGCCAGCTTCCGCAGCTCGATATTGGCCGCGGCCAGGTTCTTCTGGCTCTCGCGCAGGAAGCGGAAGGCTTCGTCGCGCTGCAGGCGGCTGATATGGGCGCCGGAGTGATAGCGCACGCGGGCCAGCAGTTCGAGCTTGTCCGGCAGCTTCACCATATAGTCGTTGGCGCCCACCGCGAAGCCCTGGGCCTTGGTTTTGGGCTCATCCTTCGCCGACAGCACGATGACGGGCACATGTTCCAGCACCGCGTTCGCGCGGTACTGGCGAATCAGGTCGAAGCCGTCGACTTCGGGCATCAGCAGGTCCTGCAGGATGACGGTGGGCCGCAGCTCCCCGGCGCTGCGCAGCGCCTGGTGCGGATCGCTGACGTAGTGGAACTCAATGTCGGACTGGTCGGCCAGCATGCGGCGCACGGCCTCGATGATGATCAGCTGGTCGTCCACCAGCAGCACGCGGACCTTGAAAGGGGTGATATGGATTTCGGGAGCCGCGCCAGCAGCCGGGTGCACTTCGGACATCATGTTCTCGTTTCAAGTACGTTCAAGCGCTGGCGGTCAGCTTCTCCCTCCAGTGATATTGCGCAAGTAGGGCCCTATTTTCTCCAGCGGCAGGATGAACTGCGCTGCATCCAGCTCCGCCGCTGCGCGCGGCATGCCGTAGACGGCACTGCTGGCCTGGTCCTGTGCGATCGTGTGCTTGCCCGCGCGCCGCATGGCCAGCAGGCCTTCGGCGCCGTCGCGGCCCATGCCGGTCAGCAGCACGCCGACGGCATCGCCGTCCCAGACTCTGGCCACGCACTGGAAGAACACATCGACCGAGGGCCGGTATGCATAGTCCTTTGGATTTGGATCGTAACTCAACTGTAACTTTTCATCTAGTACCAAGTGGTCGTTGCTCTTGGCCACCAGCACCACGCCGGCTTCCAGCATGTCGCCGTGCTCTATGGCGCGCACGGGCAGGGGGATCTGCTCGCCCAGCCAGCGTGCGAAATGGCCGGCAAAATTGGCGTCAATGTGTTGTACCACGACGACGGCGCAGCCGGGCGGCGGCTGCCAGCCGGCCAGGATCTTTGCCACGGCCACCGGCCCCCCGGTGGAGGCGCCGATGGCAATCAGCTTGTCCAGTTTTGGCGCCGGCGGCTGCGGCGGCGGGACTTTTGCCCTGGGCTGCAGGGACTGGGTGCCGCCGCTGTGGCGGATCAGCTTGTCCATGGTGCGGATCTTGTGCAGCAGTTCGGTGGCGCCGTCGGCTTTACCCTGCAGCATCGGGGTGGCGGTCACGTCCAGCGCGCCGGCGCCGAGGGCGCGGAACACCTGGTTCACGCTGTCCTGCGGGCGGCCGGTGACGATCAGGATGGCGCAGGGCGCTTCATCCATGATGCGGCGGGTGGCTTCCACGCCGTCCAGCTCCGGCATGTTCAGGTCCATCAGCACCAGGTCCGGGCGCTGCTCATTGCACTTGTCGACCGCTTCCTGGCCGGTGCGGGCGATCCACAGCACCTGGTGTTCCTGCGTGCTCGCCACCACGCGGCGCAGCGCTTCGGCTGCCATCGGCACGTCGTTGGCAATCCCGATTTTCATCGCGCGGCATCCCCGATCAGGTCCGCCACGGCATCGAGCAGGGTCTCGTCGTGGAAGCTGCCCTTGGTCAGGTAGTAGTCGGCGCCTGCGGCCAGCCCGCGCGCCCGGTCTTCCGGGCGGTCCTTGTAGGAGACGATCATGACGGGCAGCTTGTGCAAATTCAGGTCTTTCTTGATGAGGGATACCAGTTCGATGCCGTCCATGCGCGGCATGTCCACGTCGGTGATGACCAGGTCGTAGTCGCCGCTGCGCACCACGTTCCAGCCGTCGATGCCGTCGATGGCGATGTCGACCTCGAAGCCGCGGCTTAGCAGCAGCTTGCGTTCCATCTCGCGCACGGTCAGCGAGTCGTCCACCACCAGGATACGCTTCATCTTACGCCGTCCGGCCAGGCCGGCGCGCGCCATTTGCGCCAGGCTGCCTTCGTGCAGCAGCTTTTCGATCGACAGCAGCAGGTCCGGCACGTCCAGGATCAGCACCGGTTCGCCGTTATCGAGCAGGGCGGCCGACGATATGTCGCGCATCTTGCCGAACACCGGGTCGATGGCCTGCACCGCCAGGCTTTCCTCGCCGCGGATCCGGTCCACCACCAGAGCGTAGCGCCGGCTGCCGCTGCCGATCACGATGGCAGGCAGTTCTTCCTGTTGCTGCATTTCGCCCAGTTCCAGCGCCTGGGCTGCCGATACCAGCCCGATATGCTCGCCGCCCATCTCGAAGAACTGCTTGTTCTCCAGCGTGTGGATGGACGACTGCGGCACCGTCACCACCCTTTCCACCTTCACGATAGGCAGGGCATAGGCTTCGCCGCCGATATCGGCCACCAGCACGCGCACGATGGACTGCGTGAGCGGCAGGGTGATGGAGGTGCGGAAGCCCTTGCCGAATTCGGATTCGAGGCGCACCGTGCCGTTCTGCTGGCGGATGGTGTCGTGCACGATGTCGAGGCCCACGCCGCGCCCGGAGATTTCGGTGATGCCGTCCTTCAGGCTGAAGGCAGGCAGGAACAGGAACTCCAGCAGCTCGGCTTCGGACATGGCCGCTGCCATGGCCTCGCTGGCCATCTTGCGTTCGGCGACGGTGCGCCGGATTTTTTCGAGATCGACGCCGCGCCCGTCGTCGCTGATTTCAATGCTGAGCATGCCCGCACGGTGGCGCGCTTCCATTGTGATGGTGCCGGTGGCGGGCTTGCCGGCCAGCCCGCGTGTGGCGGCGCTTTCCATGCCATGGTCGATGGCGTTGCGCAGGATATGGTTCAGCGGGCTTTCGATGCGGGACAGGATGTCGCGGTCCACCAGCGTCTCTTCGCCGATAATGTCCAGCTTCACGTCCTTGCCCAGCGAGCGCGCGAGATCGCGCACCATGCGCGGGAAGTGCTGCACGCCGTCGCGGAAGGGACGCATGCGCAGCGTGAGCACTTCGTCCACCAGGTTCTGCGAGGCCGTGAGCTGGCGCCGCTCAAAGGTTTCCACATCGCCGATGTGGCCCAGCATGAACTGCTTCAGGGGCTGGCTGCGCTGCAGGGCCAGCAGCGATTTCTCCTTCAGCACCGGGTCGTCGACGCGCGAGATGGCGTCGTGCAGGTCCTCCAGCGCCGAGAACAGGCTGGCCTGGTTGCGTTTATGGCGCTGCAGGCCCTGGATCAAAGGATGCAGCTGGTGCGCGGCAATGCGCGCCTCGCTGGCCAGCGACAGCAGGCGGTCGTAGTTCTGCGCGGTCTTCATGGCCGGCAGTGCACGTGCCGGGCCCTGGCCGCTGGACTGGTTGGCGGCGGCCGTATCGCTGGCGGCGCGGCGGGTGGCGAGCGCCGTTTGCGCCGCGCTTTCGGCTGCCGCTGCAAGCGGCGTGGCTGGCGCCGGCGCCGCGGCCGGCTCCGGGGCGGGGACCCAGCTAGCGGCGGGCGGCAGCTCCACCGGTTCCGGCAGGAAGGCGATGCCGAGAATGGCGTCCATTGCCTTCCTGATCTGCGCGCCGTTTTCCGCCAGCCATGGCGCGACGCCATCTTCCTGCAGGCGTGAACATTGGAGGATCAGGTCAACCCCCGCCAGCAGCACGTCCACCCGGTTCGGCGTCAGTTTGAGCTTGCCTTGCTGGGCCGAGATGAACGCATCTTCCGTGCCATGCGCAAGCTGCACGATCAGGTCCAGGCCGACAATCGCGGCCGCGCCCTTGATGGAATGCGCCGCCCGCATCATCGGTTCAATTGCCGCAGCATCGCTGCTGCGCTCCAGTGCGAGCAGGCCGTCGGTCAGGATCTGGACCTGCGATTCAGCCTCCATGCGGAACAGGTCCTGCATGGAGAACTGGCTCAGGTCATCGTTCTTGTCCTGGCTCATCGCAGCGTCCTCGCAAGCTGATGGCCGATCAGGCCCGCATCCAGGCAGCCCACTTGCATATCCTCATGGTGTAGCACCCCTGTCAGGTAGCGCTGCAGGCCTTTGTTGATCGTGGCGGCGGGTGTTTTGACTTCGTTGCCGGCGTAGCGCACGATGCCCCATAAGTCTGCAACAGGCAAGGCGTAGGACTGGCCTTCCCACTCCACCAGCAGCAAGCGTGCAAAGGTGTGGCGTTTGCTGCGCGCCACGCCTTCCTGCTCGTCGATGCCGAACAGCTCGGCCAGCGAAATGCAGGGATACAGCTTGCCGCCGACATTGACGATGCCGCGCAGGCCGCGCGCATTGCGGTGCGGCAGGCGGTGCGGCTGCGCAGTTGGCGCAATCTCGACAAAAACCGCTGTCGGCAATGCGAGCCATTCGCGGCCGATACGGAACACGACGGCCGACGAATCCTGCCGGACATCGCGCTCCTGCGGTGCGCGGAAATGTTCGGCCCACTGGCGCTGGTAGTCCGCGCTGACCGGGCGGTCCAGGTTGCGCTGCGCCGAGGCGGCATACACATCGCAATTGCGGCAGTGGACATGCTCCTGCAGCAGCGGGCAGCTCTTGTCGCCCGCGATGCCGATCCGGCTCCAGCAGCCTGCCTGCTCGTCGACGTGAAGGGGAATGGTGGACATGGGCGGCCGGGCTTTCAGTTAATGGGCAGGTGCCGGGTCTGGCGCTGGTAGACGCGCGCAGCGCGCGCTTTCAGCGTAGCAGCCATGCCGTGGTCGCCTTGCCGCTCGGCGAGCAGGGCAAGATGGCACAGCGCTTCGTAATGGTCTGGCTGCAGGTAGAGGCAGCGTTTGAGCTGTGCCTGCGCCTGTTCCGGCTCGCTGGCAGCTTCGTTCAGCAGGCCGAGGATAAAGTAAGCCTCGGCGGTGTCCGGCGCCTGGGCGATGACGGCGCGGCAGGCGGCATCGGCGTCCTTCATCCGGCCCTGGTCGGCCAGCGTGCGGGCGCTGGCCAGCAGGCCGTCCGTGGCTGGGGCCGCGGGCGGCGGCTGGACCGCCACCGGCGGGCGCACACGCGGACTGGCGGCCGGCACTGCGGGACTGGCGGCGGCCCTGACGCTTGCGGCGGCGGTAGCGGGCCGGCGCGCAGCAGGCCGGCGCGCGGGCTGTGGCACGGCGGGCGCTACGGCGGGCGGCTGCGGCGACAGTTCCTTGCGCAGGGCAAAAGCCTGCCGGTAGGGCAGCGCTGCAAAACCCTGCTGTGTGATCGAAGGGACTTCGGCGTAGCCGGCCAGCAGTATGCCGTCATCGGCCAGCATGAAGGAGAGGCGCCCGATGGCTTGCGCCGTCGTGGGCTTGTCGAAATAGATCAGCAGGTTGCGGCAGAAAATGATGTCGTAATGCCGTGCCGGCGCGATATCGCCGCTGAGCAGGTTGCCTTGTCTGAAACGCACCCGGCGCCGCACGATGTCGTTGACGCGGTAGCAGTCCTCTCCCAGCGCTTCGAAATAGCGGTCGCGGAATTCCAGGTCCTGGCTGCGGAAGGCATTGCGGCCGTAGATGCCCGTTTCGGCGCGTTCGATGCAGGCCGGGCTCAGGTCCACAGCATCGATGGCGAAGGCGGGCAGGGGAATGCCGGCGTCGCAGAAGGCCATGGCCAGCGAATATGGCTCTTCGCCGCTGGCGCAGGGAATGCACAGTGCCCGCACCAGGCGCGCGCCGGACGCCAGCCGCTCCTGCGCAAATTCCGTGGCCAGCACGAAGGCCTGCGGATCGCGGAACAGCCAGGATTCGGGCACCACCACCAGTTCGGTGAGCGCCGTCATTTCCTCCGGCGTGATATCCCTGAGATAGGCGGCGCGGTCCGAAACGCCGGTGGCCGCCATGCGCTGCTGCACCGCGCGCTCCGCAGTGGCGCGCGACAGGTTCAGTCCCGTGCTTTTGCGCAGCAGCGATTGCGCCGTCATGATGGGGCATGCTCCGGCTGGAACAGCAGGGCGCGCAAGGACTCGGGCAGCAGCTGGTCCAGTTCCACCAGCTGCACCATGCCATGCGCATCGCCTGCCACGTCGCCGAGGAAGGGAGCGGCGCGCACGCCGGGCGCGCTGAGGGCCGCCGGGTCGATGTCCTGCATGCCGGTCACGCGTTCCGCCAGCAGCCCAAGCGCATGCACGGCGCCATCGGGCGCCGCGTAGTCCACCAGCACGATGCGCGTATCGAAGTGGGCGCGCGCCGGCGGCAGGCCGCTGATGCAGGGCAGGTCGATCACGGGCACGGAGTCGCCATGCAAGTTCATCAGGCCCGCCACGGCGGGCGGCGCCAGCGGGATGCGCTTGAGTTCCATCAGCGGCAGCACGCGCCGCACCGCAGCCAGGCGCAGGCCGTAGCGGTCGTCACCGATATGGAAAACCAGCAGCTTCATGATGTCTTTATACGTTTACTGCGAAGGTGGCGACGCTCGATTGCAGGTCGCTCGCCGCATACTGCAGCTGGTGCACGGCCTCGGAAGTGGCTTTCAGCGACTCCACCGTCTGCTGGGTGGCATCGTTCAGCTGCATCATGGTTTCCGTGATCTGCTGCGCGCCCACGGCCTGCGACTGCATGCCCTGCAGGACCATGTCGAACTGCGGCGCCAGCTTCTGCACCTGGTCCATGACGCCCGACAGCTGGTCAGTCACCTGGCGCACTTCGCCCACGCTGCGGCGGATCTCTTCGGAGAACTTGTCCATGCCCATCACGCTGGCCGAAACGGCGGACTGCATTTCCTTCAGCATCTGCTCGATATCCCAGGTGGAGACGGAAGTCTGGTCGGCCAGGCGGCGGATTTCGGTCGCCACCACGGAGAAGCCGCGTCCGGCCTCGCCGGCTTTCTCGGCCTCGATGGCTGCGTTCAGCGACAGGATATTGGTCTGGTCGGCCACCTTGGTGATGGTGGTCAGCACGCTGTTGATATTGCTGGCCTTCTCGGACAGCGCGGCCAGCTTGGCGTTGATGGAATCGGTGGCGCTCACCATATTCTGCATGGTCTGGTCCATGCGGCGCAGGTTGTTCTGGGCATCGGCGGTGGCGCTGGTGGTGTAGTCGGCCACCGAGGTGGCTTCCTCCATGGTCTTCAGCAGCTGCGAGGTATTGGCCGAGATTTCCTTGGTGGTGCTCAGCACTTCCACGCTGGTCTGCGCCTGTTCCACGCCGGTGGCTTCCTGTTGCTTGGCCGAGGCGGCGATTTCCGTGGCCGACGTTGTGACCTGGATGCCGGCCTTCTGCACATTGGTCAGCAGCACGCGCAGGTTGTCGAACATGCGTGCCAGGCCGTTGCCCAGCTGGCCGATGGCATCGCTGCCGGTGATCGTGACTTTGCCCGTCAGGTCGCCGGATGCGGCGCGCGACACCACGCCCAGCAGTTCGTCGACTTTCGCGCGCAGGTCATTGGTGGCGGCCTGCTCGCGCTGCTGGTTGTCCTGGATGGTCTGCGCCATGCGGTTGAACTCTTCCGTCACCTGGCCCAGTTCGTCCCCGGAAACCACGGTGGCGCGTGCGCCCTGTTCGCCGGCGGCCAGGCGGCCGACGGCGCTGGTCAGGTTGTTCAGCGGCGTGCTGATGGCGCGCGTCAGCGCCACCACGATGAAGAGCGACAGCACCACGCAGGCGATGCCGCCCAGCGTCAGCACCATGCGCATGTTCTGCTGCAGGCTGGCGGCGGTTTGCGCGCGCTCGTTCAGCAGCGCTTCTTCCTGTGCCGTTGCCTCCTCCAGCACGCGCTTGATGGCGGCCATGGCGGGGCTGCCCTGCGACAGCTGCGGACCGCGCCCGATGGTATCGGCAGCGCCGGGGGCGTTGCCCAGCTGCTGGCGCTGCGTGACCTGGGACTCGATGACGTCCTTCACCCAGGACGCGACGAGGACGTCGAGGCGGCGCAGGCGCTCCACCTGAACTGGATTGTCGGCCGTGAGCTTTTTCAGCTCCGCGATTGCAGGCTGGAGACCTGCCATTTCTTCCTGAATGCTCTTCAGCCGCGTTTCGCTGCCGGTCAGGTAGTAGCCGCGCGCTTCGGTCTGTACGCTGAGCAGGCTGTTGTTGACCTTGTCGATGGCCAGCAGCACCTGCATGGTGTGCTTGTCCCAGCCATTCGCTGCCGACAGGCTGCTGAAATTATTGTAGGCGACGAGCAGCAAAACAAGAATGATGGCGAGGATGGCGCCGAAGCCGGCATACAGTTTGTTCTTGATGCTCAGGTTCTGGATCATCGGGTCTCCGCTGCGGACGAGTTCGTATGTTGGGAATGTAACATTTTGCCGGTCCGGAGGCGAGGGGCTCGCGTGCGGGTGTGGCAAAAAGAAAAAGCCGCCCGAGGGCGGCTTTGCTTGCATCTTGCGAGCTTACTGGCCGCGCTTCAGGCGGGCATTCGCCGCGATGCGCATGCGCAGGGCATTCAGCTTGATGAAGCCGCCCGCGTCGGCCTGGTTGTAGGCGCCGCCGTCTTCGTCGAAGGTGGCGATGGTCTGGTCGAACAGGGAATCGGTCTTCGAATCGCGCGAGACGACGATCACATTGCCTTTGTAGAGCTTCACGCGCACCCAGCCGTTTACGTTCTGCTGGGTGTGGTCGATCAGGGTCTGCAGCGCCACGCGCTCAGGGCTCCACCAGTAGCCGTTGTAAATCAGCGAGGCGTAGCGCGGCATCAGGTCGTCCTTCAGGTGGGCCACTTCGCGGTCCAGGGTGATGGATTCGATGGCGCGGTGGCCCTTCAGCATGATGGTGCCGCCCGGCGTTTCATAGCAGCCGCGCGACTTCATGCCCACATAGCGGTTCTCCACCAGGTCCAGGCGGCCGATGCCGTGCTTGCCGCCCAGGCGGTTCAGCTCCGTCAGCACTTCGGCGGCGGACATGCGCTTGCCGTTCAGGGCCACGATGTCGCCTTTTTCGTATTCCAGGTCCAGGTATTCCGCCTGGTCCGGCGCCGCTTCCGGGCTCACGGTCCAGCGCCACATCGATTCCTCGGCTTCCGCGCTCGGGTTTTCCAGGTGGCGGCCTTCGAAGGAGATGTGCAGCAGATTGGCGTCCATCGAATACGGCGCGCCGCCGTTCTTGTGCTTCATGTCGATGGCGATGCCTGCGTCTTCCGCGTACTTCAGCAGTTTTTCGCGCGACAGCAGGTCCCATTCACGCCATGGGGCGATCACTTTCACGCCCGGCTTCAGCGCATAGGCGCCCAGCTCGAAACGCACCTGGTCGTTGCCCTTGCCGGTGGCGCCGTGCGAGATGGCGTCGGCGCCGGTCTGGTTGGCGATCTCGATCAGGCGCTTGGCGATCAGCGGACGCGCGATCGAGGTGCCCAGCAGGTATTCGCCTTCGTACACGGTGTTGGCGCGGAACATGGGGAACACGAAGTCGCGCACGAACTCTTCGCGCACGTCGTCGATGAAGATGTTCTCGGGCTTGATGCCGAATTTCAGCGCCTTGGCGCGCGCCGGTTCCAGTTCTTCGCCCTGGCCCAGGTCGGCGGTGAAGGTGACGATTTCGCAGTTGTAGTTATCCTGCAGCCATTTCAGGATGACGGAGGTGTCCAGGCCGCCCGAGTAGGCGAGGACGACTTTTTTGATATCGCTCATGGTGATTCTCGTTTCAGGTTGATTTGTTATTTGGTGTCGATGCGGCCCAGCAGCAGGTACTCGATCAGCGCCTTCTGGATATGCAGGCGGTTCTCGGCTTCATCCCACACCACCGATTGCGGGCCGTCGATCACTTCGGCCGACACTTCTTCGCCGCGGTGCGCGGGCAGGCAGTGCATGAACAGGGCGTCCGGATGGGCGCGGGCCATCTTGGCGCTGTCCACGATCCAGCCATCGAAGGCTTTCAGGCGGGCGGCGTTTTCCTGCTCGTAGCCCATGCTGGTCCAGACGTCGGTGTTGACGAGGTGCGCGCCCTCGCATGCGTCCGACGGGTTGTCGAACAGGGTGAAGCGGTTGGTGCTGACCAGCGACATGTCCATGTCGTAGCCCTTGGGCGTGGACACGTTGACATGGAAGCCGAACACTTCGGCCGCCTGCAGCCAGGAATACAGCATGTTGTTGGCGTCGCCCACCCAGGCCACGGTCTTGCCGCGGATGGAGCCGCGGTGCTCGTAGTAGGTGAAGATGTCGGCGAACACCTGGCAGGGATGGTGTTCGTTGGTCAGGCCGTTAATCACCGGCACGCGCGAATGGGCGGCGAAACGCTCGATGATGTCCTGGCCGAAGGTGCGCACCATGATGATGTCGCACATGCGGGACATCACCTGGCCGGCGTCTTCCACCGGCTCGCCGCGTCCCAGCTGGGAATCGCGGGTGTTCAGGTAGATGGCGGCGCCGCCCAGCTGGTGCATGCCGGCCTCGAAGGACAGGCGGGTGCGGGTGGAGTTCTTCTCGAACACCATTACCAGGGTGCGGTCGATCAGCGGATGGTAGATCTCATAGTTCTTGAACTTGCGCTTGATAACCTTGGCGCGCTCGATCACGTATTCGTATTCATCCAGCGTGAAATCGGAAAACTGCAGGTAGTGCTTGATCGGTTTGGAAGTGGAAGACATATAGACAACTTTCTGGCTTAGCAAACCATTATACATGGCGCAAACCGCCTGGCGACTGGGCTAGTAGATTGTCGCGGGCCGGGCCGGATCCTGGTGCGGCGCCACCAGCGGCAGGTCGAGGGTGAAGGTGGTGCCGCCCTTGCTGCTGACTACGCTGATCTGGCCGCCCAGCAGCGTGGTGACGATGTTGTAGCTGATCGACAGGCCAAGCCCGCTGCCGCCCTGGCCCAGCTTGGTGGTGAAGAAGGGGTCGAAGATGCGGCCCAGGTTTTCCGGCGCGATGCCGCCGCCGTCGTCGCTGAAGGCAACCAGCACCCGGCCTTCCACCAGCAGCTGGGCGGTCAGGCGCATATTGCCGCCTTCGCGCTGGTCGAAGGCATGCAGCAGGGCGTTGTTGATCAGGTTCGTCACCACCTGGCCGAAGGGGCCGGGGTAGCTGTCCATGCCTACGGCATCCGGCACCTCGTATTCGATGCGGTGGCCGGCGGCGCGGATGCGGTTCATCATGGTGGCCACGATTTCATGCGTCACCTGCTGCAGGTTGAACAGGCGGCGCTGCTCCGTGGTACGGTCCACGGCCACCTGCTTGAAGCTGCTCACCAGGTCGGCCGCGCTGTGCAGGCCGCGCATCACCAGTTCGCTGGCCTTGCGCGCATCGGCAATAAAGCCCGCCAGCTCGGAACGGCGCAGGCCGGGGCCGTTGAGCTGCTGTTCCAGCTCATTGGTTTTCTGTTCCAGCGTGCTGGCGATCAGCAGGCTGTTGCCGATCGGCGTGTTCAGTTCATGCGCCACGCCCGCCATCAGCGCACCCAGCGCGGCCAGCTTTTCCTGCGACACCAGCTGCGACTGCGCTTCCTGCAGCTGGCGGTAGGCGTTGGCGTTGTCGAGGGCGATGGCGCCGTAGGCGCACAGGGTGCGGAAGATCAGGCGTTCACGCTCGCCATAAGCGCCTGCGTGCATGGCCTGCACCGTCATCACGCCCAGCACGCGCTCGCCCAGCAGCAGCGGCACGAAGAGGGCGCTCACGCTCGGGCTGGTGCCGGGCGTGACCATCACCGAACGTTCGAAGGAGGCGTTGTCCACATAGACTTCGCGCCGCTCGCGCACGCAGCGCGCGCTCCAGGCCTGGGGATGGTCCAGCGGCACCGTGTTCTTCGGCAGCGGCAGGCCGCCTTCCACGCCGTAGGCGCGGCTCAGGCGCGCGCCGTCGATCAGGTAGATCGAGAAGGTGTTTGCCGACAGCAGCTCGTGCACATGGCGGTTCAGCACCTCGTAGACCGCGCCCGCATCGAGGTGGGTGGTGATTTCCTGGCCGATGGCCGACAGGCGCTCCAGCATCGCACTCGATTGCGCGAGCACTTCGGCGCGGCGCGCTTCGGCCATGGCGAGTTCGCGGTGGTGGGCGCCTTCGGCGCGGGCCTGCTCGGTTTTCTGGTGCACCTGCATCGCAATGGCGCGGCTGGTGGCTTCCAGGCTATGGGTCTTTTCGAGCGCCTTGCTGGCCGCCTGCGCCATCTCGTAGGCCTGCTTGTAGTCGCCCAGCCGTGCATATTCCGCCGCCAGCGTCTCATACAGGTCGCCCGGCACCGTGTAGCCGTCGATGGTGCTCACCAGGTCCAGCGCGCGGTGCAGATAGTGCAGGCTGGCGTTCAGTTCCGTCATGCCGTCCGGCGCGCGCAGCGGATGCATGCGGTGGATCAGGGCCAGCACGCGCAGGGCGGCGATGTGGTTATAGACGTTGCGGTGGCTGAGCGAGAGTTCCACCGCCTGGTGCGCCATGGCCAGCGCTTCGGTAGGGCGGTCCAGGAAGCACAGCGCGTGCGCCTGGCCGCGCCGTGCCACCATCTGGAAGTCGGCCTGGCGCAGCGCCTCGGCGCGCCCTGCCAGCAGCTGGAAGGCCTCCAGCGCACCGGCATAATCCTGGCGTTCCAGGCACAGGTCGCCCGTGTATTGCAGCGCAATGCCGTACACCCGCGCATGCTCGAAGCGGCCAAGGATGGCCAGGCCTTCGCGCAGCAGTTCATCGGCCGCATCCAGGCGGCCCAGGCGGCGCATGGTGTCCGCCGTGTGCACCAGGCAGGCGCCGATATTGCGCGGCCAGCCCGTGCGGCGCGCCAGTTCGAGGCCGCTCTGCATCCATTCCAGCGCGGCGTGGTGGTCGTTCAGGTGGCTGAATTTTTCGCCCGTGTTGGTTGCGGCGATGATGGCGCAGCGCAGCTGGCCGGTCTGCAGCGCGCATTCGTGCGACTGGATATACAGGCTGGCCGAGGTGCCGAAATCGCTGGACTGGCTGGCGGCCATGGCATGGAAGTCGTTGATCCAGGCGGCGAGGCCGGGCGGCGGATCGATGGCGTCGAAGTGGCCGCTCCAGCGTTCGCGGGCGCTGTGCAGCTCGCGCAGCACGGCCCAGCGGGCCATCACGGCTTCCGCGGTCAGGGCGCGCACTTCGTCGCCGCCGCGGCGTGCCGCTTCGGCGCACAGCGCCAGCTCCTGGTCGCGCTCCTCATGGCGGCCGCGGTCCACGGCGATCCAGCCGCGCAGCCAGTGCGCGTCGGCGCAGCCGGTATGGTCCTGCAGGCCGCACAGCACCTCGAACGCCTCGTTGGCGAGGGCTTCGGCGGCATCCAGTTCGCCGGAAACCCACAGGATTTCGGCCTGGGCCAGCTGCAGGCGGGCGGTGGTGGCGCTGCGGGTTTCGGGTTCCAGGCCGGCATAGGGCAGCAGGGCCAGCGCTTCTTCGGCCAGGGCGGCCGCGCGTACGCTGTCGCGCTGGCGCAGGTGCCAGGCCAGCGGAATCAGCACCGGCAGGCGCGCCACGCCGCGCAGCGGGAGCAGGGCCAGCTCCCAGTGGGCAACGTCGTCATCGGTAACAAACATCTCCATGTGCCGGCCCTTGAATATGGATGGTCAGTACAGCGTTTGTGCCGATTCGTGCAGTAATTGTCCGTACAGGGTGTGCCGCATGCGTGCAATCTTGCCTTGCTCGACGGCATCAAGAATAGCGCATTGCGGCTCGCTCAGGTGGCGGCAATTATAGAATTTGCAACCGCCCAGATAAGGCGCGAAATCGCGGAAGGCCCGTTCCAGCATGCCTTCGCTCAGGTGGTACAGGCCGAATTCCTGGAAGCCGGGCGAGTCGATCACGCTAGCGTTCTCGCTCCCGCTCTCCCCAAGGTGATAGAGGCGGGTGAAGGTGGTGGTGTGCTTGCCGGTGTCCAGCGCTTCCGAAATTTCGCGGGTGGCGATGTCGGCATCCGGCACCAGCAGGTTGATCAGCGAAGACTTGCCCATGCCGGACTGGCCGATCAGGATGGTGGACTGGCCTTCCATCAGCGGCGCCAGCGTGGCTACCGTGGCTTCCGGCTGCGATTTGGCCGAGACCTCATGCACCGGGTAGCCCATGGCCGAATAGACCTTGAGCCGCTCGCGGGCGCGCTCCAGCGCATCCGTCACGTCCACCTTGTTCAGGATCAGGCGTGCTTCGATGCCGGCCGCTTCGGCGGCGACCAGGGCGCGCGACACCAGGTCGTCCGAGAAGCTAGGCTCGGTGGCGACCACGATGAACAGCTGCGTGACATTGGCCGCCAGCAGCTTGGACTTGTACTGGTCCGAGCGGTAGAGCAGGGTCTTGCGGTCCTGGATGCGGTCGATCACCGCCTGGTCGGCGGAGGTCAGCGTGAGGTCGACGATGTCGCCCACCGCCACATTGGTCTTCTTGCCGCGCGTGACGCATTGCAGGCGCTTGCCATCGGCATCGGCCAGGTAGTGGCGGCCGTGCGCCGCGATGATGGTGCCGGCCTGTTTCATGGACGCGGCAGCGCGTCGATTTTCGCCGCGCAGATAAAGTCGTTCAGGGAGAGTCCTTTCACGGAGTGCGTGTCGTAGCGCACCTCGCAGGTTTTGTAGCCGATGACCAGTTCCGGATGGTGGTCTTCGGCGTGGGCGATATAGGCCAGCGCGTTCACGAAGGCCATGGTCTCATAGTAGTTGCTGAAGCCGAAGCTGCGCACGATGCGCGCGCCATCGAGCTGCCAGCCGTCCAGCAATGCCAGCAGGGCTGCCGCTTCGGCGCCGTCCAGCGGCGCCACTTTGCCCGTGCAGTGCAGGGCGCGCAGGCCGGATGCGCTGGCGATCATACAGCATTGGCCAGGTTGAGCTGGCGGATGCGCACGCTGGCCGGCGGATGCGAGTCGTAGAAGGCCGAGTGCAATGGATCGGGCGTCAGGGTGGACGCATTGTCCTCGTACATCTTGACCAGCGCCGTCACCAGGTCGTTGGCATTGGTGTGCTTGGCGGCGAAGGCATCGGCCTCGAACTCGTGCTTGCGCGAGCTGAGGGAGGTCAATGGGCCGAACAGGAAGGTAAACACCGGCAGCACCAGCATGAACAGGATCAGCGCGAGCGCGTCGTTGCTCTGGCCCGGCACGATGATGGGCGATACGCCCAGGCCGGTGTAGAACCAGACCTGGGTTTTCAGGTAGCCCAGCAGCGCCAGGAAGCCCAGCGAAATCGCGAACATCATGGCAATGCGCTTGATGATGTGTTTCAGCTTGAAGTGGCCCAGTTCATGCGCCAGCACCGCTTCGATTTCCTGCGGCGCAAGGCGCGACAGCAGGGTATCGAAGAACACGATGCGCTTGTTGGCGCCGAAGCCGGAGAAGTAGGCGTTGCCATGGGCGCTGCGCTTCGAGCCGTCCATCACGAACAGGCCTTTCGAGGCGAAGCCCACGCGCTGCATCAGGCCTTCGATGCGGGCCTTCAGCGAAGCGTCTTCCAGCGGCGTGAACTTGTTGAACATGGGCGCGATCACGGTGGGGAACAGCACCATCATCAGCAGCTGGAAGCCGCTCCACACGAACCACGCGTACAGCCACCACAGGTCGCCGCTCTTATCCATCAGCCACAGCACCACCCACACCAGCGGCAAGCCGATCATGGCGGCCAGCAGGACGCCCTTGGCCATATCGGCCACGAACAGGCCCTTGCTCATCTTGTTGAAGCCGAAGCGCTCTTCGAGGCGGAACTGGCGGTAGTAATCGAGCGGCACATCGATGATGCCGGAGACGGCGGCGAAGGCCACCACCAGGCCAAGCTGGTACAGCATGCCGCCGCCCGTGGCGTTGAATACCTGTACCGACAGCCACTGCAGGCCGCCCAGCAGCGTGAAGCCGATCAGCACGGCGGCATTGACCAGCATATTGAACATGCCGAACTTGGTGCGTGCAATGGTGTAGTCTGCCGCCTTCTGGTGGGCCGCCAGCGGAATGGTGGCCGCGAATTCAGCCGGCACGGCGCTGCGGTGCCTGAGTACGTGGCGGATATGGCGCGAGGCCAGCCAGAAGCGCACCGCGAGGGTGAGCACCAGGAAGGATACAAACAAAATCGAAAACGCGTGTGAATACATGCTGGGCCTGTGAGAAAATGGCGGATTGATTCTGCCAAGAGAGAATTATGTCACAGACGAACGAAAATCCCGCCGGCACGCCTGCGCCGCGCCCGAACGAGATGAACCTGGTGTGGGTGGACATGGAAATGACCGGCCTGGAGCCGGATACCGACCGTATTATTGAAGTTGCAATGGTGGTCACGGACATGCACCTGAACGTGCTGGCGGAAGGCCCGGTGCTGGCCATTCACCAGTCCGACGCCACGCTGGATGCGATGGACGCCTGGAACAAGGGCACGCACGGCCGTTCCGGCCTGATCGACCGCGTGAAAGCCTCCACCATCACCGAAGAGCAGGCCGAGGCCGAGCTGATCGCCTTCATGAAGCAATGGGTGCCGAACGGGAAATCGCCGATGTGCGGCAACACCATCGGCCAGGACCGCCGCTTCATGGTGCGCTACATGCCGAAGCTGGAAGCCTTCTTCCATTACCGGAACGTGGACGTGTCCACGCTGAAGGAACTGGGCAAGCGCTGGAATCCGGCCATGGTGGCCGGTTTCAAGAAGCAGCAGAAACACACCGCACTGGCCGATATCATCGAGTCCATCGAAGAACTCAAGTACTACCGTGAGCACTTCATCAAGCTGTAAGCACCAGCGATTCAGTTCAGGCCATGAAGCCCAGGTCCTTCACGGGGAAGCGGCTCAATTCATTCTTGAACACCTGGCTCTCCAGCACATCGATCTCGGCGCCGAACCATTTGCCGAGCGTGGCGCCGTACTGCTGGTTGGAGAACTGCGGAATCCATACGCCGCGGCCGGTGGCATCGTCCTTGCTGCCCGCGGCGAAGTCCGGGAAGGCGCCATACAGGCCGCCTTGCACCGCACCGCCGATGATCAGCTGGTGATTGCCCCAGGCGTGGTCGGTGCCGCCGCTGTTCGGCTGCAAGGTTCGGCCGAAGTCGGACATGGTGAAGGTTGTCACCAGGTCTTCCGCGCGGATCTCGTTCAGCGCGTTCTGGAAGGCTGCAACGGACTGCGACACCTGGCGCAGCATGTCGAACTGCTGCCATGACTGCCCGCCGTGCGTATCGAAGCCGCCCTGCGAAACGAAGAACACCTGGCGTCCCGGCCCCTGCTGCGAGCGCAGGCGGATCAGCTGCGCCACCGTTTTCAGCTGCTGCGCCAGGCCATAGCCGGGGAAGGCCGTGGTGAGCGGCGTGCCCGCGTTGGCGGCCTTCAGGTCCTGCGCCAGCTGCATGCCGTTCAACAGCGCCTTGTTGGCGGCCGTGTTCACCACGTTAGGATTGCTGGCGTTCAGGATCTGCATCAGCGCCGCGCGGCGCGTGTCGGCCTGCTGCTGCGGCCAGAAGTTCATCCCCTGCAGGTCCAGCTGGCCGTTGGCGGGCACCAGGTTGCCGTGCACCGCCGAACCTTCAACGAACAGGCCATTCGCGCCGACCGAGATGGCGTTCAGGTGGCCTTCCACGCCGAGCGCGTCCACCAGGCGGCCGCCCCAGCCCGTGCCCGCAACGGCGGGCGTTCCGGCCTGGTTCTGCAGGTTCTGGTCCGGATGCGAAAACAGCTGCGAAGGCACGCCCACGCCGGACTGGTACTGCGCCTTGGTCATGGGCTGGTTCAGGCTCCCCACGTTCAGCAGGGCCGCCACTTTGCCTTGCGCGTACAGGGCGTCGATTTCCGGCATGCCGTAGTGGAAAGCGAATGGCTGCTCCACCGGATTGGCGACGGCCTTCAGCGTGGCGCTGCGCGTGGCCAGCAGGGTATTGGCCTGCTGCGACAGTGCGAGGCCGTTGCTGCCGCGCAGGGCGGTATAGCGGCTGTAGTGCGCTGCATCCAGCGGCACGATCATATTGTTGCCGTCATTGCCGCCGAACAGATAGACGCAGACCAGCGCCTTGTAGTCGGACACGGCGGCCTGCGCATTGCGCGGTGCGCCCAGCAGGCCCAGTGCGGACAGGGCGCCCAGCATGCCGGTGCCGGCGCTGAGGAAGGAACGGCGGGACATTGGATGTTTGGTCATGATGGTGTCCTCTCTTACTGCTGAACGGTGAAGTCCGCGGTGATGGCGGTCAGGTACAGCGCGGTGATGGCGCGCTGCTTGTTGTCGGTGGTGGCGAGCAGGCTGGCGCCGATGGCCTGGCGTGCCGTTGCGCTCATGCGGCCTTGCAGCAGCGTCGCATCCACGAGGTTCAGCAGGGCGGTGGGATCGCCCGCAACGTTCACGTAAGGCGTGATGTCCACCTTGATCATGCCGTTGAATTCACCGTTGAAGAAGCGGTACATGAAGTTGGCGCGGGCAATCGCCAGGCTTGGTGCGTACAGCTGGAACTCCGGCCCGAACTTGCCCGGGTTTTCAGGCAGCGGCGTGAGCGGCGAGAAGAAGCTGAACACGCTCGGGGAACGCAGCAGCTCTTCGCCCAGCAGGGAGTATTCCCAGAACAGGTTGGCCGGGTTGATGACGGCGCCGCCGGCGGCGCGCACCAGCGACAGGCTTTGCAGGATGGGGTCTTTCAGCTTGCCGGAGCTATCCGTCGGCTGGTCGGTGCGCGCTTCCGGATCGGTGAGCACGGCGGTGATGGTGGCCTTCATGTCGCCGCGGCCCGCAGGGCCGTTCGCAAACACGTTCGCCACGCGTTCGATGTAGGCGGGGCTGGGGTTGCTGGTGACAAGCGCGCGGATCAGGCGGGTGGCGATGAAGGGCGGCAGGTTCGGGTGATGGAACAGGTTCTGCATCACCGCGTCGAAGTCCTGCTGGGCGGTCTGGCCGGCAGGCAGCATCACGCCTTGCAGCAGCGTTTTCGCGCCCTTATCGTGGTAGGCGTCGCGCGGCAGCAGGGGACCTGTGAAACTCTCCCAGTTGATGCCGGCGCCGCTGCCGTTGTAGGTCCAGCCGCTCAGGGCACGGGCCATTTCGCCGATGGTCTGCTGGTTATAGCTCGGCACCGGATCGCCATTGCGGTCGGTCTGCACGCTGCCGTCCTGGTTCAGCATCACGGGGCCGATGGTGAACAGCTGCATCACTTCCCGCGCATAGTTTTCGTTCGGCGCGGGAGTGATGCTGTTGCCCATGTCGAGGTATTTGCCCATCGAGGGATTGAGCGTCATTTCACGCAGCAGGTTGTAGTAGTTGCCGAAGGCGTGGTTCTGCAGCGTGGTGAGCCAGGGCTGCATCTCGTTCGCATACGGGTTCTTGTCGGCCGAGACCACGAAGATCTGCGACAGGGCGAAGATGACGCGCTGGCGCAGCTGGTCCGGGCCGCCGGCCATGTTCTTGTACCAGTTGCTGCGCAGCGCGTTCATGTCGGTCGTGACCGGCATGGCGCTGGCAGGCATGTTGAACTGCTGCGTGAGCCAGGCTGCCTGACCGGTCTGTTTGACGGAAGCGATATCGGCAGGCGTTGGGCCGAAGGTGGCCTGCTGCAAGAAGCGCGCCGCCGCAACGGTGGCGGCGTCGACGGCCGGCTGCTGGCCGATGCCGCCTGGGGCCGGCGTCGGAGTGGGAGTCGGGCTCGGCGTCGGCGTCGGCGTGGGAGTTGGCTGAGGTGTCGGCGTTGGCGTTGGATTTGGCGCCGGTGCCGAGGCTGCAATCAAGGTGAGATTGGTGCTGGCGCTGGCCGCGACCGTGGCCCATTTGCTGGTCTTGCCGGTGATGGTGATGACCGGATTCGCCGGCATGACGGCAGGCGCCTTATATTCGCCGTTCTGCGAATTCACGGTACCAAAAGTAGCGTTGCCGCCAGCGATGCCGTTGACGCTGAAGTCCATGTAAATGCCTTTTCCATCGACTTTTCCGGACAGCCAGACAGTCTTGCCGAGCACGACAGTGCCGTTCTTCGCGGTGGTTTCAACGGATGCGGTCACTGCCCACGCCGAGCTTGAAACGCTCAAGGCACAGGCCAGCGCGAACGCATGGTATTGATTTTTCATGTATTTCCCCTTTTTCTATGATGCAGCCTGAGGGCTACGTCATTGCCTTGTGGCAATAACCGTGCCTGCTTCGGGAACCACGAAAAACCGAGGGGCGCCGCAAACTGACGGACAAATTTTGTCAGTTTCCGTATGGAAATACCTGCCAAATTTGTCAACCGGCTGTTACTGAACTGTCGGGCGATTTCAGCTGACAAATATTGTCTGGGACACAAGCCATATATTGGCCGAGGAGATGAGGGCGAACAAAAACCACACGAGGACATTTGTCCACCAGCGGTTGGCAAACGTGCCCATGAGATCGCCGCGCGAAGTGAGGCGGATCAGCGGGTACATGGCGAACGGCAGCTGCAGGCTGAGCACCACCTGGCTCATCACCAGCATGCGGCCGATGGCATGGTCGCCCAGCGTCAGCACGCCGGCCATGGCCGGGCCGAGGGCCAGCGCGCGCGTGAGCAGGCGGCGCTGCCAGCAGGGAATCTTCAGCTTGAGGAAGCCTTCCATGATCACCTGGCCGGCGATGGTGCCGGTAAAGGTGGAGCTCTGGCCGGATGCAAGCAGGGCCAGGCCGAACAGGATGGCAGCCAGCGTGGTGCCGGCAATGGGCGCGAGCAGGTAGTAGGCCTGGTCGATATCCATCACCTCGCCGCCGCCCGGCTTATGGAAGGCGGCTGCGGCCAGCACCAGGATGGAGCCGTTGATGAACAGCGCGATCAGCAGCGATACCACGGTATCGATGCGGGACAGGGTAATGGCCTCCGTCAGCGTGCGCTGGTCGCGCCGCACCACGCGGGTCTGCACCACGGACGAATGCAGGTAAAGGTTATGCGGCATGACGGTGGCGCCGAGGATGCCGATGGCCAGGTACAGCGGTTCGCGGCTGGCCACGGCCTGGATCGAGGGCACCACGCCCGCCATCACGGCCGCCCAGTCCGGCTTGATCAGTACCAGTTCCGAGAACAGGCAGACGCCGATCGTAATGACCAGGCCCAGCACAATTGCTTCCAGCTGGCGGAATCCCTTGCCCTTGAGGCCGAGCACGATGACGGTATCGAGGGCCGTCAGCGCCACGCCGGTCGGCAGCGAAACGCCCAGCAGCAGGTTGAAAGCCAGCGCGCAGCCGAGCACCTCGGCAAGGTCGCAGGCAATGATGGAAAGTTCGGCGAACACCCACAACGCGCGGCTGACGGCAGGCGGATACTGCTCCCGGCAATGCACGGCCAGGTCCTTGCCGGTAACGATGCCCAGCCGCATGCTCAGGCACTGCAGCGCAATCGCAGCCAGGCTGGACAGCACCACCACGAACAGCAGGCTGTAGCCGAACTGCGAGCCGCCCTGGATGGCGGTGGCCCAGTTGCCCGGATCCATATACCCCACGGACACGAGCAGGCCCGGCCCGGCAAAGCGCAGCAGCTTCTTAAAGAAAGGATCGGATTCCGGCACCAGGACGGTGCCGGCAACTTCGGAAGGGCAGAAGGGCGCGGTGGCGGTAGTCGGCAGCTTGAACATAAGGCATTTTACCGCCGCCCCAGCCCGCCGCTACTCCACCAAAAGCCCTACTGCTGAGCCCGCCGGCGGCCGTCCCGTCCACCTTGGGGTCAGACCCCAATGTGGACACGAACTGAGCTTTATTCAGCGGACTCGGCGCCGTGGCACTTCTTGTATTTCTTGCCGCTGCCGCAAGGGCAGTCATCGTTGCGGCCGACCTTAGGCTCTTCGCGTTTCACGGTGCCCACTGCAGCCTTGCGGCGCGGCACCCAGAACTTGTGGATGGCGGGCAGGTTGGCTTCCAGTTCCTGGGCCAGCTTGTGCGCCTTGACCGGGTCTTCCACTTCCGGCAGCTCGCTTTCTTCGATTTCGTCGGCGCCCAGCAGGTAGATCGGGCGCATCAGCTCGCCAATTTCGGAATCCCAGATCTCGTCCCACGAGCCCTCGCGCAGCTCCATGCCTTCCCAGAAGCCCCAGCACCAGGCTTCCGCGTCGATCAGCGTCTGGCCTTCATGCTCGTGCTCCACGAACAGCGGCTCGAATTCCTTCGGCGCCACTTCGAACGTCACCAGCACCTCGTTCATGAAACGCATGATGAGGTTCAGGATACGTTCCTCTTCCTTGCCGTTTTTCCATTTCGGCGCCTGCTTGCCGTCCGGCCCCCAGACGCGCGGCAGCCATTCCGCGGGCATGATGGTTTCCGGGCCGATGGCGATGGCGGTCAGGTAGCCATGCAGGTGGTCCATGGTCATCGAGTCTTCGGGGCTGCGGTCGCCCAGCAGGAACTGGTCGAGTTCGTCGAATTCTTTTTCGGTCAGGGGCTGGTCGAGTTGCATGATGTGCTCTGTTCTTTGAATGAAGGCGACAGTATACGCTTCCGGACCCCGCGATGCACCGTTTACAATGGCTTTATGACTATTCATCCCTTTTCCCGCCTTGGCCCCGATTGCGTGCTCGACGCCCTGGCCAGCATTGGCCTCTATGGCGACGGCCGCCTGCTGGCCCTGAACAGCTACGAGAACCGCGTCTATCAGGTGGGAATCGAGGACGCCCAGCCCCTGGTCGTAAAGTTCTACCGCCCCGAACGCTGGAGCGACGCCGCCATCCTCGAAGAGCACGCCTTCGTGGAGGAGCTGCAGGCGCAGGAAATCCCCGTAGTCGCCGCCACGCGCATCCAGGGCAGCACCCTGCACAGCTTCGACGGCTTCCGTTTCGCGGTATTCCCGCGCCATGGCGGCCGCGCGCCCGAACTGGAAGACCCGGCCGTGCTCGAATGGACCGGCCGCTTCATCGGCCGCATCCACGCCGTGGGCGCCGCCAAACCTTTCCTGGAACGTCCTGCCCTCGACCCGCAGACCTTCGGCGCCGAGCCGCGCGACTATCTGCTGGCAAACGGCTTCATTCCCGACGAACTGCGAGCAACCTATGCCAGCGTGGCCCAGCAGGCGCTGGACGGCGTGCTGCGCTGCTACGAGCGGGCAGGGGAGCTGCCGCAGATCCGCCTGCATGGCGATTGCCATGGCGGCAATGTGCTGTGGACCGACGCCGGCCCCCATTTCGTGGATTTCGACGACGCCCGCATGGGCCCCGCCATCCAGGACCTGTGGATGATGCTGTCCGGCGAGCGCAGCGACATGGTGCGCCAGCTGTCCGACATCCTGGCCGGCTATGAGGATTTCTGCGAATTCGAGCCGCGCCAGCTCTATCTGGTGGAAGCCTTGCGCACCCTGCGCCTGATCCACTATTCCGCCTGGCTGGCGCGCCGCTGGGACGATCCCGCCTTCCCGGCGGCTTTCCCCTGGTTCAACACCCAGCGCTACTGGCAGGACCGCATCCTGGAGCTGCGCGAGCAGGTGGCGCTGATGGACGAAGCGCCGCTCTGGCCCGTCTAAAACCGCGAATTGGCGGGAAAATCCCGCCTTTCTTCGCGCCTGAAATGGCAATACCCCGCTTGATAATGGCAACTCGGAAATCCCGATTACCTTGTCAAAGCGAGAACTGTCATGCAAGCACAACTGGCCAAAAACCTCGACGCCGAATTCGTATCCGACGATGCGCCGGAGCTGCTGCATGCAGCCGAAGGCGGCGAGATCGCCAAACCTGACCGTGCCGAAGCCGAGATGAAGGCAATCAAGCAGGCCATCGCCCGCGTTGAAGCGGAAGCGAAAGCCGCCTGCGCCGCCGAGAGCCGCGCCAACGCCGAAGCCCGTGCCCGCGCACTGGCCGAAGACCGCGCCGCCATGGATGCTGCCGCCGCCGCCGTCGCGCTGCAGAACGCGCAGGCCGCCGAAGAAGCTATTTCCGCCAACCGCGAACGCCTGGAAAGCCTGCGCGCCGCCGCCCAGGCCAGCGTGGCCCGCCTGGAAGCGGTGAAACAGGAAACCGCCGAGTTGCGTGCCCGCGTGGAAGCCGATACCCAGATCCGCCTCGCCGCCGAACAGCGTGCGAAAGCCGAAGAAGAAAACCGCCGCGCCGCAGCCGAACAGATGGCCACCGAAGCCGAACTGGCAGCGCAGGCAGCGCGCGCCGCTGAAGAACTGGTGGCGCAAACCGAACAGGCCCGTCTGCAGGCAGCCGAACGTGCCGCCGCCGTGCAGGCGGCGAAAGAGGAACTGGTGGGTGTGGCCAGCGCCGACGCGCGCATGGCCACGCTGGCGCGTGAACGCGAACGCCACGCCTACGGCGCCCGCCAGACCGCCCAGCAGCTGGCGCAGGCCGAAGCGGAAGCGCTCGAAGTGGCCCGCCAGCGCGAACTGGCAGACCGCGTGGCGCTGGAATCCGCCTTCAACCGCGCCGCCGCCGAAGTGCGCGCACTGGAAGAGGCCCGTGCGCTGGCGCACCTGGAGCAGGAACGCGAACAGATCGCCCTGGCCAAGGCCGAATCCGACCGCAGCGCCGCCATGTCGCTGCACCTGCGCCTGCAAACCGAAAAGGAAATCCGCGACGCCGCCGCCCAGCGCGAGCGCCTGGAAGCCATGGCTGCCACCACCGCACAGGCACGCCGCGAAGCCGACGCCCGCATTCTCGCCGCCACCGAAGCGCGCATCGAGTCCGACCGCCAGCTGCACGCGGTAGCGCTGGCCCGTGTGGAGGCGGAACAGCAAGCCGAATTCGAAACCCACGCCAAGGTGGAAGCTGAAACCGCCGCGCTGGAACAGGCCAAGCTGCGCCAGCAATCCGAGCAGGCCGCCGCCGAAGCCGCGCGTGCCGACAGCCTCGAACAGCAGCGTGCCGCGCAACTGGCCGAAGAACGCGCCGCACTGTCGCGCGCCGCCGCCGAACTGGCAGCCGCCGCCAACGAGGCTGAACAAGCCGAGATCAAGGCCATGGCCGCCCACGTTGACGCGCTGGAAGCCGCGAATGCCCTGGCCCAGGAAAAAGCTGCGCAAGCGGCCCAGCTGGTGGAAGCCGAACGCGCCCGCGCCGAAGCAGAGCAGTCCGCAATCGCCGCCCTCAAGCTGCGCCTGGACGAAGAAGAGCGCGCGCTCATCGTCGCCCAGCAGCGCGCCGCCGCCGAATTTGAACAGGCCGAAGCCATGCAGCGCAAATCGATGGCCGACGAAAAACTGCAGCAAGCCGCACAAGCGGAAGCCGCCGCGCTGAACGCCATCGCCGCCCAAGTGGAAGTGGAAGCCGAACAGAAAGCGCTGGCCGCACAAGCCTCCGCAGCGCAAGCCCGCCTGGCGATTGAACTGAGCGAAGTGCACAAGGAACGCGCCCGCGCCGAACAGGAGAAAGCTGCTGCGGCCGAAGAACTGCTGGCCGCGGAACGCGAATTCATTGAAGCCGAACGCGCATCGCTGGCGCTGATCGACCAGAAGCTCGCGCAGCAGCGCGCGACCAACGCCGCCGAAGTGCGCGCCGCGCAAGCGATTGAGGCCCGTCTCGAATCCGAGAAGGCCATTGCCGCTGCCGCCCGCGAAAAAGCCGAAGCCGAAGCTTCCAAGCTGGCCGGCCAGAAAGAACTGGTGGAAATCGCCCAGGCCCACGCCATGATGCAGCGTAAAGTCGCCGACACCACGCAAGCCATGGTGCAGGCCAAGACCAAGCTGCTGGCGCTGGAAACCCGCCGCCAGGGTGCTGTTGCGAAAGCACTGGCCGCAGTCGAAGAAAAAGCCGCCGCCATCGCCACCGACGAAGCACATGGTTTCGCCGCCGCGCTGGCCGAAGCACAGCAGGAACGTCAATCCGAAACCATGGCGCGTGACGTCATCGGCCGCCTGAAAGAAACCGCAACCGCCGTTTGGCGCGCCCGCTGATCAGGTTTTAACGCGCACTGCACGGCGCTTCGCTCCTGGCGGCGCCACTGCAGATGCGCGCTTCACACAACTCCCCCTCGGTTCCACCCAGGCGGCGGCAACGCTGCACCAGCGAGGCGGTGCTCGCTCCGCTGTATCGTTCGACGATATCCTTGTCGCTGATACTGCCATGCGCAACCAGGGCCGCAAGCAAGGCGATGTCCCTGTCTTCCGGCGCCGCGCCGTGCGGCGGTGCACCGCGCTTCATCTGGCGCGGAATGCGCATTGCTGGTGTGGATGGCTGCTGCGCGGCCGGTGTGTTTGCCTTGGCCGGTGCTGCCTGCGCTGGCTCGTTGATAATCGCCGCTGCCGTTTCGGGCTGCGGCTCCGCCGGGCTTTCGTATATGGTTGCAGGGCTGGCGTTCGCTGGAGGCCGCACCGCGCGCTGAGTACCGCGCGGCGCCATCCAAAGTGCGGCGCCAACTATCGCGAGCGCCGCGAATGCCATGCATGCGGCGCGCAGCGCCGGGACCGGAACGCTCCGCGATCGCGTGCTTTGATCCAGGCTGGCCAGAATCCCTGTCTTCTCCTCCTGCCGGTTTGATCGCGCCACATCAACCTCCATCCGCTTTGATTTGATCGCATTCGTGCCGGGAAAGCCCGGCCTACGATTACGGTGATGCTGCCGCTCGCCAGTGTGCAGCGCCTTATTGCATCGCGCCTTGATGGAGCTCACCATGCTGATCTTTATGATGGTTTTGCTGTTTTCAACCGTTTGCGTGGCCGCCTGGTCGCTCCTGTTCCCGGACGGGCGCACTGCATTGATTACTGCACTGGCAGGTTTCTTCCACTGCCCGCCATTGTTGCGGCGGCGCTGGCCCTGGATGTTCGGAGCAGTTGCATTAATCGTCATACCACCAGTCGCTGTGCTGCTGGCCACGGGAGAAATGCGGCTGCCGGTCCCGGTGCCGCAGGCCGGTCCCGTCAACGAGCAGATTGCCGAAGCGCTGCGGGGAGAACAGCTTGCCGCCCCTGCCGCGCTCCCACCCGAGGTTTTCACCACCGCCGAGGTACAGCAGCAGCGTCCCCTGCTGGCGAATGCGAACCGGGACTGGGCGCTGCTTGAAGCGGAGTTCGCACAGCGTTTGCTGCGGGTGTTCCAGGTGATGCGCGAACGGCATGGCTACCAGATGGTGCTGCTGGAGGGCTTCCGCAGTCCTGAGCGGCAGAACCAGCTGGCGGATATGGGCAGCCATGTGACGGCAGCGCGCGCCTTCCAGAGCTATCACCAGCATGGACTGGCCGCCGATTGCGCTTTCGTCCGGGCAGGGCTCGTCATCATCAGCGAAAACGATCCCTGGGCCATGCGTGGCTATGAACTCTTTGGCCGCGTGGCTGGCGATGCGGGCCTTACCTGGGGCGGCAACTGGGCGATGCGCGATTTCGGCCACGCGGAACTGCGTAAGCCTGCCGAGCGTCGTTGAGCTCTGTCAACAGCGAGGCATAAGCTTGGTGGCACCATCATCCGACCGCCTAAACGCCTCGGAGAACGATCCCATGCTTCGTCGATTCTGGCTGTTTATCACCGATACCCGCAAGCTGGCACTGCTCGGCGTATGCATCATGGCCACAGTTTTCCTTGTGGGCGCTGAACTGCTGGAGATTGCCTTGTCCTGGGCTCTCACTGCCATTGCTGCACTGTTCGTTGTCGCAGCCCTGGTATGGGCCGGGCGCCGCTGGCGGGCGACGCGCCGGGCGCGGCTCCTCGAAGCCGAAATCACCGCACCGGACAAGGAGCCGAACCAGCACGATATGGCGGTGGTACGCGATGGCATGCTGAAGGCTATTGCGACGATCAAGGGCTCCCGGCTGGGCATTGTGGCCGGGAAGCGTGCACTCTACGAGCTCCCCTGGCTGGTCGTCATCGGCAACCCGGCGGCGGGTAAAAGCAGTGCCATCATGCATTCAGGCCTGCAGTTCCCCTTCGCCGACAAAGTGGTGCAGGGCATTGGCGGCACCCGGAATTGCGACTGGTTCTTTACGTCGGAAGGTATCCTGCTCGATACGGCGGGCCGCTACGCCGTGGAGGATGAGCACCGGCCGGAGTGGCACGGTTTTCTTGATCTGCTCAGGAAGTACCGTTCACGGGCGCCGGTCAATGGCATTGTGATCGCCGTCAGCATTGCGGAACTCCGCGCCGACGACGCCGATGCGGCAATGCGCCTCGCCCGCAGCCTGCGTAAACGTGTGCAGGACCTGATCGAAAGGCTGCAGATCTTCGCGCCGGTCTATGTCATGTTCACCAAGGCCGACCTGATTGCAGGCTTCACGGACTTCTTCGCGCCCTTTGAGCAGAGTGAGCGCGAACGTATTTGGGGCGCTACCATGCCATACCGGCGCAAGGCCGGCTGCAAGGACGTACTGGACTTCTTCGACAGCGCTTTCGATGGTTTGCAGGAAGGGCTCAAGGAAACCGGCATCGCGAACCTGATGCAGCCGCACCGCGCACATTCAGCGATACCGCCCGGCGTATTTACCTTCCCGCTCGAATTTTCCGCACTGCGGGTGCCGCTGCGCGCCTTCCTCGCGGTGCTGTTTGAAGACAATCCTTACCAGTTCAAACCCCTGTTCAGGGGCTTCTACTTCACCAGTGCGCTGCAGGAGGGCGAGGCGCCATGCGTCCAGTCGCGCCGTGTGGCCGATCGCTTCGCCCTGGAGCTGGCGGCCGACGGCCCGGCTGCGCAGAACCAGCACAGCTACTTCCTGCTGGACTTGTTCCGGAAAGTGCTGTTCGAAGACCAGCACCTTGTGTCGCAGTACTCGAGCCGGCGCTCCGTACGCCTGCAGTATGCCGGCCTGCTGTGCGGCGTGCTCCTTCTCGGCGGGCTGCTTGCCGGCTGGACCTGGTCCTACCTGGGCAACCGCGAGCTGATCGCCGGAGTACGGGCAGACGTCGGCAAGGCAGCACAATTGCAGAAAGGCCGGGTGGACCTGCAATCGCGGCTGGAAGCCCTGGTGATCATGCAGGACCGGCTTGAACAGCTGCAGGACTACCGCAGTGAGCGGCCGTGGGCACTGCGGTTCGGACTGTATCAGGGCGCAGAACTGGAGCAGAAACTGCGTGCGGAATATCTCAGCGGCATGCGCGAGGTGATGCTGCTGCCCGTCGCCGCGTCGCTGGAGACGCAACTGCACGCGCTTACGCCAGATAGCGCAGCTGCCGCCGAAGAGGGCTACAACGCGCTGAAGACCTACCTGATGCTGGCCGAACCTGCGCGCGCGGAACAGGGCCAGTTGAACGACCAGCTAAGCCGCCATTGGCGCCGCTGGCTGGAGGCGAACCGCGGCGCCATGCCGCGCGAGCAGCTGATCCGCAGCGCGGAGCGGCTGATGACCTTCTATGCCGCCCAGGCCGGTGCACCGGATATGCCGCATGTCGACAACAAGCTGGCGCTGGTGGAGGCTGCGCGGGAGAAGTTGCGCCAGGCGGCGAACGGCATGCCGGCACGCGAACGGGTGTACAGCGAGATCCGCGCGCGCGCCAATACGCGCTTCCCATCAATGACGGTGGCAAGAATTGTCGGCGAGCAAGACCGCGATCTGCTGACCGGCAGCCACGCCGTGCCGGGCGCTTTTACGCGCGAAGCATGGGAGGGCTTCGTCCAGCGTGCTATCGCGGATGCTGCATCGAGGGAAACGCAGAGCGCCGATTGGGTGCTCAAGACCGCGGGCAAGGAAGACCTGACCCTGAGCGGCAGCCCGCAGCAGATTCAGGCCGCACTGACCGATATGTACAAGGCTGACTACGCGCGCGAATGGCAGAGGTTCTTGCAGGGCGTGTCGGTACACGAAATGAAAGGCTTCAGTGAGGCCGTGAAGGCGATGAACCGGCTCGGCGATCCGCAGCTGTCACCGCTGGCGAAAGTGCTGCAGGCGATACATACGCAAACCGCCTGGGACAATCCTTCCATTGCCAACGCTCAAATGCAGCAGGCGCAGGCGGGCTTCATCAACTGGTTCAAGTCCCGCGTGCTGCGCATCACGCCGCCCGTGAACGTCAACATACAGCTGGATTCAGGAAAATTTGATAAGCCGATGGGCCCCGTGGGCCGCGAGTTCTCGGCGCTGGCAAAGCTGGTCGGCAGCGGGCAGCCCGGCCTGATGCAGTCCTACCTGGAGGCTTTGTCGCGCCTGCGCGGCCGCCTCAATACGCTGCGCAACCAGGGCGATCCCGGACCGGGCGCGCGCCAGTTCATGCAGCAGACGCTGGAGGGCCACGGCTCGGAGCTGGCGGACGCCCTGCGGCTGGTGGACGAACAGATGATGGCCGGGATGAGTGACAGCCAGCGGCAGGCGATCCGGCCCATCCTGGTGCGGCCCCTGATGCAGGTGTTCGCCGTTATCGTGCGCCCGGCCGAAGCGGAACTGAACAAGACCTGGCTGGCGCAGGTCTATGAACCCTTCCAGCGTTCGCTGGCGCAGAAATTCCCCTTCGACGGCAGTGCGCGGGTGGAAGCGAGTGCGGCCGAGATTGCGCAGATATTCGGCCCTGCAGGCGCCGTCGCGAAATTCGCGGATGCGGCGCTTGGGCCGCTGGTGGTGCGGCGCGGCGATGTTGTCACGCCGCGCACCTGGGGCGATATGGGCATTACGCTGCAGCCCGCGGCATTGCGCCAGTTTCCGGCGTGGATGTCGCCCGACGGCGTCAGCGCGCAGGCGGGCAGCCAGACGGTGTTCCAGATCCTGCCCGGTGCGGCGAGCAATGCGCAGGAATACACGCTGGAGATCGATGGCCAGCTGCTGCGTCACCGCAATGCCGCCGCGCAGTGGACGAATATGACGCATCCGGGACCGAACGGCGCGGCAGGGGCGCGCATCAGCGCTATTGGCATGGACGGCCGCAGCATCGACCTGTTCAACGAGGCGGGCGAGGGCGGACTGGGGAGAATGATCGAAGCGGCGGCAAAGACGCGAAAGGACGGCGGCATGCATGAGCTGAAGTGGAGCGGAGGCGGCGTGACGGTAAGCGTTGCGCTGCGCATCATCAGCAGTCCTGCGTCCGAACCGGATAGGGCACGGGAGCCAGGTTTCCGCAATATGCGGCTGCCGGAGAGCATTGCAGGAGGCGCGCCATGAAGCCCGACCAGCTGCTCCGCGTCGCTTATTTTGGCAAGCTCCCGTCGCGGCCGGATTTTGTGAAAGGCGGCGACCATCACCAGCTGAGTGCCTTGCTGGACGAGTGGATCGCGGCCACCATGGCCGCACTGGCGGCGAATCCGCGCTGGAAACAGCACTACGACGCCTTCGAGCCGATGGACTTTGCCTTTGTCGGTCCGCGCAGCGCCCACGCCATTGCGGGCCACCTGCGCACCAGTTCGGACCAGTCGCTGCGGCGTTTCCCCTTCGTTTTGATGACGGTGATCGAAGTGGACTGCCGCAAGCGCCTGCTGTCCGATTATCCGCAGCTGTTCTCGGCATTCTGGGACGATGCCAGCCGGGCGGCGGCCCTCAGCCGCGAGCTGGCGGCAGCGCTGGCGGTATCCGGCAGTGCCCCGGAAGCGGCGCCCGACCTGGCTGCGCTGGAGCAACTGCTGGGCGCAGGCGGGCGGCGCTTCAGTGTGCGCGGCATCATGATGGGCATTGGCCTGCTGCTGCAGCCTTTCCGCTGGAGCGGTTCCCAGCGCCTGGACCGCAGCATCGTGCTACCGCTGCCGCAGGAGCCGGCGGCGCAGAACGGCACGGCGGCTTTCTGGCTGTCTCTGATTGCGCCCTTTGTGCGGGATGCGGAGGTGGAGCTTGCCCTGTTCCTGACGCGCCGCGGCGGGCGGCCGGTGCTGGCCGTGAGTTTTTCGGGTGCGTCGCCATCCGCGCTGCAGGCAATGATTGATCCTGAATTCGCAGCGCAGCACCAGATTACCTTTGACGATACGGCCTGGGTTGACGAGATGATCCGGCAGGACGGCGCGGTGCTGCGCCTGGGGGCCTGCCTGGAGCAGGGCAGCCTGTCGCTGCAGGCCGCCCGCCAGGTTTTCCTTGACACTTTTGCCTGAAACGGAGGCCATATGCGCTCATGCCTGCTGCTCCTGATGTTTGCGTGCTGCCTGTGCCATGCACAGCCTGGAGAGAAGGTCGTGGCCAGCGGCGTGGTGCCGGATGAGGCGAGCAAGGCGATGCTGCTGGCACGCCTGCGCGAACTCTATGGCGCCGGGCGGGTTGTCGACCAGATCTCGATCGGCAATGTGGTGCTGCCGGCGAGCTGGAGCGCCAGCGTACAGAACCTGATTCAGCCGAATCTCAAGGTGATCTCGAAGGGCCAGTTGTCGGTGGAAGGGAACAGCGTCGGTATCCGCGGCGAGGTCGCCAACGAGGCGCAGCGCCAGCAGATTGCGAGCGACATGGCTGCGGTGCTGAATCCAAGCTACGTGGTGCGCAACGGTCTGCGCGTGGGCGGAAGCCAGCAGCTGCTGGACGCGGCGCTGGGCAAGCGGATTATCGAGTTTGAAACGGCGCAGGCGGTGCTCAGGCCTTCCGGCCAGAAGATACTTGACGAGATGGTGCTTGCACTGGGCAAGGTGAAGGGGCGCAAGGTGGAAGTCATCGGTCACACCGACAATACCGGTGCAAGGGAAGGCAACCTGGGCCTCAGTCTGGCGCGCGCGGAGGCGGTGCGCACTTACCTGATCCAGCGCGGCGTCATGCCCGACATGATCAGCGTGGCAGGCTTCGGGCCGGACCGGCCCGTTGCGGAGAATGCGAGCGATGAAGGCCGCGCACGGAACCGGCGTATCGAGTTCCGCATTGCGGACTAGTTATGGCAGCGTGAGGTAGAAGCTGGCCGCCCTCGGCGGCAGCTTCACGATGCCGTCATAAGCGGCGAGGCCGGCCTGGGCCTCCCGCGCGAGCGAGGCCCGCAAGCCGCCAAATACGCCAAGACTGACCAGCAGGAACAGGGCGCCCAGTGTCCACAGCGGCGTGGTGCTGCGCAGGCGGTGTACGATCTGGTCCGGCCGGGCCGCCTGCGGCGCAAAGCCCTTGCTCTTGCCCTTGATATGCGCAATCTCGTCGCCCAGGCGAGCGGTCAGGTAGGCCAGCCGGTCCGCGCCGTCCAGGGCGTACTTGCCGCGGAAGCCCAGCAGCAGGCACAGATGGAATACCTGGAGCGCCTGCAGCCGGGCAGTGGCCTTGCTGCGCAAGGTCTCCAGCCGGTCGAAGAAGTGTTCGCCAGCCAGCTGGTCGCCAAAGATCTCCAGCTGCAGCGGCCTGCGCTCCCATGCCGAGCGTATCTCGAAATCCGACATCAGGATGATTTCGTCGAGCGCCGCGCACCAGGCGTATTTCGCCGCATCGATATCTTCACCGTGGGCGTGCAAGCCGCGCGCCTCGCGCTCGAACCCATGCAGGAAAGCTGTCACGTTTTCCTTGAAATGGCCGATTTCCGGAGGCCGTGCACCACGCTTCAGCAGGAACAGCAGGTGGAAGCCTTCCTGCATCAGGTCCAGCAGGGAATGGACGCGGGCCCTGTCCGCCCCCGTGGGCTGGTCGCCGAACAGGGCGGGCGCCGCGCGGCGTTCAACCCGGGCATTCATGCTGTCACCGCCAGCAGTTCGAGCCGCAGGTCGCGTATGCCGGCGGGCACGTAGACCGATATCGACTGCGCCTTCAGCATCTGTTCATACAGCACGCCGCGTGCTTCCAGCGCAAAGTAGCAGGTCTCCGGCCGCAGCGGGATGGCGGCAGGCACCTGCGCGGCGTGCACCAGGCGTACGCCGGGCATCGCCGACAGCACGCATTTTTCTACGTCGTCCGGAGCGCCGGCCTTGACGCGCAAGGGCACCGCCTCGATCAGCTCCAGCAGCGGCATGGCGGCGCTCAGCGCCAGGTAAAGCGTCGTGTTGCCATCGATTTTTCCGGAATCGAGCTTGCCGAGATGGTAGCAGGGCTTCTCCTCGCTTAGCGCAATAGCGAAATAGCGGGCCGATATCACGGTGTCGAGCAGGTCGCGGATAACGCTGTCGAGCTCTTCGAAGCCGGGACCCGGATCGCCGTGTTCGTAGGCCGGAAGGCTGGCGAGATGATAGCTGCGGGAATAGGTCATCAGCGACCCCGCCAGCGTCAGCATGGTTTCGAACAGCCGTTCCGGATGCAGCCCAGGATGGCGAAGGTAGTGCAGCAGTGTGGCGGCGGAAGTGCTGACGGAGTGCAGCAGCCAGAACGCCGAGACGTCGCCGGAGCGGAACTCGATCACATTGCGGCTCGGCTCCCGCATATGGCCTTGCAGCGCATTGGTCTTGGCCTGCAGCGCATCCATCAGCTGCTCCAGGCGCTGCTGCAGCCACGGCGAGCTGCCGATGGTAAGGCATGGCGCGAGGAAGTGCGCGTCCATTTCGAAGCCGCCGGACACAGAACGGCGCAGCCTTGCCACAGGCAGGCACTCGAAGCTGCCGCGCGGCTCAAGCTGCGACAGCAGGCGCGGCGTCTTGCGCAGGTAGGTCAGCTCCGTGCTGGCGGCGCTGGTGAACAGGTCCGGCGTGTCCGCTTCATCGCGCACGTAGCGGCAGGCAGCCGGGGAATCGCCGGGAAGGTTGCTGGCGTCGCGCGTCAGGGCGGGCAAGGCGAGATGGAAGGTCAGTTCCTGCACATCCGGTGGCAGCGCAGCGAGATCGATGGGCGGAGGCAGCGCATCGGCGGCGGGCGCGTCGATCACTTCGCCATCGCGCAATACCGCGTTCACCCGGTGCACGCGCAGGACATTATTCCGCAGGCCCGCATGGTCCCACTCGATGCCGAGCAGTCCCCATGGCCAGGGATGCAGTGCGTGCACCACGCGCTGCAGCCTTGTCTCGTGATAGTAGTCCTGCTGCTGGAAGTGTTGCGGCCGGAGGAAAAGCCCTTCGGACCAGAGTACCTTTGCGGGGAATCCCATATTCTCACCGGTTCAATGGTTTGTGCGGATGTCCATTAAACCGAAGCAGCTCGCCGCTGCATTTGCGGCGACGCAAGCGCGGCATGCTGTTTTGTTCCAACGCAACAGCTCCCTGTGGCATCGCTTCAATAATGGCCTCCATTCATTCGCAGGGGAGGGTTCGATGAAACGATCAGTGATTGGAACGTGCATTTGCGCTTTGCTGCTGAGCGCTTGCGCGACGGACGCGCCGGTGCAGCGTGTGGAGAAGATGGTCAAGATAACGCTGGAACAGCACCTCGCGGAGGCGGAACGCAATGCTGCCAGCGGCCAGAAGGAAAAGGCCATCGCCGGCCTGCGCGCCGCGGCGGAAGCGTATCCGGCCGAGAAGTCGCCATGGCTGCAGATGGCGCAGATGGAGTTCGAGCGTGGCAGCTACGGCGATGCGATCGGCCATGCTCTGGAAGCGCTGGAGCGTGATCCGGCCGACCGCCAGGGCAACAGCATCGTGGCGGTCAGCGGCCTGCGCCTGTCGACAAAGGCGCTGGCTGACCTGAGCCTGCAGAATAACCTGGGCGGCAACCTGAAAACCGAAGCGCAGGAACTGGCGAACCTGCTGCGCGTAAGCCTTGGCGAAGAAATCCTGGTACCGCAGCCTGCACGCAAGGCGCCGGTACGCAAGGCTGCCGGCGGCGCAGCCGTACGCAAGGCAGCGCCCGGCCAGGGCGGCGGCAGCGATCCGTTCAGCGCACTCAAATAGGAGGGACCATGGCGAACAAGGACAGTGTTCAGAAACGCCTGACCAAGGTGCGCGCGCCACGGGTGCAGATGACCTATGACGTCGAAATTGGCGACGCAATGGAAAACAAGGAGCTGCCGTTCGTGCTTGGCGTGGTCGGCGATTTCGGCGGCAGCCCGGACGCCGAGCGTAAACGCCTCAAGGACCGTAAATTTGTCAGCATTGATAACGGCAATTTCGATGAAGTGCTGGCGGGCGTGGCGCCAGCCGCGCGCTTCCAGGTCGATAACCGGCTTTCAGGCGAGGGACAGTTGGGCGTGGAACTGCAGTTCACGTCCATGGACGACTTCCGCCCCGAAGCGATCGTGCGCCAGGTGGCTCCGCTCAGCAAACTGCTGGATGCGCGCACCAAGCTCGCCGACCTGCGCAACAAGCTGGCCGGAAACGAGAAGCTGGAAGACCTGCTAGCCGAAGTCCTGCAGAACACGGACAGCCTGGCGGGCCTGCAGCGCAAACACAGTACCGGGGAGGCCTGACATGTCGGCGCAACTGCAAGCTTTGCAAACCCCGCTGGCCGAACCGGACATGCTGGACCAGATCGTCGAACGCAGCAAGGTCGCGCGCTCCGATGTCGAGCATGAAAGGGCGCGCGATATCATCGCCGAGCTGGTGGACCAGGTGCTGGTCGGCAGCGTTACCATATCCGGCAATCTGTCCGCCACGCTGGACGCGCGCGTGGCTGAAATCGACCGGCTGATTTCGAACCAGCTGAGCACCATCATGCATGCCCCCGAGTTCCAGAAGCTGGAACAGAGCTGGACCGGCCTGCACTACCTGGTGCGCAGCAGCGCAACCGGCCAGAACCTCCAGGTGCGCATGCTGAATGCCACCAAGCGTGAACTCGTCCGCGATTTTCAGAGTGCGCTGGAGTTCGACCAGAGTTCGATCTTCAAGAAGGTCTATGAGGAAGAATTCGGCACCTTCGGCGGCGCTCCGTATACTGCGCTGATCGGCGACTTCGAAATTTCACGCCAGCCGGAAGACATGTACTTCATCGAGCAGATGTCGCATGTGGCCGCAGCGGCGCATGCGCCCTTTATCTCGGCGGCGTCGCCTGAGCTGTTCGGCCTGGAGGGCTACGCCGACCTTGGCAAGCCGCGTGACCTGGCCAAGGTGCTCGATACCGTTGAATACGCAAAATGGAAGTCTTTCCGCGATTCCGAAGACGCGCGCTATGTGGGGCTGACCTTGCCGCGTTTCCTGGGCCGGCTGCCATTCAATCCGGTGGACGGCACCACGGTGGAAGGCTTCACCTTCATCGAGGAGGTGGATGGCACGGACCACCAGAAATACCTGTGGTGCAATGCTGCCTACGCATTCGGTGCACGCCTGAGCAAGGCCTTCGAGGAATTCGGCTGGTGCGCCGCCATCCGTGGCGTGGAAGGCGGCGGCCTGGTGGACAACCTGCCGACCCATACCTTCAAGACCGATGAAGGCGAGATCGCGCTGAAGTGCCCTACCGAAGTGGCGATCACCGACCGCCGCGAGAAGGAGCTGAGCGACCTGGGTTTCATTCCACTGGTGCACTGCAAGAACACCGCCTATGCCGCCTTCTTCGGCGCGCAGTCGGCGCAGAAGCCGCGCCGCTACAGCTCGGAGGCGGCCAACGCCAATGCCGTCCTGTCCGCGCAGCTGCAGTACATCTTTGCGGTATCGCGCATTGCCCATTATATGAAGGCGATGATGCGCGACAAGGTCGGCAGCTTCAATGCTGCCTCCAATGTCGAAGACTTCCTGAACCGCTGGCTGATGAAGTATGTACTGCTGGACGATAACGCGAGCCAGCAGCAGAAGGCTCAGTTCCCGCTGCGCGAGGCTTCCGTTCAGGTGCACGAGGTGGCAGGGCGGCCTGGCGTGTTTCGCGCCGTGAGCTTCCTGCGCCCCCATTTCCAGCTCGACGAACTTACCGTTTCCCTCCGTCTGGTCGCGGAGCTGCCGCAAACGACCAACCGCTGATACCAACACCACTTTAGAGGAGCAAGCAATGGCAATTGACGTCTACCTGCAAATCGATGGCATCAAGGGTGAATCCAATGACGACCGTCACAAGGACTGGATCGAATGCAAATCGGTCAGCTGGGCTGTGGAGCAGCCGCGTTCCGCCACGGCCTCCACCGGCGGCGGCCATACGGCGGAACGCTGTGAGCATCGCGATATCGTGGTGTCCAAACTGGCGGACCTGTCCTCGCCCATCCTGCTGCAAACCTGTTCGGCCGGGCGCACCATTCCAAAAGCGAAGTTCGAGTTCATGCGCGCCGACGCGCAAGGTGAACGCGTGAAGTACTTCGAGATCGAAGTGGAGAATGTGCTGATCAGCGCCGTGGCGCCGAATGTGGAAGAAGGCGACATCCTCACCGAGCAGGTCGGCCTCAAGTTCTCCAAGGTGCGCTGGCGCTATACGCAACAGAAAATCTCGGGCGGCGCCGGCGGCAATACTTCCGGCGGCTGGGACTTGTCGGCCAACCGCGTCGCCTGATACCAGGCCGCATCGACGCCGCAGCTGGCTGCGGCGTTTTCTTTTCCGGAGCCTGCATCTTGCAAATACATGCCGGTTTGCTGGACCGCCTGCTGGGCTATGCAGGCAGTCCGGGTGAAATCAGGGACGCCATCCTGCGCGACCTTGAAGACCTGCTGAATACCCGCGTCGCCATGCCTGCGGACGCCTTTCAGGCTTATCCCCTGTGCGCGGCCTCCCTGTTCAATTACGGGGTTCCCGATTTCGCAGGCATCAGCATACGCAGCATGGAAGACCGTAACCGCGTCTGCACCCTGCTGCGCACCGCCATCGAAAGACATGAGCCGCGCCTGACCAGGGTACAGGCGCGCATCGTCGAGGAGCCCGGAACAGTGAACCGCATCCGTTTCGCGATCAGCGGGACCCTCACCTTGCCGTCGCTGCAGGAAACCATCGATTTCGACGCAGTACTGCAGCCATCCACCTTGCACTATTCAATCAAGCGCGGAGCCAAAGCATGACAGCCAACCTGAAATCGCTGATCGAGAAACTGAACGAACCTTGCCGCATTGCCGCCAGCCGCGCGGCCAACCTGTGCATGGCGATGGGACATTACGAGATAGAGATCGAGCATCTTTTCCTCGCCTTGCTGGAACAGGAGCGGAGCGACCTGCCCGTGATTGCCCGCCGCTCCGGCATCAGTATCGAACTGCTGGATAACGCGCTGCGCGCGGAGCTGCAGAAACTAAAATGCGGCAATGCCAGGGTGCCGGTGTTCGCGCACCATATACCGCTGCTGCTGGAACAGGCATGGCTGCTGGCTTCATTGGCGCCAGTGCATCCGCAGCGCATCCGTAGCGCGCAGCTGCTGCTTGCCTTGCTGACGGAGCCGGAACTGGCGCAGCTTGCGGAACGCAGCACTCCCATGTTCGGCCGCTTTCCCCTGCATGAACTCAAGCACAGGATGGAACGCTGTACCGAAGGCTCCATCGAATCCGGATCTGCGCCTGCCACGACGGCGCCGGTGCAGAACGAGGCGACGCCGGCGCTGGATCTGTATACCGTCGACCTGACGCGCCAGGCATGCGAGGGAAAGCTCGATCCCGTGATCGGCAGGGACAAGGAAATCCGCCAGATAGTGGATGTGCTGATGCGCCGCCGCCAGAACAATCCCATTCTCACGGGCGACGCCGGCGTAGGGAAGACCGCTGTCGTGGAAGGCCTGGCCCTGCGCGTGGCTGCCGGAGATGTGCCTGATGCATTGCGCGGTATTGCGATCCGTGCGCTGGACATGGCCCAGCTGCAGGCCGGGGCAAGTGTGAAAGGGGAGTACGAGCAGCGCCTGAAGTCGGTGATTGCCGAGGTAGGAAAAAGTCTGCAGCCCATCGTGCTGTTCATCGATGAAGCCCATATGATGATTGGCGCCGGAGGTGCGGCTGGCCAGAACGACGCCGCCAACCTGCTGAAACCTGCGCTGGCGCGCGGGGAGCTGCGTACGATTGCGGCCACCACCTGGAGCGAGTACAAGAAGTACTTCGAGAAGGACGCGGCGCTGGCGCGGCGCTTCCAGGTAGTAAAGGTGGAGGAACCTGACGAGGAAACGGCCTGCGCGATGCTGCGCGCCATGGTGCCGCTGATGGAAAAGCACTTCGGCATCCGCATACGGCCCGACGCCGTCACTGAAGCGGTGCATCTGTCGCGCCGCTATATCAGCGGGCGCCAGCTCCCGGACAAAGCTGTCAGCGTGCTGGATACCGCCTGCGCACGCGTCGCGCTCGCGCAGGGCAGCGCACCGGCGGAACTGGAAGATGCGGCACAGCGCATGGGCCGGATCGAGGCAGAGATATGCGCGCTGGAACGCGATGAGCGCGATTATGGTACCTCATCTGCTGCCGTCGCATTACTGCGCGCGCAGCGCGGGGAAGCGCACAGGCTGCACGCAGGGCTGGCAGAACGCTGGCAGCGCGAAAAGCATATCGCCGATGAGATCCGGCGTTTGCGCGGCCTGGAACAGCCGCCGTCGCAGCCGCTGCGGGATCTGGAAAGGGAACTCGCCCAGATGCAGGGCAACACGCCGCTGATGCAGCTTGACGTTGACGGCGCCACGGTGGCCGGCATTGTCTCCGGCTGGACCGGAATTCCGCTCGGCAGGCTGCAGCACAACGATATTGCCGCGATACTGGCGCTGGAAGACCAGCTTGCGGAGCGCGTGATCGGCCAGCCGCGCGCCATGGCGAGCATTGCGCAGCGCCTGCGTACCGGCAGTGCAAAACTGGAAGACCCGGGCAAGCCGAAAGCCGTATTCCTGCTCGCCGGACCATCCGGCGTGGGCAAGACGCAGACGGCGCTTGCGCTGGCCGACCTTCTTTACGGCGGCGAACACAAGCTAATCACGATCAATATGTCCGAGTACCAGGAAGCGCACAGCGTGGCGGTCCTGAAGGGATCGCCGCCTGGCTATGTGGGCTATGGCGAAGGCGGAGTCTTGACGGAAGCCGTGCGGCGCAATCCCTACTGCGTATTGCTGCTGGATGAAATCGAGAAGGCGCATCCCGCTGTCGTGGAACTGCTCTACCAGGCGCTGGACCGGGGCATGATGGAAGATGCCGAAGGGCAGTTGATCGACTTCCGCAACGTGGTCGTCATTGCCACTTGCAACACGGGTTCGGGGGCCATCATGCAGGCTTGCCTGAACAAGGAAGCGGAAGAACTGCCTACGCCGGACGACCTGCAGGAGCTGATACGGCCGCAGTTGATGAAGCATTTCCGTCCCGCCTTTATCGGCCGCGTGCAGGTGCTGCCTTACTACCCGGTCAGCGCTGCGGCGCTGCGGCAGATCATTGCGCTGAAGCTGCAGCGCGTTGCCGTGCGCATCGCCGATGCACACAAGGTGGACTTCCGCTGGCAGGCATCGCTGGAAGAAGCGATCCTTGCCCGTTGCACGGAGGCGGATTCCGGCGCACGCAATGTCGACAACATCATCAACGGCCAGTTGCTGCCCGAAATCGCAAGGCTGGTGCTGGCGCGGATCGCCGAAGGCCGTGCGCTGTCTTCGTTGGAGGCAAGCGAGAAGGACAACGCACTCCATATTGAGGAGCTGCCATGATCGATATCGAACGCCTGCTGCTGCCGGTCAGTGTGCTGCAGGAGTGCGGCAGCGACCTCGCATTCACGGCGGAAGTGGATGAAATCGCACGCGCGCGCCAGCATGACGATCCCACGCTGGACCAGGGAGAATGGACCACTGCGCTGAAAGAGGCCGACTGGCATTTCGTCGCGAAGCGCTGCGAGGAGCTGATCCAGACGCGCAGCAAGGACTTGCAGCTCGCCGTCTGGCTGACGGAAGCGCTGGCGCTCACGCGCCAGTTCCGCGGCGCCGGGGAAGGCTTCGCGCTGCTCGCCGCCCTCATCGAACGCTACTGGGAAGGCCTGTATCCTCTCCCCGAAGCGGATGACCACGAGCGCCGGATCGGCAACCTGTTCTGGCTCGCCGCGCGTGCCGTGGGATTTCTCAAGCTGATTCCCGTAACGGAAGACGGCACCGTTTCGTTGGCCGATTTCGATGCTGCGCGGCAAAGAAACAACACTGCACGCAATCCGTCAGAGTCGTCCTGGCCTGTACAAAGCAGTTCGGAACTTCCCGATATTGCTCAACTGGATGCGCATCGCCGCGCGAATTCCGCTCACTTCAACGAGTGCCTGCTAGCCGACACTCGCTACTGTCTGGATTCCCTGGAGCAACTGGAGGCGGCCATCGATGCGCGGCTCGGAGGCGACGGCCCCGGCTTTGGCGCTGCGCGCGCGATATTACAAAACGTTATCGACTTTGTCGTTTTGCTCATCCCAAACGACGGTATAGCGTCATCGGAATCGTTACCACTGCCGGAGAAGGCGAGTGGCGGGCTGCGCAACCGGCAGGAGGCTTTGCTTCAGTTACGAAGGATTGCAGAGTTTTTCCGCCAGACCGAGCCGCATAGTCCGGTCGCCTACCTGGTGGACAAAGCGGCCGTCTGGGGCGATATGCCATTGCACATTTGGCTGCGCAGTGTGGTCAAGGATCCGGCGATGGCAAGCTGTCTGGACGAGTTGCTGGGCGTGCCGCCTGCTAATACTGGATAAAGCTCTACTTGCTTTCTCCTGCTGTTCGGCTCAGACTGAAGCTACATCAGGAATACAACTATAAGGAGAAACCATGAAACACCTGCGCATTGGCATGCGGCTTGGACTGGGTTTCGCTTCCGTTCTGGCGTTATTGGCTGTACTCACCATCGTGGGCGTGATGCGGATGCAGAGCGCCAGCGAGATGACGGAGAGCCTGGTTACGGAACGCGTCCACAAAGAGCGTCTCATGGCGGAGTGGAACAAGATCATCGAAGTCAATGCGGCGCGCGCCAGCGCTGCGATCATGGCGCCGTCGGCGGAGGAGCAGAAGGCGATTGAGGAAACGATGGCCGGCTCGTCGAAGCGCGCAACCCAGATCCAGGATGAACTGGGCAAAACGCTGGAAGACGAACGCTCGCAGTCCGAGCACAAGGCCATTCTTGCGGCGCGCAAGGCCTATCTCGATGTGCGCAAGGCCGTGCTGAAGGCGAAGAGCGAGGGCAATCTGGAGGAGAGCCGCCGCCTGTTCACCACCGATATGGAAACGCGCAAGAACACCTACCTTGCCGCGCTGGCCACGCTGCTGAAAACGCAGCAAACGCTGCTCGACGACACTGCAGCGGACATCCAGAGCAATTACCGCAGCGGCCGCAATATGCTCATTGCGCTTGGCCTGTGTGCGCTGGCATTGGGTGTGGTGCTCGCGTGGTGGATTACGCATACCATCACCGCGCCGATCCACGAAGCGGTGCGCGTCGCGGAGACTGTTTCTTCGGGCGATCTGACCAGCGAGATCCACGTGATGAGCACCGATGAAACGGGGCAGTTGATGTCCGCGCTGAAGAATATGAATTCGAACCTGGTAACAATCGTCGGCCAGGTGCGCAGCGGAACCGACACCATTGCCACGGCTTCCTGCGAGATTGCGGCGGGCAACCTGGACCTGTCTTCGCGCACCGAGGAGCAGGCCAGTTCGCTGCAGCAGACCGCATCGTCCATGGAGGAGCTCACGTCCACGGTGCGCGTGAATGCAGACAATGCGCGGCAGGCCAACCAGCTGGCGATCAACGCTGCCGATATCGCCAGCCGTGGCGGCGCCGTGGTGTCCGAGGTGGTGAGCACCATGGGCTCCATCAATGAATCGTCGCGCAAGATCGTGGACATTATTTCCGTCATCGATGGCATCGCCTTCCAGACCAATATCCTGGCGCTGAATGCGGCCGTGGAAGCCGCGCGTGCGGGCGAGCAGGGACGCGGCTTTGCCGTGGTGGCCTCCGAGGTGCGCAACCTGGCGCAGCGTTCGGCCAGCGCAGCCAAGGAGATCAAGGCGCTGATCGACGATTCGGTACACAAGGTGGAGGCGGGGTCGGCGCTGGTGGACAAGGCCGGAACAACGATGGGCGAGATCGTGGACGCAATCAGCCGCGTCACCAGCATCATGACGCAGATTGCGGATGCCAGCGAAGAGCAGCAGAAGGGCATTGAACAGGTGAATATGGCCATCACCCAGATGGACCAGGTCACGCAGCAGAATGCCGCGCTGGTGGAGGAAGCGGCCGCCGCCGCAGCTTCGATGCAGGACCAGTCCTCGCGCCTGGCGGAAGCAGTAAGCCTGTTCAAGCTGGATATGGCGCAGATGGCGACCAGTACGGCCGCACAGCATGCCTCGCAACGTACGGCGCTGGTGCGTACGCCGACGCGGCGGCGCGAAGTGGAGGAGCTGGAGGAGTTCTGAGCATATCCGGCGCTACAATGCCGGCATGAGTTCACAACGTCCCTCCTGCGCTGTTTGCCTGCGCGCGCAATCCGGCTGCATCTGCCAATGGGTGCAGCCGTCTACCAGCAGCACACGGGTGCTGGTGCTGCAGCATCCGCTGGAAGTGGCGAATGCGAAAAACAGCGCGCGCCTGCTGCACCTGTGCCTGCCCAACAGCGAGCTGCACGTCGGCGAACAGTTCGGGGATGCGGCGCTGGCCGCCATGCTGGATGGCCGCAAGGCCGTTCTGCTATACCCCGATGTGGCGGGCGTGGCGCCGCCACCTGCACTGGATGCGGCCTGGCTCGCGCAGCCCGAATCCCTGCTGCTGGTGGTGTTGGATGCCACCTGGCGCAAGAGCCGCAAGATGCTCTACCTGAATCCCCGTCTTCAATCGCTGCCGCGCCTTGCGCTGAGCGGCCTGCCGCCCTCCCACTACCGCATCCGCAAGGCCCATGCACCGGGCCAGCTGTCGACCATGGAGGCGGTGTGCCATGCGCTCACGCAGGTCGAAGGGGAGCGCTTTGGCGGTCTGTTGGCGGCATTTGACGGCTTCGTGGACCAGCAGCAGGCGCTGGCAGAGCAGGGCGCCGCGCGGCGCCTCAGCGAATCAGCTTGAGGCCGGGCGGCAGGGCATCGCCCAGCATGCGCTGTTCGCTGGCCTGGTCGAGCTGGGTGACTTCCTTTACCATGGCGGCCCAGGTGGGCGGCGAACCGGCTGCCGCAAGGCGCGCAATGATTTCTGTACGCAGCGTGTCGCCGATATCGCGCGAACGGTCGCCCGTCATGCGCGCCAGGTGGGCGGCGGCAAAGCCTGCCGGCTCGATCTTGCGCCAGTCCAGTTGGAGCAGCGCAGCCAGCCACTGTTCCACCGTTGCCACCGGCGCCACTTCGTGGGCGCTGCCATGGAATGGCTGGCGTGCGCCAACGCGGCCCAGCGCCCACAGATAGCGGGTGTAGGCGCCTGCGGCTTTGGCTGCCTCGCGTGCCGGGCGCTTGGGAATGTCCAGGATCTGCTGCAGCATCCAGTCGCCGATTTCCGCCTTGTAGGCAGCTGGTATGCGTTCCAGCGATGCGCCGATGCGCAGCATGTCTTCCTCGCTGCCGCTAACCAGCGTGACTGGACGCTTGCCGCGCTCCTGGGCATCGGCCTGCAGGTTGAAGGCGAAATCGTCGAGCAGGCGAAGCTGGGCTGCGGTATCCAGCCCGCCAGACACGCGGCGCCATAGCGTCCACCATTCGGCGCATACCTGGCTCTCCTTGTGGTTCTGCACACCCTGCTCAAACAGCGCCCAGAGCTGTTCGATACGGTAGTCGTCGAGGGCGGCGCCAAAGCCGGGGCGGAGGCAATACCCTGCGAGGTTCAGCCAGGCGCGTTCGTGTTCGGCGGAGCGGCGGCGGCCTTTGGCGCGCTGGATCAGCGCATCGAACAGGCGGCGCAGCAGGGGCGTGGTCCAGCGTTCGCGGCTGCCGAGCAGCTGTTCGAGCTGGGCGCGCAGCTGGCGCACTTCTTTTGCATCCACCTGCTGGGCGCGCGTGCCGAAGATGCGGTCGATTTTCTCCAGCGCCTCGGCGAAGCGTGGCGGCGCAGCTTCCTCCTCGGCCGTTTCCTCTTCCGTTCCGCGCAGCTGAAATTCGAGCGACCAGCGCTGGCCGCTGTCCGCTTCGGCGGCGCAGTGCAGTTCCAGTGTGCCCACCTCGCTCAGCGTGGCCACCAGCTGGACGGGAATCTCCTTGCGTGCACCGGCTTCACCGCTGTCGCGCAGCACGGTCGCCACGGGCGGAAGCTGCACATAATCTGCCGGATCAAGATTCAGCAGTTCGCCCGCCACCGGCGCCGGTCCTTCGTCGGAGGTGGAAGAGAGCAGGTGGAAGCGCACGGGGCGGCCGATACGCAGGGCGAAGCTTCGTTCCGTCAGCCGGACTTCGCGGCCGGGCGGCGTCCCGCGCGGCAGGATGCAGATGGCGCGGCGCTGCACACCCGGCGCACGCTCCGCATCCAGCAGCAGGAAGTAACTGCGGGGCGAACCGCCAGCGATGGCCGGAGCGAGGCCACGCCGGGCCAGCGAGTAAGCCACGGCGCCGCGCGCCACAGCTACGTCCGGATCTTCGTTGTGCAGCACGCGCACCGGGGCGCCGCGCCAGGCCGAGAGCACCTCGGCAAGTCGTTCAGCCAGTACCGTCGCATGGAACACGCCGCCGTTCAGCAGCAGCGTATCCGGCAGCGCCATCGCCGCCTCAACAGCTGGGGCCACCGGATGGCCGTACCCGTCCACATTGGGGTCTGACCCCAAAGTGGACGGGTACGGCCATCCGGCGGGCTGGGCTGGATGTTGGCGCAGGAAGGCGGCGAGGTGGCGGGTGATGGCGGGATCGCCGGCGTACGGCAGGCCGAATTCAACGATGGCGGCGCGCGCACGCTTCGGCCCTTGCTGCTCGGCGTTCAAGGGGAAGAAGCCGTCCGCCACAATCTGCCGCACTTCATCGCGGGTGAAGACAACGGAGCGGCTGCCGCCAATCAGGCGCGAGCCGGAGCCGAGCATCGTTACGCTGGCCTGCTCCGGTGCATCCGCCGCGAGCAGCTGTTCTTTCGCGGCGCGGCAGCGTTCGATCAGCTGTGCGAGACTGCCTGCCGAGAGGCGCGGTGCGCTGCCGCCTTCCTGCGCCGCCAGCCGCGATTCGGCGAGCCGCGCCAGCGCCAGGTCCATATTGTCGCCGCCGAGGATCAGGTGATTGCCGACGCCGATGCGTGTCAGTACCGGTTCGCCTTGCGACAGCTCCACTTTGACGAGGCTGAAATCGGTGGTGCCGCCGCCAACGTCGGCCACCAGCACGAGACGGCTGTCCGCCAGTTGCTCCGCCAGCGCAGTGCGGTGCCGCAGCAGCCAGTCGTACAGCGCTGCCTGCGGTTCTTCCAGCAGCCGCAGTTCGTGCAGGCCGGCCATGCGCGCGGCTTCCAGCGTCAGCGCACGCGCGCCTTCGTCGAAGGATGCGGGCACGGTGAGCACGACTTCCTGCCGTTCCAGCGGCGCGTCCGGGAAGCGCGTGTTCCATGCGGAACGCAGGTGCGCGAGGTAGCTTGCACTGGCTGCAAGCGGCGAGATTTTGGGAACGCCTTCGCCGGCACCCCAGGGCAGGATGGCGGCCGTGCGGTCCACGCCCGAGTGCGAGAGCCAGCTCTTGGCGCTGGCCACCATGCGGCCCGGCGTCTGCGCACCGAGCTTGCGGGCAAGGCTGCCGACGACAGCGCGTTCCGCCGATGGCCAGGGCAGCTGCAGTTCGCCTTCGGCGAGCTCGCCATCCGCCGGATGGTAGCGGGACGAGGGCAGCAGCTTGCCCGCACTGACTTCGCCGGGAGCGCTGAGCTGCTCCACCGGGAACAGCTCCACCTCGCCGGCGCCCGGCGCCATGTAGGCCAGCACCGTGTTCGTGGTGCCGAGGTCAATGCCAACGAGGTAGCGTTTCATCAGCCTTCGGACTGGCGCACGTCGAATTCGACTTTCCAGCGCTGGCCGTCACGCGCCACCGCCAGCAGCTCCAGCGTGCCTGCTTCGCTGGCGCGCGCATGCAGGCGCACTTGCACCACTTCGCCCGGCAGGCGGCCTTCGGGCGAGAGCGTGGCCTGGATCTCGTTCATCTCCACCAGTTCGTCGCCGCTCCACGATTCGAGCACTTGTCCGATCTGGTCCTGGCGCCGCACGGAAGAGCCGAAGAAGCGGAAGTGCACCGGCTCGCCCACCACCAGGCCGAACTCCTGGCCCGGCAGTTCAAGCTCGCTGCCTTCCTCCATGCCGAACGGCGCCACGCACAGCGCTTCGATCGGCGGCTCGAAGCCGGGAATCGCAGGCATCGCGGATTCGATGCCGACGTAGTAGGAGCGTGCCGTGCCGCCGCGAATGCGTACGCCGCTGCCGCGCCGCACATAGCTGTAATAGGCGGCGCCGCGCGCAACGGCCAGGTCGAGGTCGGCCCCCGCCAGCATGCGCGCGGCTGGCGCGCCTTCCCCGGCGAGCCAGCTGTTGATGGTATCCATCACGCGCTGCGTGAGCAGTTCGGACTTGAACACGCCGCCGTTGAACAGCACCGCGCTTGGATGCAGGAAGCTGTGCGCAGGATCCGGCGTGAAGCCCGGCAGCTCGCTGGTGGCGCCGACCTGGCGGCCCAGGAAAGCGGCCAGGTGGCGCGTGATGGCGGCATCCTGCGCATAGGGTAGGCCAAGCTGCGTCAGGCCCGCGCGGGCGCGCACGGCAGGGCGTGCCGCCGCATCCACCTGCGGGAAGAAGCCGTCAGTAATGAAGGTGGACACTTCGCTGCGCGTGAGCTCCGTGCGGATCGAGCCGCCGATCAGCTTCGAGCCACGGCTTGGAATCACGATAGGCCAGCTCTCGGCGCTGGCATTGGCCAGCAGGTTTTCCTTGGCGCTGCGGCAGCCGTAGGTGAGGGCGCGCAGCTGCCAGGCATCGAGCTGGGTGCCGTTGGCGGCCAGCTTGCGCGATACCAGGTGGGCCAGCGCCAGGTCCATATTGTCGCCGCCCAGCAGGATATGGTCTCCCACGGCCACGCGGTGCGGTTCCAGCTTGCCTTCGCGTTCGAGGATGGCGATCAGCGAGAAGTCGCTGGTGCCGCCGCCCACGTCCACTACCAGGATAATGTCGCCGGGTTTGACGTCCTTGCGCCAGCGGCCGTCGCTGCCCTGGATCCAGCTGTACAGCGCGGCCTGCGGTTCTTCCAGCAGGGTGGCATTGTCGTAGCCTGCGGCGCGCGCCGCTTCGGCCGTGAGTTCACGCGCGCCAGGATCGAAGGAGGCGGGAATCGTCACCGTCACGGACTGCTGCGCGAACGGCGCTTCGGGGTATGCGGCATCCCATGCCTTGCGCAGGTGCTGCAGGTAGCGCGTGGATGCTTCCAGCGGCGATACCTTCGCCACTTCTTCCGGCGCATCGGTGGGCAGGATGGCGGCGCGGCGGTCCACGCCCGGATGGCACAGCCAGCTCTTGGCGCTCGATACGAGGCGGATCGGCGTGGTGGCGCCACGGCTGCGCGCCATGTCGCCCACCGCCGACGTTTCGCTCGTGCTCCAGGGCAGGGCCAGGTCGCCGGGCGCCAGCTCATCGGCATGCGGCAGGTAGAGGAAAGAAGGCAGCAGCGGCAGCTCTTCCACCGTGCCGGGCGCCGTCAGCTGCGGAATGCCCAGCACGCCGTGGCTGGTCTTTTCGCCGTCGCTGCCACCCAGGTCAACATAGGACAGCGCGCTGTGCGTGGTGCCAAGGTCGATGCCGATGGCGTAACGCGGATCGCTCACAGCTCCACCTCGGCCGGGGCCAGCACTTTCGCGTCATGCGCTTCCGCCAGTTTCGGCAGGCGCACGCTGCTTGCGCGCCAGCCGCGGTGGCTCAGCGAACCGGTGAACGGGGTCTTGCCCACCACGTTGCCGGTAAGGCGCACCGATGCGGCATCGAAGCCTTCCGGCAGCGTGACGCGGCTGCCTTCCGCTTCGCTGCGCACCGGCTCGATGGTGAAGTGCTCGCGCAGCACCTTGGCGCAGCCTTCGTGCACCACGCGCGCAGCAGCGCCGATATCGGCGTCCGAATAGGCGCTCAGGTTCTCCTGCGTGAAATCGATCAGGCGCGCTTCGCGCTGGAACAGGCTCAGAAGCTGCAGGGCTGCATCCGGCGTGGCTTCGCGCAGCGGCGCGGCGGTGGGGGCGGGCGTTGGCGCCGGCGTAGGCGCTACTGCGGGCTGGTTCAGGCGCGCGGCAAATTCAGCGTCGCCAATAACCTTGAAGGCAAGGGAAATCCTGCTCCAGAAAGATGGGAGAGTAGTCGTGTCGTTCATTTTATTGCTCTTTGATGTGGGGATAATCAGCCGATGCTGTCGAACTGCATCGGGATCGGAATCCTGGGAAGTGCGCATCATACCAGCTAGCGCTGGAACGGGGCGCTAGCGGGAGGGCGGCGGCAGGAGGGGATCGAGCAGCTGGCCGGCCAGCGATGGCGGCTGCGGTGTGTCGCTGCCGTATTCCTCCGGCCAGTGGCGCGGCAGGTAGTGGCTGCCGAACACGCGGTCGAGGACGGGCAGCGTGGCGGCGTAGTTGTGGTTGATGTGGTCGTAGCGGCTGTGGTGCCAGTGATGAAACGCCGGCGTCGTCAGCAGCCATTCCAGTGGGCCCAGGCGCCAGCGCAGGTTGGCGTGGATGAAAAAGCCCCACACCGTGCCGAGCACCAGCAGCAGCGCCGGTGCGCTGCTTCCAGCGGCGTTGGGAGCGGCGAGGCCAAGCAGGTGGAGCGGGACCAGGCCGAACAGGCGCGTGACCACCATGTCCACCGGATGCGTGCGCGTGTTGGACAGGAAGTGCAGGTGTCCGGTGCTATGGTGCAGCGCATGGAAGCGCCACAGCCATGGCAGTTCGTGGCTGAGACGGTGGCCCCAGTAAAAGCCGGTTTCGGCCACCAGGAAGGCCAGCGCCAGGCGAAGCAGCGGCGGCAGTTCCGCGATTGCCGTGGCCAGCGCGCCAGGCACCAGATGCTGTGCGGCGACGGCGAGCATGGCCATCGGCACACTGAGCAGGAGGGCGGGCGCAAGGCTGCTGATCACGTAATAGGCGATGTCCTGCAGCAGCTCCTTGCGCGGCCGCGGTGCGTGGCGCGCGCCGAACCAGCGTTCAAGGGGAACGAAGATTATCGTCAGCAGCACCAGCCACACGGACAGGCGCAGCACGTCGCTCAGGAATGCGCTGAGGGAGGCCGGCATGAATTGCTGCTGCAGGAGGTGCTCAGGCGCGGTATGCGCGGCGGCGGAGGAATGCAAGCAGGAAGACACCGCCCGCCATCATGCCCCAGCTTGCCGGTTCCGGAACCGCCGATGTCAGCGACACGCTGTCCAGCAGCAGGAAGGGCGGTGCGCCCGGCGCCGCGTTCTTCGCCAGGAAGGACAGCGCCTGGCTGGCGCTGGTGGCGGTGAAGGTCATGGTGGCGGTTTTCCAGCCGCTGAAGCCACCGTCCGCAATGCTCAGCAGGCTGGAGTTCAGCGTGGTGTTGCCGAAGACAACCTGCCAGTAGTTGTCATTGTTCGCGCCTTCGAAGCCGGTTTGCTGCGCCAATGCGTACTCGAAGGTGAGCTTGTACGAGCCGCCCACTTCCAGGCCATTGATGGTCTGGGAGAGCGTGCCGGGATGGTAGTCGGGGTCGGAAGCAAAGATATTGCCGCCGTTGTGGGAAGCGGTGAAGCCGTTGTTTTCGCCGCGCAGCCAGATCGCCGAATCCCAGGTGGTAACGATGCTGCTGTCCAGCACGAAGTTGTAGCCGCCGTCGCGGCCGTTGCTGCTGGTCCAGCCTTCCAGCGTGGTGCGGTCAGCGGCGCCCGTAGCGCTCGAGGACAGCTGCTTGTTGTTGCCGTTGGTGGTGGCCTCGAAACTGCCATTGCTGACGAGGTTGCCGGAGGCGTGTGCGGCGCCTGTCCCAAGGACCAGCGCTGACAGGGTGAGCAGAACAGATTTGATGCGCATGGCGCAAACTCCAATAGTCGACAGGAAATGATTGTGTTACTGCCGGCAATGGTTTGGGCCGAAGGACCTGCATTGTAGCGAAGACAGCTGCCGGTCACAATATATTGATAACAATTGGTATTGATAAGAAGAAACTTCGTGGCCTGCGGAATACGCTTGCAGTGCGGATGGAGTGGATCTAAAATACTGTATAAACATACAGTATCAGGGGTTTTCATGCAGGACAATGATTTCGAAGGGCAGGTGATGCTGCCGCCCAAACCGCTCACCGCGCAGAAGGGGCGCGGCGCGGTCACGAACCTGCAGGGCCGCTACGAGGTGCACGGGCGCGAGGAGTTCGACGACGGCTGGGAGCATGAGGAAGATGCGCCGCGCGTGTGGCGCACCCATGTCACGGAGGAGATGGCGCGCACCATCCTGAGCCGCAACCAGTCGCCGGACATTCCTTTCGGCATATCGCTGAATCCCTACCGCGGCTGCGAGCACGGCTGCATCTACTGTTTTGCGCGGCCTACGCACAGCTATCTCGGCCTGTCGCCCGGCCTGGACTTCGAGAGCAAGCTGTACGCGAAGGTCAATGCGCCGCAGCTGCTGCGCGCCGAGCTGGCGAAGGCAAGCTATGAGCCGTCGCCCATCGCGCTGGGCGTGAATACGGATGCCTACCAGCCCTGCGAGCGTGACTACAAGCTCACGCGGCGCGTGCTGGAAGTGCTGCAGGAATGCGACCACCCGGTCGGCCTGATCACGAAGTCTTCGCTGATCGAACGCGATATCGACATCCTGGCGCCGATGGCGGCGCGCAACCTGGCCGCCGCCGCCATCACGCTCACCACGCTGGACCCTGCCATTGCGCGCACGCTTGAGCCGCGCGCCGCGGCGCCCTCGCGCCGCCTGCGCACCATCCGCACGCTGACGGAAGCGGGCATTCCGGTCAGCGTCAGCGTGGCGCCGATTATTCCCTTTGTGACCGAGCCGGATATCGAAAAGGTGATCGACGCCGCCTTCGAGGCGGGCGCGGTCAATGTCAGCTATGTTGTGCTGCGCCTGCCTTGGGAGGTGGCACCCCTGTTCAAGGACTGGCTGGAAGCGCACTTCCCCGACCGCGCGGCGCGCGTGATGAACCGCGTGCGCGATATGCGCGGCGGGAAGGACTACGACGCCACCTTCGGCAAACGCATGCACGGCGAGGGCGTGTGGGCGGACCTCATCAAGCAGCGTGTGGAGAAAGCGGTTGCGCGCCGCCTCACCATGAGCCGCGGCATGCGTTTCAAATACCTGGACTGCACGGCCTTCAAGCGCCCCGTGGTGGCGCCCGCACGCGCCGCCAAGGTCAAGGCGGCATCGAACCAGCTCGACCTGTTCTGAGCGGCAGGCTCGCACCACAATGGGCACGGTGGCGGCCAAGCACCTCGAGGCGCTGAGCCACTGCCTGCTGCCGTGCGCCCAGCTTGTGCAGGGCAGGCGCGAAGCGGGCCTGGGCAGCCGCCTGCTGGTTCCGGCCGATGGTGAAACACTGGAGTTCGCGGGCGCTAGCCGCCGCGCAGCTGCCTGAGGTGGCGTTCGATGGTGAACACGTGTTCATCATGGTGGCCCAGCTCACGCAGGGCCTGCGCCAGGTGCAGCAGGTATTCGGCATTCGGCCCGCTGGGGCCGACGGCGGCAGCGATGTGCTGCGCGATATCGAGCTCGGTCGCCTCGCCGAGGAAGGCGGCGTTGTCCGCCGTGGCGATGTAGACCAGGCCTTCCTCGCTGTGCTCCTCGTCGAAATGGATGTCGATGGCAAGGCGCAGGTAGCCGTTCTTCTCGCGGTGGTCGAGGTGGGCGAATTCCTCCGGCGTCACGAGGTAGGCCATGCCGTGGCAGACGGCGCCAGGCTGGGGCACGATGGTGGCCACGCGGCCCGGCGCTTCCGGCGTGCCGCGATGGTCGTGCGAGCCTTGCCAGAAACGCCGCGTCCAGCCTTCGATGCTGGCCGGGCGCCGTTCGATGTAGGGAAAGTCGGCCTTGTAGATCAGCGAGCCGTAGCCGAACAGCCACACGCTGTGGCGGCCGTCGAATTTGTCCATCGCCTTGTTGATCTCGATGGTGTTGTGGGACATGCGCTGCGATCCTGCAAAAAGAAACGATTATAGGGCGCTGCGCGAACCCTGCACGAACTCGCCCAGAAAACCGATGAAGCTCTGCGCGGCGGGCGAGGGGGAGCGCGAAGTCTTGGTGTAGACGAAGAACTTGCGCGTCAGTTCCGGCGCCGCGATAGGCCGCATTTCGAGGCCGTAGCGGCGCACCATCGGCGCGGCATAGGGCAGGCAGGCCGTCACGCCAAGCCCCGCCGCCACCATGGCCAGCGCCGTGGTCATGAACGTCACCTCATTGTGGGGGCTTAGCGGCTGGCGCATTTCACGCAGCAGGCGTTCGGTGAACTGGCCCTGCAGCGCAATGAAGGGATGGTCGTTCATGTCCTGCCAGCGCAGCTGCTTCTTCGCGGCCAGCGCATGGCCGGGCGGGAACACCGCCACGAAGGGCATCTCGAACAGGGGCAGGGCGTCAATTTCCGCCAGCGCGTCGCGTTCCGGGCCAATGCCCACATCCACTTCGCCGCTGAACACGCGGCCCGCCACGTTGTCGACCGGGCAGTCCACCAGCCGCAGCTGCACCTTGGGATACTCGGCGCGGTAGGCCGCCATGGCTTCCGGCAACAGGGTGCAGGCCAGCATCTGCGGCGCCGCGATGCGCACGGTGCCCTTGTTCAGCGCCTTGCGGCTGGCGATATCGGCCATGGCGCCATCCAGGTCCTGCAGCATCTTGTCGAACAGCGGATAGAGCTCGCGGCCCACTTCGGACAGCGTTACGCGGCGCGTGTTCCGCTCCAGCACCTTCACGCCCAGCAGCTGTTCCAGTTCCTTGATCTGGCCGCTGAGGGCGGACTGCGTGAGGTGCAGCAGCTCGGCGGCGAGCGTGAAGCTGCCGTTGCGCGCCACGGCGACCAGCGCACGCATCTGGCGGACGGTAGGACTGCTCATAAGGAAATCTGATAAATCACTGTATAAATATCGTTTGTATGATAGCTGAATCGGGAGTCTAATGTCGGCATCAAGGAGAACCGCCCATGAAAATCAAGCAGATCCACCACGTAGCCTACCGCTGCAAGGACGCGAAAGAGACCGTTGACTGGTACGTCAAGCACCTGAACATGAATTTTGTGCTGGCCATCGCCGAAAACGAAGTGCCATCCACCAAGGCGCCGGACCCCTACATGCATGTGTTCCTCGATGCGGGCAACGGCAACGTGCTGGCCTTCTTCGAGCTGCCGACGCAACCCGCCATGGGCCGCGACGAGAACACGCCCGCCTGGGTACAGCACCTGGCGATGGAAGTGGAATCGATGGATGCGCTGCTGGCTGCGAAAGAGCGCCTGGTGGCAGCGGGTATCGACGTGATCGGCCCGGTGAACCACACCATCTTCAAATCGATCTATTTCTTCGATCCGAACGGCCACCGCCTGGAACTGGCAGCCAACACCGGCACGCCGGAAATGATGCAGAAACTGGACGAGGTGAAGTGGGACATGCTGGAAGAATGGTCGAAAACGAAGAAAGCACCGTCGCATGCCGCATGGATGCACGCGCCGCAGGAGGGTAATGCATGAAGCTCGCAACGCTGAAAAATGGAAAACGCGATGGCCAGCTGGTGGTCGTCAGCCGCGACCTGCGCAACTGCGCGCCGGCCACCGGCATTGCGGCCACCCTGCAGGCTGCGCTGGACGACTGGGACGCAGTGAAGCCCGCGCTGGAGAAGCTGTACGCGCAGCTGAACGACGGCGCCGCGCGCGAAGTGCAGCCCTTCGACGAAGCGCGCTGCCATTCGCCGCTGCCGCGCGCCTACCAGTGGGCCGACGGCTCGGCCTACATCAATCACGTTGAACTGGTGCGCAAGGCGCGCAATGCCGAAGTGCCTGCGTCCTTCTACACCGACCCGCTGATGTACCAGGGCGGTTCGGACAGCTTCGTGGGCCCGCGCGATCCGGTCTACGCCCTGAGCGAAGACTGGGGCATCGACCTGGAAGCGGAAGTGGCCGTGATAACGGGCGATGTGCCGATGGGCGTGAGCGATGGCCAGGCTGCGCAGGCGATCCGCCTCGTGATGCTGGTGAACGATGTTTCGCTGCGCAACCTGATTCCGAACGAGCTGGCCAAGGGCTTCGGCTTCTTCAACTCCAAGCCCGCCAGCGCCTTCTCTCCCGTGGCGGTAACGCCGGACGAACTGGGCGCCGCATGGCAGGACAGCAAGCTGCGCCTGCCGCTGCTGGTGCAGCTGAACGGCAAGCCATTCGGCAAGCCGAATGCGGGCGAAGACATGACTTTCAGCTTCGCGCAGCTGGTGGCGCATGCCGCCAAAACGCGCGAGCTGGCGGCCGGCACCATCATCGGTTCCGGCACCGTGTCCAACAAGCAGGGCAGCCTGCACGGTTCGAGCATCGAAAACGGCGGCGTGGGCTACTGCTGCCTGGCCGAAGTGCGCATGTATGAAACCATTGAAGGCGGCGCGCCGAAAACCGGCTTCCTCCGGTTCGGCGATACCGTGCGTATCGAAATGCAGGACGCGCACGGCGCCAGCATCTTCGGCGCCATCGACCAGAAGGTGCGCAATTACGCGGAGCGTGCATGAAGCTCTATACCTACTTCCGCAGCTCGGCCGCTTACCGCGTGCGCATCGCGCTGAACCTGAAAGGGCTGGCCTACGACGCGGTGCCGGTGCACCTGCTGCGCAACGGCGGTGAGCAGCTGTCGGAAGCCTACCGCGCGGTGAATCCGGCCGGCCTGCTGCCGGCGCTGGAGGACAGCGGCGCGGTCATTACGCAGTCGCTTGCGATCATCGAATACCTTGAAGAGATGCACGCCATGGCGCCGCTGCTGCCGCCTGATGCGCTGGGCCGTGCCCGCGTGCGTTCGCTGTCGCAGACCATTGCCTGCGATACGCATCCGCTCACCAACCTGCGCGTGCTCAAGCACCTGAAAGGCCCGCTGGGCCTGAGCGAAGAAGCCAAGATGGACTGGTACCGGCACTGGATGAAGGAGGGCATGGCGGTGCTGGAAGCGCAGCTCGCGCGCAGCGCCGACACCGGCCGCTTCTGCCATGGCGATACGCCGACCATGGCCGATTGCTGCCTGGTGCCGCAGGTGTTCAACGCGCAGCGTTTCGAGATCGGCCTTGCGCCGTATCCCACCATAGCGCGCATTCACGATCACTGCGCCGGCCTGCCGGCCTTCGTTGCGGCGCACCCTGCGCAGCAGCCGGACGCCGAGTAAGGCGGCTAGCGCCACTCCTTGTGCGGTTCGTCCGTGTCGGGCCGGTACGTCAGGTATTGCACCAATCGCGGCAGGCTGCCGCGATTGGGCGTGGCGCAATGGGGGAGCGCGCCATGCCAGATGATGAAGTCACCGGCCAGGGCGGGCACGGGAACCGGCTGCAGCAGCCGCGGCGCAGCTTCCTTGGGATCGGCGCCGGGCGGCAGCGATGCCAGCCAGTCGCCGATGCGCCGGTGGAATCCGGGCACGCAGTGGAACGCCCCTTCGTGCGCCGCGCAGTCGCTCAGGCAGAGCAGGCCTTGCAGGCGGAAGGGAATCGGCAGCACCAGGCTCACGTCCCAGTGCAGCGGGCTGCCCATGAACTGGAAGCTGCCGTGCTCCGGCGGATTGAAGCCGGCCTTGTCGATGGTCCGGTAGATCGCTGCGCTGCCGTATAGCTGGCGGTAAGCCTGGTAGATGCGGTTCGACCGGCGGTTGATGTCCAGCGCCGGATGGTCGAACAGATTCAGCATCAGGCCGCGCTTTCCTTCGTGCGGCTGGTACCAGGACTGCGGCGCATCGGGGCTCGCCTGCAGGAAGTCCCAGATGGCCTGCCGCGCGTCTGCGCACTGCTGCGCCGGCACCGCATCCTTCAGCACCAGGTAGCCGTTCGCGTCCCAGAACGCGAGATCTTCCTGCGACAGCACATCTTCGGCGGCGGCGGGAAGCAGGGTGTCCTTGCGGTGCTCTCCCAGCCATTGGCGGTAGGCATCCAGCGTGGGCCGTTTGTGGTGCAGGAACTGCAGCGCCGTTTCCATGGCAAGGCCCATGCGGTTCAGCACCTTCACTTCTTCCTGCCAGCGGTCCACCGGGTCGGCGGGATCTGTCCTGAATGCGGGATCGAGCGCCCTTCGCCAGAACCTTTGCAAGACCGGCCATTGCTCCATGGTTCAGGTCCGGTCCAGTGCGCTTGAGGGCGAAGGGGAGGGCAATAATTCCGCGTCGCTATAGCGCACTACGCGGTTGCGGCCCTCTTTCTTGGCGCGGTAGAGCGCCTTGTCCGAGCGCACCAGCAGGCTGGAAGGCGTATCGGCGGAGCCGTTGGCCAGTGCCGATGCCACGCCCACGGAGAGCGTCAGCGCAACCACGGCGCCGGATTCGCCCTCGATGCGCAGCGCGCCGGCCGCCTCGCGCAGGCGTTCGGCGGCCAGCACCGCCACATCCGTGTCCGTTTCCGGCATCAGCACCACGAATTCCTCGCCGCCGAAACGCGCCACCATATCGATGGCGCGCAGCGATTCGGTCAGCAGCTTCGCCACCGCCACAATGGCCTTGTCGCCCACATCATGGCCGAAGGTGTCGTTGATGCGCTTGAAGTAGTCGATGTCGATCATCAGCAGCGATAGCGGATGGCCGAAGCGGCGCGCCCGTTCCAGTTCGCCCGCGATCTGCTCCGTCATCTTGCGGCGGTTGGCAATGCCCGTCAGCGGGTCGGTGGTGGCCAGCTGTTCCAGTTTGGCGTTGGCCATCAGCAGTTCCAGCGTGCGCTGCAGCACGCGGTCTTCCAGGTTGTTGCGTTCCGCATCCAGGTCGCGCAGCATGCGGCGGCGGTCGCGCAGCGTCAGCACCAGCGCCGTGATCAGCAGCGCTTCCAGCACGATGGCGGACATGGTGGCGATGATCTGCCAGCGGTAGCGGTCCCACACGCTCTCCGGCCGGTTCAGCAGCACGGCTTCTTCAGGAATGTTCTTCAGGCCGAAGCGGCGCATGGTGGGATAGTCGAAGTAGTAGCCCTGCACGCCTTCCGTGGTGGCGGGCTGTCCCAGCAGGATGCGCGCGATCACGCGGCCGACGGACTCGCCGCTGATGGCATAGCCGCCCACCACGCCCGGTACGATCAGCGACTGCATATTGGTGAAGATGGGAACCGGGCTCACCGAGGCCAGTTTCTGCGCCAGTTCGGCGGGGCTGGTGTGCTGGCCCGCGCTGTCGGTCCTGGTGGAGAGCATGAAGATGGCCGTGCGGCGGTCCAGCGCCGCCACCCGCTGCTGCAGCGACGCGAAGGTCTGGCTGTCCCAGTACTCGAAGGACAGCTTGCTGAATTGCGGCGCCACGCCGCGCAGGCCGGCCAGCCAGCTTTGCACGCGCGGCGTCTGGTCGCCGATGACGACGATGCGCCGCACCGCAGGCGCCACGCGTTCGATGGTGCCGATGGCGCGCGCGAAATCCGGCTGCACTTCGAGGCCGGCGCCGTCGTCCGGCTGCCAGCCCTGGCGGCCGTGGTTCACGTAATAGCGCGCCGCGCCGGGGAACAGGTCGGAATGCTTGCTGAGGAAGGCGGCGGCCACATAGTTTTCCGCGATGATGGCGTCGAAATGCACGTTCGCGTACTTGGTGCGCAGGTAGGGCGCCATGCTTTCGATGGACTGCGATTCGCCCACGCGGTAGGCGTCGAAGCGCTCTTCATAGATGCCGGGCGTGCTGCCGGCGCTGGTGCTGGCCAGCTCCTCGTACAGGCCCTTGTGCACCAGCCTTTGCCAGATGGAGGAGGTGTCCGCCCCCAGCGAGTACAGCACCAGCACCTGGCGTTTGGCCTGCCCCGGATGGGCATGCGCAGCCGCGCCCAGCGCGCACAGTATCAGGCTGCAGGCGAGGAAGCGGAACAAACGTGACAGCGCGCAAGCAGGCGGTTGAGGCATGGACAGGTGACACCGAGGGCAGTAATTTTCTGCGCGGAAAGTGTAACACGCCAAATTTCCTTGAATGCAATTTTCGTGGCGGTTTTGCAACAGCGGCATCAGCCGATCAGGGCGTTGAGGTGGGCGGCTGAGACAGGCTTGACCAGGTGCGCGCTGAAGCCGGCGGCCTGCGATTTAAGCTGGTCCGCATGCTGGCCGTAGCCGCTCAGCGCGATCAGGCGGGTGCCCTGCCAGCCTTCGCGCTTGCGCAGTTCCGCCGCCAGCTCGTAGCCGTCCATGCCGGGCAGGCCGATGTCGAGGATAGCCACGTCGGGCGCTGCGGCGCCGGCGCTGCGCAGGGCGCTGGCGGGGTCGGAGAAAGCCTGCACCGCATGCCCGTGCAGCGAGAGCAGGGCGCTGATCGCCTCCAGCACATCGGCATTGTCGTCCACCAGCATCACGCTGCGCTGCACGCCGGGCGTGGGCGCCGGCGGCGCCGGCGTGGCGGGCAGGGCCGGCATGCTGGCGCGCGGCAGGCGCACCGAGAACACGCTGCCCCGGCCGGGACCGCCGCTGTGCGCGCTCACCGTGCCGCCGTGCAGGGTGACGATGCTCTTGACGATGGCAAGGCCCAGCCCCAGGCCGCCGCGGGAGCGCTCCAGCGACTGGCGCTCCTGCACGAACTTGTCGAACAGCTGCGGCAGCATTTCGGGCCGGATGCCGATGCCATCGTCCTCCACCGTGATCAGCACCTCGCCGCGATCGGCGCGCGCCGCCACCGTCACCGTGCTGCCGTTGTTGCTGTACTTGGCGGCGTTGTTCAGCAGGTTGCTCAGCACCTGGGTCAGGCGCACCGGGTCGGCATACACGGCCAGGCCCTGCGCCGGCACGTCGATGCACAGGCGGTGCTCGCGCTCTTCCATCAGCGAGCTGACGGTTTCCAGCGCCTGCGTCACCAGCACCGAGAGTTCGGCCGGCTCGCGCCGCAGCTCGATCTTGCCCTGCGCGATGCGCGCCACGTCCAACAGGTCGTCCACCAGCCGCACCATGTGCATGGCCTGGCGCTCGATGACGGCATGTTCCTTCTTCACACTGTCGATGCCCTTCAGCTTCATGAGGTCGAGCGCGATCAGGATGGGCGAGAGCGGATTGCGCAACTCGTGGCCCAGCATGGCGAGGAATTCGTCCTTGGCGCGGTTGGCCACCTCGGCGTCGCGCCGCGCGCGCACCAGCGCCGTCACCTCGAAGGACACCACCGCTACCCGGTCCACCGCGCCGGCCGCATTGCGGACCGGCTGGTACACGTAGTCGAAGAAGCATTCCTCCGCTTCGCCGTCCGGGCCGCGCCTGAGCAGCATGCGGCGCGCGGCGCCTGTGCGCGGCTGGCCGGTGGCCATGACCTCCGCCATCTCTTCGAGGATGCCCTGGCCCTCCAGTTCGGGGAAGGCCATGCGCAGCGGCATGCCCATGATGTCGCGCCGGCCCACCAGCTCCGCGAAGCGCTCGTTCAGCAGTTCATAGACGAGGGCAGGACCGCGCAGGATGGCAATCGCCGCGGGCGCCTGCATGAACACTTCCGCCATCCGGCTGGCGTGCGCCCGTTCCACCTGGCGGATGCGGCTGCGGATCAGCAGCGCTTCCACCCGCGTCAGCAGCTCGCGGGCGGAGAAGGGTTTCACCAGATAGTCGTCGGCGCCCGCGTTCAGGCCTTCGATGCGCGCTTCCTCGCCGGCGCGCGCCGACAGCAGCAGCACGGGCAGGTCATGCAGCGTATCGCTGGCGCGCACGGCGGCGATCAGGCCGAAGCCGTCCAGCACGGGCATCATCACGTCGGAGATCACCAGGTCCGGTTTCAGCGCATGGAGCGCATCGAGCGCCTCGGCGCCGTTGCCCACGGCCGTGACCTGCCAGCGCTGGTGCAGCAGGCGCACCAGGTAGCCGCGCATGTCGGCGTTGTCGTCCGCCACCACGATGTGCGCGCCGGCGCTGAGCACGGCGTTGTCCTCCGGGCTGGGGGCGTCCGCTTCCGCTTCTTCCGGCAGCCAGCGCCGCGCCTCGGCGGTGAAGCTTTCCAGCGCGGCGGGCGAGGCGGTGGCGCCGGCGCCCGCCACCACCTGGTCGTCGTGCAGGTGGGCGCGGCCCAGCGGCAGGATGACGGTGAAGCAGCTGCCGCTGCCCGGCGTGCTGTCCACGGTAATGCTGCCCTGGTGTAGCTCCACCAGGTCGCGCACCAGGGCCAGGCCGATGCCCGACCCTTCATGGGTGCGCGAGCGGCTGCCTTCCACGCGCTGGAAACGGTCGAAAATTTTCGGCAGGTGCTCGGCGGCGATGCCCACGCCGGTATCGGCCACGGTCAGCACCGCATGCTGGCCCTGCTGCGCCAGCCGCACCGAGATCCTTCCTTCAAAGGTGAACTTGAAGGCGTTCGACATCAGGTTGAGGACGATCTTCTCCCACAGCGAGATATCGACGAAGGCCGGCATCTGCAGCGGTGCGCAGTCGACGTCCAGCTCCAGTCCCGCGCCTTCAATAATGGAACGGAAGCCGCTGGCCAGGTCGCCGGTGAGGGTGGCCAGGTCCACTTCCGCATAGGACACCTGCATGCGCCCGGCCTGCACGCGCGAGAAATCGAGCAGGGTGTTCACCAGCTTCTGCAGGCGCAGCGCATTGCCGTGCACCAGCTTGAGGCGCTGCTGCTGCACCTCGGGCAACGGATGGGCCGCATCAGCCAGCGCGTCCTCCACCGGGCCCAGCATCAGCGTCAGCGGCGTGCGGAACTCGTGGCTCACATTGCTGAAGAAGGCGGTCTTGGCGCGGTCCAGGTCCGCCAGCATGTCGGCGCGCTGGCGCTGCTCCTCGGCCGCCATGGCATTCTGCACGGCCGCCGTGACCTGGGCCGCCACCAGTTCGAAGAAGGTGCGGTATTCCGCGTCCAGCCTGCGCGCCGGGCTCACGCCCAGCACCAGCACGCCGATCGGCTTTTCATGGCCCGGCACCGTCAGCGGCAGCGCCAGGGCGGACGTGATGCGCTGGCCGGCCAGCCCCGGCGGGAGCTCATCGAGGTCGCCCACCGGCACCTCCACCGCCTTGCTGCTGTCCAGCACCTGCGTCAGCGGCCAGGGTGCGTGCGGCCCGTCGCCGCCGAGGCGCACGGCAGCGGGCGTGATGCGGTCGCTGAGCGGCAGGTGTGCCGCTTGCTGCAGCACGGCGCTGTCGCTGGCGGCATCGGCCAGGTAAAGCAGGGCGAAGGGTATGTCCTGCGGATTGCGGCTGATGGTGCCCATCGCCGTGTCGCAGGCACGCGCCACCGTATTTTCGCGCAGCGCGGCGGCCGACAGGGCAGAGAGCGAGGCCAGGCGCCGTGCGCTCAGGTTGGCCGCCGTCACGTCGGCGGAAGGGCAGAACAGGCCGCCCACCCCGCCTGATTCGTCCACAATGGGGCTGTAGGAGAAGGAGTAGAACACTTCTTCCACAAAGGCGCCCCGGTTCATGAAAAGCTGGACGTCGGCCACATAGGTGGCCTCTGCGTTGCTGAATACCTTGTCCGCCAGCGGCCCGCAGAAATCCCAGATCTCGGCCCAGACTTCGAATGCCGGCCGGCCCAGCGCCCAGGGATGCTTGGCGCGGCTGAGCACATCGATGTACGCGTCGTTGTAGAGGAAGGTGGCGCGCGGACCCCAGCCGATCCAGATCGGATGGCTGGAATTGAGCATCAGGCTGACCGTGGTGCGCAGGCTCTGCGGCCACTGGTCCAGCGGCCCGAGGGGCGTGGCGGACCAGTCATGCGCGGCAATCAGCGATCCCAGCTCCCCCGGCGCCGCGAGAAAGCTGTAAGTAGGCGGCAACTCAGACAAATAAGAACTCCCGGCTGATGCACCGTATGTTGTAGGGATGGCTTCTGCCGATCACGCTACGTTACCGTTCAGTACGGCGCGAGAGCGCACGATTGGAAGCGCCGCGCTGTTTGACAGCGCGGCGCCAATGGCGGGATACTCGCAGGTTTGCGCTGCCCGGCCACTTTATGACCTCCATGCTGCATCCGCCAACTTTTCCCATCCGCAAGGAATGCCCGCCGGGCGCCTGCGTGTGCGAGCGCGAGCGATTGCTGGAAGCGCCGGGCGCCGACCTGCGCGTGCTGCGGCTGACGAAGGAAGAGGAGAAGCGGCTGATCGAGCGCATCGAAGCCGTCGGCAGCTATGCCGAGCTGCAGCGCATCGGCGAGCGCCTGAAGGAACAGCTGGGCATTATGCTGAGCATTGCGCCGGGCCCGAACGAGGTGCGTACCGTGCGCGGCTTCCAGATCGAGGTGAGGGAGATGCCGGGCCTGTGCCGCAAGACGCGGCAGGCGATTCCTGCCGCCATCAGGCGTTGTCTGGAAAGCAAGCCTGAGATTGCCTTCACCATCCTGAACAGCCACGACCTCCTGGGCTGAGCGGCCTCCGGCAAAGCTTTGCCAACTCTGTTATACTTGACCAAATCGATCAACTAATCAGGATTTTGAATCAGTTGTCGAAGGCAAGATTTTAACCGAGTTGAACCGAGGTTGTATGCGTCTGACCACCAAAGGCCGTTTTGCAGTGACTGCAATGATTGACCTGGCAATGCGCCAGGGCAAGGGTCCTGTCACGCTGTCCGGCATCAGCCAGCGGCAGGCCATTTCCCTGTCCTACCTGGAGCAGCTGTTCGGCAAGCTGCGCCGCCACGAGATCGTGGAATCGATCCGCGGCCCCGGCGGCGGCTACAGCCTGGCCCGCCGTGCGGACAAGGTGACGGTGGCCGACATCATCATCGCCGTCGATGAACCCCTCGATGCAACCCAGTGTGGCGGCAAGGAAAATTGTCACGGCGCCAATAAAGCCACCGGCGCCCGCTGCATGACCCACGAGCTGTGGGCCACGCTGAACGAAAAGATGGTCGACTACCTGGACTCCGTGTCCCTGCAGGACCTGGTCGACCAGCAAAAACAGAAAAACGCCGAGCAGAATGTGGTGGTGATGCACCGCAGCGAAGCTGCCCTCGGTTAAACAGGAGTAGCAGATGAACGCCCCAGAGAAAAACGTCGCCCAGGTGGCACCGGTTGAATTCAAGACCGCGCCGCATTTCCCGATCTATATGGACTATTCGGCCACCACGCCGATCGATCCACGCGTTGCGGACAAGATGATCCCTTACCTGCGCGAGCAGTTCGGCAATGCCGCTTCCCGCAGCCATATGTATGGCTGGACCGCCGAAGCGGCGGTGGAAGAGGCGCGCGGCCACGTGGCGGCGCTGGTGAATGCCGATCCGCGCGAAATCATCTGGACCTCCGGCGCCACCGAGAGCAACAACCTCGCCATCAAGGGCGCGGCGCATTTCTACAAGACCAAGGGCAAGCACATCATCACGGTGAAGACCGAGCACAAGGCTGTGCTGGACACCGTGCGCGAACTGGAACGCCAGGGCTTCGAAGCGACCTACCTGGACCCGCAGGACAATGGCCTGATTACCATCGAGCAGCTGACCGCCGCCATCCGTCCGGACACCATCCTGGTGTCCGTGATGCTGGTGAATAACGAGATCGGCGTGATCCAGCCCATCGACGAAATCGGCGCGCTGTGCCGCAGCAAGGGCATCATCTTCCACTGCGACGCGGCCCAGGCCACCGGCAAGGTCGCCATCGACCTGCAGAAGACCAAGGTCGACCTGATGACATTCACCGCGCACAAGACCTACGGCCCGAAAGGCGTGGGCGCGCTCTACGTGTGCCGCAAGCCGCGCGTGCGTATCGAAGCGCAGATGCACGGCGGCGGCCACGAACGCGGCCTGCGTTCCGGCACCCTGCCGACCCACCAGATCGTGGGCATGGGCGAGGCCTTCCGCCTGGCCAAGGAAGAGATGGACAGCGAAATCGCGCGCATCAAGGCGCTGCGCGACCGCCTGGCCGCCGGCCTGCAGGAAATCGAGGAAACCTATATCAACGGCGACATGGACCACCGCGTGCCGCACAACCTGAACGTGAGCTTCAACTACGTGGAAGGCGAATCGCTGATCATGGCGGTGAAGGACCTGGCTGTTTCTTCCGGTTCGGCTTGTACTTCGGCCAGCCTGGAACCATCTTATGTGCTGCGCGCCCTGGGCCGCAGCGATGAGCTGGCCCACAGCTCCATCCGTTTCACCATCGGCCGTTTCACGACCGAGCAGGACATCGACTTCGCGATCGAGCTGATGAAGTCGAAGGTCGGCAAGCTGCGCGAACTGTCGCCGCTGTGGGATATGTTCAAGGAAGGGATCGACATCAACTCGATCCAGTGGGCCGCGCACTAAGCGCGCCGGTAACGATTACATCAGGAGTACATCATGGCTTATTCGGAAAAAGTTCTCGACCACTACGAAAATCCGCGCAATGTGGGCGCCTTTGAAAAAGGCGATGAAAGCGTGGGCACCGGCATGGTCGGCGCACCGGCCTGCGGCGACGTGATGAAGCTGCAGATCAAGGTCGGCGCGGACGGCCTGATCGAAGACGCGAAATTCAAGACCTATGGCTGCGGTTCGGCCATCGCTTCCAGCTCGCTGGTGACGGAATGGGTCAAGGGCAAGTCGCTGGACGAAGCGCTGGCCATCAAGAACACCCAGATCGCGGAAGAGCTGGCGTTGCCGCCGGTGAAGATCCACTGCTCGATCCTGGCGGAAGATGCGATCAAGGCTGCTGTGCAGGACTACAAGGCCAAGCACGCAGCTGCCTGAGGCAACACGGAGGAAGCATGGCAATCACCCTGACTGAAAAAGCAGCGAAGCACATCAACCGGTATATCGAACGCCGCGGCAAAGGCATCGGCCTGCGTTTCGGCGTGCGCACCACCGGCTGCTCGGGGCTGGCCTACAAGCTGGAATACGTGGACGAAGTGGCGGATGAAGACCAGGTCTTCGAGTCGCACGGCGTGAAGGTATTCGTCGATCCGAAAAGCCTGCCGTACATCGACGGCACGGAGCTGGATTTCGCGCGTGAAGGCCTGAACGAAGGCTTCAAGTTCAACAACCCGAACGAAAAAGACGCCTGCGGCTGCGGCGAAAGCTTCCGTATCTGATTGCGTCGATGCACCGTGCAAAACCACTTCCAGCTTTTCAACCTGCCGCAGCAATTCGCCATTGACAGCGGCGCCCTGGACGCCGCCTACCGCGACGTCCAGACCCGCGTCCATCCCGACAAATTCGTCAACGCCACCGATGCCGAGAAGCGCGTCGCCATGCAATGGGCCACGCGCGCCAACGAAGCCTACCAGACGCTGAAGAACCCCCAGAAGCGTGCGGCCTACCTGTGCGAGCTGAATGGCGTGGACCTGCAGACCGAATCGAATACGGCGATGCCGATGGAATTCCTGATGCAGCAGATGGAGTGGCGCGAAGCGCTGGGCGATGCCCGCGCCGCGAAGGACACGGACCAGCTAGATGCGCTGGACGGCGAGCTGCGCAAGGCGCGCAAGGAACAGCTGAAGGACATCGAAGCGGCGCTCAACGGCGGCGACTTCCACGAGGCGGCGCAGGGTGTGCGCGCGCTGATGTTCCTCGAAAAATTCGGCGAAGAAGTCCGCTTCGCCTTCGACGCGATCGAAGCGTAAAAACAAGAACACAGGTTTCACATGGCACTTCTGCAAATTTCCGAACCGGGCATGTCCACGGCGCCGCACCAGCACCGGCTGGCGGTCGGCATTGACCTCGGCACCACCAACTCGCTGGTTGCCACCGTGCGCAACAGCATTCCGGAAGTGCTGAACGACGAAGATGGCCGCCCACTGCTGCCGTCCGTGGTGCGCTACCTGCCGAACGGCCATGCCAACATCGGCTACAAGGCGCAGGCCGCGCAGACCACCGATCCGAAGAACACCATCGTCTCCGTCAAGCGCTTCATGGGCCGCGGCCTGAAGGACATCGCCTACGCCGAGAACCTGCCTTACGACTTTGTCGATGCGCCCGGCATGGTGCAGCTGAAAACCGTGGCCGGCGTGAAAAGCCCGGTCGAGACCTCGGCCCAGATCCTTGCTACGCTGCGCCAGCGCGCGGAGGATTCGCTGGGCGACGATCTCGTGGGCGCGGTCATCACCGTGCCTGCGTATTTCGACGACGCGCAGCGCCAGGCCACCAAGGACGCCGCCCAGCTGGCTGGCCTGAATGTGCTCCGCCTGCTGAGCGAACCGACGGCTGCCGCGATCGCCTATGGCCTCGATAACGGCTCCGAAGGCCTGTTCGCCGTGTACGACCTGGGCGGCGGCACCTTCGATATCTCCATCCTCAAGCTGTCCAAGGGCGTGTTCGAGGTGCTGTCCACCGGCGGCGACTCCGCGCTGGGCGGCGACGATTTCGACCACCGCCTGTTTTGCTGGATCCACGAGCAGGAAAAGCTGGCGCCGCTGTCGGAAGAAGACACCGCCGTGCTGATGGTGAAGGCGCGCGAGGCGAAGGAACTGCTGTCGACCAAGGCCGAAGTGACCGTCGATGCGATCCTGGGCTCCGGTGAGGAAGTGCACCTGAAGATCAGCGCCGAAACCTTCGCCGAGATCACAAAGCACCTGGTCGCCAAGACCATGAATGCGGTGAAGAAGGCCCTGCGCGACGCCAATGTGGACGCGGACGATATCGACGGCGTGGTGATGGTGGGCGGCGCAACGCGCATGCCGACCGTGCAGCGCGCCGTCAGCGAATACTTCCACACCATCCCGCACGCGAACATCGATCCGGACAAGGTGGTGGCGCTGGGCGCCGCCATCCAGGCCAACCTGCTGGCAGGGAACCGTGCCGCGGGCGACGACTGGCTGCTGCTGGACGTGATTCCGCTGTCGCTGGGCATTGAAACCATGGGCGGCCTGGTCGAGAAGATCATTCCGCGCAACTCCACCATTCCATGCGCCCGCGCGCAGGAATTCACTACCTTCAAGGACGGCCAGACCGCGCTGGCGGTGCACGTGCTGCAGGGCGAGCGCGAACTGGTGAGCGACTGCCGCTCGCTGGCGCGTTTCGAGCTGCGCGGCATTCCGCCGATGGCGGCGGGCGCGGCGCGTATCCGCATCACCTACCAGGTGGATGCGGACGGCCTGCTGTCGGTTTCCGCCCGTGAGCTGCGCTCGAACGTGGAAGCATCGATCACCGTCAAGCCATCGTATGGCCTGGGCGACGATGATGTGGCGCGCATGCTGCAGGACTCCTACGGCTCCGCAGAATCGGACATGAAAGCCCGTGCCCTGCGCGAGGAGCAGGTGGAAGCGGAACGCATCCTGCTGGCCACCCAGTCCGCGCTGGACGAAGATGCCGCGCTCCTGAATGCCGAAGAGCGTGCCGCCGTGGACGCCCTGATGGCGAAGACGCGCGAGATTCTTGCCCAGTCCGTGGCAGGTGCTGTGGACCACAATGCCGTGAAAGCCGCCGTCGAAGCGCTGGCCCACGGCACCGAAGAATTTGCATCGCGCCGCATGGACCGCAGCGTGCGCAGCGCGCTGGCCGGCAAGTCGCTGGACCAGGTCGCATAAGAACACATTACAAAGGTAAGCCAAGTGCCACAAATCGTTATCCTCCCTCACGCCAAGCTGTGCCCTGAAGGCGCCGTGCTCGAAACCGAAGCTGGCAAGTCCGTCTGCGATGTGCTGCTGGAAAACGAGATCCACATCGAACACGCCTGCGAGAAGTCCTGCGCCTGCACCACCTGCCACGTGCTGGTGCGCGAAGGCTTCGATTCGCTGAATGAGGCCAGCGAAACCGAAGAAGACCTGCTGGACAAGGCCTGGGGCCTGGAGGCTGTATCGCGCCTGTCCTGCCAGGCCATCGTGGCCGACGAAGACCTGGTCATCGAAATTCCGAAGTACACCATCAACCACGCCAGCGAAGGCGGCCACTGAGCCGGAGGCCTGCGATGAAATGGACTGATATCACGGCGATTGCCGAAGCGCTGTACGACAAGTATCCGAACCTCGACCCCACGCAGATCCGCTTCACCGACCTGCATAACTGGGTGGTGACGCTGGAAGGCTTCGACGACGACCACAAGCGCGGCGGCGAAAAGATTCTCGAAGCGATTCAACAGGCATGGATCGATGAAGCACAGTAAGCAGAACAAAGCGCCGCTGCCGACCGAAGTGACCGACATCCCGGAGATCAAGCCGGGACAGTCGGTCGCGCTGCTTCAGGAGCTGCATATCCTCACGCGGGACGGCAAGCTGAACCAGGACAGCCGCCGCAAGCTGAAACAGGTCTACCACCTCTACCAGTTCATCGAGCCGCTGCTGAAGGAAGTGCTGGCCGAGAAGGGCAGCGTGTCGCTGGTCGATCACGGCGCGGGCAAGTCCTACCTCGGCTTCATCATCTACGACCTGTTCTTCAAGCCTCTGCAGGACGGCTCGCACATCTACGGCATCGAAACGCGCGAGGAGCTGGTGCAGCGTTCGCAGGAACTGGCCGCGAGGTTCAACTTCCCCGGCATGTCCTTCCTGCCTCTGTCTGTCGCGGAATCGACCACTTCGGAGCAGTTGCCCGAGCAGATCGACATCGTGACCGCGCTTCATGCCTGCAACACGGCGACCGACGACGCCATCGACTTCGCGCTGAAGAAAAAGGCGAAGCATATGGTGCTGGTGCCTTGCTGCCAGGCCGAAGTAGCCTCCGTGCTGCGCAAGAACAAGGGCAAGGCGCTGGGCAAGAGCGCGCTGACTGAAATCTGGCGCCACCCGATCCACACCCGCGAATTCGGCAGCCAGATCACCAATGTGCTGCGCTGCTTGCAGCTTGAGGCGCACGGCTACCAGGTCAATGTGACGGAGCTGGTGGGCTGGGAGCATTCGATGAAGAATGAGCTGATCATCGCCACCTACAAGAACCTGCCGCGCCGCCGTCCCGCGGAACGCCTGCAGGAAGTCCTGGAAACGGTGGGTCTCGAAGAGATGAGCCACCGCTTCTACGCCGAACAAGGAACCGTATGAGCCACTGGATCGACCTGCGCAGCGATACCGTTACCCAGCCGTCGCCCGCGATGCGCGACGCCATGCATGCCGCGCCGGTGGGCGACGACGTCTACGGCGACGACCCGACGGTCAACGCGCTGCAGGAGCGAGCTGCGGAGCTGTTCGGCTACGAAGCCGCGCTGTTCGCCGCTTCGGGCACCCAGACCAACCTGATCGCCTTGCTGGCCCACTGCGGCCGCGGCGACGAATACCTGGTGGGCCAGGAAGCGCATACCTACCGCTACGAAGGCGGCGGCGCCGCGGTGCTGGGCAGCATCCAGCCGCAGCCGATCACCAACCAGCCGGACGGTTCGCTGGCCATCACCGACATCGAAGCGCAGATCAAGCCGGACGACGTGCACTTCGCGCGCACCCGCCTGCTGGCGCTGGAGAACACTATCGGCGGCCGTGTGCTGCCGGCAGACTACGTGGCGCAGGCCACGCGCCTTGCGCACCTGCGCGGCCTGAACACGCACCTGGATGGCGCGCGCATCTGCAATGCGGCGGTGAAGCAGGGCGTGTCGCTGCAAGCCGCAGTGGCGGGCTTCGACAGCGTTTCTGTCTGCCTGTCGAAAGGACTTGGGGCGCCGGTAGGTTCGGTGCTGTGCGGCAGCCGCGCGCTGATCGAGCAGGGCAAGCGCTGGCGCAAGATGCTTGGCGGCGGCATGCGGCAGGCCGGCGTGATTGCGGCGGCCGGCCTGTACGCGCTTGAGAACAACGTGCAGCGCCTGAAGGAGGACCATGACAATGCGGCCTTCCTGGCGGCCGAGCTGGCGAAGATCCACGGCCTTGGCGTGAGCACGCCGCAGACGAATATCTTCTACGTCGATGTGCCGCGCGATGCCGCTGCGGCGCTGAACGAAGCGCTGCTCGCCGAACAGATCCGCGTATCGATGGCGCCGCGCCTGCGGCTGGTTACGCACCTGAACGTGTCGCGCGCCGACATGGCCACGGTGGCCAGCGTCTTCAAACAATTCTTCTCGCGCTGGCAGCAATGAGCGGCAACGATACGATCCGCCTCTCCAAACGCGTGGCGGAGATGGTGCCGTGCTCACGCCGTGAAGCCGAGCTGTATATCGAGGGCGGCTTCGTGCGCGTGGACGGTGTGCTGGTGGAGGAGCCGGGAGCCCGCGTGGCGCCGCAGCAGCATGTCGACCTTGCGCCGGATGCCACGCTGCTGGAGATTGCGCCCGTCACCATCCTGCTGAACAAACCGGCCGGCGTGAGTGCGGCCGCACTGCTGATGGAAGCGAACCGCGCGCCCGAAGCGCAGAAGGAACGCTTCCTCAAACGGCACGTGGCCAACCTGCAGGCCGCCTTGCCGCTGCCGGACCATGCCAGCGGCCTGTTCGTCTTCACCCAGGACTTCCGCGTGGCGCGCAAGCTGCTGGAAGAGGGCGACAAGGTGGAGCAGGAAATCATCGTCGATGTGGAAGGCACGATTGCCGACAACGGCCTGGCGGAGCTGAACCGCGGCGCCACGAAGGTGAGCTGGCAGAACGAGAAGCGCCTGCGCTTCGCCATCAAGGGACCGAAGCCGCAGCAGATCGAAGTGATGTGCAAATCGGTTGGCCTCGCGCCGGTGGCGATCCGCCGCATCCGCCTTGGCCGCATCGCCATGTCCAGCCTTCCGCTGGGCCAGTGGCGCTACCTGCAAGGCTACGAGCGCTTCTGACGTCATCCCCGCGCAGGCGGGGATCCGGGAGAGTCGCCGAAACACCCCTGGGCCCCGCCTTCGCGAGGGCGACATCAGGCTGCTTCGGCGGCGCCGCTGCTGGTGACATAGTCCACGATCTGGTCCACGCTGGCCTGCGGCAGGTGGTCGAAGCGCGCCCCGTTGCGGAAGCGGCCTTCGCTGCCCACCGGGCGGCTATACACGAGATCGATCACCGCATCGTTGCGGATGGAACTGCCGGGGAAGGCAAAGCAGAAGCGGTATCGCTTGTCGGCCTCCATGCGGTAAGGCGTAACGAAGGCCACGCCCATACGCGCGATGTCGATAATCTGGGCGATGCGAACCGGGCCGCCATCCAGATCCGTGACAGTGGCCTGAACCTGCAGCAAACGGCGCACGTGTTCTCTTCGTTGATCCATTGTTACATCCTAGCCCAAAGGCGCCACAGACGGCGCAGCTCAGGACCGGGCAGGCGTGGCGGCCGTTTTGACGGGTTTGGGCAACTGGATGAGGCGGGTGCCGGCCAGTTTGTCATGCAGGAACTGGCGGTCGCGGGTGAAGAAGGCGGTCAGGGACCACAGCAGGATGCCGGCGAAAATCGCATACAGCGCGTGCCAGCGCTGCAGCTGCAGCGCATAGTCCAGCACCAGCGCGGGCAGTACCCACATCCAGCTCAGCAGGTAGCGCAGCACGGCGGCCTTCATCGGCAGCGGGCTGCCGTCGGCCATCACCACGCGGATGCGCCAGGTCTGCATGGCCAGCGTCTGGCCCTTGCGGCTCCACTGGTGGATGAAGTAGATGCCCAGCACGATAAAGGCCAGCGCCTGGCGCATATGCTCGACCAGCGGCGTGTGGCTGGCCCCGGTCGCCACCTCGAACACGAGGAAGGGCAGGAACAGCACGGCGAAGGCAAGCAGCAGCTCATAGACCATCGAGATCAGGCGGCGCTTGACGGTCGGCGTGGGATAGCTGGACAGCGTTTCCTTGTTTGCTTGCGGAGCTGTTTGATTACTTGCTTGCATTCGGTGCGGGTACAGGGGCGGCGGGGGCAGGCGGCGCGGCGGAGGCGGGCGCCGGCGAAGACTGCTGCGGATACATGGCGGCCGGCGTAGCGGCGCCTTCCAGCGGATAGACCGGTTCCGGCGTTGGCAGCGGGGCCGGCGGCGCAGCCGGCGCCGGTGCGGGCGCTGCCGGCAACGGCGCAGGCGTGGTTGCGGCGGCCGGCGCCGGCGTGCCCGGTGCAGGCACCAGGCCCTGGCCGTGCGCCTTGATCGGCTGTGGTGTCTTGATGGCGGATTGCGCCGGGGTCGGCGGCTTGGCGATCTGCTGGCGCTTGCCGGCGGCGGCGTCAGCCAGCTTGCGTTTTTCTTCTTCCGGCAGCGACTGGTACTTTTCCCACTGCGCCGCCTTCTGGCCGCCCAGGTTCTTCTGCGCGCGCGCATAGTTCTCGCGCACGGCCTTGCGTTCTTCAGGGGTGAGGCGGGTCCATTCGCGCATGCGGTCCAGCACGCGCTGCTGCTCGGCGGGCTTCATGGAGGCGAAACGGTTGGCGATATCCAGCCACTTCTGCTTGCGTACCGGACCCAGTTCGTCCCAGGTGGATTCCAGCGGGCCAAGGGCCTTCTGCTGCGCAGCGTTCAGCTCGGACCAGCGCGGCTTTTCCGCGGTGACATTGCTGCCCAGGCCGACCTTGGCCGGCACGGAAGCGATTGCCTGCAGCGGCGCATCGCGCTCGCCATGCAGCCACACGGCGCCCACCGCCAGCAATACTGCCAGAACGGCAATGCCAGCGACGAGCGGGGTACGGCTACGGACACGCGTCATTGCTTACTGTCCGCGCGTTTCGATGTAGGCGTTGAAGCCGTGGTCCAGGTAAGCCGACAGGGGCAGCTCGTCCGACAGCAGGGCCGCATCCAGCTCGGCCAGTTCGGCGATGGACTGCTGCTGCTCATAGTGGTAAACGCCGACCATGCCGCACAGCACCAGCATCAGGGGCAGGGCGACACTGAAACGGTTCATCCAGCCAAACGCGTTGCCGAAGCCGCCGGCACGTGCGCCGGCCGTGGCCAGCTCGGTGCGGGCCACGCGCACTTCCACATGCGCCTTCTTGCGCGCCATGGCTGCCTTGCGGGCTGCCGCGAGGCGGTCGGTGGTCGATGCCGGCAAATCGTCTAGCTTTTCGTTCAGCGCATGGCGCACCCGGTAAGCGAAATTCAATTCTTCGGTATTCATAATTTGATTCCTTTGGCTTTGAGCGACTCTGCGAGGGTATGTGTTGCTCTGGAGCAATGTGTTTTCACACTCCCTTCGGAGCATCCCATTGCTTCCGCCGTCTCCGCCACATCCATATCCTGCCAGTAACGCATGAGGAAGGCTTCCCGTTGACGCGCCGGCAGCTTTTGTACTTCATTTTCAATAATTTGCAGCACCTGCATGCGCTCGACCTGGTCCGCGCTCGATTCCGCGGCCTGGGAACCCTGCTCCGCCTCGTAGCTCTCGAGTATATCAAAGTCCTCGTTTTCCTCATGGGAATTCCCCAGGCCGGAAAACAGGCTGACCCAGGTATTGCGGACTTTTTCCCTGCGGAAATAATCGAGGATGGTGGTCTGCAGGATGCGCTGGAACAGCATGGGCAGCTCGGCCGCCGGCTTGTCGCCATACTTCTCGGCCAGCTTGATCATCGCGTCCTGCACGATGTCCAGCGCCGACTCGTCCTTTCGCACCGCATAGACCGCCTGCTTGAATGCCCGCCGCTCCACGTTCTCGAGGAAATCCGATAATTCTTTGTCTGTGGCCATGCGGGGGGGAGTGTGAGCTGCCGGTTTGGTCTTATTTAACTGTCGGGCATCGTAGCAAAAACGGCCCAATAAAGCACCTGAATTGTATTGATATGCATTTTTCGCCAGATAAACCTTGACCGGGATGCTGCAACGCAGTAACGTATGGGACGCTTTGCACACCACGAAGCTCCCCGGTTTGACGCAACAGGCACACAAGGCCGTTGGGGAAAACCAGCTTTCATTTGTCAGCAGTTTGCTCTAACCCGCGCCACAAGCGTGAGAGGTCGGCACGACCGCTGCAGAAACTCAGGCTGAACGAGTTGCGTTTAGCGTTGCCCTGTACTCACACTACGTTGAGGGGAAGGGGTGGCGTGACCGCAGAAAGAAGGGAAGCCAGAAGTGCTGCACGGAACGCCCGCTTCGCCAGGCCAGAGCATCCTATCAATCTCCATATGGACCTTGAAAGGAATGTTTCATGAACACCGAAGCCTCCATTACGGGCGCTGAGATACTTGTGCGTTGCCTTGCCGAAGAGGGTGTTGAACACGTCTTTGGCTATCCCGGCGGTGCAGTTCTCTACATCTACGACGCCATCTTCAAGCAGGACAAATTCCAACACGTTCTGGTACGCCACGAGCAGGCCGCCGTGCATGCTGCCGATGCCTATTCGCGCAGCTCGCAAAAAGTCGGCGTGGCCATCGTGACCTCCGGACCAGGCGTGACCAATGCGGTCACCGGCCTTTCCACCGCCTATATGGACTCGGTTCCGATGGTGGTGATTTCCGGCCAGGTGCCCAGCCATGCAATCGGCCAGGACGCCTTCCAGGAATGCGACACCGTGGGCATTACGCGCCCGGTGGTCAAGCACAACTTCCTGGTGAAGGACGTGCGCGAACTGGCGGAAACGATCAAGAAGGCTTTCTATATTGCGCGCACCGGCCGTCCCGGTCCGGTGCTGGTGGATATCCCGAAGGATATCTCCATGCACAAGCACACCTACTCGTATCCGAAGGATATCGAGATGCGCTCCTACCGTCCGGTGGACAAGGGCCACTCCGGCCAGATCCGCAAGGCGGTGCAGCTGCTGCTGCAGGCCGAGCGCCCCATGATCTACACGGGCGGCGGCGTGATCCTGGCCAATGCCTCGCCGGAGCTGAACAAGCTGGTCGAGCGTCTCGGCTTCCCCGTCACCAATACCCTGATGGGCCTGGGCGGTTCGCGCGCCAGCGATCCGAACTTCGTGGGCATGCCCGGCATGCACGGCACCTACGAAGCGAATATGGCGATGCAGAACTGCGACGTGCTGATTGCCATCGGCGCCCGTTTCGACGACCGCGTGATCGGCAACCCGAAACACTTCGCAACGAACCCGCGCAAGATCATCCACGTCGATATCGACCCCTCGTCGATCTCCAAGCGCGTGAAGGTGGACATTCCCATCGTCGGCAACGTCAAGGACGTGCTGGTGGAATTCCTGGCGCAGCTGGATGCCGCCGATGCGAAGCCGAACAAGGCGGCCCTGTCCAAGTGGTGGGCGCAGGTTAACGAGTGGCGCGGCCGCGAGTGCCTGAAGTACGCCGATTCCGATCTCGTGATCAAACCGCAGTCGGTGGTCGAAAAAGTGTGGGACATCACCAAGGGCGATGCCTTCATCACTTCCGATGTGGGCCAGCACCAGATGTGGGCGGCGCAGTACTACAAGTTCGATAGGCCGCGCCGCTGGATCAACTCCGGCGGCCTGGGCACCATGGGCGTGGGCCTGCCTTACGCCATGGGCGTGCAGATGGCCAACCCGGACGCCACCGTGGCCTGCATCACGGGCGAGGGCTCGATCCAGATGTGCATCCAGGAGCTTGCCACCTGCAAGCAGTATCACCTGACGCCGAAGATCATCCTGCTGAACAACCGCTTCCTGGGCATGGTGCGCCAGTGGCAGCAGATCGACTACGGTTCGCGCTACTCCGAGTCCTATATGGATTCGCTGCCGGACTTCGAGAAGCTGGCCGAGGCCTATGGCCACGTCGGCATGCGCATCGAGAAGCCGGGCGACGTGGACGGGGCGCTGAAGGAGGCCTTCGCCATGAAGGACCGCCTGGTGTTCATGAACTTCATTACCGACCAGAGCGAAAACGTCTGGCCGATGGTGAAGGCCGGTTCCGGCCTCTCCGAAATGCTGCTCGGCTCGGAGGACCTCTGATATGCGACACATTATTTCTGTTTTGCTGGAAAACGAAGCCGGCGCCCTGTCCCGCGTGGTGGGGCTGTTCTCCGCGCGCGGCTACAACATCGAGACGCTGACGGTAGCGCCGACGGAAGATTCGACCCTGTCGCGCATGACCATCGTCACCAGCGGTTCGGACGACATCATCGAGCAGATCACCAAGCACCTGAACCGCCTGATCGAGGTGGTGAAGGTGGTGGACCTGACCGAGGGCCAGCACATCGAGCGCGAGCTCATGCTGATCAAGGTGAGGGCAGTGGGCAAGGAGCGCGAGGAAATGAAGCGCACCGCCGACATCTTCCGCGGCCGCATCATCGATGTAACCGAGAAGACCTACACCATTGAGCTGACGGGCGCCAAGAGCAAGCTGGATGCCTTCATCGATGCCATCGACCGCACCTCGATCCTGGAGACCGTCCGTACCGGCGGCTCCGGCATCGGCCGCGGCGAACGCATCCTCAAAGTCTGAACATACATTACAAAATATTAAAAGGAATGACCATGAAAGTTTTCTACGACAAAGACGCTGACCTCTCCCTCATCAAAGGCAAGAACGTTGCCATCATCGGCTACGGCTCGCAAGGCCACGCGCACGCCCAGAACCTGAGCGAATCCGGGGTGAACGTGACCGTCGGCCTGCGCAAGGGCGGCGCTTCCTGGCAGAAGGTGGAGAAGGCCGGCCTGAAGGTCGCCGAAGTGAACGAAGCGGTGAAAGCGGCCGACGTCGTGATGATCCTGCTGCCGGACGAGAACATCGCTCAGGTCTACAACGAAAACGTGGCCCCGAACATCAAGCAGGGCGCCGTGCTGGCCTTCGCGCACGGCTTCAACGTGCACTATGGCCAGGTGGTGCCGCGCGCCGACCTGGACGTGATCATGGTGGCGCCGAAAGCGCCGGGCCACACCGTGCGCGGCACCTATACGCAAGGCGGCGGCGTGCCGCACCTGATTGCCGTCTACCAGGACAAGTCGGGTGTGGCGCGCGATATCGCCCTGTCCTACGCGGCGGCGAATGGCGGCGGCAAGGCCGGCATCATCGAAACCAACTTCCGTGAAGAGACCGAGACCGACCTGTTCGGCGAACAGGCCGTGCTGTGCGGCGGCACCGTGGAACTGATCAAGGCCGGCTTCGAAACGCTGGTGGAAGCCGGCTACGCGCCGGAAATGGCTTACTTCGAGTGCCTGCACGAGCTGAAGCTGATCGTCGACCTGATCTATGAAGGCGGCATCGCCAACATGAACTACTCGATCTCGAACAACGCCGAATACGGCGAATACGTGACCGGCCCGAAAGTGGTGACGTCGGCCACCAAGGACGCCATGCGCCAGTGCCTGAAGGATATCCAGACCGGCGAATACGCCAAGTCCTTCATCCTGGAGAACAAGGCCGGCGCGCCGACGCTGATCTCGCGCCGCCGCCTGACCGCCGAGCACCAGATCGAAGAAGTGGGCGCCAAGCTGCGCGCGATGATGCCGTGGATCGCGAAGAACAAGCTGGTGGACCAGTCGAAGAACTAAGTTTGTCCCAAGCTTCGTCTGCAACGGCCCTGCGGGGCCGTTTTTTTTATGGCGCACAATTGAATGTCCAGGACAGTTGTGGGTTGATAATAGGATAGAATTGTTGTTAGGTAACTTTTAAGATTGTTGACGATTCATGCATATCCGAGCCCGCTTATTGCAGTTGATCGCCGCCATTCTGTTGCCCATTTTCCTGGCGGCCTCCGTGGCGGTGTGGTTCTTCTACAAGGAGCAGCGCGAAGCCGAGGTGGCCGGCATCAAGGAAGCCGTGCGCACGCTGGGCATGCTGGTGGACCGCGACCTGCTGGTCACCGAGGGCGTGCTGCGCACGCTGGCCAACTCGGGGGCGCTGCGCGACGGCGACTACCGGCGCTTCTACGAGTATGCCAAGCGCGTCGCGCCGGCCGAGTACGCGACGGTGGTGATCAGCGAGGCCGACGGCAGCCAGCTGCTCAATACGCGCCGCCCTTTCGGCAGCCGGCTCTCGCAGGGCAATTCCGGCCTGGTCGAGCTGCGCCGGCGGGCGGGGCCGCAGGCCACCCTGGTTTCCAATCTCTTCGTCAGCCGCTCCGACCGGCAGTACTCGTTTGCCGTGCAGGTGCCGGTGGAGCAGAACGGCCGGGTCGAGCGCTTTCTCGGCATGAGCCTGTATGCCAGGCGGCTGCAGCCCTTGCTGTCGCAGCACACCATGCCCGAAGGCTGGATCGCCACTGTCGTGGACAGGGAGGGCGTGGTGATCGCGCGCAGCCACAATGCGGAGGCCATCGTGGGCCGCAAGGTCAGCGAGAAGCTTATGGCCCGCATCAAGGGCAAGGAAAGCACCGGCCTGCACCAGGGCGTGACACTGGACGGCATGCCCACCGTGGCCTATTTCAGCCGCGCCCCGGTATCGGGCTGGATGGTGGTGATGAGCCTGCCCGCCGACCAGCTCAGCGAACCTGCCACCATGGCCACCGGCTGGCTGGCCATTGGCATGCTGGCCGCCATTGCAGTGGCGTTGACGGCTGCGCAGTACTATGTGCGCCGCACCGCGGAACCGATCGAACGGCTGCGCGCCGCCGCTGACAGCCTCGGCAAAGGAGGCGAGGTCGCCTTCGCCAGCACCGGGCTGGTGGAAACCGACCTGGTGGGCACGGCGCTGACCGATGCGAGCCGCCGCATCCGCGAGCAGCAGCAGACGCTGGAACAGCGCGTGGCGGAAGCGGTGGCGGCGGCCGAGCACGCGCAGCGCGCCCTGCTGCAAGGCCAGAAGCTGGAGGCGCTGGGACGCCTGACGGCGGGCATCGCCCACGACTTTAACAATATCCTGCAGACCCTGTCCTCGGCGCTGGAGCTGATCCAGCTCACCACCGACCGCGAGCGCCTGCTGGCGCTGGCCCGCACCTGCGAGAAAGCAGTGGCGCGCGCCACGCGGCTGACGAACCAGATGCGCGCCTTCGGCCGCGTGCAGGAAGTGCGGCCGGAAACCATCGCGGCCAGCGTGGCGCTGCACAATGCGATGCCGATGCTGGAGGGGGCCTTGCCCAGCAATATACGCTGGACGGCGGATGTGCCGGACCAGCTCTGGAGCATTACCGTTGATTTCCTGCAGTTCGAACTGGCCCTGCTGAACGTGGTGATCAACGCGCGCGACGCGATGCCCGACGGCGGTGCCCTCACGCTGACGGCGCAGAACCAGGCTGGCGTGAAGGCGCCGGAGCTGGCCGCCGGGGATTACGTCAGTATCCGCATCGAAGACTGCGGCATCGGTATGTCGCCGGAAACGCTGGCGCGGGCCATGGAGCCTTTCTTCACGACGAAGGCGGTGGACAAGGGCAGCGGCCTTGGCCTGGCCCAGGCCTATGGTTTCGCGAAGCAGGCCAACGGCGTGCTGCTGATGAGCAGCGAGGAAGGGCGGGGCACCACGGTCACGATGCTGCTGCCGCGTTCACGGGGCAGCGCCGCCGCGGCGGCTGGCGGCCACGGCGCGCCCGCTTCCGCCGCGATCGGCGCCGCCGACAAGGCCGGCACCCTGCTGTACGTGGAAGACGACGCGCTGGTGCGCGAGACCGTGCTGCCGGCCCTGGTATTCGCCGGTTTCGATGTGACGGCCGTGGAGAACGGCGAGCAGGCGCTGGCCGCGCTGGATGCCGGCCAGACCTTCAGCCGCGTGTTCTCGGACATCGTGATGCCCGGCCAGGTCAGCGGCATCGACCTGGCGCGCATCGTGCGCGAGCGCTTCCCCCATGTGCCCGTGCTGCTGGCCACCGGCTATACCGACCGCAAGGTGGACCTGCCCGGCGTGCGCCTGCTGGCCAAGCCTTACGACATCATGCAGGCCATCAGCATGCTGCGCGGGGAAATCTAAGTTACAAACGCTCACCAAAGGGTACGTTGCCGCGCGAGAATTTCGGTTAAAGTCGGGGCACCGCCTGACCTCTGAGGAGATAAGAATGACCGTATTGAAAACCGTGGCGGCCGCAGCGCTCGTGCTGGGCGCGCAAGCCGTGCAGGCCCAGACCGTTCCCACCACCGGCACCCTGGTGATCGTGCCCGCCAATGGCGAGGTGCGTGCGCCGAACGACCAGGCCGTGACCCACTTCGCCATCGAAGAGCAGGACAAGGACAAGGCCGCCGCCGCTTCGCGCGTGAACCAGAAGATGAAGCAGGGCATGGAGATCCTCAAGCGCGAAGACCCGAACGGGAAGCTGAAGACCCAGGGCTACTACAGCTATGCCGTCTATGCCGAAGACCGCCCGCAGCCGGTGGGTACGGCGCCGAAGAAGCCGGTGCCGGTTGCCTGGCGCGTGGGCCAGTCGGTCGAGCTGACGACCACCAGCCTGGACAAGCTGCCGAAGACCGTGGCCGCAGCCCAGAAAGTGCTGACGCTGAACAGCATCAACTTCGGCCTGACGCCGGAAGCCACCCGCAAGCTGGACGACCAGCGCATTGCCGTCACCTATAAAGCCCTGAACGAGCGCATCGCCTCGATTGCCTCGGCCATGGGCCGCAAGACCAGCGATGCCGTGCTGGAAACCGTGGACTTCGAGGGCTCCGGCAACTATGCGCGCGAAGCCCTGGCGGCGCCGGCGCCGATGATGATGATGCGCGGGAAGATGGCCGATTCCGCCGACGTGGCCGAGCCGAGCTTCGAGCCGGGTGAAACCATGCTGGACATGCGCCTGGTGGGCAAGGTGCGTTTCAAGTAAGGCATCGTTTTGCCACGTCCGCACTGCCTGCCTCTATAATAGGGGTCACTCTATAGCGCAGTAATTTCAGGAACGTATGGCAAAATTTCCCCGTCGCAGACCGAAGAACGCAGTTACCCCGGCTGGCAAGGCGCCCCGCAGGACGCCTTTCAGCCGTTTCGCGCGCCATCGCGATGTGGACGGACCCGCCAAACCGCGCTCGCGCGGCATCTACCTGCTGCCGAACGCCTTCACCACCGGCGCGCTGTTCTGCGGTTTCTACGCCATTGTGATGGCGATGAACCAGCGCTTCGAGCATGCCGCCTGGGCCATCTTCGTGGCCATGCTGCTGGACGGGCTGGACGGCCGCGTGGCCCGCCTCACCAATACCCAGAGCGAATTCGGCGCCCAGTACGACTCCCTGTCGGACATGGTGTCCTTCGGCGCCGCGCCGGCGCTGGTGATCTACGAATGGTCGCTGCGCGGCCTGGGCAAACTGGGCTGGATCGCCGCCTTCGTCTATTGCGCGGGCGCCGCACTGCGCCTGGCGCGCTTCAATACCAATATCCAGGTGGTCGACAAGCGCTACTTCCAGGGCATGCCGAGTCCATCGGCCGCCGCGCTGGTGGCGGGCTTCGTGCTGATGATGGTGGACCTGGAAGTGCCGGGCGTGCTGCTGCCATGGGTGTCCTGGGGCATCGCCATGTTCGCGGGCCTGACCATGGTGACGAATGTGCCGTTCTACAGCTTCAAGGACGTCAATTTCCGCAAGTCCGTGCCCTTCATTGCCGTGTTCCTGATTGCGCTGATCTTCGCGCTGATCTCGATCGACCCGCCGAAGGTGATGTTCCCGCTGTTCGTGCTGTATGGCCTGTCCGGCTATGTGGTGTTCTTCGTGCGGCTGGCCAAGGGCAAACCGGTAAGCATTGTCCAGACCGAGGACGAAACCGACGACTAGCAAAAGGAGAGCTGCATGAGCGACCGCCTGATCATCTTCGATACCACCCTGCGTGACGGCGAACAGTCGCCGGGCGCATCGATGACCCGTGAAGAGAAGGTGCGCATCGCGAAGCAGCTCGAACGTTTGCGCGTCGATGTGATCGAAGCCGGTTTCGCTGCCGCCTCGCCCGGCGATTTCGAATCGATCCGCGCCATTGCGGGCGCCGTGCGCGAATCCACCATCTGCTCGCTGGCGCGCGCCAACGACCGCGACATCGCCCGCGCCGCCGAAGCGCTGCAGCCTGCGGCGCGCAAACGCATCCACACCTTCCTCGCCACTTCGCCGCTGCACATGAAGATGAAGCTGCGCATGGAGCCGGAGCAGGTGCTGGAACAGGCTAAACTGGCCGTGCGCTTTGCGCGCCAGCACACCGACGATATCGAATTCAGCCCTGAAGACGGCAGCCGTTCGGAAGAGGATTTCCTGTGCCGCGTGCTGGAGACGGTGATCGCGGAAGGCGCCACCACCATCAATTTCCCGGACACCGTGGGCTATGCGGTGCCGGAGCTGTATGGCGAGACCATCCGCCGCCTGCGCGAGCGCATCCCCAATTCGGACAAGGCCATCTGGTCGGTGCACTGCCATAACGACCTGGGGCTCGCCGTGGCGAACTCGCTGGCCGGCGTGATGATCGGCGGCGCGCGCCAGATCGAATGCACCATCAACGGCCTGGGCGAACGGGCCGGGAATACGGCGCTGGAAGAAGTGGTGATGGCGCTGCGCACGCGCGGCGGCTACTACAAGCTCGAATGCGGCATCGACACCACGCAGATCGTGGCGGCCTCCAAGATGGTGTCGCAGATTACCGGCTTTGCGGTGCAGCCTAACAAGGCGGTGGTGGGCGCCAACGCCTTCGCGCACGCATCCGGCATCCACCAGGACGGCATCCTGAAGGCCCGCGAGACCTACGAGATCATGCGTGCCGAAGACGTGGGCTGGACCGCGAACAAGATCGTGCTCGGCAAGCTCTCGGGCCGCAATGCCTTCAAGCAGCGCCTGCAGGAACTGGGCATCGAACTGGATTCGGAAGCGGAAGTGAATGCGGCCTTTGCCCGCTTCAAGGAACTGGCCGACCGCAAGGCCGAGATCTTCGATGAAGACATCATGGCCCTGGTAAGCGATGAGGAAGGGCACGAAGGAGAGCACTACCGTTTCGTATCGCTGGCGCAGCGCTCCGAAACCGGCGAGCTGCCGCACGCGAAGATCGTGTTCTCGATGGGCGGCGCCGAGCAGGCCTGCGAGGGCAGCGGCGACGGCCCGGTGGATGCCATCGTCAACGCCATCGAAAGCCGTGCGAAATCAGGCGCGGAACTGGTGCTGTTCTCGATTGCCGCCATCAGCCCCAGTTCGCAGTCGCAGGGCGAAGTGACGATGCGCCTGTCCAGCGCGGGCCGTATCGTCAATGGCGTGGGCGCCGATCCGGATATCGTGGTCGCGTCGGCGAAGGCCTACCTGTCCGCGCTGAACAAGCTGCACAGCAAAGAGCGCGTCAACCCGCAAGGCGCTGACTAGCCGGCGTCGTCGGCCTCGCGGTCCCTGCGGGCGCGCGCCCGCGCCCGCGAACGGTGGCGCAGCGCGGCATGGTAGGCTGATTCGCCGCCGCGTGACACGACGGCCCAGTACCAGCCTTCGCCCGCGTGCCTTTTTGCATTCTGCTCCACGTCGGCATCGATCATCTGCACCATGGCGTCCATCTCGGCTGCAGGCTGCTCGCCGGCCATCTCCGCCAGCGATGAAGCCATGTCGGGCGCGCTGTCCTGCGCGGCGCCTTCCGTTTCCTCGGGCAGCGCCAGTTCCTGCAGCTGTTCTTCCTCCTCCGCTTCCACGGCCTGCGCGGCGCGCTCGATCAGCAGGCGTACCGGGTCGCTGAAGGCCGCCAGTTCGGCGGGGGAGGGCTCGTCGGCCGCGGGTGGGGCGTCGGCCGCGGGCTCTTCGGCCGCAGGCTCATCTTCCTCCTGCGGTACGCTGAAGTTTTTCCGGGCGCCGTCGTAGGACTGGCGCGGCGGCGCAATGGGCTCGTCAACGGCCGTGAGGCCCTGCTTGAAGTGGCTGGAGAGGACGCGGGTCATCCGCCTATTCTAAAAGAAACCGCGCTTCTCTTCGTACAGCGGGTCCGGCCCGCTCATCATCTCGCGCACAATGCCGTCCTTGCTGAAGTGGATGTGCATCATCGAGTTCCACACGCCGGACTGTTTATAGCGGTAGCTCCATACTTCAAGATCGCGCAGCGACAGGCAGGTGGTCTCGGCCGGGTGGCCGAAGGTGCGCAGGATGCTGTCCTTGTTGTCCTGGCCCAGCTTGACGGCGGCGAACTTCTCGTCCGTCAGCACCTGCTCCCAGGAGCGCAGGCGGCCGTCGGCGCCGTAGGTGGCCATCCAGGTGAACTGGCCGAAGGCGCCCGCCCCGTATTCAGCGATGGTGTCGCCATTCTGGCCGGGATAGCGCGCGCCAGGCTGGCCGCGGCTGGCTTCCACCGCCGCCATGGTCTGGCCGGGCACGGGCGGCGGCGCGAACACGGTGCAGGCGCCCAGCAGCAGGAGAAATGTTGTCGTAATGATCAGTTTTGGCATTTTGAGGCTTCCGGCGGGTGAATAATTGTAGCCAGAAGCAGGTACACGGGACGTTTTTTCCGCTATACTTCCGGGTCTGGTCCAAAAAGGGCCAGGTATTCATATCCATCCGTAGTTCACGATGCTCAGGGTTGCAAGACTCCGTTCATCGCATGTGAAAGGTAATATCATGTCCGTAGAAAACATCAACAAGGCCGCGATCATCGCGGACAACGCCCGCGCCCAGAACGACACCGGCTCGCCGGAAGTTCAGGTTGCCCTGCTGACCGCTCGTATCAACGAACTGAACACCCACTTCAAAGAGCACACCAAGGACCATCACTCCCGCCGTGGCCTGATCAAGATGGTGAACCGTCGTAAGAGCCTGTTGTCTTACCTGAAAGGTAAGGACGCAAACCGTTACCGCGATCTGATCGCTAAACTCGGCCTGCGTAAGTAATTTTTGCGTTACCCGGTTTAAAGAGAAATGCCTGCGACAGTTCACTGCCGCGGGCATTTTGTCATTTGAGCCCTTGATTTATTGCCAAGCAGCAGCATCGCCTGGCCGGAGGAAGCAGTAGAGCAGTAAGGCAGCCCGAGCGCTGCCTGTGGTGAGGTGAACGACAGCTCCTGAAAATCTGTCGGCAAATAGAAAGGGATTACCCATGTTTAACAAAGTTACGAAAACCTTCCAGTACGGTCAACACACCGTGACGCTGGAAACTGGCGAGATCGCTCGCCAGGCGTCCGGCGCAGTGATGGTGTCGATCGAAGACACCGTTGTGCTGGCTACCGTGGTGGCGCGCAAGGACGCGAAACCTGGCCAGGACTTCTTCCCGCTGACCGTTGACTATCTTGAGAAGACCTACGCTGCGGGCAAGATCCCCGGCGGCTTCTTCAAGCGCGAAGGCCGTCCTTCCGAGAAGGAAACGCTGACTTCCCGTCTGATCGACCGTCCGATCCGTCCTCTGTTCCCGGAGGGCTATATGAACGAAGTGCAGGTGATTGTGCACGTTCTGTCGGTCAATCCGGAAATCGATCCCGATATCGCTTCCATGATTGGCGCTTCGGCCGCCCTGTGCGTGTCCGGCGTGCCGTTCAACGGCCCGATCGGTGCCGCCCGCGTGGGTTACACCAACGGCCAGTACATCCTGAACCCGACCACCTCGCAGCTGAAAGATTCGCAGATGGACCTGGTGGTGGCCGGTACCGAAACCGCCGTGCTGATGGTGGAATCGGAAGCGCAGCAGCTGTCCGAAGAGATCATGCTGGGCGCCGTGGTCTATGGCCACGACCAGATGAAAGTGGTGATCGATGCGATCCACGAACTGGTGCGCGACGGCGGCAAGCCTGAGCAGGTATGGACCCCGCCAGCCAAGAACGAAGCCCTGATCGCCCGCGTTGCCCACTTCGCCGAAGCGAAGATCAACGCCGCTTACCAGACCAAGGACAAGCAGCAGCGCACCGACAAGCTGCGCGCCATGTCCGCTGAAGTGCTGGCCGACCTGGCTGCCGAAGCGGCCGCCGCCGGCACCGAAGCGCCGGACAGCGTCGAAGTCGGCAACATCCTGTTCGATATGGAAGCCAAGGTCGTGCGTTCGCAGATCCTGCAAGGCGAGCCGCGTATCGACGGCCGCGACACCCGCACCGTGCGCCCGATCTCGATCCGCACCTCGGTGCTGCCGCGTACCCACGGTTCCGCGCTGTTCACCCGTGGTGAAACCCAGGCCCTGGTCGTTGCCACGCTGGGCACCGCCCGCGATTCGCAGAAGATCGACGCGCTGATGGGCGAGTACACCGACGACTTCATGCTCCACTACAACATGCCACCGTTCGCCACCGGCGAAACCGGCCGCGTCGGTACGCCGAAGCGCCGCGAAGTGGGCCACGGCCGCCTGGCCAAGCGCGCCCTGGTGGCGGCACTGCCATCGCCGGAAGAGTTCAGCTACTCCGTGCGCCTGGTGTCCGAAATCACCGAGTCGAACGGTTCCTCGTCGATGGCTTCCGTCTGCGGCGGCTGCCTGGCGCTGATGGATGCCGGCGTGCCGATGAAGGCGCACGTGGCCGGTATCGCCATGGGCCTGATCAAGGAAGGCGGCCGTTTCGCCGTGCTGTCCGACATCCTGGGCGACGAAGACCACCTGGGCGACATGGACTTCAAGGTGGCCGGTACCGCCAACGGCATTACCGCACTGCAGATGGACATCAAGATCCAGGGCATCACCAAGGAAATCATGCAGGTGGCGCTGGCGCAGGCCAAGGAAGGCCGCGAGCACATCCTGGGCGAAATGCAGAAGGCCGTGCCGAGCGTGAAGACCGAGCTGTCCGACTTCGCACCGCGCCTGATCACCATCAAGATCAACCCTGAGAAGATCCGCGACGTGATCGGCAAGGGCGGCGCCGTGATCCGCGCGCTGACCGAAGAAACCGGCACCCAGATCGACATCAGCGACGAAGGCGTTGTCACCATCGCTTCCGTTGACGCTGCTGCCGGCCAGGAAGCCAAGCGCCGTATCGAAGAGCTGACCGCTTCCGTGGAAGTGGGCAAGAGCTACGACGGTACCGTGCTGAAGCTGCTGGACTTCGGCGCCATCGTGCAGGTGATGCCAGGTAAAGACGGCCTGCTGCACATCTCGCAGATCGCCAACGAGCGCGTGAACGCCGTGGCCGACTACCTGAAAGAAGGCCAGCAGGTGCGCGTGAAAGTCCTGGAAACGGACGACCGCGGCCGCCTGAAACTGTCGATGAAAGCCGCGGCGGAAGAAGCCGCAGCTGCTCCAGCCGCGCAGTAATCTGTCGTTCCCGCGCAGGCGGGAACCAGGAAAGCCGCCAGCGCGCAAGCCCTGGCGGCTTTTTTATTCCATCATCCCGCTGACCGGTACCGTGTAAACATTGCGCGAGCCGTTGAATATCGTGCCATTCAGCTCCTCGGCGACCTGCGCCGCGCTGGTGACGGCCTGCGCCCTTGGCCAGCTCACGCCGCCGTCGCGGCGCATGCTGCTGAACAGCAGGCTGCGTCCATCGGGCGTGACCGAACTGGCGTATTCCATCAGCGGCGTATTGACGGAAGCGCCCAGCCGGACCGGCTTGCTCCAGGCTTCGCCCTCGCGCGTGATGCGGTACAGGTCGAGATTGCGGCTGGCATCCATCATGCCGACAACGGCGAAACTCTGGTCCGGTGCGATGGCGAAGGAAACGCCGCTGACAGGCAGCAGCTCCGGCGCCTGCCAGGCGCCAGCCACCATACGGCTGCGGAACAGCTGGCTGTCGGCGCCTGCGCGTCCGAAATACAAGGTTCCGTCGCCGGCGAGCGAAGGATAAATCTCGTTCACGCTGCTGTTGATCGTATCCGGCAGGCGGCGCGGTTCGCCCCAGGCCCCATCCGCTGTTTTCTCCACTTCCCACAGGTCGAGATCTGCCTTCGCCTGCGTGCCGCCGGCCGGACGGTTGGAGATGAAGAGGTAGCGTTTGCCGTCCGGACTGAGCACGCCGTCGCCGTCGTTCCATTTGCCGGAGAAGGGGAGTACGGCCGCCGCCTGCCATTGGCCGTCCTTCAGGCTGGACTGCATCAGCGTCATGCGCGTGAAGCCGCTGTCGGTGCGGGTGAACAGCAGCGAGCGGCCATCCGGCGTCAGCGACGCCGCAAAATCATGGAAGCTTGTAGAGACGGTTTGCGGGCCAAGCAGTTCGGCTGGCGCAGCGTGGACGTGGCAGGTGAATGCCAATGACAGGGCCGCAAGTGCCCGGCAGATGTGATTCATAAAGCTCCTCGTAGGTCGAAGAGCGAGGAGGCAAACGTGCTCCTTGCTCTTCGGAAATCCTAACACGAGGCTGGGTTGGCTACGCGGTATACCGCGCCACACGCGGCGCAAAGCGCTTCAGCGCGAGGATGGTCAACGCCGAGATCCCGAACACCAGCAGCGACAGCGCGATCTCGGACCGGATCCCCAGCTTGCTCACCACCTTGATCCAGAAGACGTGCGACAGGTAGATGCCCAGCGTGCACTCGGACAGCACGCTGATATTGACGGGGAAGCTCACGTTCCAGTCCGGCAGCAGGATCACGGCCGCCAGGGCGATGCCGACCAGGTAGGTGATGCCCATGCCGGGCACCGACCACGCAAACAGCAGCACAAAGGCGAGGATGGCGGCGATGAACCCGGCACGCATGGCGCGTGGCAGGGCGCTGCAGTTGGCGAAGAATACACCGATGAAGACCCCGTCCAGCGCGTGCGCGTACTGTGCGTAAGGTGCACCGAGGGCCAGCGCCAGCGGATGCCATGAGGAATTGAGCCAAAGCAGCGTGAGCGCCAGCGCCACGCAGGCATAGCACAGCATGCTCGCCGTCAGGTAGCGCTTGATATGGTCGAAGATAATAATAACGATGAATATAAAGGGCATATACCACAGGTGCAGGCTGGTGCCGGTTAATAAGCCGGCGGTTATGCCATTGTCGAGCGAAAAGAAAGGTCTGCTCTGTGCAAGGTTAATTACTCCGTAGAAAAGGGACCAGACTATCCACGGAAGCAATAATATTTTCGCGCGCTCCTGCACCGGCTTGGGTGGCGATTTGATTTTGGCCGAAAAATAGAGCGAGATGATAAGGAAAGCGACCAGCCCGGCGTACGCGACATCGCGGCCGGTGCTGGCAGCGTGGTACCAGATAATGCCGAAGGCGCTGAATATCCGAAGTAATTCTATTTCTTGGCGTTTCTGGCTGGCATCACTAATTTTGGGAGAGATATTATTATCCATATGGTCGGCAGATTAAAATAAAATGCGGGCGCCGGGATAATAACAATACAACCGAATAGCACGATTGAAATTGCGGAAATACAACTCATCAATAAATAAAAAAGCCGCCTCGCGGCGGCTTCCGGATGTACCGGATGCGGCGGCTCAGGGCTGGTAGCTCACACGGTAGATTTTGCCGCCGTGGTCGTCGCTGATAAGGATGGAGCCGTCCTCCAGCTGGGCGATATCGACCGGACGCGCCACCGCGTTCTCGCCCTGCAGGAAACCGTCGATAAAGGTGGTGGTCGTCACCTCCTGGTTGCCCTGCAGGGTGACGAGGCTGATGCGGTAGCCGCTCTTGGTGCTGCGGTTCCACGAGCCGTGTTCGGCGATCAGCAGGTTATTGCGGTAGTGGGCCGGGAACTGCTTGCCGGTATAGAAGGTGAGGCCGAGCGGCGCCACGTGCGGCCCCAGCTTGGCGACCGGCGGCGTGAACTCGCTGCAGTTGCGGCCTGCGCCGAATTTCGGATCCGGCACCACGCCGCCATGGCAGTAGGGGAAGCCGAAGTGCATGCCCGGCTTCGGCGCCACGTTCAGCTCGCAGGACGGGGTGTTGTCGCCCATTTCGTCGCGGCCGTTATCGGTGAACCACAGCTCCTTTGTTACCGGATGCCAGGTGAAGCCGACGGTGTTGCGCACGCCCTTGGCCACCAGCTCCCAGTTGGAGCCGTCCGGATCCATGCGCCAGATCTTGGAGAAGATCTCGTCTTCCTTGTCGCAGACATTGCAGGGCGCGCCGACCGGCACATAGATCTTGCCGTCCGGGCCGGCCTTGATGAATTTTTCGCCGTGCCATTTGTCGGTCGGCAGGTCGTCCTTCACCACCTTGTATTGAGGTTTGCCGGCGTAGCTCTTGTCGATATTGTCGAAGCGGATGATGCGCGAGATCTCGGCCACGTACAGCGCGCCGTTCAGCAGGGTGACGCCGATCGGGTTGTCCAGGCCTTCGGCGATGGTGACGACCTTGTCGGCCACATTGTCCTTGTTCTCGTCAATGAGGGCATAGACCTTGCCTGCCTTGCGCGATCCGACGTAGACAATGCCGCTGCCGGATACGGCCATCGAGCGCGCAGTCGGCACATCATCCGCATAGACGGCGATCTTGAAGCCTTTCTGCAGCCTGAAACCGGACAGTGCGCCGTCATCGGCCTTTGCCGGTGCCGCCGCGGCGGCCGCTTTCGCGCCACCCTTGCGCGGGGCGACGTAGTCGGCAAGGGCGGCAATCTGGGTGGCGCTCAGCGTGCCGGACCAGGCCGGCATGCCCTTGTCCGGGATGCCCCGGGCGATCAGCTTGACGAGGTTGGCCCTGGTCGGTTCGCCATGGATCCAGGTGCCGTCGGCCAGGGCAGGGCCGACGGCGCCTTCCATCTTCGCGCCGTGGCATTGGGCGCAATTGGCCTGGTACAGTTTGGCGGCCTGCACGGCCGGTGCGGCATGGGCGGCGCCGGCGCTCATGGCCAGGCCGAGCAGGGCGATGCGGAGGGAAGCGTGGGTCATCGTTCTCGTCGGTGAGGGGAAAAGCGCATCTTACCGCCAAGCCCGCTTGCGATGGTAGACTCGCCCCGGATCGTCCACATGGAGAGCGGTATGAGCAAAGCCTTGCGTCTGTCGGAAAAATGGTTCCAGCGTGGCCTGTGGCTGGTAGCGCTCGTGTTCGCGGGCTTCCTGATCGGGCTGGGCGGCAAGGTGGTCGACAATATGAACCTGGTTGAAGAGCCGCTGTCCCTGCAGCAGTTCGTGGACCAGCCCGCACACCAGGCGGCCGAGCGCGAACTGCAGCTGGCGGAGGCGGGCTTGCTGACGGCGCAGGCGGCGCTGGAACAGGCGCGGCAGAAGCACAAGGTGGCGGCGTCCAACAGCCAGACCGCCGGCGAGACCTTCGATAACTGGCTCGCCACGCGGCGCGTAACGGCCCGTCCCGAACAGGACCCTGAGCTGATCGCGCGCACCCGCGAACTCGATGCGCTGAAGGCCGCCGAACGCAGCGCGCTTGGCGCCGTGCAGGCGCAGGAGCAGAAGCACCTGGACGCCAGCCAGTCGCGCGGCCGCGCCGCGGCGCGCATCGTGCAGCTGGAGTCCGCCGCGGAAGCGCCATACCGGCAGGCGTTGCGCATGCGCGAGCTGCGCGTGTTCGGCTACCGGCTGGCGCTCACGCTGCCGCTGCTGCTGGCGGCCGGCTGGCTGTGGGCGAAACAGCGCAAGAGCACGTACTGGCCTTTCGTGTGGGGCTTCATCTTCTTTGCGCTGTTCGCCTTCTTCGTCGAACTGGTGCCTTACCTGCCGAGCTATGGCGGCTATGTGCGCTACCTGGTCGGCATTTTGCTGACGGTGATCGTGGGGCGCCAGGCCATCGTATCGCTGCAGCGCTACCTGGAGCGCCAGCGCGCCGCCGAAGCGCTGCCCGACAAGCAGCGCCGCAAGGACCTGAGCTACGAAGTGGCGCAGGCGCGGCTGGCGAAAGGCGTCTGCCCCGGCTGCGAGCGCCAGGTGGACCTGAAAGACCCGAAGATGGATTTCTGCCCCCACTGCGGCATCGGCCTGTTCAACAACTGCGGCGCCTGCAGCACGCGCAAGAGCGCCTTCACCCGCTTCTGCTTCTCCTGCGGCACCCCGGCCGCCACCGCCCCCGTCGAGTAAGCGCAATACCGCCTCCCGCAGGCCGGCTATGCTGGCCTGAACAAAGGAGGTGGCATGCTACATGGAAGAAAGCACCGCCCAAGGCTGAGGTGGCGAGGCTATCGGCGTCAAACCAGGATGGTTGGGGATTTTGCTGGCGATCTGATCGCCGCGCATTCGCTTTTCCTTCTCACGATCGTGTTTGGCGCCTTCCTGGCGCTTTGCGTCCGGTGGATTGCTGCCTACGTGAATGACCCGAATTTTGCAGTGTTTGCTTACCTGATGCATCTCATTGTTATGGCTTCAGATGGCTTGATCTTCGTCATATGGCTGCTACGATGGATTGTCAGCTCATTGAAGGAGGGGCTATGAACGGATCTATAAAAGGATTTTGGAGGGTGACGAAATTCCTCTGGAAAGCCTTCTGCGAAGGGTTCTGGCATGGGATGAAGCGGACGCCGGCGTTTTACTTCGAGCCGGTCACCGTCAGCTGGCGCTGGCTGAAGCGGGGCGCCGGGGCGCTGGGCCGGGGCGCGGTCCGGCTGGCACGGGCCGGGTGGCGGCCGAAAACGCGCTGAAACCGCGCTGAAATCGCGAATATCCCCCCAATTTGTCGTCTGGCACGCCAAATCTGCAGTTCATCGCAATCCGCGTGATCCTTGCCTCCCGGCTGGATACGATGCAAGCATACAAACAACGCTTGCACCGGGAGGTCATCATGAACATCGCCAAAAACATGGAATTCATCTTCGTGTCCGCCATCGTACTGATCGGCGGCACCAGCATGGCGACTGCCAAGTCCCTCCGTCCGGTGCGTGCCATCGAACCGCCAGCCGTCGTTGCCGAAGTGAAGGCGGCAGCGGCCATGCCGGTGGTTGTGGTCAGCGCCAAACGTTTGAGCGCCGCCGAAAAGGCTGCGCTGTAATCTGATTGCCGTCGGCCCGGCCGCACGGTACAGTTACCCAACGTTTGCCGCTGGGCACAAGAACACTGCACGAAGGAACCACCATGAAGAAGCCAATCCGTTTTGCCCTGCTGATCGCCGCGCTGGGCCTGTTTATCGGCAGCGCCGCCGCTGAAGAGCTGAGCCGGCATGTCATCGACAGCCGTATCGTCCGCGTTAAGCTGGACGGTGTGATCGACCTGAAACTGCGCCAGGGCAGTGAGCCCTCCCTGCAGATTACCGGCGACAAGCGCTATGTGGACAAGGTGCAGGTGGTGCAGAACGGCGACACGCTGATGCTGGAGACCGAAAGCAAGGGCGTGAAGTGGAGCCGTTCTTCGGTGCGCGCCGAGCTGGTGCTGCCCAAGCTGAAGGAGCTGGTATCGGAAGGAGTGGGTACGACCGATGTATCGGGTTTCAGCGGTGACGATATCGAGATCACGCTGGACGGTGCAGGCAGCATGAAAGTGGTGTGCGACTACCGCCATATGAAAGCCAGCCTGGGCGGCGTAGGCAGCATGCACCTGTGGGTGGGCGAGAACGAATCGGTGGACCTGGACCTGCAAGGCGCCGGTTACGTCACCCTCGGCGGGCGCAGCAAGATGCTGAAAGCTTCGCTGGGCGGCCTCGGCGGCCTGAATGCGCAGCAGTTCCAGGCCGACTCGGTGGAGGTGGAGCTCAGCGGCCTCGGCAACGCAACCGTCAACGCCCGCACCAACGCCAACCTGAACCTCAGCGGCCTCGGTTCGGTCATCGTGTACGGCAAGCCGCTGAACCGCAACGTCAGTGTGGATGGACTGGGTAAAGTCAGCTGGAAGTAACAAGGGCCCCTGGGACCGGGGCGGATAAAGAATAACGACTCCATGACGAGCAAATGAAAAAACTAGGACGCATCATCGTCGCGATCGGCGTGGCGCTAGGCCTGCAGGCCAGCGCCCATGCCGGCTTCGCTGAAGGCGCAACCGCCTACAACAACAAGAACTACGCGCTGGCGTACAAGGAAATCGCGCCCCTGGCGCGCGCCGGCAATACCGAAGCCGAGCACCTGCTCGGCCTGATGTACTACATGGGCCGCGGCGTGCCGCAGGACTACAAGCAGGCCCTCAACTGGCACCGCAAGGCCGCCCTGAAGGGCAAGGCGGACGCGCAGTATGTGGTGGGCGCCATGTACTACACCGGCAACGCCGTGATCCAGGACCATAAGCAGGCCGTGACCTGGTTCCGCAAGGCGGCCGAGCAGGGCCACCCGGAGGCGCAGCAGGTGCTGGGCCTGATGTACCGTTACCACATCGGCGGCATGCCGCAGGATAACGTCATCGCCTACACGCTGTGGAACCTGGCGGCGGCCAAGGGCAACGCCAACGCGGCCGAGCAGCGCAGCGCGGTGGCCAAGGCCATGACGCCGGAGCAGATCGAGGAAGGGCAGGCCCTGTCCGCTGCCTGGAAGCCGGGCATGCCGCTGCCGCGCACCTCGCGCACCGGAGGCGGCTGAGGCGGCCGCCCTGGAGTAGAATCGCCCCTTTTCCAGACGGGAGAGGGGCGATGATGCGTGCAATCGAAATCAGCAAGCCAGGGCCGGCCGATGTGCTGCGCCTGTGCGAGCGTCCCATTCCCGTGCCGCAGGCGGGCGAAGTCCGCATCCGCGTGCATGCGGCCGGCGTCAACCGTCCCGATGTGTTCCAGCGCCTGGGCAGCTATGCGCCGCCGCCGGGCGCTTCCGACCTGCCGGGACTGGAAGTGGCGGGCGAAATCGTCGATGGCGACCTGGCCGCCAGCGGCTTCAGGATCGGCGATCTGGTCTGCGCCCTGGTGCAGGGCGGCGGCTATGCCGAGTATGTGACGGCGCCCGTCGGGCAATGCCTGCCGGTGCCGCGCGGCCTCACCGCGCTGGAAGCGGCCTCGCTGCCTGAAACCTTCTTCACCGTCTGGAGCAATGTGTTCGACCGCGCCCGCCTCGGCAAGGGCGAATCGCTGCTGGTGCAGGGCGGCACCTCCGGCATCGGCGTGACGGCGATCCAGATCGCCAGCGCCCTCGGCCACCGTGTATTCGCCACTGCGGGCACGGACGAGAAGGCGCGCGCCTGCGAAGCGCTGGGCGCGGAGCGCGGCATCAACTACCGGCACGAGGACTTCGTTGCCGTGGTCAAGCAGCTGACCGGCGATACCGGCGTCGATGTCATTCTCGACATGGTGGGCGGCGACTACCTGCCGCGCGAGATCGGGGCGCTGGCCGATGATGGCAGGCTTGTCATTATTGCATTGCTGGGCGGCTCCAAGGGACAGCTCGACATGGGCCAGGTGCTGCGCCGCCGCCTGACCGTCACCGGCTCCACCCTGCGGCCCCGTTCGGTTGCCTTCAAGGCCGCCATTGCGGCCCAGCTGCGGGAAAAGGTGTGGCCCCTGATCGAAGACGGCCATATCAAGCCCGTCATCTACCAGACTTTCCCCCTGGAACAGGCCGCCGCCGCCCACGCGCTGATGGAAAGCAGCGCCCACACGGGCAAGATCATGTTGCAAGTTATCTGATTATTACGGGCCGTGGTTTGACCACCCTCTGCGCGCCACGCTACAATTACGGGTTATTTACTTTCGGACGCCTATGCGACGCAAACTGGTTATCGGCAATTGGAAGATGAACGGCAGCCTGGCCGGCAATTCCGTATTGCTGTCTGGTATCGTGGAAGGCTATGCCGCCCGCAATGCCGATTGCGCCGTCTGCGTGCCCGCGCCATATCTGGCACAATGTCAGACTATGTTGAAGGGCACGCCGCTCAGCTGGGGCGCGCAGGATGTGTCGGCCTATGCGGCGGGCGCCTATACCGGCGAAGTTGCCGCGTCCATGCTGCAGGATTTTGGCTGCCGCTATGTGCTGTGCGGCCACTCCGAGCGCCGTGCCTATCACCAGGAAAGCAGCGAGCTGGTGGCGCAGAAGGTATTGGCCGCGCTGAATGCAGGCCTGACGCCGGTGGTCTGTGTCGGCGAAACGCTGGAGCAGCGCGAAGCAGGGCAGTCGGCCCTGGTGGTGTGCGCCCAGCTGCAGGCCGTGCTCGACGTGCTGGAAACCCCGGCGCTGGAAAGGATTGTGCTGGCTTACGAGCCGGTATGGGCGATCGGCACCGGCAAGACGGCCACGCCCGCCATTGCGCAGGAAATCCATGCGCTGCTGCGCAAGCAGGTGGCAAAACGCAATGCGGATGCGGCGGCGCAGCTGCAGATCCTGTACGGCGGCAGCATGAAGCCGGACAATGCGCGCGACCTGCTGGCGCAGCCGGATATCGACGGCGGCCTGATCGGCGGCGCGGCGCTGAAAGCGGCAGATTTTCTCGGCATCGTTCACGCTGCCGAATAAGTAGTACCTTTGTTTTTAAAATTGAGAATGGAATAGCATGAACACCCTGTTCAATCTGATCGTCGTCGCACAGGTCGTCTCGGCCCTGGCCATCATCGCCCTGGTGCTGATGCAGCACGGTAAGGGCGCCGATATGGGCGCAGCCTTCGGTTCCGGCGCGTCCGGCAGCCTGTTCGGCGCCACCGGCTCCTCCAACTTCATGTCGAAGTCCACCGCCGTGGCGGCTGCGATCTTCTTCGCTGCGACCCTGGGCCTGTCCCTGCTGGCCAACCAGCGCAGCACCGCAGTCGATGGCGGCGTGATGTCGAACGTGAAGGCGCCTGCGCCGGTCACTGGTTCGGCGGCCATTCCTTCGGCTAACCCTGTTCCGGCTCCGGCTGCAGCTGTGCCTGCACCAGCGCCGGCGGAAGCTGCTCCTGCCGCGCCTGCCTCCGGCGCTCCTGCGCCCGGTACGCCGGCCGAGCAAATCCCGAAGTAAAACTGGCTATTCTCAGCCTCCCGCTATTTTTCTTCTTGATCTGGCGCAATTGACATTAACAAACTGTGCAAACAAGAGTAGAATAGCGGCCTTAATGCCGACGTGGTGAAATTGGTAGACACGCTATCTTGAGGGGGTAGTGGCGCAAGCTGTACGAGTTCGAGTCTCGTCGTCGGCACCAAGAATATGAGAGGCCAGCCTGGATGCCAGAGTTCTAAGAAACTCGTCCTGAGCTGGTTTTTTTACGAGGATGTGTCGTTTGATCCTGGTCTCAGCAATCGATTGGGGTCGAGCGTTCATGTACTGCAGGGTATCGCAGTGCTCTCCCAACCGATCGTTATAAGCTGCTGCCAATCGATGAACCTCGAAAATTACTTCCCCGTTCTCCTGTTCCTCTTAGTCGGCCTTGGTGTCGGCGTTGTTCCCCAAGTGCTGGGCCGCCTGCTCGGTCCGCACAAGCCCGATGCGGCGAAACTCTCCCCATACGAGTGCGGCTTCGAAGCCTTCGAAGACGCGCGCATGAAATTCGACGTGCGTTACTACCTCGTCGCGATTCTCTTTATTTTGTTCGATCTGGAAACGGCATTCTTCTTCCCGTGGGGCGTATCCATGCGCGAACTGGGCTGGCAAGGCTTCGTTACGATGATGGTCTTCATCGCCGAATTCGTGGTCGGTTTTTGGTATATCTGGAAGAAAGGTGCCCTTGATTGGGAATAAGCCATGGCTATTGAAGGCGTATTGAACGAAGGTTTCATCACCACCTCGGCCGACAAGCTGATCAACTGGGCGCGCACCGGGTCGATGTTCCCGATGACGTTTGGTCTGGCATGCTGTGCGGTCGAAATGATGCACGTGGGCGCTGCCCGTTATGACATGGACCGTTTCGGCGTGGTGTTCCGTCCGTCCCCGCGTCAGTCCGACGTGATGATCGTGGCCGGCACGCTGTGCAACAAGATGGCCCCCGCGCTGCGCAAGGTCTACGACCAGATGCCGGAACCGCGCTGGGTGATCTCGATGGGCTCCTGCGCCAACGGCGGCGGCTACTACCACTACTCCTACTCGGTGGTGCGCGGCTGCGACCGCATCGTGCCGGTGGACGTGTATGTGCCGGGCTGCCCGCCGACCGCGGAAGCGCTGTTGTACGGCATCATGCAGCTGCAGAACAAGATCAAGCGCACGAATACGATCGCACGTTGATGGAGCGCTGAAGAAAAATGACTACACACCTGGAAGTCCTGGAAACCGCCCTCGGCACCGCCCTGGGCGAGCGCGTTTCTGTCACCAACGCGCTGGGCGAAATCACCATCGTCGTCAAGGCTGACGACTACTACGGCGTCATGCAGACGCTGCGCGACGACGCAAGCCTGGGTTTCGATCAGCTGATCGACCTGTGCGGCGTCGACTATTCGACTTACGGCGAGGGCACCTGGGACGGCGCCCGTTTCGCTGTGGTGTCGCACCTGCTGTCGGTGAAGAACAACTGGCGCCTGCGCGTGCGCGTGTTCTGCGCCGACGACGATATGCCGCTGGTGCAGTCCGTGGTGCCGCTGTGGCGCGCCGCCAACTGGTACGAGCGCGAAGCCTTCGACCTGCTGGGCATCCTGTTCGACGGCCACAACGACCTGCGCCGCATCCTGACCGACTACGGCTTCATCGGCCACCCGTTCCGCAAGGACTTCCCGGTTTCCGGCTATGTCGAGATGCGCTACGACGCCGACCAGGGCCGCGTGATCTACCAGCCGGTGACGATCGAGCCGCGTGAAAACGTGCCGCGCGTGATCCGCGAAGAAAACTACGGGATGAAATAATGGCTGAGATTAAGAACTACACCCTGAACTTCGGTCCGCAGCACCCGGCAGCGCACGGCGTGCTGCGCCTGGTGCTCGAACTGGACGGCGAGGTGATCCAGCGCGCCGACCCGCATATCGGCCTGCTGCACCGCGCCACCGAAAAGCTCGCTGAACAGAAGACCTACCTGCAGTCCGTGCCTTACATGGACCGCCTCGACTACGTGTCGATGATGGCCAACGAGCACGCCTACGTGATGGCAATCGAAAAGCTGCTGGGCCTCGAAGTGCCGCTGCGCGCGCAGTACATCCGCGTGATGTTCGACGAGATCACCCGCCTGCTGAACCACCTGCTGTGGCTGGGCGCGCACGCGCTGGACGTGGGCGCCATGGGCCCCTTCCTGTACGCCTTCCGCGACCGCGAAGACCTGATGGACTGCTACGAAGCGGTATCGGGCGCGCGCATGCACGCGGCCTACTACCGTCCGGGCGGCGTGTACCGCGACCTGCCGGACGCGATGCCGCAGCATAAGCAGTCGCCGATCCGCTCCGCGAAAGCGATCAAGGACCTGAACGAAAACCGCCAGGGTTCGCTGCTCGACTTCATCGAGGACTTCACCCGCCGCTTCCCGACCTATGTCGACGAATACGAAACCCTGCTGACCGATAACCGTATCTGGAAGCAGCGTACCGTGGGCATCGGCGTGGTGTCGCCGGAAGATGCGCTGGCCATGGGCTTTACCGGCGCCATGCTGCGCGGCTCGGGCGTGGAGTGGGACCTGCGCAAGAAGCAGCCGTATGAAGTGTACGACCTGATGGACTTCGACATCCCCGTGGGCACCAACGGCGATTCCTACGACCGCTACCTGGTGCGCGTGGAAGAGATGCGCCAGTCCAACCGCATCATCAAGCAGTGCGTGGAGTGGCTGCGCAACAACCCGGGTCCGGTCATGAGCGGCAACCGCAAGGTGGCCCCGCCGAACCGCGTGGACATGAAGTCCAATATGGAATCGCTGATCCACCACTTCAAGCTGTTCCAGGAAGGCTTCCACGTGCCGCCGGGCGAAGCATATTGCGCGGTCGAGCATCCGAAGGGCGAATTCGGCATCTACATCGTGTCCGACGGCGCCAACAAACCTTATCGTCTGAAAATCCGTGCCCCGGACTATGCCCACCTGCAAAGCCTGGATGAAATGGCGCGCGGCCACATGATCGCCGACGCCGTGACCATCATTGGTACGCAAGACATTGTGTTCGGCAGTATTGACCGATAAGTCCGAGAGGCAGAAAAGATTATGTTATCCGAGCAGTGCTATAAAAAAATCGACCGCGAGCTGGCCAAGTATCCGGCCGACCAGCGCCAGTCGGCCGTGATGGCCTCGCTGGCCCACGCGCAAGTGGAGCTGGGCTGGCTGTCGCCAGAAACGATGAAGGAAATCGCCGACTATATCGGCATGCCGGCCATCGCCGTGCAGGAAGTGGCGACCTTCTACAATATGTACAACCTGAAGCCGGTGGGCAAGAACAAGATCACCGTCTGCACCAACCTGCCATGCGCACTGTCCGGCGGCGTGAAAGCGGCCGAGCACCTGAAGCAGAAGCTGGGCATCGACTTCCGCGACACCACCGCGGACGGCGAATTCACGCTGATGGAAGGGGAGTGCATGGGCGCCTGCGGCGACGCGCCGGTGCTGCTGGTGAATAACCACCGCATGTGCTCCTTCATGAACAATGAGAAGCTGGACGCCCTCGTGGAGGAACTGAAGAAATGACTTCCCTGCACGACCGTCACATCAATCCCCTGATCCTGAAGGACCTGAACGGCGACAACTGGCGCCTGGCCGACTACGTGAAGCGTGGCGGCTATTCCGCGCTGCGCCGCATCCTGGAAGAGAAGATCGCCCCTGAGCAGATCATCGCCGACCTGAAGACCTCCGGCCTGCGCGGCCGCGGCGGCGCCGGTTTCCCGACCGGCCTGAAATGGTCCTTCATGCCGCGCCAGTTCCCCGGCCAGAAATACCTCGTCTGCAATACCGACGAAGGCGAGCCGGGCACGTTCAAGGACCGCGACATCATCCGCTACAACCCGCATTCGCTGATCGAAGGCATGGCCATCGGCGCGTATGCGATGGGCATCACCGTGGGCTACAACTACATCCACGGCGAGATCTTCCAGGAATACCTGCGCTTTGAAGAAGCGCTGGAAGAGGCGCGCGCCGCCGGCTTCCTGGGCGACAAGATCATGGGTTCGGAGTTCAGCTTCCAGCTGCACGCGCACCACGGCTACGGCGCCTATATCTGCGGCGAAGAGACCGCGCTGCTGGAATCGCTGGAGGGCAAGAAAGGCCAGCCGCGCTTCAAGCCGCCTTTCCCTGCGTCCTTCGGCCTGTACGGCAAGCCGACCACGATCAACAACACCGAGACTTTCGCGGCCGTGCCGTTCATCCTGAACGTCGGTCCGGAAAACTACCTCGGCATGGGCAAGCCGAACAACGGCGGCACCAAGATCTTCTCGATCTCGGGCGACGTCGAGCGTCCGGGCAATTACGAGATCCCGCTGGGCACCCCGTTTGCCAAGCTGCTCGAACTGGCCGGCGGCATGCGCGGCGGGAAGCAGATCAAGGCCGTGATTCCGGGCGGTTCCTCCGCGCCGGTGATCCGCGGCGAGATCATGATGAACACCGATATGGACTACGACTCGATCGCGAAGGCCGGCTCGATGCTGGGTTCCGGCGCCGTGATCGTGATGGACGAAACGCGCTGCATGGTGAAGGCGCTGGAACGCCTGGCCTACTTCTACTACGAAGAGTCCTGCGGCCAGTGCACGCCTTGCCGCGAAGGCACCGGCTGGATGTACCGCATGGTGCACCGTATCGAGAATGGCCAGGGCCGCGCGTCGGACCTGGACATGCTGAATTCGATCGCCGACAACATCCAGGGCCGCACCATCTGCGCGCTGGGCGATGCGGCGGCAATGCCGGTACGCGCCTTCGTCAAGCAGTTCCGCGAAGAATTTGAATACCACGTCGAACACAAGCACTGCCTGGTGCCTGTCTCGGCCTACTAAGCTGCGATCATCATGGTTGAAATCGAAATAGACGGCAAAAAAGTCGAAGTCCCACCGGGCAGTATGGTGATGGACGCCGCCAACAAGCTGGGCACCTACATTCCGCACTTCTGCTATCACAAGAAATTGTCGATCGCCGCGAACTGCCGCATGTGCCTCGTGGAAGTTGAAAAAGCGCCGAAGCCGCTGCCTGCCTGCGCCACCCCGGTATCCGCCGGCATGATCGTGCGCTCGCACAGCGAGAAGGCCGTCCAGGCGCAGAAGAGCGTCATGGAATTCCTGCTGATTAACCACCCGCTGGATTGCCCGATCTGCGACCAGGGCGGCGAGTGCCAGCTGCAGGATCTGGCCGTCGGCTACGGCAAGAACGAATCGCGCTACGAAGAAGACAAGCGCGTGGTGGTGCCGAAGGAAGCCGGCCCGCTGGTGTCGATGAAGGAAATGAGCCGCTGCATCCACTGCACGCGCTGCGTGCGTTTCGGCCAGGAAGTGGCCGGCGTGATGGAGCTGGGCATGCTGGGCCGCGGCGAGCACTCCGAGATCACCACCTTCGTCGGCGAAGCGGTGAGCTCCGAGATGTCGGGCAATATGATCGACCTGTGCCCGGTCGGCGCGCTGACCTCCAAGCCTTTCCGCTACAGCGCCCGGACCTGGGAACTGTCGCGCCGCAAATCCATCACCCCGCACGACTCCACCGGCGCCAACCTGATCGTCCAGGTCAAGCAGGGCAAGGTGAAGCGCGTGCTGCCGCTGGAAAACGACGCCATCAACGAATGCTGGATTTCCGACAAGGACCGCTTCTCGTATGAGGCGCTGGACAGCGACGAACGCCTGACGCAGCCGATGCTGAAGCAGGGCGGCGAGTGGAAGGAAGTGGACTGGCAGACCGCGCTGGAATACGTGGCGCACGGCCTGAAGAACATCAAGCACGAACACGGCGCCGATGCGCTGGCCGCCTACGCGACCGGCCACTCCACCGTGGAAGAACTGGCGCTGCTGAAGAAGCTGATGAGCGGCGTGGGTTCCGAGAACATCGACTTCCGCCTGCGCCAGCGCGACTTCGCGCTGGACGGCGAAGTGACCCCGTGGCTGGGCATGCCGATTGCTGAGCTGAGCAACCTGCAGCGCGTGTTCGTCATCGGCTCCTTCCTGCGCAAGGACCATCCGCTGTTCGCGACCCGCCTGCGCGCGGCCGTGAAGGCCGGCGGCAAGCTGTCCACGCTGAATGCGGTCAATGACGACAACCTGATCACCACCGCGAACAAGCTGGTGGCCGCGCCATCCGACTGGCTGGCCGCGCTGTCCGGCGTGGTGGCTGCCGTGGCGAAGGCGAAGGGCGTTGCCGCCCCGGCCGGCTTCGACACTGTGACCCCGTCCGACTCCGCCAACGCGATCGCTGCCAGCCTGCTGGGCGGCGAACAGAAAGCCGTCTTCCTCGGCAACGCCGCCGTGCAGCACCCGCAAGCGTCCGCGCTGCACGCTGCCGCGCAGTGGATTGCCGAAGCGACCGGCGCCAAGCTGGGCTACCTGACCGAAGCGGCCAACACCGTGGGCGGCTACCTGGTGGGCGCCACCGCGAAGAACGCCGCGCCGGCCTTCTCCGCGCCGAAGAAAGCCTATGTGCTGCTGAACGCCGAACCGGAACTGGATGCGGCCAACCCGCAAGCCGCTTCCGCCGCGCTGAAAGCCGCCGAGATGGTCGTTGTCATGTCCGCCTTCAAGCATGGCCATGACTACGCCGACGTGCTGCTGCCGGTCGCGCCGTTCGCCGAAACCTCGGGCACCTTCGTCAATGCCGAAGGCCGCGCACAGAGCTTCAACGGCACCGTGAAGCCGCTGGGCGAAGCGCGTCCTGCATGGAAAGTGCTGCGCGTGCTGGGCAATATCCTCGGCCTGCCGGGCTTCGACTACGAAACCTCGGAAGCGATCCGCGACGAAGTGTTCGGCAAGGGCGTGACCGACCTGTCCGCGAAACTGGGCAATGTGTCGAAAGCCACGCTGACCGCGGCTGCCTTCGGCGGCGGCGAGCAGCTGGAGCGTATCGCCGACGTGCCGATCTACTTCGCCGATGCACTGGCGCGCCGTTCCGGCCCGCTGCAGGCCACCGTGGATGCGGCCGCGCCGAAAGCGCATATCTCTGCTGCGCTGGCGCAGCAGATCGGCGCCAAGGATGGCGACCTGCTGCAGGTGGTGCAGGGCTCCGGCTCCGCCGTCCTGGCCGCCCGCGTTGACGCAGCGCTGCCTGCCAACGTGGTGCGCGTAGCTGCCGCACACGTATCGACCAGCACCCTGGGCGATATGTTCGGCCCGATTTCCGTTGCCAAAGCAGGGGAGGCCAAATAATGGACGGCTTTATCTCGACCATTACGACGAACGGCTCCGCGCTGCTGGGCCCTGTATGGCCACTGGCCTGGACCATGATCAAGCTGCTGTGCGTGCTGCTGCCGCTGATGGGCCTCGTGGCCTATGCAACGCTGTGGGAACGCAAGCTGATCGGCTGGATCCAGATCCGTGTGGGCCCGAACCGCGTGGGCCCCATGGGCCTGCTGCAGCCGATCGCCGACGCGCTCAAGCTGCTCTTCAAAGAGATCGTGATCCCGACCAAGGCGACCCGCAGCCTGTTCGTGATCGGCCCGATCATGACCATCATGCCGGCGCTGGCCGCATGGTCGGTGGTGCCTTTCGGTCCGGAAGCCGTGCTGGCCAACGTGAACGCAGGCCTGCTGCTGCTGATGGCGATCACCTCGATGGAAGTCTACGGCATCATCATCGCCGGCTGGTCGTCGAACTCGAAGTACTCCTTCATGGGCGCGATGCGCGCTTCGGCGCAGATGATCTCCTACGAGATCCCGATGGGCTTCGTGCTGGTGGTGGTGCTGATGGTGTCCGGTTCGCTGAACTTCATCGACATCGTGAACGGCCAGGGGCAGGGCTACTTCGCCGACATGGGCGTGAGCTTCCTGTCCTGGAACTGGCTGCCGCTGCTGCCGCTGTTCGTGATCTACCTGGTGTCCGGCCTGGCCGAGACCAACCGCCACCCCTTCGACGTGGTGGAAGGCGAGTCCGAAATCGTGGCCGGCCACATGGTCGAATATTCGGGCATGTCCTACGCCATGTTCATGCTGGCCGAATACGCCAACATGATCCTGATCGGCACGCTGGCTGCCATCATGTTCCTCGGCGGCTGGGCTGCTCCGTTCAAGTTCCTGGAATTCTGGGGCGGTTTCGGCGGCTTCTTCTGGCTGTTCGCCAAGGCCTTCTTCATCGTGTCGGTCTTTATCTGGGTGCGCGGTACCTTCCCGCGTTACCGCTACGACCAGATCATGCGTCTGGGCTGGAAAATCTTCATTCCAATCACGCTGGTGTGGCTGGTAGTGGTCGCAGGCTGGATGCAGACCTCCTGGAATATTTGGAAGTAAGGAAGCGACATCATGGAACGAGTAAAAGATTTCTTCGGCAGCCTGATGCTGTCGGAACTGATCAAAGGGATGGCGCTGACGGGCAAGTATATGTTCTCGCGCAAGATCACCGTGCAGTACCCGGAAGAGAAAACGCCGCAGTCGCCGCGTTTCCGCGGCCTGCACGCGCTGCGCCGCTATCCGAACGGGGAAGAGCGCTGCATCGCCTGCAAGCTGTGCGAAGCAGTGTGCCCGGCGATGGCGATCACCATCGAGTCCGAACAGCGTGACGACGGCACCCGCCGCACCACGCGCTACGACATCGACCTGACCAAGTGCATCTTCTGCGGCTTCTGCGAAGAGTCCTGCCCGGTCGATTCGATCGTGGAAACCCACGTGCTGGAATACCACGGCGAAAAGCGCGGCGACCTGTACTACACCAAGGAAATGCTGCTGGCCGTTGGTGACCGTTATGAGGCGGAAATCGCCGCTAACCGCGCCGCCGACGCTGCGTACCGCTGATTGGAATAACACATGGAATTTACAACCGTATTGTTCTACGTCTTCTCCGCGATCATGGTGTTCGCGGCGCTGCGCGTGATTACTGCCCGTAATCCGGTGCAGGCAGCACTGTTCCTGGTGCTGGCCTTCTTCCAGGCCGGCGGCATCTGGATGCTGCTGAAAGCCGAGTTCCTGGCGATTGTGCTGGTGCTGGTATATGTCGGCGCCGTGATGGTGCTGTTCCTGTTCGTCGTGATGATGATCGATATCGACACGGAGAAGATGCGCGAAGGCTTCTGGAACTACCTGCCTGTTGCTGCCACCATTGGCGGCATCATCGTGCTGGAAATGGCTTCCGTGCTGTGGCGCGGCTTCGGCACCGGCAACACGACGGCGCCGGCCGCCGCTGGCACCATCGGCGGCACGAAGGAACTGGGCCTGCTGATCTACACCCAATATATCTACGCGTTTGAAATCGCGGCCGTGGTGCTGCTGGTGGCGATCATCGCCGCCGTGGCCCTGACCCTGCGCAAGCGCAAGGATATCAAGTACTTCGATCCGGGCGAAGCGGTGCGCGTGAAGCGTAACGACCGCCTGCGCATCGTGAAGATGGACGCAGTCGTGGAGCGCAACACCGAAGCGGCTGAACCGAAGGAGGCGCAATGACCTTATCGCTCGCACATTACCTGGTCCTGGGCGCGATCCTGTTCGCTATCTCGATCGTCGGTATTTTCCTGAACCGCAAGAACGTCATCATCCTGCTGATGGCCATCGAACTGATGCTGCTGGCAGTGAACATGAACTTCATCGCGTTCTCGCATTACCTTGGCGACGCGGCCGGGCAGATCTTTGTCTTCTTCATCCTGACCGTGGCGGCTGCCGAATCGGCAATCGGCCTCGCGATCCTGGTGGTGATGTTCCGTAACCTGGACACCATCAATGTGGAAGACCTGGATAGCCTCAAAGGCTAAGTGTTCAATCCTCGAATAATAAACAGATAGGTTCATCATGACGGGGCTTAACCCTAACCTTCTTCTTGCCGTACCACTGGCGCCGCTGGCCGGTTCCGCGATCGCGGGCCTGCTGGGCACCAAGTTCTTCGGCAATGTCGTCGGCCGCAAGGTATCGCATACCGCGACCATCCTGGGCGTGCTGATCGCCTTCCTGATCTCCTTCCAGACCCTGATGGCGGTGATGGACGGCGCCACCTACAACGGCACCGTCTACCGCTGGATGACGGTGGCGGGCGTGAACCTGGAAGTCGGCTTCCAGATCGATTCGCTGACCGCGATGATGATGTGCGTGGTGACCTTCGTGTCGCTGATGGTGCACATCTACACCATCGGCTACATGCAGGAAGACGAAGGCTATAACCGCTTCTTCTCCTACATCTCGCTGTTCACCTTCTCCATGCTGATGCTGGTGATGGCCAATAACTTCCTGCAGCTGTTCTTCGGCTGGGAAGCGGTGGGCCTGGTCTCCTACCTGCTGATCGGCTTCTGGTACAAGCGTCCGACCGCGATCGTGGCGAACATGAAGGCCTTCCTGGTCAACCGCGTGGGCGACTTCGGCTTCATCCTCGGCATCGGCCTGCTGCTGGCTTACGCCGGCACCATGGACTACCAGGAAGTGTTCGCGAAGAAGGATGCGCTGGCCGCCATGACCCTGCCGGGTACCGGCTGGGCGCTGCTGACCGTGGCCTGTATCTGCCTGTTCATCGGCGCGATGGGCAAGTCGGCGCAGTTCCCGCTGCACGTGTGGCTGCCTGACTCGATGGAAGGCCCGACCCCGATCTCCGCGCTGATCCACGCCGCAACCATGGTGACGGCGGGTATCTTCATGGTGACCCGCATGTCGCCGCTGTTCGAGATGTCGGACACCGCGCTGTCCTTCATCCTCGTGATCGGCTCGATCACGGCGCTGTTCATGGGCTTCCTGGGCATCATCCAGAACGACATCAAGCGCGTGGTGGCTTACTCCACGCTGTCGCAGCTGGGCTACATGACCGTGGCGCTGGGCGCTTCGGCCTACTCGGTGGCCGTGTTCCACCTGATGACCCACGCCTTCTTCAAGGCGCTGCTGTTCCTTGGCGCGGGCTCCGTCATCATCGGCATGCACCACGACCAGGACATCCGCAATATGGGCGGCCTGCGCAAGTACATGCCGATCACCTGGATCACTTCGCTGCTGGGCTCCCTGGCGCTGATCGGCACGCCGCTGTTCTCCGGCTTCTACTCGAAGGATTCGATCATCGAAGCCGTGCACGCCACCCACATCCCTGGCGCAGGCTTCGCGAACTTCGCGGTGCTGGCCGGCGTGTTTGTTACCGCTTTCTACTCCTTCCGCATGTACTTCCTCGTGTTCCACGGCGAAGAGCGTTTCGGCAAGGCCCATGCCCATGATGACCATGCGCACGCCAAGCACGACGACCACGCGCCTGCGCACGATTCCGATGCGCATCATGAAGAAGAGGAAGACGACCATGGCCACCACGGCCTGGAACCCGGCCAGAAGCCGCACGAATCGCCATTCGTCGTGTGGTTCCCGCTGGTGATGCTGGCCATCCCGTCGGTGCTGATCGGCTACTTCGCCATCGAACCGATGCTGCACGGCGACTTCTTCAAGGGCGTGATCGCCGTGGCCGAACGCCACGAAGCGATGGCGGAGCTGAAGCACGAGTTCCACGGCGCGATGGCAATGGCCATCCACGGCCTGACTACCGCACCGTTCTGGCTCGCGCTGGCCGGCGTGGCAGCCGCCTACTACTGCTACATGATCAATCCGCGCGTGCCGGCATGGTTCTACGCGAAGTTCAAGGCAGTGCACACGCTGCTGGACAACAAGTACTACATGGACAAGTTCAACGAAGTGGTGTGGGCCAAGGGCGCACGCCTGCTCGGCGAGGGCCTGTGGAATGTGGGCGACCGCACCCTGATCGACGGCCTGGTGGTGAACGGCAGCGCGAAAGTGGTGGGCTGGTTCTCCGGCTTGACCCGCCTCGCGCAGACCGGCTACATCTACCACTATGCCTTCGTCATGATCATCGGCATCCTGGGCTTCCTGGTGTACTTCCTGCCGTTCTGGCACGCATAAACGGACAAGAGAAAAAAGATGCAGTCTACGATTAATACTCTACCTCCTTACCTGAGCCTCTCGATCTGGCTGCCGGTGCTGTTCGGCCTGATCATCCTGGCGGTCGGCCGCGATACGCGCGCCGGCATGGTGCGCGTGCTGGCCCTGGTCGGCTCCATCGTCTCGCTGCTGCCGACGATCCCGCTGATCACCAACTTCGACAACAACGCCCACGGCATGCAGTTCGTGGAAAAATCGGCGTGGATCGAACGCTTCAACATCTTCTACTCGCTGGGCATCGACGGCCTGTCGCTGTGGTTCGTGCCGCTGACGGCCTTCATCACCATCATCGTGGTGATCTCGGCCTGGGAAGTGATCCAGGAGCGCGTGGCGCAGTACATGGGCGCCTTCCTGATCCTGTCCGGCCTGATGATCGGCGTGTTCTGCGCCATGGACGGCCTGCTGTTCTACTTCTTCTTCGAAGCGACCCTGATCCCGATGTACATCATCATCGGCGTGTGGGGCGGCGCCAACCGCATCTACGCATCGTTCAAGTTCTTCCTCTACACCTTCTTCGGTTCGCTGCTGACGCTGGTTGCCATCATCTACCTGTACAACAAGTCCGGTAGCTGGGACATCCTGGCGTGGCACCAGCTGCCGCTGACGATGCCGGAGCAGATCGCGATCTTCTTCGCTTTCTTCATGGCCTTCGCCGTGAAGGTGCCGATGTTCCCGGTCCATACCTGGCTGCCGGACGTGCACGTGGAAGCGCCGACCGGCGGTTCCGCCGTGCTGGCGGCCATCATGCTGAAACTGGGCGCTTACGGCTTCCTGCGTTTCTCGCTGCCGATCGTGCCGGATGCGTCGAAAGAGCTGGCCGGTTTCGTGATCGTGCTGTCGCTGATCGCCGTGATCTATATCGGCCTGGTGGCGCTGGTGCAGAAGGACATGAAGAAGCTGGTCGCCTACTCGTCGATCGCGCACATGGGCTTCGTCACCCTGGGCTTCTTCATGTTCAACGACATGTCGGTGCAGGGCGGTATCGTGCAGATGATTTCGCACGGCTTCATTTCGGGCGCCATGTTCCTGTGCATCGGCGTGCTGTATGACCGCGCCCACTCGCGCCAGATCGCCGACTACGGTGGCGTCGTCAACAAGATGCCGAAGTTCGCAGCCTTCTTCGTGCTGTTCTCGATGGCGAACTGCGGCCTGCCGGCGACTTCCGGCTTCGTCGGCGAGTTCATGGTCATCCTGGGCGCCGTGCAGTTCAACTTCGTGACCGGCATCCTGGCCGCGACCGCGCTGATCTTCGGTGCTGCCTACTCGCTGTGGATGGCCAAGCGCGTCATCTTCGGCAAGGTAACGAACCACCATGTGGCGGAACTGACCGACATTAACAACCGCGAGTTCCTGATGCTGGGCATCCTGGCGATCGCGGTGCTGGTGATGGGCCTGTACCCGGCGCCATTCACCGACACGATGCAAACCTCCGTGGCCGACCTGCTGAAGCACGTCGCACAGAGCAAGCTCGCCATTGCACACTGAATGCCGATAGGACCAAGTTTTCATGAATACTCCTAACCTGATTCCTGTCTACGCAGAGATTTTCCTGGTGATCGCCACCTCGGCGATCCTGCTGATCGACATGTTCCTGTCCGAGTCGAAGCGCAACATCACCTACGTGCTGTCGCTGCTGACGCTCGCAGGCTGCGCCGCCTTCACCTTCGTGGACTTCAGCGCAGGCACCACGGTCTACACGTTCAACAATATGTTCGTGTCCGACCCGATGGGCAACCTGCTGAAGATGTTCACCTACCTCACCGTAGGCATCACGCTGGTCTACTCGCGCCAGTACTCGACCGACCGCGGCATGCTGGGCGGTTCGCTGGGCGGCGAATTCTATGTGCTGGCGCTGTTCTCGATGCTGGGCCAGATGGTCATGATCTCGGCCAACAACTTCCTGTCGATCTACCTCGGCCTGGAACTGATGTCGCTGTCGCTGTATGCGCTGGTGGCAATGCGCCGCGATAACACCGCCGCAACCGAAGCGTCGATGAAGTACTTCATCCTGGGCGCGCTGGCATCGGGCTTCCTGCTGTACGGCATGTCCATGATGTATGGCGCCACCGGTTCCCTGGATATCTCGGAAGTGGCGCGCAAGATCGGCTCCGGCACCATCAACCCGACCATCCTGGTGTTCGGCGTGGTGTTCGTGGTGGCCGGCCTGGCCTTCAAGCTGGGCGCCGTGCCTTTCCACATGTGGGTGCCTGACGTCTACCAGGGTTCGCCGACCGGCGTGACCCTGCTGCTGGGCGGCGCACCGAAGCTGGCGACCTTCGCCATCTGCGTGCGCCTGCTGGTGGAAGGCATGCTTCCGCTGGCCTTCGACTGGCAGCAGATGCTGACCATCCTGGCCGTGCTGTCGCTGGTGATCGGCAACCTGACCGCTATCGCGCAGAGCAACCTGAAACGCATGCTGGCTTATTCCACCATCGCGCAGATGGGCTTCGTTCTGCTCGGCCTGATGGCCGGCGTCGTGGGGCAGGACCAGGCCAACGCCGCTGCCGCCTACAGCTCGGCGATGTACTACTCGATCACCTACGTGCTGACCACGCTGGGCAGCTTCGGCCTGATCATGGTGCTGGCCCGCTCCGGCTTCGAAGCGGAAGAACTGGCCGACTTCAAGGGCCTGGCAAAGCGCAGCCCGTGGTATGCACTGCTGATGACGGCGCTGATGTTCTCGCTGGCAGGCGTGCCGCCGCTGATGGGCTTCGTGGCCAAGTTCGCGGTACTGCAGTCCGTGCTGAAAGCGGGCTACCTGTGGCTGACCGTGTTCGCAGTACTGGCATCGCTGGTCGGCGCTTACTACTACCTGCGCGTGGTGAAGACCATGTGGTTCGACGAGGGCACCGACAACGCACCGATCAAGGTCGCCGGCGACAAGGCCTTCGTGCTGGCCCTGAACGGCGTGCTGGTGCTGGCCCTGGGCCTGGCGCCGGAATCGCTGCTCAATGCCTGCCTGAGCGCCATGCAAAAAACGCTGGCATCCTGATCGATGGATGTCGGCGCATCGAGCTGGTTGGTGATACTGCTTGGCTTGGCAGCCGCCAACCTGCCGTTTTTCAATGACAAGGTATTCGCCGCGGTTCCCTGGCGCGCGGGGCGCAAGCCCTTCATCGTGCGCCTGCTGGAACTGACGGCGCTGTACTTTGTGGTGGGCGGCATCGGCCTCGCGCTGGAAGCCCGCATCGGCACCGTGTTCCCGCAGAACTGGGAGTTCTACGCGATCAGCTACTGCCTGTTCCTCGTCTTCGCCTTTCCCGGCTTCGTTGTGCGCTATCTCCGCAAGCGCCACTGATACACTGTCATTTTTGAATTTGAAGGAGCGTGCATGGATGCGCACCTGAAGGAAACCAGGGTCGATGGCGGCCTGGTTTATGACGGCAATTTCCTCAAGGTCCACAAGGACCGCATCAAGCTGCCGAACGGCGCCGAGACCAGCCGCGAATATTTCCGGCATCCGGGCGCGGTGGTGATCATTCCCGTACTGGACGACGGTACCGTGCTGCTGGAACGCCAGTTCCGCTATCCGAACGACCGCGTGTTCATCGAGCTCCCGGCAGGGAAGATCGACAAGGGCGAAGACCCGCTGGCCAGCGCCATCCGCGAGCTGCAGGAAGAAACCGGCTATACCGCGACGGAGTGGGATTTCATTACCACCATCCACAACGCCATTGCCTATTCGGACGAACATCTCGATATCTACCTGGCGCGCGGGCTGGAGAAGGGCGAGCAGAAACTGGACGAGGGCGAGTTCCTCGACGTGTTCACCGCCAGCCTGGACGAGCTGCTGGAGATGGTGCGCACGGGGCAGATCAGCGACGTGAAAACCATTATCGGCATCTTCTGGCTGGACAAGCTGCGTTCCGGGAACTGGAAGCTGGACTGAGCGATGGGGCGCTTGCGCGGCGTGCTGCTGGTGCTGGCGCTCCTGCTGCCGGCGGCCGCGATTGCCGCGCCGCGCACCGCATTCCAGGTCCGCTGCGAGGACACGATCAGCAAGACCGTCTCCGTGCTGTCGGCAAAGCAGAACGGCTACTCGGTCAACACCCAGCTCTCCTACAAGGAGCTGACGGCCATGAAGGGCGTGGCCTCCGCCAATTCCTATGTGCTGGGCCTGACGCGCACCGAATCGCGGGTGCAGATCGCCACCAACGGGCCTATCCTGCAGGACAAGGCCAGCGGCTATGAATGCATTGCGCCGCAGATCATCGTGGAGCTTACCTATGCCCCGGTGAAGGTCTACGTCGGCAGGGAGTTCCCGCAGGGGACTTGCGGGTATGATGTGATCCTGGCGCACGAGATGCGGCATATGCAGACCTATATGGACCACCTGCCGCGTGCGGAAAAGACTGTGCGCGATGCGCTGGCGAAGCGTTTCGGCGGCAAGCCGCTGTACGCGCCGTCCGGCACCGCGCAATCGGCGCTGGCGCACGAGATCAACAGCGGCTGGCTGACCTTCATCAAGGCCGAAATGGCGAAGGTGGAAAGGCTGCAGGCTGCGATCGACACGCCCGCCGAATATGCGCGCCTCGGCAAGATGTGCGGCGGCGAGATCCAGCGGGTATTGAACAGAACACGCCGCCCCGGCGGCAGATAAGCATGAGCAAACAAGACAAACGCCACATTGCCCTGATTCCCGCCGCCGGCGTGGGCGCGCGCATGGCGGCCGGTTCGCCAAAGCAGTACCTGCCGATCGCCGGCAAGCCGATGCTGCGCTACGCAGTGGAAGCCTTCCAGCGCAGCGAACTGATTGCCCACACCTATGTGGTGGTGAGCGCGGAGGACGCGTATATCGGCGGCGTGCTGCCGGCCGGCGAGCCGGGCGTGACGGTGCTGCGCTGCGGGGGCGCTACGCGCATGGAGTCGATCCTGAACGGCTTGCGCGCGGCGCGGGCGCAGATCGGCGACGATGACCTGGTTCTGGTGCATGATGCGGCGCGTCCCGGCCTCACGCCGGGGCTGATCCGCAAACTGATCGAAGAGGCGGGCGGCGAGCCCGCCGGCGGGCTGCTTGCGCTGCCGGTGGTCGATACCGTAAAGAGCACGCGCGGCGGCGGGGTGGCTACCACGCCGCGCGAGGGCCTGTGGCTGGCGCAAACGCCGCAGATGTTCCCTTATGCGCTGCTGGAGCGTGCGCTGGGCGCGGCGGCCGATCCCTCGGCCATTACCGACGATGCCAGTGCCATCGAAGCGCTGGGACTGTCGCCGAAACTGGTGGAAGGCCATCCCCGCAACTTCAAGGTGACGCTGCCGAGCGATATCGGCATCGCTGAAATGTATCTCAAACAGGATCCCGCATGAATCTGCCATTCCGCATCGGACAGGGTTACGACAGCCACCGCCTCGTCGAAGGCCGCAAGCTGATACTGGGCGGGGTGGAGATTCCGCACGACCGCGGCCTGCTGGGCCACTCGGATGCGGATGCGCTGCTGCATGCGATCACGGATGCGATTCTCGGCGCGGCGGCGCTGGGCGACATCGGCAAGCACTTTCCGGATACGGCCGAGGAATTCCGCGGCGCCGATTCGCGCGTGCTGCTGCGCGAGGCTGCGAAGCGCGTGAAGGCAACGGGCTACGACATCGGTAACGTGGACGCCACCATCATCGCGCAGAAGCCGAAGATGGCGCCGCACATCGCCACCATGGTGGCCAACATCGCGGAAGACCTCGGCGTCGCGCCGGGCCAGGTCAACATCAAAGCGAAGACCAACGAAAAACTGGGCTACCTCGGCCGCGAAGAAGGCATCAACGCCGAAGCCGTCGCGCTCCTTATCGTTCGCGCTTCTTCCTAGGCCGGTCCGCGTAAGTTTTTACAGCTTGCAGGAATTCCTTGATCTCTTCGGCGGTGGCCAACCGGTCGCCGTACCGGAATATGCCATGTGCGCCGAAATCATGGGGCAAGCGCGGCGAATCCTCGTCGAAGACGATGTCTTCGTCATCCATCCCTTCCACCCTGGCCCAGTCTGTCAGGTTTTCCGACGCGGTCCCAGAAACGGCGGCTTTCCTGTCGGTCGGCTTTGCGGAACGAGATGACATGAAACCTCCCTTGTGTTTCTGTGTGAACGATCAGCACCACATGGCCGCCTGACAGACCGAATGTCCAATACCGGCGCTCAGGATAATTGTAGCGCCGGTCTTCTTCCATGTACGTAATGCCATCCAGCACCTCCTGCACGAGCGAGAAATCCCATCCGTGCTTCTTCAGGTTGGTGCGCCGCTTTGATTCGTCCCAGGTAATCAGCATTTCAGTGTATGCCCTTGTCGTGGAACTGCAAGCACGATTGTGGGCCGGATCGGCGATGCGGGATTTAATGCGGATCAGCCCGTGGACTGTTACCATAGGGATATGGCAAGGGATATTCATGCATACCGCGAAGTGGCCGTGGAGTCGTTTTACGACGGCGCGCGCGTGCGCGTGCGGCCGATGAATGGGCAGGCCTACCATTCGGGCCTGCGCGTGGATTGTCCGCAGGCCATGCGCGATCCGCAGCGCTACCCGGTCGGCACCTGCTTCAAGGTGCTGGCCAAGCTGACCGACCGCCTCGGCGGCGAACCCTACCTCTACGTCTACCACGGCGATCCCATCGAAGTGCTCACGCCGCAACAAAGCAAAACCTTCCTCGCCGCCTTCCGGCGCGGACGTATCTAGGAGCCCCTATGCGCTACCTCGTGTTCCTGCTGTTCATTTGCGGTTTCGCGCACGCGCAGGAGGAGGCTCTGCCGGCGCCGGAGGAGCTGATGGCGCTGGCCTTCCCGAAATGGACCGATGACAGCGACGGCAGGCTGCAGACCATCAAGGTGAATGCGGTGGCGCGCGGCTGGGCAGGCGCAGGCAAAAGCAGGGCGGCGACCCGCCAGGTCATCGTGCAGCCGAAGTTCGCCACGCGGCTGGGGCCGAAGCGCATCGCGCTGATCGCCACGCTGGCGCCGGCCTACGCGGACGGCACGCCGGATACCTCGCATGCGCAGCCGCTGGGCATCGCCGCCTACATGTTCACGCCGTCAAAGGCAGGCTGGAAGCTCAGCACGCGGCAGGAGCCCTTTGCGCTGCACGGTTTCTTCGGCGCGGCCGATATCAGCGAGCTGCAGCTGGCGCCTGGGCACCCGGCCGTGCTGGCCGAATACGGCAGCTGCTGGCAGGGCTACTGCAACAGCTGGATCACGCTGTACGATTTCGATGCGAAGGGTGTGCGCGCCAAGCCGGCGCTGCAGCAAACCGTCGAGGCGCAGAATACCGGCGCGCTGGCGGGCTGCCCCGGACGCCTTGCAGCGGTGATGCCGACCCTGCGCCCGGTCAGCGACGGCACGGAGGAAGATTTCCGCAAGGCTGATGCGCAGCGCTGCATCTCGGTAAAGGGCGCGGTGCAGGTGGCGCAGGCGGAGCGAGGACCGGGCGATATCACGATTGAATTCACGGGCGGCCGCAGCGAATCCGTACGCGGCGTGCCGCAGCCGGCCGAGGCGGTGGCGCAGAAAATGCGCTTCGTCTACCGTGCGGGAAAATATGAAGTGGAGGCAGGCCGGAATCCAGCGCCTGCATTCTGACAAGGAGACTGGATGATACGCATTCGCGAACTTGACCACATCGTGCTGCGCGTGGTCGATCTCGGCAAGATGGTGAAGTTCTATATGGATGTCCTGGGCTGCACCATGGAGCGCAGGCAGGATGAAATCGGCCTGGTGCAGCTGCGCGCCGGCGCATCGCTGGTGGACCTGGTGCCGGTGGACCAGAAGCTGGGCCGCATGGGCGGGGCGCCGCCGGGCAAGGAGGGGCGCAACGTGGACCATTTCTGCTTCCGCGTGGAGCCTTTCGATGAAGAGGAAATCCGTGCCCACCTCACGCGGCACGGCGTGGAGAACGGCGCGTCCGAATCGCGCTACGGCGCGGAAGGCGAGGGGCCTTCGATCTATATCCAGGACCCCGAAGGCAATACCGTGGAACTGAAGGGCGCTCCTTATCCGGCCTGAGAGGCGAGGGGCAGGGCCACGCTGAAGATGACGTGCGGGGCTTCATAACGGTAGCTGATCTCGCCGCCGTGGCCCTGGACGATATTGGCCGCGATGTACAAGCCCAGGCCCATGCCGGTGCGGTTGGCCGGATTATGCAGCGCCATGCGCTTGAACGGGTTGAACAGCTGCGGCACCAGTTCTTCCGCGATGGGCTGGCCGTGGTTGCGCACTTCGATCCGCACCCCCTGGGCATCGCGCTCCAGCACCAGCATCACCGCCTCGCCTGCGCGCCCATGGTGCCGCGCATTGCTCAGCAGGTTGCTGATGACCTGGGCCAGCCGGTCCGCATCCGCCGTGATCGACACGTCGGGCACAATCGCGGCCTGGTAGTCGACGCCCGGATGCGCGGTGCGCGACTCGTCCAGCAGGTCTTCCGCCATGCGGCTCACATTGACGGGCTGCAGCTGAAGCGCCAGTCCAAGACCGCTTTCCAGCCGGCTCATATCGAGCACCTGGCTGATGAGGCGCTGCATGCGGCCGCTGGAGCGCTCGATGCGCTGGCCGAGGGGATGGCCCTCGCCGCCATGCTGGAGAACCGAGGCCGCCATCGTAATCGACTGCAGCGGATCGCGCAGGTCGTGGCCAAGCATGGCCAGCAGCTGCATGCGCGCGCGTTCCATCTCGGCGTGGCGCACCATGCTGGCGCGGTGCATTTCCCCGAGCAGCTGGTCCGCCACCAGCAGGTGGTCGGCGCTCCAGGGCTCGGCGGTGCCGCGCACCACGTCGAGCCATTCCTCGAAGGAGCCGCGCGGCGTGAGGCGAGGACCCAGGGGGCCGACCTTGACTTCCTTTTCCGGCTTGCCGCCCCAGCGCACGGTTTCCACCTGTTCCTGCCGCAGCGCGAGCAGCCAGCCTTCGGTCGCCGGATCGAAATACAGTCCCAGCAGGCCGACCCAGGGGCCGATCTGTTCGCGTGCATCCCCGGGCCAGGCGTCGCGGCGGCTGCGCTGCAGCAGCTCGTCGCCGCCCGAAGGCAGGGATGCCACGATGGCCGCGGCCTGCGCAGGCGCCAGCGGGCCATGGACATGCAGTTTGCCCTGCTGCGAAAATACCAGCGCTTCGGCGCCGAGCGAGGCGGCCACGCTGTCGGCATGCTGCGCGAGCGCCGCCAGCACATCATCTTCGTGCAGCAGGGTTTCGATGAGATGGGTGCGCATGCCGGCCGCCTGCTCCGTGAGCGCAGAGCGTTCGCGCGCATCGAGCGACTGCACGGTGGCGGCCAGCACCTGCGCCACCACGTCGCAGGCCATGCGGATGGAATAGGGCACCTGCTTGGGCGCCATGTGGTGGCAGGCGACCAGTCCCCATAGACGTCCGTTGACGACAATCGACACGCTCATGGACGCGCCCACGCCCATGTTCTGCAGGTACTCGACATGGATCGGCGATACGCTGCGCAGGATGCAGTGGCTCATGTCCAGCGGCGCACCGCCCATGCCATGGACTGCGACCGGCTGGTAGCCGATATCCGCGATCAGGCGCAGGGTATTGATGGTGTACAGCCGTCGCGCCTGCGCAGGAATATCGCTGGCCGGATAGCGCATGCCGAGATAAGGCCGCAGGCCGGAGCGCACCGCCTCGGCCACCACGTCGCCGCTGTCGTCGTGCCGGAAGCGGTAGGCCATCACGCGGTCGAAACCGGTAATGGCGGCGATCTGTTCCACTGCCAGCTGCAGCAGGGCCGGGATGGCTTTCTGGCGCTTGATCTTGTCGATGGCGCCATGCGCCTTGAGCGCGAAGGCCGCCACTTCGTCGCTGGGCTGGCTGCGCAGTTCGAATTCCGCGATGACCCGCTGGCCGGTGCCGTGCACCACACAGTCGAAGGTGCGGCCCGCCAGCCGCACTTCGGCAGCCGCGGGAGGAACGCCGTCTTCGCCCAGTTCCGCAAGACAGGCGGCGATCAGCGCCAGCGCGTCCGGGCCGAGCTCCAGCGCATCAGCGGGCGCGCCCGGCGCCGGCGCCACGCCCAGCAGGGCAGCGGCGTTGCCGCTCCACTCGCGCAGCATGGCCTTGCCGTCGAAGGCCAGCAGGGCGCCGTGCGGCTGGATGTGGCCTGGAATATGAATCGGTTCATCGGCACAGTTGTCGAGCCCCAGCGGCTGGCTGGGCTGCGCGGCGCTCATGCTGCCGCCTTGTGCAGCGCCAGCAGCGCGTCGAAGGCATCGCAGGCGCCGGCGCATGCCGCTTCGATATCGGCATCGGCGTGGACCTCGGCGCGCAGGGTGCGGATAAAGTGCTGCCAGCGCGGTCCCGGCGCCTGGCCGTCAGCGTGAAGGTAGCGCAGCGGATGCGGCGCAAGGCGGGCGGCAAGCCTGCGGTGCAGCACGGCGCCGCCGAGGCGCGAGCCTTCAATCACATAGCTCACTCCCCAGCGATAGGCGGAAGCGTCGGAAGCGGGGAGCGCGGCGGGCGTGGGGGCGTTTGCGAGCGTACGCTGCGGCATCGCAGGATGCTGCAGGTCGGCGTCGATCATCGGAACATGGGGCGCAGGCGGCAGCAGGGCGCCGTCCTGCGGGCCGTCGCTGAAGCGCGCCTGCCAGGCTTCAATCGGCGCCAGCCATTCACGCAGGAGGTCGAGATGGTCGCGGTAGTCCGCCAGCGTTGGCTCGGCCTGTGCCAATGGCATGTTGCTGTCGAGAATTTCGTGACGGCTGGCAGTGGCCGTGCGCAGTGCGGTGAGGATGTCCTTACTCATGCGGCATTTTACTACTCAATCCTCATCATCCTCGTCCGTTTCGCCATCGCTGGGCATGCGTGCGCGGTCGGCGTCCACCTTGCGTTTCAGGCTGCCGGTCTCCCTGAAGAAGTCGTCCACGCTGTGGTCCGGGCTCTGGCGCAGCGAAGGCGGCATCAGCACCGACATATACAGTTCGTCCGACAGGCGGCCCGTGGTCTGCAGGTTGCTCATCAAGACGAGGCCTGAGCCGAGCGCCATGAAAATGGCGCAGGTGGCCAGGATGCGCCGCGGCGGATGGTGCGGCCGTATGGTGCGCAAGTGGAAGAACACCATGCCGCATACGATCAGCAGGGTCACATGGTTGCCGTAGCGCGTGAATATCTCGGCCGACCAGGCATAGGCCAGCACGGTGCTGAGCACCTTCCAGCCGCCGATCACGACCAGGCCTGCGCCGAGAATGAACAGGTGGCGCCCCAGCCGCGCATGGCCGCCGAACAGGCGGTTCGTTACGGCCCAGATGGCGCTCCACAGCAGGCCCGCGCCGAGGCCGGACGCAATCGTCAGCAGGTAGCGGATGGCCTGGAAGGATTCGGTATCGGACAGCGCTTCTTCCACGCCGATGAAGAGGGCGATCAGCGCCAGCCCGGCCACGGCGGGCGCGCCGCCTTCCCAGGCATGCATGGTGGTGTCGGTGACTTCTTCCGGCACCGGGAAATCGGCGCTGCGGATGCGCAGCCGCGTATGGCCCAGCCGCACGATGGTGCTGCCGGCCAGCGGCAGGCTGTGATGGCGCTTGCCCTGGAAGATGATGCCGTTCTGGCTCCCCAGGTCGCGCAGCACCAGGCCGTCTTCACCTTCGGCCTGCTCCACCACGGCGTGATGCGGCGCGGTGTGCGCATCGTCCAGGATGATGTCGTTGTCGTAGGCGCGGCCGATGCGCAGCGGCAGCGCCTCGCCGCGGTAGCGGTGCAGCACGTCGCCGTTACGGGACAGCAGTTCGACGAAGTAAGGCGGCTTCATTTGCCGTCCTCGCGCGCCAGGGATTCCATGAAGGCGCGCGCGGCCCGCATGCCGTTTTCATAGGACACGCCACGCGCGTCCAGGCGGCTTTGCAGGTTCATCAGGCTGTCGTCGGTGCTCGCCGTGAGCAGGGAGAAGTCGTACAGGCCGGGGAACTTCTTGTAGGCGCGCACGCACATCACGGCGCGCATCGGCATGGTCCTGTTCTTCACGAATTCTTCGGTGCAGGACGGCGGCGTCATGCGGCTGTCCTTGTAGCTGCCGAAGGATTCGTTCTTGAAGGAGAGGCTGGAGAGCTGGGCGAAGCGGATCGCATCCAGCCCGGTGCTGCGCATGAACTGGTGGCGGATGGCGATCTGGCCGGTCTGCATGGTGCCGGACACGAAGATCGCGGACTCCATCGCGCAGTTGGTGTTATCGACGGCGAAGGCTTTCTCGCCGCGCACATTGGAACGCCCCCAGCAGCGCATCTGTTCCGTTTCGCGCACCGGCACCTGGTAGGGGCCCATCTGCTTGTGCGCCATCGGGCCGGACAGCAGCTGGTCCACCATGGCACGCTGGTGCGCCAGCAGCTGCTGGGTGACGATCGCGGTAAAGTCGGCCGGGCCTTTGGCGTCGGGGGCCACGCGCTTCAGCAGTTCCTGCGCATAGCGGATCGGCACCAGGAAGCTCACCAGTTCGCCGTCCAGGCGCTTGGAGACGTTCACGCCCGCCACTTCGCCGTCGGCGGTCACGCTGGGGCCGCCGCTCATGCCGGAGTTGATCGGGCCGGTGAACATCAGCTGGTCGTAGAAGCTGCGCGAGATCACGCCGTTATAGGCGCCTTCCGAAATCGCGAAGCCGAGGTCGAGCGGATTGCCCAGCGAGTACAGGTACTGGCCCTGCGTGAGGCGCACCTCGCGCTCGGGAATCTTGAAGAAGCCGGTGCCGTAGCGGTTCACCCGCACCACGGCCAGGTCGTGCAGCACGTCCACCGCCAGCAGTTCGATATTGCCGCGCTGGCCCGCCGTGTCCACCCATTCGCCGGTATAGGTTTCCGGGTCAAGGGCGAACTGCGACACCACGTGGTAATTGGTCAGCACGAGATTCGAGGTGCCCACCAGGAAGCCGGAGCCCACCGAGGACTGGGTGCGGCCGCTTTTCAGCAGCGAACGCACCTGCAGCAGGTCTTTCTTGGCATTCTGGTAGAGCTTCTGCGCCGCGCTCGATGGCGGGGGCAGGGGCGCACTGTCATCCTGGACGGCAGCGGTCGCGCGCGGCGGGGCCGAGGTCGGCAGGCCGGACTGGGGCGATGCGGGAGGAGTTGTAGCGGGCTGCCGCGCCGCGAAGGCGCCGGTGCAGCCCCAAGTTAAGGTCAACGCCAGGACAAGCTTGTTAAATTTCATGCAATCCACACCTGAATGAGTCAGGTGCAGTGTACATTACTGTTCGCCATCTCCGGTAGCACTTGCGGTGATGGGCGTCATCATGTGGCCGAGCTTGGCCGCCTTGGTGTTCAGGTAGTGCTGGTTGAACTTGTTGCGGTTGACCAGCAGGGGCACGCGCTCGGCGACCGGAATGCCCAGCTTCTCCATGGCGGCGATCTTGCGCGGGTTGTTCGTCATCAGCTTGAGCGAAGCCACGCCGAACTGTTTCAGCATGGGCTCCACCAGGCCGTAGCTGCGCTGGTCAGGCTTGAAGCCGAGCTGCTCATTGGCCTGCACGGTATCCGCGCCCGCTTCCTGCAGGCGGTAGGCGCGCATCTTGTTGATCAGGCCGATGCCGCGGCCTTCCTGGCGCAGGTAAAGCAGCACGCCGCGGCCTTCCTGGGCGATGCGCCGCAGGGCGCCTTCGAGCTGGGCGCCGCAGTCGCAGCGCTGGGAGAACAGCACGTCGCCGGTCAGGCATTCGCTGTGCACGCGGGCCAGTACCGGCTGGCCGTCGCCGATATCGCCCAGCACCATGGCCAGGTGCTCCTTGCCGGTGGAATGCTCGACGAAGGCGTGCAGCGTGAACTGCGCCCACGGCGTGGGCAGGGCGCAGGACGTGACATAGTCCAGGTCCAGTTCTTCTTTGGCAGGAATTTCTGCGAGGGGCTGCATGGCGTGCTCTTCTACGGTAATCACTAAGCACTCAATCATAACAAATAAGCGCAAACGGCAGGGGAGACCCCCTGCCGCTGCTCATTACGCTGCTCATTAATAAGGCAGGTCGAAGAGCAATACCTCGGCAGCTTCGGCCTTCGCCAGCGAAACGGCGCTTTCTGCCGTGATCTTCAGCGCATCGCCGCCTTTCAGCTCCACGCCATTGACCGTGACCACGCCGCGCACCACGTGGACATAAGCGGTGCGGCCGGCTGCCAGCTTGTGTTCCAGCGCATCGCTGCCATTCATGATGGTGGCGTAGATGGACGCATCCTGGTGGATCAGCACCGAGCCGTCGCGCCCGTCATCCGAAGCGATCAGGCGCAGCTGGCCGGTTTTGCTTTCCGGCGTGAAGTGCTTTTCCTCATAGCTGGGCGGAATGCCGGTTTCGGCCGGTTCGATCCAGATCTGCAGGAAATGCACGCCTTCGGTCTTCGAGTGGTTGAACTCGCTGTGCCGCACGCCGGTGCCTGCGCTCATGCGCTGCACGTCGCCATAGTGCAGCACGGAACCGGTGCCCAGGCTGTCCTTGTGCTCCAGTGCGCCGTCCAGCACATAGGAAATGATTTCCATGTCGCGGTGGCCGTGGGTGCCGAAGCCCTGGCCCGGCATCACCTTGTCTTCGTTAATCACCAGCAGGGGACCGAAACCGGTGTGTTTCGGGTCGAAGTAGTGGCCGAAGGAGAAGGTGTGGCGGGAATCCAGCCAGCCGTGGTTGGCAACGCCGCGTTCTTCACTTTTACGAATCTGCAACATGATGGAACTCCTTTTCTGTGTAATGTGCGATGGAATCGAAGGGTTTTTCCTTGCCATTCCCGCTTGGATGAAGCACAGTATAGGCCGTCCGGTCCGTTTCAAAAAACGGAAAATTTGCCCCGTTACTGTCGAAAAAATCGAATGCTCAGATTAAGCCTTGAAGCCCTGCAGATCGTGGATGCGATCGACCGCCGTGGTTCCTTCTCCGCCGCCGGCAAGGAGCTGCACCGGGTGCCCTCGACCATTTCCTATACCGTGAGCAAGCTGGAGGATGACCTGGGGGTGCAGGTCTTCGAGCGCAACGGCCCGCGCGTGGAGCTGACCAAGGCCGGGCGGGAGCTGCTGAAAGAGGGGCGCTACCTGCTGAAGGCGGCGCAGGACCTGGAGCACCGGGTGCGCCGCGTGGCGTCGGGCTGGGAGACCGAACTGGCCGTGGGCATCGATTCCATGTTCTCGGCGGCCGCCTTCGACGGCGACGTGCGCGCCTTTTACGAGGTGGCGCAGCAGACCCGGCTGCGCATCGTGCAGGAGGCGCTGTCCGGCACCTGGGAGGCGCTGCTGGACCGGCGTGTGGACCTGATCGTGGGGGCGCCCGGCGACGGTCCGGCAGGCGGCGGCTATGTGTCCGAGCCGATCGGCAGCCTGAGCTGGGTATTCGCCGTGGCGCCTCATCATCCGCTGGCCGCCGTGGAGCGCAAGCTGGGGCGCAGCGAGCTGCAGCATCACCGCGCCGTCGTCATGTCCGATTCCGCGCGGCAGATGGCGCCGCGCACGGTCGGGCTGTTGCTGGGACAGGACACGCTGACCGTGCCCAGCATGGCAGCCAAATACCAGTACCAGCTGTCGGGCCTGGGCTTCGGCTTCCTGCCCGAGCAGTGCGCCCGCGCCGCCATCGCCCGCGGCCTGCTGGTGGAGAAGCAGGTGGAGGAGCCCAAGCCGGACGAAACCTTCTACCTGGCATGGCGCAGCGGCGAAACCGGCGCGGCGCTGGAATGGTGGATCAAGCGCATGCGGCGCGAAGGCCTGTTCCACTGCCTGTGCCAGCATTTGCCGGGCGCCGCGCCGCTTGATGTGGCGCAAGAGAATGTGGCGTGACGGTGATTTCTTGGTGACAATGTCATGACAATCTGTTGACTCTCGCCAATTGATTCGGAGTACCATAGCAGGCATCAAGCAAGCCCTGTTATATCCTCCCGGAAATGCCCGAATGAATGCCATGAATCCTATTCCTCCCGTCTTCCTGCAACTGCTCGCCGACCGCAACGGTATCCCCGCGGGACTGGTCTTTTCCGGTGCGCAAGATGCCTGCGAACTGCCGGAAGAACTGGCCGAGCTGGCCACCAGGCTGCCCTGCCATTTCAGGGAACAGGTGTCCGAAGCGCTGGCTGAAGAACTGGAGCAGGCCGGCTGGCGCCGCCTGCCGGTGGAGCAGGTGCTGCGCGCCGACAGTCCTTTCGACAAGAACCTGCCGCCGAACGTGGCCTGGGTGGAAGGCGACTGGCCGCTGGCCCCGCCGGCCAAGCCGGTCGGCAACCAGGCGGCCTCGCGCGCGCTGGCCCTGCAGCTGGTGGCGCTGGTGACAAACGACGCGGACACCCACGAAATCGAAGCGCTGCTGCGGCGCGATCCGACCCTGTCCTATCATCTGCTGAAGCTGGTGAACTCGCTCGGCATGGGCACCGGCCGCCGCGTTACGAGTTTCTCTCAGGCAATCCTGATCCTCGGCCGCCAGCAGCTGCGCCGCTGGCTCAACCTCATGCTGTTTGCCGCCCGCGAAGGCGATGTGCGCTCGGCCATGCTGCTGGCCCGCGTGTCGGTGCGCGCGCGCTCGATGGAGCTGCTGGCGCGCGAAACAGGGCTGGACAAGTACAACCAGGAACAGGCTTTCATGGTCGGCATGTTCTCGCTGCTGGGCGTGCTGTTCGGCATGCCGCTGAACGAAGTCCTGGCCCCGCTGAACATCGGGGACGCGGCACAGCAGGCCCTGCTGAACAAGGAAGGAGAATTGGGTACACTGCTGGCGCTGGTGGAAGCTGCCGAGCAGGGCGATTTTGCTGCCGTGCTTGCCGGACTGGACGCGGTGCAGCTGTCCACGGCAGAATTCAATGCAATGATTGCCGAAGCCAACCTGTGGATGCTGAACGTGACGAGCGATGTGACAGGCAGGGCCAATGCTTGACAATGCGATAGAGCGCTGCCTGGCCCTGAGCCGGGAGGCCCGCGTACAGCAGGGCGAGGCGCTCACGCAAACACTGGCTTCCCTCGAGGAAGCCCTGGCCGGTTTACGCGCGCTCCCTGCGGCGATGGCCCACGGCGCCGCGCCGGACGCGGAAATGGAACTCGACCTGGCCGGCTATGTCACCAGCTGGAACCGCGGCGCCGAAAGCCTGTTCGGCTACACCGCGCAGGAAGCCATCGGCCAGCACATTCTTTTCCTGTATACGGATGACGATGAGGAGGGCAATATCGCCGAACTGTTCATCGAATCCGGCAGCGACGGCGTGGAAGTACGGCGCCGCAAGAAGTCCGGCGACGTTATCTGGGTCAAGCTGGCCATCTCCCTGATGCATGACGAGAGCGAAGAGCCGACCGGCATGCTGGTGCGGCTGCGCCAGGTGAACGAGGCGCTCACGCACCAGGAGAAGGTGAACCTGCATGCCCGCATCATCGAGGACAGCGACCAGGGCGTGCTGATTACGGATTCGAACGAGCGCATCGTCTCCATCAACGGCGCCTTTACCCGCATCACCGGCTACACGATGGCCGAGGCCATCGGCCAGACGCCGGACCTGCTGCGCTCCGGCGTGCACGATGCGGAATTTCGCGCCAAGGTGCGCGGCGCCATGAAGGGCGCGGGCCCATGGCGCGGCGAGATCGTGGGCAAGCGCAAGAACGGCGAACTGTTCCCGCAATCCGTCACCATCTCCGTGGTGCGCGACGATGCGGGCAATATCACGCACACCTTCTCCCTGTTCTCCGACATCAGCGTGCACAAGGACGCCGAAGCGCGCATGCAGCGCATGGCGAACTACGACAGCCTTACCGGCCTGCCGAACCAGGGCCTGCTGCTGCAGCTGCTGGGCCAGGCCATGGCCGAAGCGCGCCGCAGCCACGCGCACGGCGCGCTGGTGGTGGTGGAGATTGCGCGCCTCGGCGCCATCAGCGACACGCTGGGGCATGAAGTGGGCAATGCGGTCATCGTGGAAATCGGCCGCATGTTCCGGCTCAAGCTGCGCGAGGGCGACATCCTGGCGCGGCTCGATGGCAGCAAGTTCGCCGTGGCGCTGCCGCAGATCGAAAAGCGCGAGCATGCGGCGCTGGTGGCGCGCAAGCTGGTTGAAGCGCTGTCGGCGCCGATCGCGATCGGCTCGCACAGTTTGCAGGTCGGTGCAAACGTTGGCATAGCGGTGTACCCGGAAGATGCGCAGGATGCGCACACCCTGCTGCGCGGCGCCGAGGTGGCGACGGCGAAAGCGGGGCAGGGCATGGATGCCTCGCTGCTGTTCTACAGCGAGGAGATGAACCAGCGCGCCAAGGAACACCTGCGCATCGAGAGCGAGCTGCGCGACGCGCTCGCGAACGATGAGCTGCTGCTGTACTACCAGCCCAAAGTGAGCTTGCGCAGCGGCCGCATCGTAGGCGCCGAAGCGCTGCTGCGCTGGCGCCATCCGGTGCGCGGCCTGGTGTCGCCCGGCGTCTTCATTCCGGTGGCGGAAGAGACCGGCCTTATTCTCGAACTGGGCAACTGGGTGGTGGAAGAAGCCTGCCGCCAGATCCGCGAATGGAAGGACGCCAACCTGATCATGCCGCCGATCGCCGTCAACCTCTCGGCACGCCAGTTCGACCGCGCGCTGCCGGAACGCATGGCCGAAGTGCTGGAGCGGCACCAGGTGCATCCCGAACAGATCATGCTGGAGATTACGGAGAGCCTGCTGGTGCGCGGCGCCGAGACGGTGATCGCCATCATGAACGAGCTGGTGGCCATGGGCCTGGCGCTGGCGCTGGACGATTTCGGCACCGGCTATTCCAGCCTTGCCTACCTGAAGAAATTCCCGATCAGCACGTTGAAGATCGACCGCGCCTTCGTGGTCGGCCTGCCGTATGAAGAGAACGACTGCGCCATCGCGCGCGCCATCGTCACCATGGCCCAGCAGCTGCGCCAGGAGATCGTGGCCGAGGGCGTGGAAACCGTCGAGCAGATGGCCTTCCTGCGCGAGCTGGGCTGCGACCAGCTGCAGGGCTACCTGTTCAGCCAGCCGGTCTCCGCGGCCGATTTCGAGCGCATGCTACGCGAAGGCAAACGCCTGGCTTTCGGCTCGCGCTGATCTGGCTCCATCAAACTCCCCATAGCTGGCTCTTTTGTGGGGCCACGCAGCACGGCAGAATGTCCCTCACTGGAATGAAAGGGACATCATGCTCGACCTCTACTACGCGCCCACGCCGAACGGCCAAAAACTGCGCGTCTACCTCGAAGAAGCCGGCCTGCCATACCGCCTGCTGACGGTCAGCCTGAGCAAGGGCGAGCAGCACGCGCCGGAATTCCGCCGCATTGCGCCGAACGGGAAAATCCCCGCGCTGGTGGACCGCGCGCCGGTGGGCGGTGGGGAGGCGGTAAACGTGTTCGAATCCGGCGCTATCCTGCTCTACCTGGCGGAGAAAACCGGCTTCGGCCTGCCGTGGCAGGCCCGCGCGCGTAACGAAGCGCTGCAGTGGCTGTTCTGGCAGATGGCCGGGCTGGGGCCGATGGCAGGGCAGGCGGGCTACTTCCGCGTGTATGCCGGGGAAACAGTGCCCTTCGCCATCGAGCGCTACACGCGCGAAACGGCGCGCCTGTACGGCGTGCTCGACAGGCAGCTGGCAGGCCGCGACTTCATCGCCGGCGAGTACTCCATTGCCGACATGGCCTGCTATCCCTGGATCGTGCCGCACGCGGCCCACGGCCAGCAGTTGGCCCAGTTCCCCAACCTGGCGCGCTGGTTCGACGCCCTCAGCCGGCGCCCGGCCGTCCAGCGCGCGTATGCAGGCGTGGCCGACGTCTACGCCGCCAAAGGCGCCCCAGTCCAAATAGCCAAGCCCGTGTCCACCTTGGGGTCAGACCCCAAGGTGGACACGGGCTGTGCAGGAAGGGGGATGCCATGAGGCGGAGTGATATGCTGAGCCTGGTATTGGTGGCCGCGATCTGGGGCGCATCTTATCTGTTCATCCGCGTGGCGGCGCCGGAGTTCGGTCCGCTTGCCATGGCCGGCGTGCGCGCGCTGCTGGCTTCCCTGCTGATGCTGCCGCTGCTGCTGTGGCGCGGGCTGGGCGCCGACCTGCTCCAGCATTGGAAGGGCATTGCGCTGGTGGGACTGACGAATGTGGCGTTGCCGTTTGTGTTCTTCAACTACGCCGCGCTCAGCATCTCTGCCGGCTTGTCGTCGATTCTCAGCTCGACCACGCCCCTGTTTGCGGCCCTCATCGGCGCACTGTGGCTGGGTGAAACGCTGAGCCGCCTGCGCATGGCGGGCCTGGCCATCGGTTTCGCCGGCGTCTTCCTGCTGGTGGCCGACAAGCTGCACATGCAGCACGGCATGCTGGCGACACTGCTCGCTGCGCTGGCCTGCCTTGGCGCCACGCTGCTGTATGGCTTTACCGGAAACTTCATGCGCAAACACCTGTCCACCGCAGGGCCGATGACCATTGCCGCCGGCAGCCAGTTCTTCGCACTGGCCTATCTGGCACTGCCGACCGCATTCACCTGGCCCGCGCAGCAGCCTTCGCTGCACGCATGGGGCGCACTGCTGGCGCTTGCTGCGCTGTGCACCACTTTTGCTTACGTGCTGTTCTACGGACTGATTGCACGGCTCGGCGCCAGCCGCGCCATGAGTTCGCTGTTCATGATCCCGGCCTTCGGCGTGCTGTGGGGCACGCTCTTCCTGAACGAGCAGTTCACGCTCAAGATGGCGCTGAGCTGCGCCGTCATCCTGTTCGGCTGCGCGCTGACCAGCGGCCTCCTCACGCTCCCGCCGCTGCAGCGCCCAATGCAAAAGCCGCTCTGAAAAGAGCGGCTTTCGATGCGGCGCCCGGGCGCCACCCGACTAGCGCTTAGCGCTTGTCGTCGTTCTTGTGGCTTTGACGGCCGGCCTGTGCGTGCTGCTCAGGCGTACCACCGCGGGTGCCGCCGCCGCTGCCTGCATTGTTGCCGCCACTGCCACCGCCGCTGGAGCCGCCCGAGCCGCTCTGGCGGTTGCCGTCGTTCTTGTGGCTCATGGAGCCGGCTTTACGCGCTTCTTCCGAAGTGAACTCATGCGCATTGCCGGAGGCGTGTGCTGCCTTGCCGCCTTCGGAGGCGATTTCGCGCTGGCGTTCCGGATCCATGGAAGCGAAACCGCGGTTGCTGGTGTCGCCGCCACCCTGGTTGCCGCCCTGGCCGGACTGGTTGTTGCCGCCGCGACCGCCTTGATTGTTGCCTTGATTCGATGATGCCATGATTCTCTCCTTAATAGTTTGGAACATTGCACATCCTTTACCGGACCTGTTATCACAAGCATTGCGCCGTGCAAGTCAGGTAAAGGAGCGACCATGGTAGTCGCGAGCTCTGAACACTTTAATAAGAAATCAGGAGAGTGTGCTGTAGGACAAAGGCCAAGTGAAAAGTAACACAGCAGTTCTAAGATGTCACAATTGTATGCCTGCTTGCAGCGCGTTACACTGCATGCATGAGCGACCCACAACGACCCCTTCTTCCCCCGGCGCAGGTACATCCTGCGCTGCCCGCACGCATGGCGCGCTACCAGTCCGACATTCTTGACGAGGTGCGCTCGGCCATCAGCCAGCAAGCTGTCGTGGTGGTGGGCATGAAGCAGAATCCCTTTCCCCGCAAGGCGCGCAAGCTGCTGGAGCAGGCCGGCATCGCCTACACCTACCTCGGCTACGGCAGCTACTTCAGCCAGTGGCGCCGCCGCCTGGCGCTGAAGATGTGGGCCGGCTGGCCGACCTTCCCGATGATCTTCGTGCACGGCGTTCTGATCGGCGGAGCCACCGAACTGGAGCGCCTGATGGAAAGCGGCGAACTGGCGGCGCTGCTGGCGAAAGGCCGATAGCAATGCAGGCCCTGCCGCTGCGCCTGGCGCCGGGCGATGACCTGCGTACCGCGCTGGAAAGCGCCTGCGGCGGCCATGCGGCCTTCGTGGTGCAGGGCATCGGCAGCCTGAGCAAAGTCAGGCTGCGCTACGCTGGCCGCAGCGACGCATCGGAACTGAACGGCGACCTCGAAATTCTGACGCTGGCGGGCACGGTGGCCGAGCAGGGCGTCCACCTGCATATCTCGGTGTCCGATGCCGAGGGCCGTGTCTACGGCGGCCACCTGGCGGCTGGTTCCGTGGTGCGCACGACGGCCGAAGTGCTGCTGGCGCTGCTGCCGGGCCATCGTTTCACCCGCGAGCACGATGCGGCCACGGCTTATCCTGAATTACGGATCTTCAGCCGCTAGCGTTTCAGCGGCGTGAGCAAGGTCCGCAGATTGTTGTGGTCAAGCTCGTACATCAGCGCGAGCAGGGCGCCCAGTTCCCCTTTAGGAAATCCCTCGCGTGCCATCCAGCCAAGGTAATGGCCGGGCAGGTCGGCCAGCTTGCGGCCTTTGTACTTCCCATAGGGCATTTCACGGACAAGGAGGAGGGCGAGCGCTTCGGAATTCATTTGATTGTTGCGGTTGGCGCAAAATTCTTTCGCGCCAGCCTGTCTTTTTCGAAACAAAGAAGTTCGGGATACTGCATGGCGTTAACTTTACAGGAGTTTAGCCATGCCAATTGCCTTGCTCGCGCTGACCATCAGCGCCTTCGCCATCGGGACGACCGAGTTCGTCATCGTCGGCCTCTTGCCCACCATTGCCGCCGACCTCGGCGTCACCCTGCCCTCGGCCGGGCTGCTGGTCAGCCTGTACGCCATGGGCGTGGCAGTCGGCGCCCCGGTGCTGACCGCGCTTACCGGCAAGGTGCCGCGCAAGCTGCTGCTGCTCTCGCTGATGGTGCTGTTCACCGCCGGCAACCTGCTGGCGTGGAAAGCGCCCGGCTACGAATCGCTGATCGTGGCGCGCATCCTCACCGGCCTGGCGCACGGCGTGTTCTTCTCGATCGGCTCCACCATTGCCACTTCGCTGGTGCCCAAGGAAAAAGCGGCCAGCGCCATCGCCATCATGTTCACCGGCCTGACCGTGGCGCTGGTGACAGGCGTGCCGCTGGGGACTTTCATCGGCCAGCACTTCGGCTGGCGCGAGACCTTCCTCGCCGTTTCAGCGCTGGGCCTGGTGGCCTTTATCGGCAGCCTGCTGTTCGTGCCGAAGAATATCCAGCACAGCAAGCCGGCTTCGCTGCTACAGCAGATGCAGGTGCTGGCCCAGCCACGGCTGCTGCTGGTGTATGCAATGACGGCGGTGGGCTATGGCGGTTCCTTTATCGCCTTCACCTACCTGGCGCCTATCCTCGAACGCATCTCGGGCTTCAGTTCCAGCTCCGTGGGCCTGGTGATGCTGGTGTACGGCGTGTCGGTCGCGGTGGGGAATATCTGGGGCGGCAAGCTGGCCGACAAGCGCGGCCCGGTAAGCGCGCTCAAGATCATCTTCCTCGGCCTGGCAGCCGTGCTGCTGGCGCTGACCTTCACCGCGCCGAACAAATGGCTGGTGCTGCTCACCGTGCTGCTGTGGGGCGCCGTGGCTTTCGGTAATGTGGCGGGCCTGCAGGTGTATGTGGTGCAGCAGGCGGAGCACTTCACGCCGCGCGCAGTGGATGTGGCGTCCGGCCTGAATATCGCGGCCTTCAATCTGGGCATCGCGGGAGGCGCATGGGGCGGCGGCCATATCGTGGACAGCCTTGGCCTCGTGCATACCGGCTGGATCGGCGCGCTGGTGGTGCTGGGCGCTTTCGGCCTTACCGCACTGAGCGGGCGGCTGGACCGCCTGAATCCGCGCGCTGTTCCTGCCGGGCCGCGCGCCGTAAGGGTGGCTGCGCACTAAGTCAGAATTTGCAGCCGCTGTCTTTCTTGTCGGTGACGGCCGCATAGGCCATCGCCAGCGGGGCAAGCAGGCCGGCGCCGGCGAAGCCTCTCAAACAGTCGCCGCGCTTGGCCTGCGCAATGCCCTGGCCGGCCCTGTCCATCTCGCTTTGCAGCGGCGTGCCGACCTGCTTGCGGGCCTTCTCCGCCAGCGTTTCTTCCAGCTTCAAGGTGCGCACGGAGCGCTTCAGCGCTTCCACATCCATCGCCGGTGGCGCTTCCGGCGCCGCCTCCGCAGCTGGCGGCGGCACGGTGTCGGGCGTGGTGGCGGTGATCGCTTCCGGTACTGTGCGTACCGGTGGGCGCATGGAAGCAGGAGCCGTGCGGCGCGGCGTTTCCCGTGGCGGCGCTACCGCTGGCGCGGCAGGGCGGGGCGGCTTGATCTGCACCAGCACGAATTCGCGCTGGTCCGCGGGCGGGGCTGGCAGCTGGCTGGTGGCGCGCATGGCGAGCAGCCAGATGCCGGCTGCGTGCAGCAGCAGGACAAGGGCCAGCGCCGCCGTGCGGAAGCGGCTATTTCCAGTAAATGGCATCCAGGCTGCCTTTGCCGAAATACTTCTCGTATTCCTGCGCCGCGTATGAATCCATCATGCCGGCGATATAGTCGATCACGAGGCGCTCGCGCGTGTCGTCCAGGCAGCGCAATTCCGGCGGCAGCAGGATATTGTCCTTGTTGTACTGCTTGTCCGTGAGGACTTCGAACAGGCCGCGGATGATCTTCTCGCCCCGCTTCTCGTACAGTTGCACATCCTTCTTGCGCAGGATGGCCTTCCACAGCAGCGTTTTCAGGCCCTTGGCCAGCAGCGCCATGCTGCGGTAGCCTAGCTCCGGTCCGTTCTTCCCTTCCACGGCCGCGATATCGCGGCACAGCTCATGCACGATCTGCGAAGTGAGTTCCTTGCGCAGCACGATGGAATATTCCTCCGAGCTGGCCTGCATATCGCACTTCAGCGCTTCGTCGTGCGCATGGTGGGCGATCTTCGAGAACGGTTCGTAGGCGCCGGCAAACTCCTTGCTGATCTTGAACTCGTGCAGGATCTCGCCCCAGGTGATGATGCCGAAGCTCAGCGCATCTTCCACATCATGCGCCGCATAGGCAATTTCGTCGGCCAGGTCCATGATCTGCGCATCGATGCTCTTGCGGGCAGTGATGCCGTGCTTCGCCAGCTCGGCCGAGAGGAAGGCATGGTCATCGTCGTACAGGAACTTCTTCGGATTGTCCGCGCGCAGGTGGAAGTACTTGGTAATGCCGAACAGCGAGCGCACCGTGAGGTTCAGGCCCGCGTAGGCGTGATGCTTCTTCTCCAGCGTGCGCAGGATGCGGAAGGCCTGCGCATTGCCCTCGAAGCCGCCATGTTCGCGGCCCAGCTCATTCAGGATCTTCTCGCCGTAGTGGCCGAAGGGCGGATTGCCGATATCGTGCGCCAGCGAACAGGTCTCCGAGACCACGCTGCGTTCCAGACCGAGGTCCGCCGCGATGGAGCGCGCGATCTGCGCCACTTCCAGGCTGTGCGTGAGCCGGTTGCGGTTGAAGCGGTTTGCGTCCACGCCCAGCAGCTGCATCTTGCCCTGCAGGCGGCGGAAGGAGGCTGAGTAGAGCACGCGCGCGTAATCGCGCATGCATTCCTCGCGTCCGGCGCTGCGGCCGTCGGCCTGCGCGTGAACGCGGTATTCGAGGGGTAATACCAGTTCTTCCTGGTCGCGGGCGAAGGTGATGGTGTCTTGTGCGTACATGCTGATGATTCTAGACGAGGGCCGGGTGTTCCGGTGTATATTGCTGGCGGATTCCCACAGTTTCGGATGCCTTTATGTCGCCAGTATTCCTCTTTTTCGTCATTTTCGCGTATTTCGGCCTGTTGCTCGCCGTGGCCTGGTGGACCTCCCGCAATGCCAACAACGAGAGCTTCTTCATCGGTAACAAGAGTTCCAACTGGGGGCTGGTAGCCTTCGGCATGGTCGGCACCACGCTCAGTGGCGCCACCTTCATCAGCGTTCCCGGCGCAGTAGGCCGCGACGGCTTCGCCTACATGCAGATCGTGCTGGGCTATGTGATCGGCTACTTCGCCGTCGCCTACATCCTGCTGCCGCTGTATTACCGCCTGAAACTTACCTCTATTTACCACTATCTCGACGTGCGCCTCGGCCGCCGCTCCTACCAGAGCGGGGCGGCGTTCTTCATCGTCTCGCGCACGCTGGGCGCCACGGCGCGGCTCTACCTGGTGGTGAACATCCTGCAGGCTACCATCCTGGACAGCCTGGGCATCCCGTTCTGGGCCACCAACCTCGTGATCCTGCTGATGATCCTGGCCTATACCTACGAGGGCGGCGTGAAGACCATCGTGTGGACCGATACGCTGCAGACCACCGGCATGCTGGTAGGCCTGGTGGCCTGCGTGGGCTTCCTGCTGCACGAAATGAACCTTGGCGTATTCGAAAGCCTGGCGCAGATGCAGGCCAGCGGCCTGGCGAAGGTGTTTACCACCGATATCGACAGCCCAAGCTATATGTGGAAGCAGATCCTGGCCGGCGTGTTCATCGTGCTGGCGATGACGGGTATGGACCAGGAGATGATGCAGAAGAATATCTCGGTGAAGACGCTGGGCGATTCGCAGAAGAACATGATCGCGCTGACCTTCATCCTGGTGATCGTGATGTCGATGTTCCTTTTCCTCGGCGGCCTGCTTTACCTGTACGCGCCGCAGGCCGGCGTGACTGCGACCGGCGACGCGATCTTCCCGGCCGTGGTGATGGGCCACCTGCCTGCCGTGATGCAGCTGATCTTCTTCATCGCGCTGGTGAGCGCGCTGTTCCCGAGCGCGGACGGCGCGATTACCGCGCTGACCTCGTCCTTCTGCATCGACCTGTTGGGCATCCAGCGCCGCCAGGATCTCAGCGAGAAGCAGCGCACCCGCCTGCGCCACACGGTGCACCTGAGCTTCTGCGCGCTGTTCCTGGTGCTGGTGATGGTGTTCAAATGGATCGATGAGCCCAGCATGATCGGCGTGATCCTGAAACTGGCCGGCTATACCTATGGCCCGCTGCTTGGCCTGTTCGGCTTCGGCATCCTCACGCAGCGTGTGGTGAACGACCGCATGGTGCCGCTGATCGTGCTCGCCGCTCCGGTGCTGTGCGCTATCCTCGAATGGAAGCAGCACCTGCTGCTGGGCAGCTACCAGCTGGGCCTTGAGCTGCTGGTGATCAATGGCCTGATCGTGATGGGCGGCCTGTTCCTGATCTCCCAGCCGGCGAGCGCCAAGCCTGCCGCTGCCGTGGTTTCGTAAAGGAGTTGCGATGTCCCGGTCCGTATTTTCCTATGTGCGTGGCGGTATCCGCTGGTTCTGGTCGGCGTTAGACACCAGCCGCCGCTTTGTGCTGAATGCGCTGTTCCTGCTCATCGTCGTGGTGCTGCTGTTTGCCGTCTTCGGCGGCGGCGCCCGGCCGCTGGGCGAAAAGACGATGCTGGTGCTGAACCTGGAGGGCAAGCTGGTGGAGCAGGGCTCCATCGGCGGCCGCGCGGCGCTGGTGTCGAACCTGAGCGGCGGTGAACTGCGCCGCTATGTGCAGCTGCGCGACGTGCTGCGCGCGCTGGATACGGCAGCGAAAGATCCGCAGATCGGCGGCGCAGTGCTGGTGCTGGACGATATGGAAGGCGGCGGCCAGGCCATGCTGCGCGAAATCGGCGCGGCGGTGGACCGCTTCCGCGCCAGCGGCAAGAAGGTGGTGGCCTGGGGCTCCAACTTCAACCAGCGCCAATACCAGATTGCCGCGCATGCGGACGAGGTCTACATGCATCCGATGGGCGCCGTGGTGCTGGACGGCTTCGGCCGCTACCGCAACTACTACCGCGACGCGCTGGACAAGCTGGGCGTGACAGTAAACGTGCTGCGCGTCGGCACCTACAAGAGTTTTGCCGAACCGTATGTGGCGAACGCGCCGTCCCAAGCGGCGGCCGAGGCGGAAAACTACGTCAACCAGGATCTGTGGCAGCGCTACATGGACGAGGTGGAGAAGGCGCGCAAGCTGCCTGAAGGCGCGATCGCAAAAGGCATCGAGGAGCTGCCGGCCCGCGTGCAGGCGCTTGGCGGCAACCTGGCCCGGCTGGCGCTGGAGGCGAAACTGGTCGACGGCCTGAAAACGCGCGACGAGATCCGCGAGCTGCTGGTGCAGCGCGGTGCGCCGGACGCCGAAGGCAAATCCTTCCGCCAGGTGGCCCTGCCCGACTATGTGGCCCGCCTCAGCCAGCCGCTGACCGGCGATGCGGTTGGCGTGGTGATGGCGGTGGGCGAAATCGGCGACGGCGTGGCCGGCCCGGGTTCCATCGGCGGCCTCTCGACCTCAAACCTGATCCGCATGGCGCGCGAAGACAAGGACATCAAGGCCATCGTGCTGCGCGTGGATTCGCCGGGCGGCAGCGCCTTCGGCTCGGAGCTGATCCGCCGCGAACTGGAACTGACGCGCAAGGCGGGCAAGCCGGTAGTGGTCTCCATGGGCAATGTGGCGGCATCCGGCGGCTACTGGATTTCGATGGCGGCCGACGAGGTGATCGCCGATCCTTCCACCGTCACCGGCTCCATCGGCGTGTTCGCGCTGTTCCCCACCTTCGACAAGGTGACGGACAAGCTGGGCATCCACACCGCCGGCCAGCCCACCACATGGCTGGGCGATGCAGGCAACCCGCTGCGCCCGATGGATCCGCGCTTCGGCGCCCTGATCCAGAGCGCCATCGGCCATGTCTACAACGAGTTCACGGTGAAAGCGGCACAGGCCCGCAAGACGACGCCGGAGAAGATCGACGCCGTGGCCCAGGGGCGCGTATGGACCGGCGCCCAGGCGCAGGAACGCGGGCTGGTGGATACGCTGGGCGGCTTCGGCGATGCCGTGCGCTCGGCCACCAGACGCGCGAAGCTGGGCGGCGAGCCGCGCATCGTCTACATCGAACGGGAAACCTCGAAGATCGACCGCCTGCTGGAGTTCTTCGGCGCCTCCGCCGCGCATGCGGTGGCGGAGCAGGTGAAGGTGGCGCTGGCGCCCACCGGCGTGCCGCTCGGCGCCGCGCAGGCGGTGGCGGCGGACTTCAACTGGCTGAACGAAATGAGCGTGCAGCGCAAGCCCTTCATGGCGCTCACGCATTGCCTGTGCGAGTCGCCCGACTAGGAGAGCACGAAAGAGATTTGTAGCGAGTTTGTAACCAGATCTGACAACGCCACCGCGGCCCGCGCCCCGGTGGCGTTGTGCATTTCAGGGCCTTGTTGGGCTTATACGGTAGTTTCTCTGTGTCAATTGTATCCAGAGTGACGCAAAACGCACAAAACGCTGTGATAGAGTCGTTTTAACATTCTGATATGCCTCAAACGAACACAAAAAAAGGAAAAGCGATGAACTCGCCCGTTGCGCCATCCAAGCCTTCCGTCCAGCCCCGCCGCAGCCGCCGCGCCAAGCTCATTGGCGGCATCATCGCCATTCTTGCCATGATCGGCCTTGGCTGGCTTGCCTGGCACCTGACGCACCCCGATCCGGCGGCAGGCGGCAAGAACGGCGCAGCGGCAGGCGGTCCGGGCGGGCCGGGCGGAGGCGGCGGAGGCGGACGGCGTGGTGCGCCCGCGACGACCGTGGGCGTGGCGGCTGCCGAAAAGATGGACCTGCCGGTCACCATGGATGCGCTGGGCACCGTAACCGCGGCGGCTACCACCACCGTGCGCCCGCAGGTGTCGGGCATCCTGCAGAAGGTGCTGTTCAAGGAAGGCCAGATGGTGAAGGCCGGGCAGGTGCTGGCGCAGATCGACCCGCGCCAGTTCGAGATGCAGCTGCTGCAGGCCACCGGCCAGCGGCAGCGCGACGAGGCGCAGCTGGAAAATGCGCGCCTCACCCTGGAACGCTACCGCACGCTGCTGTCGCAGGATTCGATCGCGCGGCAGGACGTGGACACGCAGGCCGCGCTGGTCAAGCAGCTGGAAGGCACGGTGATGACGGACCGCGCCGCGGAAGGCACGGCGAAACTGAACCTGGGCTATACGCGCGTGGTGGCGCCGATCAGCGGCCGCGTAGGCCTGCGTGTGGTCGATGTGGGCAACCTGGTGAGCTCCGGCGATGCAAACGGCATCGCGGTCATTACCCAGCTGTCGCCGATCGATGTGGAGTTCGCGGTGCCGCAGGACCAGGTGCCTGAGGTGATGACGCCGGTGCGTTCCGGCGCCACGCTGCCGGTGCTGGCCTTCGACCGCACCCGCACCACGGAGCTGGACCGCGGCCGCTTCTCCGCGCTGGATAACCAGGTCGATACCCAGACCGGCACCGTGCGCGCAAAAGCACGCTTCGAAAATACGAAGAACACCCTGTTCCCGAGCCAGTTCGTGAACGTGCGCCTCGAGCTGCGCACCATCAGGGAGGCGGTGATGGTGCCGGTGACCGCGCTGCGCCACGGCACCAAGGGCGATTACGTGTATGTGCTGAACCAGGACCGCACGGTAAGCATGCGCTCGGTGACGCGCGGCCAGGCCACGGTGGACAAGGTGCAGATCGTGAAGGGGCTGGCGCCAGGCGAACGCGTGATCACCGAAGGCGCCGACCGCCTCAAGGACGGCGCCAAGGTAACGCTGCCGGGCGATGCGCCGGGCGCGGGCCGGCGCGGGCAGGGCGCTGCGGGCGCCGGCGGTGCTGCAGGCGAACAAACCGGCCGCCGCCACCGCCGCGCCGAAGCCGATGCATCGGCCGCGGCTGAAGGGGCGGCGGATGGTGCGGGCGGCGAAGGCGGCCAGCGCCGCGCCGGCGCGCAGCCGGCCGATGTCAGCGGCGGCGCCGTGCAGTCCGATGCCGAGAAAACGCAGCGCCAGCGCCGCCCGAGCCAGCCGGCCGAAGCGCAGGAGCGTTCGATGCCGGGCGCCGGGGGGCGCAGCGCTCCGGGCAGCGCAGCCGATGCGGCGCACACGGCGCCGGGCGTAGGCGCCCCACGCGGCGATACCACCCGGCCGGGCGCGGCACGATGAGTCCATCCGCACCGTTCATCCAGCGCCCGGTAGCGACCTCGCTGCTGATGCTGGCGATCGTGCTGGCGGGGCTGGTCGGCTTCAAGTTCCTGCCGCTGTCCGCCTTGCCGCAGGTCGATTTCCCGACGATCCAGGTGCAGACCCTGTATCCCGGCGCCAGCCCGGAGGTGATGGGCCAGACTGTTACCGCGCCGCTGGAACGCCAGTTCGGCCAGATGTCCGGCCTGCAGCGCATGAGCTCCACCAGCGCGGCCGGGGTCTCCATCATCACGCTGCAGTTCGGCCTGGGCCAGACCCTGGACGTGGCGGAGCAGGAAGTGCAGGCCGCCATCAATGCGGGCGGTTCGCTGCTGCCGACCGACCTGCCGGCGCCGCCGGTGTACGCCAAAGTGAATCCGGCCGATGCGCCGGTGCTCACGCTGGCCATCACGTCGGACACGATGCCGCTGACCGAAGTGCAGAACATCGTCAACACGCGGCTGGCGCTCAAGATCAGCCAGGTCAGCGGCGTGGGCCTCGTGTCGCTGAGCGGCGGCCAGCGGCCCGCCGTACGGATCCAGGCCGATACGCTGGCACTGGCCAGCTATGGCCTTGGCCTCGACACGCTGCGCACCGCGATCACGGCGGCCAATGCCAACAGCGCCAAGGGCAGCTTCGACGGCCCCACGCGCTCCTTCACCATCAACGCCAACGACCAGCTGCTGACGGCGAACGACTACAAGAACCTGATCGTCGCCTACCGCAACGGCGCACCGGTGCGCCTGAACGAGGTGGCGCAGGTCGTGGACAGCGCGGAGAACGTGAAGCTGGGCGCATGGTCTGGTCTCAAGCCCGCCATCATCCTCAACGTGCAGCGCCAGCCGGGAGCCAATGTGATCGCCACGGTGGACGCGATCAAGGAACGCCTGCCGGAGCTGCAGGCCGGCCTGCCGGCCGCGATGCGGGTGGATGTGCTGAGCGACCGCACCAGCGGCATCCGGGCATCGGTTGAACATGTGGAGATCGAACTGGTGCTGGCCGTGGTGCTGGTGGTGCTGGTGATCTTTGCCTTCCTGCACAGTGTGCGCGCCACGGTGATCGCCAGCCTGGCCGTGCCGATCTCCCTGATCGGCACCTGCGGCGTGATGTACCTGCTCGGCTACAGCCTGAATAACCTGAGCCTGATGGCGCTCACCATCGCCACCGGCTTCGTGGTCGATGATGCGATTGTGATGATCGAGAACATCGCGCGCTATATCGAAGAGGGCGAAACGCCGATGGCCGCCGCGCTCAAGGGGGCGGCGCAGATCGGCTTCACCATCATCTCGCTGACGGTGTCCCTGATCGCCGTGCTGATCCCGCTGCTGTTCATGGGCGATGTGGTGGGACGCCTGTTCCGCGAGTTCGCCATTACGCTGTCCATCACCATCCTGATTTCCGCCGTGGTGTCGCTGACGCTGGTGCCGATGATGTCGGCGCGCTGGCTCACCAGCCACAAGGACGATAATCCGCGCAGCATGGGCGCCCGCATCCAGCGCTTCTTCGACAAGGTGATCCACAAGTACGACGGCTCGCTGCAATGGGTGCTGGCACGCCAGGGCCTCACGCTGATCGTGGCGCTGGCCACGCTGCTGCTGACGGTGCTGCTGTATATCCTGATCCCGAAAGGGCTGTTCCCGACGCAGAACACGGGCCAGCTGCAGGCGCGCATCGAGACGGCGCAGGCGGTGTCCTATGCGCGCATGGCGGACCTGCAGCAGCAGGCGGCCAAGGTCATCCTGGAAGATCCGGAGGTTGAATCGCTCAGCTCCGTGGTGGGCGTGGATGCGGCCAATAACACCATGCTGCATACAGGCCGCATGCTGATCAACCTGAAACGCGACCGCGGCGACCCGGAGCTCATCATGAACCGGCTGCGGCAGCGCGTGGCGGAGGTGGCGGGCGTGCGCATCTACCTGCAGCCGACGCAGGACCTGACTATCGATGCCGAAACGGGGCCGACGCAGTACCGCGTTTCCATCGAAGGCGCCGATACGGCCAGCGTGACCGAGTGGGCCAACAAGCTGGCCACGCAGATGGCTTCAAAAAAACAGCTGCGCAATGTGGTGTCCGATGCCGGCGCCACCGGTGCGGCGGCCTATATCAGCATCGACCGCGACACTGCGTCGCGCCTGTCGATCACCGCCGCCGCGATTGACGACGCGCTGTACAGCGCTTTCGGCCAGCGCATCGTATCGACCATCTTCACCGAGACCAACCAGTACCGCGTGATCCTCGAATCGCGGCCGGATATCCTCACCACGCCTGAATCGCTGGGCAACCTGCAGGTGCGCACAGGCAGCGGCAAGCCGACGCCCTTGTCAGCGATTGCCACCATCGTCGAGAAGCCCGCGCCGCTGCAGATCACGCACGTGGCGCAGTATCCGGCTACGACACTGGGCTTCGATACCGCCGACGGCGTGGCGCTGGGCAAGGCCGTGGATGCGATCCGCGAGGCGGCTGCCGAAATCAAGCTGCCGGGCTCAGTCACGCTGACCTTCCTCGGTGCGGCAGGCGCCTACCAGAACTCGCTGACCAACCAGCTCTGGCTGATCCTTGCCGCCGTGGTCTGCGTCTACATCGTGCTGGGCGTGCTGTATGAGAGCTATATCCACCCGCTGACGATTCTGTCCACACTGCCGTCGGCGGGCGTGGGGGCCTTGCTGGCGCTGATGGTCTCGGGGCAGGACCTTGGCGTGATCGGCATTATCGGCATCATCCTGTTGATCGGTATCGTGAAGAAGAACGCGATCATGATGATCGACTTCGCCATCGAGGCGGAGCGGGACGAAGGCAAGCCTCCGCGCGAGGCAATCCACCAGGCCGCGCTGCTGCGCTTCCGTCCGATCCTCATGACGACGCTGGCCGCGCTGTTTGCCGCCGTGCCGCTGATGCTGGGCTGGGGCGAGGGCGCCGAGCTGCGCCGTCCACTGGGCCTGGCCATCTTCGGCGGCCTGATCGTCAGCCAGATGCTGACGCTCTACACCACGCCGGTGATCTACCTCGCATTCGACCGCCTGGGACAACGCTGGAGGCGCCGCACGGCTGCGCCTTCCGAAGACGGAGCAAGGACGTGAACCTCTCCGAACCCTTCGTGCGGCGGCCCATCGCCACGGTCCTGCTGACCATCGGCATGGCGCTGGCGGGCATCGGCGCCTTCTTCGTGCTGCCGGTGTCGCCGCTGCCGCAAGTCGATTTCCCATCGATCTCCGTCAGCGCCAGCCTGCCGGGCGCGAGCCCGGAAACGATGGCGACCAGTGTGGCCACGCCGCTGGAGCGGCGCCTCGGGGTGATTGCGGGCGTGAACGAGATGACTTCCTCGTCCGGCAGCGGCTCCACGCGTATCAACCTGCAATTCGACCTGAACCGCAAGATCGATTCCGCTGCGCGGGAAGTGCAGGCGGCGATCAACGCTTCCCGCGCGGACCTGCCTTCCACGCTGCGCAGCAATCCCACCTACCGCAAGGCGAACCCCTCCGATGCGCCGGTGATCATCCTTGCGCTGACATCGCCAACGCGCAGCCCCGGCCAGATCTACGAGGCCGTATCGAACATCGTGCAGCAGAAGCTGGCGCAGGTGAAGGGCGTGGGCGATGTGGAAATCGGCGGCGGTTCGCTGCCTGCCGTGCGCGTTGAGCTGCTGCCGTATGCACTGAACAAATACGGCGTGTCGATGGAGGACGTGCGCGCCGCAATCCAGGCCACCAACGCGAACCGCCCGAAGGGCGCGATCGAAAGCGAAGGGCGCCGTCTGCAGATCTATTCGGCGCACAGCACCGCTACCGGCGGGCGCAGTGCGGCGGATTACCGCGACCTGGTCGTCGCCTGGCGCGACGGCGCCGCGATCCGCCTGCGCGACGTGGCCAGCGTGGAAGATGGCGCCGAGAACAAGAACACGCTGGGCCTGTATAACGGCCAGCCTGCGGTGATCGTCCTGGTCACGCGCCAGCCGGGCGCCAACGTGATCGAAACCGTGGACAGCGTGCGCGACCTGCTGCCGCAGCTGCAGGCGCAGCTGCCGCAGGACGTGACGCTGTCCGTCGCCTCGGACAGTACGAACTCCATCCGCTCCTCGCTGCATGAAATCGAGCTTACATTGATTATCTCCGTGGTGCTGGTGGTGCTGGTGGTGAGCGCTTTCCTGCGCAGCGCGCGCGCCACCGTGATTCCCGCGATTGCCACGGTGGTGTCGCTGCTCGGCACTTTCGGCGTGATGTACCTGCTGGGCTTCAGCCTGAATAACCTGAGCCTGATGGCGCTGACCGTCGCCACCGGCTTCGTGGTCGATGACGCCATCGTGGTGCTGGAGAACACGGCACGCCATGTGGAAGAGGGCATGGACCGCTTCAAGGCCGCGCTGCTGGGCGCGAAGGAGGTGGGTTTCACGGTACTGTCGATCAGTCTTTCGCTGGTAGCGGTCTTCATTCCGCTGCTGTTCATGGGCGGTCAGGTGGGGCGCCTGTTCCGCGAGTTCGCGGTAACGCTGTCCGCGGCGGTGATGATCTCGCTGGTGATCTCGCTGACCACCACGCCGATGATGTGCGCCTGGCTGCTGAAGCCGGAACAGGACCGCAAGCCGCCCGGCCGCATTTCGCGCTTCTTCGAGCGCGGCTTCAATGTCGTGCACCGCGCTTATGAGCATTCGCTGGACTGGGCGCTGCACAGCGTGTGGCTGGTGATGCTGATCCTGGTATTCGTGGTAGGCCTGAACGTCTACCTGTTTGCCGCCGCGCCGAAGGGATTCTTCCCGCAGCAGGACACTGGCCAGATCAATGGCGGCATCCGCGCCGACCAGAGCATTTCCTTCCAGGCCATGCAGAAGAAGCTGCGCCAGCTGGTGGACATTATCCGCGCCGATCCTGCCGTGGCAACGGTTGTCGGGTTCACGGGCGGGGCCAGGGCGGGGGGCGGTTTCATGTTCGTGAACCTGAAGCCCGTATCGGAACGCACGGAGACCGGCCAGCAGGTGATTGCCCGGCTGCGGCCGAAACTGGCCAAGGTAACGGGCGTGTCGCTGTTCCTCAATCCCGTGCAGGACCTGCGCATGGGCGGACGGCAAAGCAATTCCACCTATCAGTACACGCTGAAGAGCGACAACCGCGAAGACCTCAAGCGCTGGGCCAGCAGGCTGGCCGATGCGATGAAGGCGCAGCCGGGGCTCACCGATGTGGACACCGACCAGGCCGACAACGGCGTCGAAACCTTCGTCACCATCGACAAGGACACGGTGTCGCGGCTCGGCATGACCGTACGCGACGTCGATAATGCACTGTACAACGCCTTCGGCCAGCGCCAGGTTGCCACCATTTACGACGAGCTGAATCAATATAAGGTGGTGATGGAAGTCGCTCCCGAATTTGCGCGGAGCCCGGAAGCACTGCGGGACGTGTACGTGCCCGCGCGGGGCACGGCATCAGGCGCGACAACTGGCGCGGCGGCTTCGGGCACGGCGGCGGCGACGTCAACGGCGACGTCCGGCGGCGCGAACAGCTCCGCCAACAATGTCGCCGCGCTGCGTGACGCATCCAGCGGCTCCGCCCTGAGCACGGCCGCATCCAATATGGTGCCGCTGTCCGGCATCGCCAGCTTCGCCGAAAGCTCCACACCGACTTCGGTGAACCATCAGGATGGCGAACTGGCGACAACGGTCTCCTTCAACCTGGCCGATGGCTTCAGCCTGAGCCAGGCGCAGGAAGCGGTGAAGCAGGCGGAAGCCGATATCGGCATGCCGAACAATGTGCGCGGCAGCTTCCAGGGCACCGCCAAGTCGGCGCAGGACTCGAACAAGCAGCAGCCCTTGCTGATTCTTGCGGCCATCGTGGTGATCTACATCGTACTGGGCATTCTCTACGAAAGCCTTGTGCACCCGATTACCGTGCTCTCCACGCTGCCTTCGGCCGGTGTTGGTGCGGTGCTGGCGCTGCTGATGTTCAAGATGGAGTTCTCCATCATTGCACTGATCGGCGTCTTCCTGCTGATCGGCATCGTGAAGAAGAACGCAATCCTGATTATCGACTTTGCGCTGGAAGCCGAACGCTCGCGCGGCATCAGTGCCGTGGAAGCGGTGCGCGAAGCATGCCTGCTGCGTTTCCGGCCGATCCTGATGACGACGCTGGCAGCCGCGCTGGGCGCGCTGCCGCTGGCCATCGGCTTTGGCGAAGGCTCGGAACTGCGCCAGCCGCTGGGCATCGCCATCATCGGCGGCCTGATAGCCAGCCAGCTGCTTACGCTGCTCACCACCCCGGTCGTTTACATCCTGATGGACAAGCTGCGCACGCGCAGCCCCGACGAACAACAACTCAGCCGCTCGCATGCTCCGCAGGCAGCGCCATCGCCATGAAAAAACTGACCCTGATCGCCGCTGCCATTCTCGCCACCGGCTGCGCAGTCGGCCCGAAATACGAGGTGCCCACGGCGGCCAACCCTGCCCAGTTCAAGGAAGCGGAAGGCTGGCAGCCGGCGGCGCCCGCCGATGCGCTGGAGCGCGGCCCCTGGTGGACGCTGTTCGGTGACGAAACCCTGAACCAGCTCGCCTCCAGCATCGAAGTGAATAACCAGAACGTTGCCGCTGCGGCGGCGGCCTATGCGCAGTCGCGCGCCATCGTGGCCGAGCAGCGCGCCTCGCTGTTCCCGGTGGTGAGCCTTGACGCCAACGGCAACCGCTCCGGCGGAGGCGGCGACACGCGCACCAGCAGCAACTACCGCGTCAATCTCGGTGCGAGCTGGGAGCCTGATATCTGGGGCAGCCTGCGCGCCAGCGTGACCGGCGCGCAAGCGAGTGCGCAGGCCAGCGCGGCGGAACTCGCATCGGCGAAACTGTCGGCGCAAGGTGAGCTGGTGGCAAACTACCTGTCGCTGCGCGCCCTGGACGCCGAGAAGCAGCTCCTCGACACCACGGTTGAAGGCTATGAGCGCGTGCTGCAGATCACCCAGAACCGGCTGGACGCAGGCGTAGCCGGTAAGTCGGACCTGCTCCAGGCCCAGACCCAGCTCGCCAACGCGCGCGCCGACCAGCTCACGCTCGTGCGCCAGCGCGCCCAGCTCGAACACGCCATCGCCATCCTGCTCGGCAAGGCGCCGGCAGAATTCTCGCTGCCGGCCGCGCGGTGGCAGCTGACGGTGCCCGAAGTGCCGGTCGGCCTGCCATCCACGCTGCTGCAGCGCCGTCCGGACATTGCGGCGGCGGAGCGCCGCGTGGCTGCCTCGAATGAGCAGATCGGCATTGCCCGCGCGGCTTACTTCCCCAGCCTGAACCTGAGCGCATCATACGGTTTCGGCGCCAGCCAGGTCTCGGGGCTGTTCAGCGCCTCGAACAGCCTGTGGTCGCTGGGGGTGTCGGCCGCGCAAGCGGTCTTCAACGCAGGCGCCATCGGCGCGCGGGTAGAGCAGACCAAGGCCGCGCGCGAGCAGGCCATCGCACAATACCGGCAGACGGTGCTGAACGCCTTCGCCGACGTCGAAGACCAATTGGCTGCGACGCGCGTGCTGAGCCAGCAGCAGGACCTGCGCCGCCAAGCATCCGAAGCGGCCGACCAGGTCGAGCAGCAAATGATCAATCGTTACCGCGCGGGGCAGGTGAGTTACACGGAGGTCGTGCAAGCCCAGGTCACTGCCCTGAACGCCCGCCGCGCCCTGCTGCAAGTGCAATCCGACCGCCAAACCACCGCCGTCGCCCTGATCCAGTCCCTCGGCGGCGGCTGGCACCTCTGACCTGACACCATGGGGTCAGGCACCCGGGTGTCAGGTTGTGGTGTGGTGAAAATAGCATTTTCAGTGCCTGGCGGAAGGTCTATACTGCCGGGGCTTCCAAATCATTCAGGGGACACATCTTGATCAAATCTCTTCTGCTGCCGGCCGCGCTGCTGGCCGCCTTCGCTCCCGCCATGGCCGATGAGGGCCAGTGGCAGCCGCACCAGATGCCGCAACTGAAGGCGGAGCTGAAACGCATCGGTATCCAGATTCCGGCCGAACAGCTGACCGACCTGTCCAAGCATCCGATGAGCGCCATCGTGTCGCTGGGCGGCTGTTCCGCATCCTTCGTGTCGCCTGATGGACTTGTGGTCACGAACCATCATTGCGCGTATGGCGCGATCCAGCGCAATTCCACGCCGCAGAAGAATTACATCGTCAATGGCTTCCTCGCGAAGACCCGCGCCGAGGAACTGCCGGGCGGCCCGAATACGCTGGTGTATGTCACCGACAAGGTGGAGAACGTCAGCGCCCGCGTGCTGAAAGGCCTGGAGAAGACCGGCGGCAAGGAACGCCATGAGGCCATCGAGCGCCGCGTAAAGGAGCTCATCGCCGAGTGCGAAACCGACAAGATGTACCGCTGCTCCGTGCCTGCCTTCCACCGCGGCCTGGAGTACTACCGCATCCGCCAGATGATGATCCGCGACGTGCGCCTGGTGTATGCGCCGGCCGACATGATCGGCAACTACGGCGGCGATATCGACAATTACGAATGGCCGCGCCACACCGGCGACTATTCCTTCCTGCGCGCTTACGTGGGCAAGGATGGCCGTCCCGCCGATCCTTCGCCGGATAACGTGCCGTATAAATCGAAGGACTTCCTCGTGGTGTCGGCTGAAGGCCTGAAGAACGGCGATCCTATCCTGCTGGCCGGCTATCCGGGCCGCACCAGCCGCTACAAGCTGCCGTCCGAAATCCGCTACGCGCGCGATATGGGCTATCCCCTGCAGGTGAAGGAGTACCAGGCCGACCTGGATACCATCGCCGCTGCCACCAAGGGCAACGATGCAGCCGCCGTGCGCTACGCTTCGGTGGTCAAGTCCATCAACAACCGGATGAAGAAGACCCAGGGCCTGATGGACGGCTTCGCGCGCAAGGACATCGCCGCCATCAAGGACGTGCAGGATGCCGAATTCCGCGCCTGGTATGCCAAGCAGCCGAATGTGTCACCAACCCTGCTGGCCGAACTGGATGCCGCCATCGCCGCCGATATGGCGCTGGACCAGGAGCAGTTCGCATGGGGCGTGGCCACCAACAGCGACCTGCTGAAGAGCGCCCGTACCCTGTACCGCCTGGCGCTGGAACGCAAAAAGCCGAACGCCGAACGGGAGAGTGGCTACCAGGACCGCGACCTGGGCTTCATCAAGGCCCGCCTGAACCGCCTGGAGCAGTCGTTTGACGCGAATGTGGACAAGGCCCGCTTCGCGGAAGGCCTGAAGCGCTACGCCGCGCTGCCGGCCAAGTCCCACCCGCAAGGCCTGGACGCGCTGCTGCCGTCGCCGCAGGCGCTGGATGCGATATATGCCGCCACGGAGCTGGGCACCACTGCCAAGCGCATTGCGCTGCTGGACCAGGACGCCGAAGCGCTGGCCAAGTCGAACGACGCCTTCATGCAGCTGGCCGTAAAACTGAACGGCATCGCTTCCTCGCTGGAGGAGCGCACCAAGGAAGTGGAAGGCAACCTGGAAAAGGTGATCCCGCAGTACATGGCAGCCGTGATCGCGTACAAGAAGTCGCAGGGCAAGCCTGTCTATCCGGACGCGAACTCCACGCTGCGCATCACCTACGGCACCGTGTCGCCGTACTCGCCGCGTGACGGCATGAGCAAGGGCCCGTTCACGACCGTGGAAGGCATCGTCGAGAAGCACACCGGCAAGGATCCGTTCGACGCCCCTGCCAAGCTGCTGGAGGCGATCAAGGCCAAGCGCTATGGCCAGTTCAAGGATCCGGTGCTGGGTACCGTTCCGGTGGACTTCCTGTCCAGTGCCGACACCACGGGCGGCAACTCCGGTTCCGCCATCGTAAACAAGCGCGGCGAACTGGTAGGCCTGAACTTCGATTCGACCTATGAGTCGATCACGAAGGACTGGTACTTCGACCGCGACATCACGCGCGCCATCCACCTCGATGTGCGCTACATGCTATGGGTGATGAAGGAAGTCGACCACGCCGATAACCTGCTCAAAGAGATGACAATCAAGTATCCTAAGAAGTAAGCGCAAACAGAAACGGGGCCAAGGCCCCGTTTTTCATTTGCCGATATGCTTGGCGAGAAAGGCTTCCAGCCGGTTATAGACCTCTGATACGTTTTCAGTATCGTAGAATCCGTGCCCCTCATAGTCCACGTAATACCATTCCGGCGGGCGTCCGGCTTTCTCCAGTGCGGCCTTCATCAGGAAGGCATGCTCCTTTGGCGCCGTCTCGTCCTTGCCGCCGTGGATCAGCATCACGGGAATCTTGATGGCATCCGCATGCCGGGTTGGTGATATGCGTTCCAGTTCCTTCTTGTCCTTGCCGAGCGAATCGGCAAAGAACTTGGCCGTCCGCTTGGACGTTTTTGTTTCGTGTTCCTCGTGGACGAGGCCCAGCTCGTACACGCCGGCGTAGCCAATGGCGCATTTGAACAGGTCCGGTTCGCGCTCGGCCAGGCGCAGCGCCGCATAGCCGCCGAAGCTGCCGCCATACACGCACATTCGCTTTCCGTCCACCACGCCTTGTGCAACCACGTGCCGCGTGCCGTCCACCAGGTCATCGATGATCTTGTCGCCCCATTGCAGGTAGCCGGCTGTACGGAATGCGTCGCCATGGCCCCCTGAGCCGCGGAAGTTCACTTGCAGCACGGCGTAGCCTCGATTGGCGAGGAACTGCGCTTCAGTGTCGAAATACCAGTCATCGCGCGGGCCGAAAGGACCGCCGTGCGGCAACAGAACCATGGGCAGTTTTTTGCCCGCGCTGTTCAAGGGTTTGGTCAGGTAGCCGTGCAGCGGCAGGCCGTCGCGTGCCGCGAAGCTGATGGGCTGGCGTTCTGCCATCTGCTCCGGCTCGATGTCTTCCATCGCGGTCAGCAGCAGGTCGGCGCCGTTGGTACTGCGGTTATACAGGTAGTAGCTGCCCGGATCGCGGTCGCTGGAAACCTTGAACAGCAGTTTGCTGCCGTCATCCGTGAAGTCGACGAAGCGCACAACGCTGTCGGGGAATTGCGCGCTGAGCAGTTTGTGCAGCTTCGATTCCGCGTCCGTTTCGTCGAAGTAGATAACGCGGGGCCGGCCGACGCTGGTAATGGCGGCAATCGGGATATCGCGCCGGCTGCCGCTCATTGTGATCCATATGCTGTTCGCGCCGTCGGCAGCGATCACCTTGCGTTCACCCGTCGCGATATTTTCACGCACGATGGTATCCGGGCCGCCGTTTGCGGAATGCGTGCCGATGAATTCCTGGTTGTTTGCAGTGATATAGAGCGGACGCAGCGAGCTGCCAACCCGCTTGCCGTCTTCCCGGTTCCACTTGGCCGCCGCCGCGTCGTACCGGTACAGCATGAACAGGTTGTCCTGGTCATAGCCGAAGGCGAAAGCAGGCACGCCATCGTTCCGCACGGTAAATTGCATGCCGCGGTAGGGGAGCATGGCCTTCTGCTTGCGGATCCCGCTCAGCGTATCGACATCGAGGAGCTCGCTGTGCTCCGTGCGCCAGAGGCGGGTGCCGAGCATCAGCGTGTTATTGCGCACAAGGGGGATGTCGGCAATGTAGGCGAAACCATAGTCGTCGCCATAGCGGGTGGGATTCCTGCCATACTGGAGATAGTCATAGCCGTACAGGTATTCCTGCCGGCTACCGTCGTAGTTCATGGCGACGATCTCCCCGGTCAGCTGGGGCACCTCGCGCGAACCCACTTCGAGCGCCTTGGTAACGACAAGCCGGTCATTGCTGACCCAGGTGTAGTAAGCGGGCACTTCAAATATCTTCATGCGCACGGTGGCTTCGATTTTCAGCTCAGGCAGGCTGTAGAAGGTAATAGTCGGCACCAGGCGCTTACCTATCTTCATATTGACTGTGACTGCAAGGTGCTTCCCATCCGGCGACATCCGGGGCTGCGAGAACTGGTCGAATTTGGCGAATGCCGACACCGGGACTTTCACCGGCGCCGTTTGCGCTGCGGCGGTCAATCCGAAGGTGGCGAGCAGGAGCGCAGCCGGCATGTGTTTTTTCATGAAGGTACCCGTTATTGTTGATAACAGAAATCTATCACCCTGGAAAATGTTTATCTACTGCAATATTTGGAGAGAATTTGTGCTGCGTGGCATAATCCGGCGTCCTTCCCCATCGCGCCCATGAACGAATCCCTGACCCTGTTCGGCCTGTCCACCACACCGCTGGAACTGATCTCTTTCGCGCTCTCCGTCGCCGTGGTCTGGCTGAATATCCGCCAGAACCACTGGGCCTGGCTGTTCGCCATCGTTTCCTCGGCCACCTACGGCGTGGTGTTCTATCGCGCGCGGCTGTATGGCGATATGGCGCTGCAGCTGGTGTTTATCACCGTGTCGGTCTGGGGCTGGTATCAATGGCTGCGCGGCGACGACAGCCACGATCAGCTGCCGGTAACGGTGCTGGCAAATAAGGGGCGCTGGCTGGCGATTGCCGGTTGGCTGGTTGGCTTCGGCGTGCTGGCCTGGTTCCTCAAGTCCTTTACCGATACCGATGTGCCGCATGCGGACGGCTTCCTCACGGCGGGCAGCCTGGTTGGCCAGCTGCTCCTGTCGCGCAAGAAGCTGGAGAACTGGCATGTGTGGATCGTCGTCGATATCCTCTACGTTGCGCTGTACGTGCACAAAGGCCTGATGCTGACGGCCGTGCTGTATGCGATGTTCGTGGTGATGGCCGCTATCGGCCTCGTGGCCTGGCGCCGCGCGATGCAGGGCGCTCCGGAAGGCCTGGCCGCCGGCGATGCGATGGTGCTCAAGTGAGCGCTGCACCGCTGCGCGTTGCCATCATCGGCAGCGCGTCTTCCGGCAAGACCACGCTGGCCGCCGCCCTGGCCGAACGCTACCGGGCCATCTGGGTGCCCGAGTACCTGCGCGAATTTGTCGACACCGTGCAGCGCGTTCCCGTGGAAGAGGACCAGATTCATATTGCTCAAACGCAAGTGGAGCGTGAGCAGGCGGCAATTGTGCGTGGTGGAAATTTTATTTTCTGCGATACTACACCTCTGATGACGGCGGTCTACAGCAGGCATTATTTCGGCGGCATCCGTCCCGACCTGGAAGCGCTGCTGCAGTCGCGCCATTACGACCTCACGCTGGTGTGCGCCGCCGACCTGCCATGGGTGCCGGACGGCCTGCACCGCGAATCGGAGGACGTAAGCGCCATCATCAACCGCCTGCTGGATGAAGAACTGGAAGCGCGCCGCGTGCAGTACACCCGTGTCAGCGGCCCGCTCGACCAACGCCTGGAACAGGTAGCGAAGGTACTCGGAAAGGAGTAGACGCATGAAGAAGCTGCTCGCCATCGCCAGCTTGCTGCCGCAAGTTGCCAGCGCTGCGACCGGCTACTATCTGGTGTCCGTCTACGATGTCGCCGGCCAGGCTTCCATCGACTACAAATACTGGAATGCCCATTACCGCGACCGCCGCACGGCTATGCCGGAAATCGGCTTCGGCTACGGCGTTACCGAGCGCTGGTACACCGAGGTATATGGCAGCTGGATCCAGTTCAACGGCGAGCGCACACGCTACGTCGGCACCTCCTGGCAGAACGATTTCATGCTCACGCAGGGGCAGTACGATATCGATGCGGCCCTGCACACGCTGGTGGAACGCGGCAAGGACCGCGGCTACAGCGTCGAAATCGGGCCGGTGCTGCAAACCCAGGTCTGGCGCACGCAGATCAACTTCAATGTATTCCTCCAGCGCGAGTTCGATACCGGTACTGCGTCCGATACGGAGCTGGTCTACCAATGGCAGGTGAAGCAGCGCTGGAAGCCCTGGCTGCAGCCCGGCGTGCAGGGCTTCGGTGAAGTAGGGAAGTGGAACGACTGGAAGGGCGTGCACGAACAGTCGCACCGTGTGGGGCCGGCGCTGTTCGGGACTGTGGACGCAGGCCGCCAACAGATCAAGTACGAGGCGGCCTGGCTGCTCGGCAAGAATTCGGACCGCAGGGCGAAGAGCTTCACCATGCGGGTCCAGTACATCTTCTAGAAGAACAGCTGCGCGGATACGCGGAAGGTGCGTTCCGCGCCCGGGAACAGGTAGCCGCCCAGGTCCGGCGTCACGTCGCGCCAGTAGAAGCGGTCCAGCGCATTGCGTACCTGCGCGCGCACCACCAGCGGCATGCCCGCCACTTTCGTCGAGTACGAACCGCCCAGGTTCAGCACATGGTACTTCGGCACCATGACCGTGTTCTGCTCATCGAATGCCTTCTTGCCCGTGAACTGCCAGTCGCCGCCGACTTTCAGGCCAGGCAGCTGCGGCACGCTGTATTCCGCGAACAGGGTCGATTTCACGGCCGGCACGTTGGTCACGCGTTTGCCGTCGTAGAAGGAGAGGCCGGTACCGCTTTGCTCCGTATGCAGCGCGGTGGCCGATGCACCGACCAGCAGTTCGCGCGTGAGCTTGCCCTGTGCCGAGAACTCGATGCCGCGGTGGCGCGCTTCGCCGTTGCGAACGAAAGTGTTGGAGGCATCGGTGTATTCCAGGCCCTTGTCGATCTGGTACAGGGCGGCGGCATAGCTGATGCCGGAGACCTCGGCCTTGGCGCCGAATTCCACCTGCTTCGATTTGCCCGGCGCCAGCGCGCGGTTCTGGTTGGTGGTTTCGATCGGCGCGATGCCACCATGTTCCAGGCCTTGTGCGTAGGACGCATACAGCGCCACATTGCTGCGCGGGCTGTAGACCAGCGAAACGTTCGGCAGCCAGAAGTTGGCATTCGTCGGCGCCACGTCCACCTCGTTGCGTTTCAGCTTCACATAGCGCGCGCCGGCATGCAGTTTCAGCTCGCTGCTCAAGCCGATGATGTCCTGCACGAATAGCGCGCGTTCGTGGTCGTTGCGGCGCTCGGATACCGGGCCGCTGCTCAGCCCAACCGGCGGCACCACCACAGGATGGTAGATATTGCTCACGCCCGCCCAGTCGTAGAGGTAGTCGCCCCAGTACTCATGGTTCTCGTAGTAGGAGAAGCCGCCGGTGAATTCGTGGCGCAGGGCGCCGGTGGCAAAGCGGCCCTGCAGCATGGCCTGTGCGGCGGCAGGCTTCTTCTTTTCGCCCAGGCTGCGGTAGTCATATACATCGTAGTCGCCGTTCGCGCAGAAGCCAGGGTACAGCTCCTGGGCGCTGCAGCCATAAGGGAAGGCCGTGTAGTCATCGCGCTTGAACAGATGGCGGTTGGCGCTCACGGTGGCCGACCACTCGGAGGAGAACTGGTACTGGAAGCGTGCACCGATATTGCTGCTCTCTGTCTTGACCGGGAAGCTCCAGGGCTGATTGTTCAGCATCGTATCGGCCGGCACGCCGGGCAGCGATACGCCGTTGATGAGCTGGAAGCCGGGCGCGGAGACCTGGGCCTTGTTCTGGTAATCGGCGTCGACCTGCAGCAGGGCCTGCGGCGAAATCTGCCAGTCGAAGGCGCCGGAGATGAAGTTGCGGTGGCCGTCCGCACCCTTGATGTAGGAGCGCAGGCGGTCTGCCGCCACATTGATGCGGTAGCCGAAACGGCGGTCCTCGAAACGGCCGCCGAAATCGGCCTCGCCGTGCAGCGTGCCGCGCTCGCTGACTTCGAACAGGGCGGAACGCTGGGTGCTGCTGGTGGGGCGCTTGGTCACGTAGTTGACGATGCCGCCCGGCGCCGCCACGCCGGCCTGCAGGCCCGACAGGCCTTTCAGCACTTCGATGGCCTCCTTGTTTTCCAGAGGAATCTGGGTGTCGGCGGAGATCGGCAGGCCGTCCTTGCGGTAGCTGTTGGCGTTATTCAGCTTGAAGCCGCGGATCGAGAACTGCTCGGCATAGCCGACGGCGTTGTAGGCGTCGCTGATGCTGGCGTCGTAGCGCGAGGCATCGGTGGTGGTGCGGATGTTCAGCTCCTGCATCTGCTCGCGCGTGATCACGCTGACAGAGGCAGGCGTCTGCAGCAGCGGGGCGTCGGAGAAGCCGGCTACGGAGGCGCGTTCGGCGGCGGTGCGGGTGGCGGTAATCACCACTTCCGCCATCTGCGCCTCATTGGCCTGCGCCACAGCGATGGAAGGGAAGGCTTGTGCGACGGCCAGTGCGGCGGCGCTTGCTGCGAATTTCGTCTTGGTCATGTTGTGCTCTTATGCTTCGGTCGAGCCAACGCGGGGAGAGCACTCAAAGGAGGGAGGATGCAACTTTGCGCTTTCCTTCGCTGGCATTATCCAGATCAGGTACGGAGGGTATCTCTCACCCGGAACATCCAAGTCCCAGGACCCCTAGCGAGGCCGAAGCTTAACACATTTCGTGCGCCGCCTGTTCGCCGCCCTCGCTACACTTGAGAAATGCGCCCCGGCGGCGGACAATGTGCTCATCAGATTTCTACAGGAGACTGCCATGACGCAGGAACACGTCGTCGAGCCACGGGAGGCGCTGAACGCCCAGGTGCTCGACATGCACCGGGCCATAACTTCGCTGATCGGCAAGCTGGAGATGCTGGATACGCAGAATCAGCGTTTTGAAGCCTGCACCGACCCCGAACTCAAGCTGGTGATGGGGTACCAGCGCGACGCCACGCGCAAGCATGTGGCGATGCTGCTGGAATGGGTGCGCCGCCGCGATCCGAAACTGGACAAGGAAATGAAGGAAGCGCTGTTCAAGGCGGGACCGATCGCCGCCCAGTACCACTACGGAGACTGAGACTCCGCAACGGTACGGCGGCAAGGAAAGGATGTGAATGAAGTTGCTGCCGTACCGGGAAGGAAGCCTGTTTGCCGTGCCGCTGAGGAATGGCGGTTATGCCACCGGACTGGTTGCCCGCCTGTCCCCGCAAGGGAAGATCATGCTGGCCTACCTGTTCGGGCCGAAGTTCGAGAAATTGCCCACGCTGGAGCAGGTGCAGGGCCTGCGCGCGAGCGACGCGCTGAAGGCCATCCGCACCGGCGACATGGCGCTCGACAATGGCCGCTGGCCCATCCTCGGCGAGGCCGGGCACTTCGACCGCGCCGACTGGCCGGTGCCTGTCTTCATCCGCCGCGCCGATGCGCTGAAGCGGGCCTGGCGCGCCACCTATTCCGACGACCCGGCCAAGCCGGAAAAAGAAGTCTCCGTGCCCTACGAAACCGAGGGCCTGGAGCTGGATACCCTGTACGGCTACGGTTCCACCGAGCTGCTGCTGACCAAACTGCTGGAGTAAGCCATGTTCGAAGGCGGCTGTTTTTGTGGTGCGGTGCGCTACACAGCGCAGGGGCCGGCTTCGCACAGCACCTTATGCCATTGCAGCATGTGCCGCCGCATCGCGGGCGCGCCCTGCGTGGCCTGGTTCAGCGTGCCGCGCGCCGCGCTGAGCTTCACTGCGGGCCAGCCTGCCATCTTCCGTTCCAGTCCCGGCGCCGCGCGCGGCTTCTGCGCGCAGTGCGGCACCCAGCTGACCTTCGAGGACGAGCGCGATCCGGAGTGCGTGGACATCACCACGGCCAGCCTGGACGATCCGGAAGCGGCGCCGCCGGCCGACCATACCTATGTGCAGAGCCGCCTGCACTGGCTGCACCTGGCCGACGAGCTGCCGCGCTACCTGCGCACGCGTAGCGAAGGCGCGCGCGAGATTCCTTAGCCCGGCGGGGACGCGCAGGCCGCGGCGCGCGACAGCAGCAGCGCGCGTTCGCGTTCGTTCTGCGTCAGCCCTGCGGCGCGCTCGAATTCCGTGCGCGCTTCCCCCAGGCGTCCCAGCTGGAACAGCAGGTGGCCGCGCACACTGGGCAGCAGGTGGTAGTTGCGCAGCGCCGGTTCGTCGAGCAGGGTGTCGGCCAGTTCCAGGCCGGTAGCGGGATCGAAAGCCATGGACAGGGCGACCGCGCGATTCAGTTCGATCACGGGGGAGGGCGCCAGCTGCGCCAGCTCTTCGTACAGGGCCGCAATGCGGTTCCAGTCCGTCTCGTCGGCCTTGCGCGCGCGCGCGTGGCAGGCGGTAATGGCTGCCTGCAGCGCGTAAGGGCCCAGGCTGCGGCCCAGCTTTTCGGCGCGCTCCAGCGCCGCCAGGCCGCGGCGGATCAGCAGCTGGTCCCATTTGGCACGGTCCTGTTCCAGCAGCAGCACGGGCGCGCCCTGCGCATCGGTGCGGGCGCGCTGGCGCGAAGACTGGATCTCCATCAGCGCCACCAGGCCGTGCACTTCCGGCTCCTGCGGCACCAGCTCGGCCAGGATGCGGCCCAGGCGCAGGGCTTCCTCGCACAGGGCGGGGCGCATCCAGTCGGCGCCCGCGCTGGCCGAATAGCCTTCGTTGTAGATAAGGTAAACCACCTGCAGCACGGAGGACAGCCGCTCCACCAGTTCCGCGCCGCGCGGCACTTCAAACGGCACTTGCGCAGCGCTCAGCGTGCGTTTGGCGCGCACGATGCGCTGCGCCACCGTGGGCTCCGGCACCAGGAAGGCGCGCGCAATCTCGTCGGTGGTGAGGCCGCCCAGCAGGCGCAGGGTCAGCGCCACCCGGCCTTCGGTCGGCAGCACGGGATGGCAGGAGATGAAGACCAGGCGCAGCAGGTCGTCGCCGATATTGTCGTCCAGCGTGCGTTCGAGATCGGGCGCCGCGTCCTGCAGCAGGCCTTCGATTTCGTAGGTCAGTTCGGCTTCCTTGTCCTGCTCCAGCTTCTTGTGGCGCAGGTAGTCCAGGGCGCGGTTTTTTGCTGCCGTCATCAGCCAGGCTGCGGGCTTGTCAGGTTCGCCCTGTTCCGGCCAGGTTTCGAGGGCGCTCACCAGCGCTTCCTGCGCCATTTCCTCTGCCAGCCCCACGTCGCGCAGCATGCGCGTGAGCACCGCAATGATCTTCGCGGATTCGATGCGCCAGACAGCGTCCAGCGACCGGTGGATTGCGTTCAAGCGTTCACCACTTCACGCAGCTCCACCTCCATATCGCCGGGGAAGGGGTAGGGGTAGTTGCGCACCCAGTCATAGGCTTCGCTGATATCGGCCACCTGCAGCAGCCAGAAGCCCGCGATCAGTTCCTTGATTTCGGTGAAGGGGCCGTCGATCACGCTCGGCCGGCCGCCGGAGAACTTAACACGGGCGCCCTTGGCCGTGCCCTTCAGGCCATCGCCCGCCATCAGCATGCCGCTCTTCACGCCCGCTTCGTTGGCGGCATTCATGCGGTCGATCACGGCCACCGGCGGTATCACGTCCGCTTCCAGCTGATGGTCGGAGCGCAGCAGCACGATAATGGGCGTGAGCTGCGGAGCGCTTTGGGTATCGATGCCGTGGCAGCCGCCCGGGCAGCCGGTTTCGCGCACTTCCAGCGTGAACTCGCCCTCGCCGTCGGCGCTGGGCCAGCGCCTGGCTTGCTCGATGGCTTCCTGTTTCGACGCCGCTTCGATGACGGTGAAGCCGGCCACCAGTTCGCGCGTATCGGCGAACGGGCCTTTATGGATGCTCCATACCCCGTCGCGCCGGCGCATGCGGACGCCGCGCGCGCTGGGATGCAACCACCGTCCACCCGGCACGGCCGCCCTGAGTTCGGCGGAGGGAAAATCCGCCCGCTCGGTGTGGCGGTCGCCACGGCGCAGAATCATGTAGTGCATTGCATCCCCCTTGTTATCAAGCTGCGTGCTGCGAAGCGGACTTGGCGCGCAGGCGTTCTTCCTGCTCGCGCAGTTCCGGCGTGAACTCGGCGCCGAAGTCATCGGCATCGAAGACCTGGCGGATTTCCAGCTCGTCGCCGTCTTCCATCGGCGCGCGCTTCATCCATTCCTTCACTTCGTCCAGCGACTTGCCCTGGATGAGCCAGAAGCCGGCGATCAGTTCCTTCGCTTCGGTGAAGGGACCGTCAATCACCTGGCGCTCCTTGCCGAAGCGGATGCGTGCGCCGCGCGAGCTGGGGTGCAGGCCTTCGCCAGCCAGCATGATACCGGCGTTCACCAGCTCTTCGTTGAATTTGCCCATCGCCGTCAGCTGCTCGGTGGTTGGCATGACGCCCGCTTCGGTATCGGCGTTGGCTTTTACAATGACCATGAATCGCATGTCCGTTCTCCTTATTTCTGGCAGTCGTGGGGCATCGAGGCGGCAGCGGCGGTGGCTTCTTCGATCGACACGTCGCGCTGGTGGGTGGCGATGGACCACATATGACCGTAAGGGTCCTGCAGCACGCCATAGCGGTCGCCCCAGAACATGTCGGCCAGCGGCATGCGCACTTCGGCGCCGGCGCCGATGGCACGGGCGAAGGCCGCGTCGGCGTCTTCCACGTAGTGGTGCAGGGTGACTGGCGAGCCTTTCAGCGTACTCGGGCTGTAGGCATGCATTTCGGGGAATTCGTCGACCAGCATCAGGAAGGAATCGCCGATCTTGATCATGGCGTGCATCAGTTTGCCGCTGCCGTCCGGCACCGGCATGCGGGCGCATTCGATGGCGCCGAAGGCCTTCTTGTAGAACTCGATTGCGTCAGCCGCGCCCTTGCAGACAATGTGCGGGGTCAGCGAATGCATGCCCTCTGGAATCTTCTGAACCATGGTGTCTCTCCTTGTGGATTAGGGAAGCGCAAACTGCGCCGCCATATTCCCACGACGCGCGGGAAAACTCCAGATCGACACCAATCGAAAAATATTTTTGGTTTTTTTCAGGCGGCGTTCAGGACAATGCGGATGATGAGGCCGCCGCCTTCACGGTTGCGCAAGAGCAATTCGGCCTCATGCTTCTGCAGCACCCGCTCCACGATGGCCAGGCCGAGCCCGGCGCCATTGGCTTGGCTGCGTGCCGTGTCCAGCCGGGTGAAGGGTTTCAGCAGCTGGGTCAGCTGGTCTTCCGGCACCCCCACGCCATGGTCCTGGAATTCGATGATGACCTGGCGGCCCTTGAGGGTGCAATGGATATCGATCTCGGCGAGGTCGGTGCCCGGCGTTTTGCCGTAGCGCCGCGCGTTTTCCACCAGGTTGTTGAAGACCCGTTTCAGGTCGGTGGCATTGCCCATCACCTGGGCTCCTTCGCACAGGCCGGTCTGCACCCACACGTCCGGCAGGCGGGTGGCCTCGTGCGCCACTTCTTCCAGCATGGCGGAGACGTCCAGCAGCAGGAAGCTGGTCTGCTCGGTGGGTTTGGCGTAGTCCAGGAACTGGGCGATGATGGCGTCCATCTGCGCGATATCGGACTGCATGCCTTCACGCGCCTCCGGCGACAGCTCGGCCATCTCCACTTCCAGCTGCATGCGCGCCAGCGGTGTGCGCAGGTCGTGCGAAATGCCGGCCAGGATCACGGCGCGGTCGGATTCCACCCGCTGCAGGTCGTCCACCATCTGGTTGAAGCTGCGGTTGGCCAGGCGCACCTCTTCCGGGCCTTTTTCCGGCAGCGGGTCGGGGCGGGCGCCGCGGGCAATTTCACGCGCGGCATGGGTGAGCCGCTTCAGCGGCAGGTTGATCAGGCCCGAGATCAGCGCCGCGCCAAGGAGGGACACCAGCGATACCACGCCGGCCCAGCCCAGCCACTGCACGCCGGTCAGGCTGGTGATGCGTTCGCGTTCCAGCATCAGCCAGTAGGCGTCGTCCTCGATCTTGAAACTGACCCAAAAGCCGCGCTGGCCGTTGACCCGCGAGGAGAAACGGGTGTCGGCGCCCAGCGTGGCCTTGACCCGGGCCTGGATCAGTTTCATCAGTTCCGTGTCCGGCGGCGGCTCCACCTCGTCATCGTCCTCCAGCGAGAACACGCGGATGCCTTCATTCGACACCAGTTCGATCAGCAGTTCGCGCCGCAGGTCGGGCGCGGAGTGGGTGAGGGCGGCGCGGGTGATGGTGACGACGGAAATGACCTGGGCGGCCACCTGCTGCGCCTGCGGCTCGCGCTGCACCACGCTGATCATGCCGATCCAGGACGCCATGCTCAGCGTGGTCAGCACGCCGAGCAGCAGGAAGGTGCGCCAGAACAGGCCGCCCTTCGGCCGCCCGAAGCGGAAATTAAACGGCATGGTGCGGAATCAGCGCGGCTGGCCCTCGGGAATGAAGACGTAGCCCAGGCCCCACACGGTCTGGATATACAACGGGCTGGAAGGGTCGGGCTCGATCAGCTTGCGCAGGCGGGAAATCTGCACGTCCAGGCTGCGGTCGAACACCTCGTATTCGCGGCCACGGGCCAGTTCCATCAGTTTTTCGCGCGACAGGGGCTGGCGCGCATGGCGCGCGAACACCTTGAGCACCGAGAATTCGCCGGTGGTCAGGGGCACGGTTTCGCCGTTCTTTTTGAGCGTGCGGGTGCCCAGGTCCAGCACGAACTGGCCAAATTCGAAGGTCTGCGGGGTTTCCGACGGCGCGCCCGGAATCTCGTCCGGCGCCTTGCGGCGCAGCACGGCGCCGATGCGGGCCACCAGTTCGCGCGGGTTGAAGGGCTTGGGCAGGTAGTCGTCGGCGCCCATTTCGAGGCCGACAATGCGGTCGACGTCCTCGCCCTTGGCGGTCAGCATGATAATAGGGGTCTGGTCGCCCGCGCCGCGCAGGCGGCGGCAGATGGACAGGCCGTCCTCGCCGGGCAGCATCAGGTCCAGCACCAGCAGGTCATAGCGTTCGCGCAGCCACAGCTTGTTCATGGCGGTCGCATTTTCGGCGGTGAATACGTTGAACCCCTGCTCGGTGAGGTAGCGGCGCAGCAGGTCGCGCAGGCGCACGTCGTCGTCCACTACCATGATCTTGGCCTGGTGGCCATTCTGGTTGCCGGGGGTGTTGTTCGATTCTGTCGATGTCGTAGTCATGAGGCTGTCGGAATTGTCAGAATTATGTCGCTATGGTAACGTCATAATGCTTTACGAGGCGCATCGGTGCAAAGTCATTACAAAGTGTTACAAACTTTACCCCCTGCGTCTTACTCTCATAGGGAATCGCGCATACACTTTGGTTATGGCAGTAAAGCTTATACCGAGTGCATTGAAGAGGATGAAAATGGGCAAATCGATCAACAAACTGGACTGGGCGAAGGACGCGCGAGCGTCGGCACGCGCCGGCGCCGGCGCGTTGGCCGTTTTCTGCGCGCTGCTGATGGCGGCGCCGGCCCATGCCGATCCACAAAGCGGGCAGGGTGCACGCCGCGACGAAGGCCAGGCCGGTTCGGCGCAGCCGCAGCGCAATCCGCGCAGCTTCCGCGATTCGCGCTGGGGCGATGAGCGCGACCCGCGCTCCTTTGAAGCGCGGGCCGAGGAACAGCGCCGCATGATGCAGGAAAATGCCAATAATGCGGAAATGAACCGCCGCATGAACCGCATGTCGGCCGACGAGCGCCGTGACCTGCGCCGCCAGATCAACGAAATGGGCGCCGAAGTCTATTCGACAACGCCGCGCCGCTAAGTCTGCAGCGCAGGGAGAACAAATGGGGCCGGATGGCCCCATTTGACCTTTCGGATTTCAAATTTCTGCTACCTTCCCTGCTGGAACATGTTACGCTAGTTAATAAATTAAAATGAGGCGATAGCGATTATGCAACGAAAGTGTGTCATGATCGGCTGAGGGAATGGTGAACGTGTTAAATAAGGCTGGGGCGGGCGAGGTTCCGGCAGGCGGAACGGGCACGCCTGCGGTGGTACAGCGTACGGACGGCGTGTATTTTCGCGCCGACGCCGACCTCGCCTCGCGCCAGGCTGCGGTCAACCAGCTGTTCCAGGCGCACGCCTATTTCACGGGCATCGACTACGGTGTCTTTATCCGCATGCTGTACGAGGCCGGCCCCGAGCTGCCGCCGGCGCAGCGCGACAAACCCCTGGTGCGCTTTGCCGACGCCGTGGCGCCATTCCCCGAGCAGCGCCGCGGGCTGTACAAGTCCGTGCGCATTATCGCCGGTGAAGCCGAATACTATTTCGAGCCGGTCTACCTGAATGCGGGGGGCGCCGACGAAGAGGAGTCGGCCCTCGACTTCGATGAATTCGTGGCCGATATGTGGGAGAAGGGCATCCGCTTCGGCATCGATGCGCCCGCCGTGCGCGCGGCGATCGAGGAAGGCAAGGCCACCCGCCTGACCGTGGCGCGGCGCCTCAGCCCCACCAATGGCCAGGACGCGATGATCGTCGAGGTCTCGCAGAAAATCCACCGCTCGAATGCGCCGAAGGAAATGGCCAATGGCCGCTTCGACCTGCACACCTTCCAGAACCGCTTTCCGCAGGTAGCGGCGCACACGCCGCTGCTGAAAAAGCAGGCGCGCGTGCTGGGCAGCCGGGGCTTCGAGCTGTCCGGCATTCCCGTCGAACCGCCGCTGCCTGAGGATACCGAGCTGAATGGCGTGGCCGGGCCGGGCACCGTGATCCAGCACCTGGCGGGAGAGGACTACCTGGTGTCGGCCGTCGAGGGCTTCATCAACGTGGACCGGCGCAGCAAGCGCATCTCCATCGGCCCCAAGATCATCAGCCGCGAGGGCGTGAGCGTGCGCACCACCGGCAACCTGCAGCTGTCCGGCGAGTACGAGGAATTCGGCGAGGTACAGGAAGGCCGCATTGTGGACGGCTTCAATATCACCATCCACAACGACGTGTACGGCAAGATCGTGTCGCGCGGCGGCACCATCTGGCTGAAGCAGAACCTGATGGGCGGCTCGGCCACCAATAGCGAAGGCCAGATCCAGGTGGGCGGCGTGGTGTCCAACTCGGTGGTGCATGTGAAGCTGGGCGAGGTGGTGCTGAATACCGCGCAAAGCAGCGTGATCACGGCGCCGCGCGTCGTGATCAACGAAGCGGTCAATTGCGAGATCGTGGCCGATGAAGTGGTGATCGGCACTGCCAGCGGCTGCGCCATCGCGGCCCGCAATATACGCATCGAGGGCGCCGGCCCGCGCAAGCAGAGCGAAATGTTGCTGTTTGCCCTGGTGCCCGATACCTCGAAGTTCGACCAGAACCTGCAGGAACTTACGATTCGCATGGCGCAGGCGGACGCCAACGCAAAAAAGCTCAAGGTGCAGGTGGATACCATCACGGCCCAGCAGGACGTGCGCAGCTACCTGACCCTCGCCACCAAGGTGCGCAAGCAGGAGGTGACGCTGACCGCGGAGCAGCTGCCCCTGTTCCAGAAAATGGCGGCGCAGGTGGGGCCGGCGCTGAAGGAAGTGGCGCGCCTTTCGGTCGCCGTCAAGGAAGCGGAGAGCCAGCGCAAGGTGCTGGAAGAGCAGGTGGAGCTGGTGCGCAAGCAGAAACAGGCCGTGGCCGGCGCCGCCAGCTGCAAGGTCGCCGCCGTGAATGGCGAAACCCTGCTGCGCACCATGGTGTTCGAACCCGACCAGGGGCCCATGTATGAGCTGGCGCCGCGCGAAATCAAGGCGCGCCTGCGTGCCGGCACCTATGTGAAGCCGCCCGAGTTCAGCGGCAGCTTCGGCGAGATCGACTGGTCCACCGATTCAGCTAAAAGCTGAATTTCACGGGCGGCGCCGCTGCCCAGTATTCCCCTTCCGTTTCATGGCGGCGCCGCTGCGCCATACCGCGTTCCCTGAACTGCGGGTGGGCCAGCGCTTCACTGGTGCGCAGCACCGGCGTCACGCAGCAGTCGGCATCCGCGAACAGCGCGGTCCATTCGGCCTGTGTACGCTGCGCGAACAGCGCATCGAGCTCCGCCACCATCTGCATGGCCTCGCTGCCGCCCACTTCCTGCCCCAGCTGCCAGTGCTTCGCCGCCAGGCCGGGCCGCCGCAGCACGGCGCAGCAGGCTTGCCAGAACTTGAGTTCCAGCGCGCCCACGGCCATGTAGCGCGCGTCGCTGGTGCGGTAGACGTTGTAGCAGGGCACGCCGCCCGTCAGCAGCCCGCGCCCGGGCTGCGCTTCCGCGCCTTCATTGACGGCGACCAGGGGAAAGATATTGTGGGCGAATACCGTGTCCGTCATCGAGATATCGACAAAGCGGCCGGCGCCGCCCATCTTCACCGCCAGCAGGGCGGCGAGGATGCCCTGCACCGCGGCCTGCGCGCCGCCCAGCAGGTCGCCTACCTGCAGGTTGCCGAGCGCCGGGCGGCCGTCGCGGCCCGTGTTCTGCTCCAGCATGCCCGCATAGCCGACATAGTTGATGTCGTGGCCCGCCTGCTGCGCCAGCGGACCGCTCGCGCCATAGCCTGAGATGGCGCACATCACGAGGCGCGGATTGCGGGCGCGCAGCACCTCCCAGCCAAGCCCCAGGCGCTGCATGACGCCGGGCCGGAAGCTTTCCACCACCACGTCCGCCTGTTCCACCATGCCGAGAAAGCGCTCGCGCTGCGCCGCATCCTTGAGGTCCATGCGCAGCAGCTGCTTGCCGCGGTTGACGGCAACGAAGAATTGCGACACCTCCTTGCGTACCGCTCCCATGCTGCGCGCATAGTCGCCGGCGCCGGGGTCTTCGATCTTGATGACTTCCGCGCCCATGTCGGCGAGGTGCATGGTGGCGGCGGGGCCGGGCAGCAGGCGGCTCAGGTCGAGCACGCGGATGCCGGCGAGCGGTTGGTTGGGCGTCATGCGAACCATTCTAGCGCAGGCCGAAAAAGTTGAGCACAATCAACGCCTTGGGTGCGGGCCGGGCATAGCATGGCCAGACTATTGCGGCCTTCGCCGCCGAAAGGAACGCCATGTCCGCCAATCTCCCCGATGCACCCGCGCTCCACCAGTACCTCACTTTCCGGCTCGGCGGTCTTGAGTATGCGCTCGACTATTCGCGGGTGCAGGAGCTGCGGCCGCTGCAGGCGCTGGAACGCTTCGCCGCGGACGGTGAAATCATCGGCGGCGTGGCGATTTCGCGCGGCGTGATCATGCCCATCGTGGACATGCGCATCGCCTTCGGCCCGCGCACGGCGCAGCACGACCCGAAGACGGATGTGATCATCCTCAAGCTGTCGGACTGCGTGATGGGGATGGTGACGGACGGTGTGACGGATATCGTCACGCTGGGCCCGAGCCAGATACGGCCCTTCGACCATATCGGTGAGGATTCGGACTACCTGCTCGGCATGGGCCATATCCATGCGCGCAAGCTGATCGTGATCGATATCGACCGGCTGATGGCGATACGCCGCGCGACGCTGGGTGCGCGCCACGCGGCGTGAGCGTCAGGCGGCCAGCGCTTCCAGCTGCTCCTGCAGCTCCAGCCATTCGGCTTCCAGCTTTTCCAGATCCTTGGTGTAGAAGGCCTGGTCCGCCAGCAGCTGCTTCAGCTTCGGCTTGTTGGCGGCTTCGTAGATGGCGGGATCGGCCAGCGCGGCGTCCGTGTCCGTCTTCTGCGCCGTGCGCTTGGCGATCAGGTCGTCCAGCTGCTTGATCTTGTTCTCGATCGGCTTGCGCTGGGCGGACAGGCGCTGGCGCTGCTCGGCTTCCAGGCGCTTCTGTTCGCGCTTGTCCACCACTGGCGCGGCAGGCGGCGCAACGGGCGAGGTGGAGGGGTAGCTGGTCTTGTTTTCCTTGCCCGCGGCAGGCAGCACGTCCGTACCTTTGCCCAGCTTGGTCTGCAGCAGCCAGTCCTTGTAGTCGTCCAGGTCACCGTCGAAGGGCTGCAGCCTGCCGTCGGCAACGATGATGAACTGGTCGGTGGTGGCGCGCAGCAGGTGCCGGTCGTGGGATACCACCACCAGGGTGCCGTCGAACTGGGCCAGCGCTTCGGTCAGCGCCTCGCGCGTTTCCAGGTCCAGGTGGTTGGTCGGTTCGTCCAGCAGCAGCAGGTTGGGGCGCTGCCACACGATCAGGGCCAGCGCCAGGCGCGCCTTTTCGCCGCCGGAGAAGGGCGCGATCGGGCTTGTTACCATGGTGCCGGGGAAGTTGAAGCCGCCCAGGAAGTTGCGCAGTTCCTGCTCGCGCGTGGTGGGCGAAATCTTCTGCAGGTGCCACAGCGGCGATTCGTCGTGGCGCAGCATTTCCACCTGGTGCTGGGCGAAGTAGCCGATGATCAGGCCCTTGCCGGTGATGGACGTGCCGGTCAGCGGATCGAGATCGCCCGCGATGGTCTTGATCAGCGTCGATTTACCGGCGCCGTTCACACCCAGCAGGCCAATACGCTGGCCCGTCTGCAGCGAGAAATTGATGCCGCGCACGATGGTCTTGTCGCCGTTGTCGGTATGGTAGCCCGCGTCCACGTCTTCCATCACCAGCAGCGGATTCGGTGCGCTCAGCGGCTCGCGGAACTCGAAGGAGAATTCGGCGGCGGCGCGCAGCGGCGCCAGTTCTTCCATCTTGGCCAGGGCTTTCATGCGGCTCTGCGCCTGCTTGGCCTTGGAGGCCTTGGCCTTGAAGCGGTTGATGAAGGATTCCAGATGGGCCTTCTTGCGCGCCTGCTTTTCGGCGGCGCCCGCAGCCAGGACCATCTGCGCGGCGCGCTGGCGTTCGAAGCTGGAGTAGTTGCCGGAATAGCGTTTCAGCTTGCGGTCGTCGATGTGCACGATCACGTTCACGATTTCGTCGAGGAAGTCGCGGTCGTGGGAGATGATGATCAGCGTGCCGGCATAGCGTTTCAGCCAGTCCTCCAGCCAGATGATGGCGTCGAGGTCCAGGTGGTTGGTGGGTTCGTCCAGCAGCAGCAGGTCGGAAGGGCACATCAGCGCCTGCGCCAGGTTCAGGCGCATACGCCAGCCGCCCGAGAAGCTGGCGACCGGCTGCTGCATCTGGTCCAGCGTGAAGCCGAGGCCCAGCAGCAGCTGTTCGCCGCGCGACTGCACGGTGTAGGCGTCGGCATCGGCCAGCGCGCTGTGCACTTCACCCAAAGCGAGGCCGCTTTCCGGCGAATCCGGCAGCGATTCCAGGCGTTCCAGTTCCGCCTGCAGCTTGCGCAGGTGGACATCGCCGTCGATGGCGTAGTCCAGCGCGGCGCGCTCCAGGGGCGGCGTTTCCTGCGCCACGTAGGCCATGCGCCATTTGGCGGGGAAGTCGATGCTGCCCTGGTCGGGGTGCAGTTCGTCGCGCAGCATGGCGAACAGGCTGGATTTGCCGGCGCCGTTGGCGCCGATCAGGCCGATTTTGTCGCCGGGATTCAGCGTGAGGTCAACCTGTTCGAGCAGCGGCTTCAGGCCGCGCATCAGGCTGACGTTGGTCAGTTTGATCATAGTTTCAGTTGGTCTGCGGTCAGCAGGAAGACCATATCGTCGCCCTGGCTGGTGGTGAGCCAGGTGAGGCCGAGATGGCCGAAGGCCGCTTCCGCGAATTCTTTTTCATTGCCGATTTCAACGATCAGCAGGCCGTCGTCGCTCAGGCGCTCCTTGGCGCCTTCCACGATCTTGCGCACCAGGTCCATGCCGTCCGCGCCGCCGTCGAGGGCGATCTGCGGCTCGTGCAGGTATTCCTGCGGCAGCTTCGCCATCGAGCCGGAGTTCACGTACGGCGGGTTGGTGATGATCAGGTCGTACTTCTTGTCCGGCACGTTGGCGTACAGGTCGGACTGGATCAGGGTGACGCGGTCCTGCAGCTTGTAGGTGTCCACGTTGCGGCGCGCGACTTCCAGCGCATCCGGCGAAATATCGATGGCATCCACCGCCGCGTCGGGGAAGGCGTCCGCCATCATGATGGCGAGGCAGCCGGAGCCCGTGCACAGTTCGAGGATATTGCCCACGCCTTCAGGCTCGTTGACCCAGGGCGCGAAATACTGCGGAATCAGTTCGGCAATGAAGGAGCGCGGCACGATGGTGCGCTCGTCCACGTAGAAATTGTAGGTGCCGAGCCAGGCCTCGTTGGTGATGTAGGCAGCCGGAATGCGGTCTTTGGCGCGGCGCTCGATCACGGCCAGCACCTGTTCGACTTCCTGCGGCAGCAGGCGCGCATCCAGGAATGGGTCCAGCTTATCCAGCGGCAGCTTGAGCGTGTGCAGGATCAGGTAGGCCGCTTCGTCGAAGGCTTCCGCGCTGCCGTGGCCGAAGAACAGCTTCTCGGTGTTGAAGCGGGTGGTGGCGTAGCGCAGCAGGTCGCGCGGCGTAGTAAAGAGCGTGGTATCCATAGATGGTCAGCGCAGCAGGTTTTCCAGCGTGCGGCGGTAGATGTTTTTCAGCGGGTCGATGAAGCGCAGTTCGATGTGCTCGTCGATCTTGTGGATGCTGGCGTTGGGCGGGCCGAATTCTATCACCTGGGGGCAGATCTGCGCGATAAAGCGGCCGTCCGAGGTGCCGCCGGTGGTGGAGAGTTCGGTATCCACGCCTGCTTCGTCCTTGATCGCCTTGCAGATCGCGTCGGACAGCGTGCCGCGCGGCGTGAGGAAAGGCAGGCCGCTCAGCGTCCACTTCAGGTCGTAGTCCAGTTTGTGCCGGTCGAGGATGGCGTGCACACGCTGCTGCAGGCTTTCCGGCGTGCTCTCGGTGGAGAAGCGGAAGTTGAAGTCCACTACCATCTGGCCCGGAATCACATTGTTCGCGCCGGTGCCGGCCTTGATGTTCGACATCTGCCAGGAGGTCGGCAGGTAGTACTCGTTGCCATGGTCCCAGACTTCCGCCACCAGGTCGGCCAGCGCCTGTGCGCCGAGGTGGATCGGATTCTTCGCCAGCTGCGGATAGGCGATATGGCCCTGCACACCCTTGATGGTGAGGCAGCCCGACAGCGAGCCGCGGCGGCCGTTCTTGATGGTGTCGCCCAGCGTCTTGTCCGAGGTCGGTTCGCCGACGATGCAGTAGTCCAGCTGTTCGCCGCGTTCCTTGAGCATCTTGCAGACCACCACGGTGCCATCGGTGGCCGGGCCTTCTTCGTCGCTGGTGATGAGGAAGGCGATGGAACCCTTGTGGTCCGGATGGGCCGCAATGAATTCCTCGCAGGCGACGACCATGGCGGCGATGGAGGTTTTCATATCCGCGGTGCCGCGGCCATACAGCTTGCCGTCGCGGTGGGTGGGGTAGAAGGGCTCCGAGGTCCACTGTTCGACAGGCCCGGTCGGCACCACGTCCGTATGGCCGGCGAAGACGAGCAGCGGCTGTTCCGTGCCCTTGCGCGCCCACAGATTGGTGACGTCGCCGGACTGGATGGTCTCGCATTTGAAGCCCAGCGGTTCGAGCAGGTGGATCAGCTGGTCCTGGCAGCCTTTGTCTTCCGGCGTGACGGAGGAAAGGCCGATCAGTTTTTCGGTCAGCGCGAGGGTACGGGAAGCGGTCATCTTATTTGCTGAAGATCTGTTGGTACTGGTCGGGCGAGAAGCCGACATGGCTGGCGCTGCCGGTCTGCAGGACAGGGCGCTTGATCACGGACGGGAATTCGAGCATCAGCTGGATGGCGCTGGCGGCATCGGTGACGGCGGCCTTGCGCTCATCCGGCAGGCCGCGCCAGGTGGTGCCCTTCTTGTTTATCAGCGTCTCCCAGCCTACGTGCTTGAGCCATTGCTTGATGGTGGCTTCTGTCAGGCCCTGCTTCTTGAAGTCGTGGAAGGTGAAGTCCTGCTGCTGCTCAGCGAGCCAGGTGCGGGCTTTTTTGACCGTGTCGCAGTTGGGGATGCCGTAGAGTGTCGTCATGAGGGATAAGCGTGTCGCCGGGCCTTGCGGCCAAAGGCGACATTATATCCTTTCAGGCCTGCCTGGTTGCCGCGCTGGCCTGGGGTTTTCCGAGAAGGCCTCGGGTGAGATTGCTTTGCGGTTCAACGACTCCAAGCAGTGCGCCCAGCCGGGAAGGATCAATATGAAGCTGGTTCAGAGAGGTAAGCAGTTCGCCCTCATGAATCACGTGAAGTTCAGGCTCGCGTAACTCGAATTTACGGAAGAGAAAATCGATTTCTTTGTGCCGTTTATCGAGCAGGAGGAGCTTGTAAGCTTGTCCGTGCCGGTGAAACGTCGCCTCATACTGCCGCAGAACCTCCTCCACATTGAGTATGATCTCGGAATTTGCGTGGCGGGGAATCTGCTTCCAGCACAGAGAACCAGCCTCGGTCTGGTCGCAAATTTCCGCGTACAGTGCTTCGTACTCGTTCATAGATCCTCCGAGAAGGATTGCCAGTCTTTGAGTGCCTCTTCAATGGATGGGATATTCATGTCCGCGATCTGCGCGTGCAATTCGATGGCGGTTCGTCCTTTGATGGTCCAGGTGGACCAAGGATAGAGCGGAATTGTGCGTCGTAGCGCCTCCAGTTTATACCTTATGGCAGCAGGTGTTGGCACGTTTTGTCGCGATAGCAGCGTCAGTTCCCACATCAGCTGTTGCATGCGCATCCGCCGCCGAAAATTAATGACGCTACGCCTGACGCTGCCTACCTGATACAGCGTCAGGATACCCACCAGCAATGATGCAATGGAGGCCCAAGCACTGTAAGAGTTGAGCGATTGCGGGCTCATCTGAGCGTCCCATGTGAAGTGAACACTCTTTATACCGTCGGATTCCAAAAAAAGTTCTTGTGACGAGTCAAATGGCGTTCAAATGCGCGTGCCTATCCAGATCACTGATTCAGTGGCCGCTGCGGCGTCCCGTGCGAATGGGATTGCCAGTACGGATCTCGGCCGTCAGGTGTTGAGGGTGAACTCGGTGAAAGAGGTTTCGGCGCTGGCGGGCTTGGGCTCTTTTTCGCCTTCGGCCGGTTTGGCTTCGGCGCTGGCGTTGTTGAGGAGCCAGAGCAGGTTGGTGGCGGAGTCCGCGTTGGCCAGCGCTTCTTCCTGCGAGATCTTGCCTTCCTTGAAGAGGCGGTACAGCGCCTGCTCGAAGGACTGGGAGCCCGGCGACAGCGATTTCTCCAGCGCTTCCTTGATCTCGCCGATCTCGCCTTTTTCGATCATCTCGGCGATCAGGCGCGTGTTGACCAGCACTTCCACTGCCGGCGTGCGCTTGCCGCCATCCGCCGAGCGGATCAGGCGCTGCGACACGATGGCCTTGACCGTCGACGACAAATCCTGCAGCAGCGCCGCGCGGTTCTCGATAGGGTAGAAGCTGATGATGCGGTTCAGCGCGTTATACGAATTATTCGCGTGCAGCGTGGCCAGCACCAGGTGGCCCGACTGCGCGTAGGCCAATGCCGCCGCCATCGTTTCCTTGTCGCGGATCTCGCCGATCAGGATGCAGTCCGGCGCCTGGCGCATGGAGTTGCGCAGCGCGGTGTAGAAGTCCTTGGAGTCGGCGCCGATTTCGCGCTGGTTGACGATGGATTTCTTGTTCTGGAACAGGTATTCGATCGGATCTTCCAGCGTGAGGATGTGGCCCGACTTCTGTTCGTTGCGGTGGTCCAGCATGGCCGCAATGGTGGTGGACTTGCCGGAGCCGGTGGAGCCCACCAGCAGCAGCAGGCCGCGCTTTTCCATGATGATCTCGGACAGCACTTCCGGCAGGCCCAGGTCCTTCAGCGCCGGAATACTGGCCGGCACGAAGCGGAACACGCAGGAGATGCTGCCGCGCTGGCGGAACGCGGAGAGGCGGAAGCGGCCGGTGCCCGGCACCGAGAAGCCGGTGTTCAGCTCACTGGTCGTCTCCAGTTCTTCCAGCTGCGCGGGCGTGCAGATTTCGCCCAGCAGCTGGAGGATGTTCTCGTTTTCCAGCTTCTGCTGGTTGACGGGAACGAGATTGCCGTTGATCTTGATGTGGACAGGCGAATTCACCGCAAAGAACATATCCGATGCGGATTTTTCCTTCATCAGCTGGAACAGACGGTCCATCGCCATCGCACTCTCCTCAGGATCGAACGGTGCTTATTTTATACGCCGCGCAGCAGTTCGTTGATGCCGGTCTTGGCGCGGGTCTGCGCATCCACGCGCTTCACGATCACGGCGCAGTACAGGCTGTACTTGCCGTCTTCCGAAGGCAGGGAGCCCGACACCACCACGGAGCCCGACGGCACGCGGCCGTAAGTCACTTCGCCGGTCGAACGGTCGTAGATCTTGGTCGACTGGCCGATGTAGACGCCCATCGAAATCACCGAGTTCTCTTCCACGATCACGCCTTCCACGATCTCGGAACGCGCGCCGATGAAGCAGTTGTCTTCGATGATAGTCGGATTGGCCTGCATCGGTTCCAGCACGCCGCCAATGCCCACGCCGCCGGACAGGTGCACGTTCTTGCCGATCTGCGCGCAGGAGCCCACGGTGGCCCAGGTGTCGACCATGGCTCCTTCATCGACGTAGGCGCCGATGTTGACGTAGGAAGGCATCAGCACCACGTTCTTGCCGATGAAGGAGCCGCGGCGCGCCACGGCCGGCGGCACCACGCGGAAACCGCCCCTGGCGAAGTCGTCGGCCGTGTAGTTCGCGAACTTGGTCGGCACCTTGTCGTAGAACTGCATGGTGCCGTCGGATGGCAGCACCACATTGTTTTCGAGGCGGAAGGAGAGCAGCACGGCCTTCTTCACCCACTGGTTCACCACCCAGGCGCCCGAATCCTTCTGCGCCACGCGCAGGCTGCCATTGTCCAGCGCGGCCAGCACATGCGACACCGCATCGCGCAGCTCCGCGCTGCCGTTCGATGGGTTGATGTCGGCGCGGTTGTCCCAGGCTTGTTCGATGATTTGCTGAAGTTGTTGAGTCATGATTTATTGAGTGGTCAGGGTTTTGCAGAATTGAACGATGCGCTGCGCAGCTTCGAGACCTTCGGCGGTCTCGGCGACCAGCGCCATGCGGATGCGGTTGCGGCCCGGATTGATGCCGTGCGCATCGCGCGCGAGATAGCTGCCCGGCAGTACGGTGACATGGTAGTCACGGTACAGGCGCTGGGCGAATTCGGTGTCCGACAGGCCGGTACGGCTCACGTCGGCCCACAGGTAGAAGCCCGCGTCAGGCAGCTCCACGTCGATGACTTCCTGCAGCAGCGGCGTGATGGCATTGAACTTGGCGCGGTATTGTTCGCGGTTGGCCTCGACATGGGTTTCGTCGTTCCAGGCCGCGATGGACGCAGCCTGCACGGGAGGGCTCATGGCGCCGCCGTGATAGGTGCGGTACAACAGGAATTTTTTCAGCACTTCGGCATCGCCGGCCACGAAGCCGGAGCGCATGCCCGGCACATTGGAGCGCTTGGAGAGGCTGGAGAACACGATCAGGCGCGCGTAAGGGCGCTCCACCGTGGACAGGCCCAGCATGTGCGCGGCCTGCATCGCGCCCAGCGGCGGCTCGTCGCCATGGTAGATCTCGGAGTAGCACTCGTCGGCCGCGATGATGAAGTTGTAGCGTTCGGACAGGGCGAACAGGTGCTCCCAGTCGGTCAGCGTGAGCACGGCGCCGGTCGGATTGCCGGGCGAGCAGATATACAGCAGCTGTACACGCTGCCAGATCTCGTCCGGCACCGTATCGAAGTCCGGCGCGAAGTTGCGGCCCGGGTCGGAATTGACGAAGTAAGGCTCGGCGCCCGCCAGGTAGGCTGCCCCTTCATAGATCTGGTAGAAAGGATTCGGGCATATTACCAGCGCACCCGGCTTCGGTTCGATGACCGCCTGCGCCAGTGCGAACAGCGCTTCGCGCGAACCGTTCACGGGCAGCACCTGGGTGGCGCGGTTCAGCGCGGGCAGGTCGTAGCGGCGTTCCAGCCAGCCGGCGATGGCGCCGCGCAGCTCTTCGCTGCCCGCCGTCAGCGGATACACGGCAAGGCCGGACAGGTTGTCGATCAGGCTTTGCTGGATGAAGGGCGGCGTGGGATGTTTCGGTTCGCCGATGCCAAGGCTGATCGGACGGTACTCAGGATTCGGTTTTACGGCTGAGAAAAGCTGCTTGAGCTTTTCGAAGGGGTAGGGCTGCAGCTTGTCGAGAAGAGGGTTCACGTTGCGGACCAGTCGGGCAATTCGGATAAGGCATGGCTGTATAGCCTCCCATTATAGCGTGAAGCCGGCGCCGTTTCCCTCCGTGGCTTACTTCACCTTCACGGTACGCACCTGCTTGTCCAGCTCCATGAAGGATGGGCGCTCGGTTGCCGAGATCACCTTGCGGCCGAATTCCACCGACAGGGCCGGGGCGTAGCCATTCAGGCTGGCCAGCAGCGTGACCTTCACGCACTGGTACATCTTGGCCTGTTCCTGGTATTTGCGGCGCAGCAGCTGGGCTACCGGACCCACGAAGCCGTAGGACAGCAGGATGCCGATAAAGGTGCCGACCAGCGCGGCGGCAATCAGCACGCCCAGTTCCGCCGGCGGCAGGCCGACCGAAGCCATGGTGTGCACCACGCCGACCACCGCCGCCACGATGCCAAAGGCGGGCATCGATTCGGCCATGTGCTGGATGGTGTTGACCGGCAGCTCGGCGTCTTCGTGATGTGTTTCGATCTCGTTGTCCATCAGGTTCTCGATCTGGAAGGCGTCCATATTCCCCGAGATCATCAGGCGCAGGTAGTCGGTGATGAATTCGAGGATATGGCCGTCTTCGATGATGCGCGGATAACGCGTGAAGATCGGGCTCTCGTAGGGCTCGTCCACGTCCACCTCCACCGACATCAGGCCTTCCTTGCGCACCTTGGTCAGCAGCTCGAACAGCAGCGACATCAGGTCCATATACATGGTTTTGGTGTAGCGCGAGGTCTGGAACAGGGTAGGGATGGCGTTGAAGGTGGCCTTGATCGCCTTGCTGTCATTGGCGACGAAGAAGGCGCCAAGCGCGGCGCCGCCAATCATCAGTAGTTCGGTGGGCTGAAACAGCGCGGCCAGATGGCCGCCTTGCAGGGCGAAGCCGCCCAGCACCGATGCCATGACAACGATAAATCCGAAAATCACCAGCACATTACTCTCCAGTCCATCGGCAAAAAGATGCTATCCAGCAATATTAACCGTTTTTCCGGGGAAGTTGGGGACTTTGTGCCGGTATCGGCGATTTAAAGCGGCCAAAATGCAGCAGGTGCTGCCGCTCAGGGGCGCAGCGGACACGCGGCCATGCTGTCGTCGAGCCGTCTCGCCAGTTCGCCGCGCAGCGCCTGCAGTCCGCTGATGCGGCGGTCGATTTCATCCAGCTTTCGGCCCAGCGCTTCGCGCAGCGCGGCCGACGAATTTTCCGGATCGGCCAGCAGCGGCAGGTCCGCTTCAATCTCCGCCAGGCTGAAGCCAAGGGCCTGCGCCGTGCGGATATAGCGCAGCCAGTCCACCGATTCGGGCGGATAGTCGCGGTAGCCGTTGGCGTTGCGGCGCGTGCGCAGCAGGCCGCGCTTTTCGTAAAAGCGCAAGGTATCCCGGCTGATGCCGGTTGCGGCGGCGATTTCCCCGATCTGCATGGCGGCTCCATTTTGTGCTTGACCATGGAGTGTACTCCAGGCTTTAGCATCGCTGCATGTTCATTTTATGGAGTTCCCCATGATTTCCGCCATCGCGCAACGCCGCATAGTATGGTCCAGCGCCCTGTATGACCTGTTATTGACCGCGCCGTTTGCCACGCCGTGGACCTTCGCGCTGGTGCGCGACCACCTGTCCACGCTGAACATGGCGCTGGGCGGCGAGGCTTTGCCGGCCTTCGGGCCTTTCCACATACTGTTTGCCTGCCTGCTGGGCAGCGTGGTCCTGGTTTGGTCGGTGCTGCGCCTGAGCGACCCGCAGCCGCGCTACGGCCGTTTCGACGGTGTTGCGCGCTTCCTGTTCAGCGCCTGGATGGCATGGGCGCTGGCGCAGACGCAGGCGCCGCTGCTGTGGTGCTTCCTCATTCCCGAATTCAGCTGGGGCGTGGTGCAGTGGCTACCCCGGCGCCCGAACGCAGCGTAGAGGTGTATGCTGTTCGTCCGATGAGCAGAAGGAGGGGCTATGCAAGCGCAACCACTGATCGCCGTCAGCAATGTCGAAGCGTCCAGCCGCTGGTACCAGTCGGCGCTCGGACTGAAAAGCGCGCACGGCGGCCATGAATATGAGCAGCTGGTGTTCGAAGGCCGGCTCGTGCTCCAGCTGCACCGCTGGGACGCACATCATCACCCCTACCTGGGCGATCCCGGACAGCGGCCCTACGGCAACGGCGCCTTGCTCTGGTTCTGGACCGAGGATTTCGATGCCGCGGTGGAGCGGGCCATCGGCGCCGGCGCCACGGTGCTGGAAGGCCCGAAGGAAAATACCAATGCCCAGCACCGCGAACTATGGCTGCGCGACCCGGACGGTTATGTGGTCGTGATTGCCGGGCCTTATGGCGACGTAGGGATGTGAGGCCGAGGGTTGCTATACTGCGGCCTTGATTGATAGAACCGCAGATTATGTCCTTTGCCACCCTGGGCCTCGCTCCTGCCCTTGCCGATGCGGTCACGCAGATCGGTTATGAGACCCCGACCGCCATCCAGGCCGCCGCCATTCCCGCAGCGCTGCGCGGCGCCGACGTATTGGGTTCCGCCCAGACCGGCTCAGGCAAAACTGCAGCATTCGCGCTGCCGATGCTGCACGCCTTGCTCGGCGCCAAGCGCGAACGGACTGGCCTGTACGGCCTGGTGCTGGTGCCCACGCGCGAACTGGCCACGCAGGTGGGCGAAGCGATCCGCAAGCTGGTGCAGCAGCTGCCGCAGCCGGTCAAGGTGTCAATCGCCTTTGGCGGCGTGTCGATCAATCCGCAGATGATGGCGCTGCGCGGCGGCACCGACATCATGGTGGCCACGCCGGGGCGCCTGCTCGACCTGCTCGAGCACAACGCGCTGAAAGTCGACCGCACCGCCGTGCTGGTGCTGGATGAGGCGGACAAGCTGCTCGATATGGGTTTCAGCGAGGAGATCGCGAAGATCCTCGGCAAGCTGCCGGCGCAGCGCCAGAACCTGTTCTTCTCCGCGACCTTTCCCCCCGCCGTACAGGCGCTGGCATCCCGCCTGCTGCGCGAACCGGTGCGCATCGAAGCCTCGGCCGACGCTGCGCACGAGCCGGATATCCTGCAGCGCGCGATCGAAGTTGATGCGCCGCGCCGCACGCAGTTGCTGAAGCAGCTGGTCAGGCAGGAGAAGTGGAGCAGGGTGCTGGTATTCGTCGCCACCAAATACGCTTCGGAACACGTGGCGGACAAGCTGCGGCGGAACGGTGTGCGGGCGGAAGCCTTCCATGGCGATTTCAGCCAGGGCGCCCGCACCGAAGTGCTGGCAGACTTCAAGTCCGGCCGCCTGCAGGTGCTGGTGGCGACCGACGTTGCGGCGCGCGGCATCGATATCGCCGAGCTTCCGGTCGTCGTCAACTACGACCTGCCGCGTTCGCCGGCGGACTACACGCACCGCATCGGCCGCACGGGCCGCGCCGGCGCCAGCGGCATTGCCGTGAGCTTCGTCAGCGCCGAGACCGAGGGCCACTTCCGCCTGATCGAGAACCGTCAGAAGAAGCGCGTGCCGCGCGAGCGCGTTGCGGGTTTCGAGCCGGTGCAGCAGGCGGCGGCATCGCCCGTGTCGGACCCGAATGGCGGCGTCAAGGGCCACCGCAAGAGCAAGAAAGACAAGCTGCGCGAGGCAGCGGCACTGGCCGCGCAGCCGAAAAGCTGAAGCGCTTCAGCGCCTGGCCGAGCTTTCGACGACGGCAATCCGCCGCCGCAGGCGTTCGGCTTCCATCGTATCGCCCGCCTTGTCGGCGCGCATCGCCTGCACATTCAGCCAGGCCAGCAAAGGACGGCGCCAGCCCTGGGCCGATGCCGTGTCAACCGCCATGGCGGCCAGCTCCGGGGTGGCGCGGTTGGCCTTGAACAGGGCGCCGGCGGCCACCAGCTGCGACATGGGATCGGCAATCGCCTTTGCTGCTGCCGCGGCCGCGGTATCGCTCCCTGCTGCAAGCACAGCGCGCTGCGGTTCGGGCAGCCGGGCTGCATCGGCAGGCCCCGCGCGGCCGGCGAGATATTCGGCATAGGCCGTATCTTCCGGCGAGGCGTCGGCGCGCAGCGCTGCAAAACCGCTGCATTCCTCGAAGTCCAGCGAAGCAGCGCGCGCCGCGCAGCGAATCAGTTCGGCCCGGATCAGCAGATCCATCTTGCCGGTGCTCGCAATCTCCGAACGGGCACGGGCAAATTCGTTCTTTTCGATCTGCGGCTTGCCGTCCATATAGGCGTCCGTGGCGCGCTTCAGCGAGTCCTGCGCATTCATCTTCCAGTCGGGGACGGGCGGGCCGCTGCTGCAGGCGCCAAGGGCAGCTGTGGAAGCGAGCGCGATCAGGATATGGCGGGTCATCATGGCAGCTTGATCTCCGTTTCGCGTTTGAATGGCCATTTGCGGTTGATTTCGTTCACCAGCTGTTCGATGCGGCGCAGATTGCTGTCGATGTCGGCGCGCAGGGCGCCCAGGTCTTCCGTTGCCACGCGCGCGTTGGCGCCAACGGCCTGCGCTTCCACCAGCACCGCGTCCATCTTCTTGAGGCTGGTGCGGGCATCGGCCAGCAATCCGTTCAGCTGCACGATGGCCGCCTGCGCATCGGTGGCGATGCCGGCCTGGCCGAAGACGCGGCGGTCCGCATTGCCAACCAGCGCATCGGCCTTGACGATCAGCGAGTTCGCATTGCGCAGCAGTTCCTGCGCCTTGCGGTCTTCGCCTGCGATCAGCCCCATTGCGCCGCCGGGGCCATTCAGCCGCTCCGTCACGCCCTGCACATTGCGCAGGCTGTTGCCCAGGGCGGAGTCATTCGCGGTGAGCGCCGAAATATTGGCCAGCACATCGCGGGCGGCAGAGAGCAGGCGCGGGATCTCCGCCGCGGCATCGCCGACGAGGATGCCGCGTTCCGCGCCGTCCGGCAGCGGCGGGTCGGTCGGGATGCCGGTAAAGGCGCGCAGCCTGGCGCCGCCGACGATGCCTTTTTCCAGCGTGAAGATGCTGCTGGTGCGCAGCCAGTGCGCGTCCTTGGTGGGCACATCGACCAGCACGCGCGCCTTGCCGTCGCGGCCAAGCTCGATGCGCTGCACCCGGCCGATAGGGAAGCCGGCGAAGGTCACGTCCATGCCAACGGTAACGCCTTCCGAATCGTCGGCGGTGAGCACCAGCCTCTGGGTTGCCTCGAAGGCGCCGCGCGCATACATCAGGTAGACGACAACGCCCACGATCAAGGCGGCCATGAAGATCAGCAGCAGGGCCGCCTTGATTTCGGCGTTGCGCACGGGAGACTGTGCCGTAGTGGTTTCGTTCATGATGATGTCAGTAGTAGTTGCCCATCAGTGAAGCTGCTTCGATCAACAGCAGCACGGAGAACATGCGCACCATGTCTGCCAGGCCGTGCGTGGCGCGGTGGCGGTGCAGGAAAGGATTCGCGGCCTCGTCGTAGAAGGCGGAGGCCAGCGGAATGATGCTGACGGCAAGGCTGAAGAACACGATCTTGAGCATCAGGATCAGCGCCACGGCGGGATTGAAGATCTGGCCTACCACCCGCGTATAGCCCGGCAGCGCCCATGGCGTGAAGCCGTAGATGCTGAGGTAGGCCAGCACCAGTGTCAGCACGCAGCTCACAGCGGCCAGCATCCACACGGCGAACATACCCGCTGCGGCGCGCGGATAGAACTCGGTGCGCAGCACGGCCGAACGCGAAGGCAGCTCGCCGGCTGATCCGGCGGGCGCCGCGGCGGCCGCCGCTACCCGCATCTGGGCAAATTCGACGGAGGCCGGCAGGGTGCTGCGCAAAGCCACAAACAGCGCGGCAGTCAGCGGAATCAGCTCCAGCACCAGTACCCGCACCACCATCTCCAGCGCGTAGCCGGACAGGCCATAGCTGGCGGCCGTCACCACCACAATGCGGATGATGACAAGGCTGATCAGGGCCGACAGCACGGAGAACCACAACAGGTTGGGCGCGGTGGCCAGCACCAGGTGATGGGCCAGCGCATAGCGGTTATCCCGGCGGTAGCTGGACGGTGCGACGGCGCGGAACAGCAGCAGGCCTGCGAAGTGGATCAGGCGCCACCAGCTGGTGAGCCATGCCATCGCCGCGCGGTGCAGCCGCTGCAGCGGCAGGAAGGTTGATGCGTGTGTGACCATATTGTGATCTTAGCATCACTTCTGGAACTGGCCGGGCACGGATTCGATGATGGCGTCCGCCACGGCGCGCACTCTTGCGCTGCGATTCAGGTCGCTGTGCATCACCAGGTACATATCGTACTGGTGCTTGCGTTCCGGCCAGATGCGTACCAGCTGCGGGTCCGCGTCGGCCATATGGGTGGGCAGTTCGCCGATGCCGATGCCCGCCCGGGTGGCTTCCAGCAGCATCAGGCCCGTATTCACCGTCATCACGACGCGGGCGTTATGCACCGGTTCGCCGCCCAGCTTTTCGGCCTGGCGCGGCGCGATGCCGGCCTCGTAGATAACAATGTCGTGCCCCGCGAGACCGGTGCCGGGTTCCGGCACGCCACGCTGGGCCAGGTAGGCCCTGGTGGCATACAGGCCGGCGCCGCGGCGGGCCAGGTGGCGCGAGATCAGGTCCGGGCTGCCGGGACGGGCGGTACGCACGGCCAGGTCGGCTTCGCGCCGGGTCAGGCTGCTGACCTGCGTGCCCACGTTCAGCGCCACCTGGATCTCCGGATGCCGCTCGTGCAGCCGGGCCATGGCCTGCATCACGAAATGGACGGCCATGGTATCCGTCGTCGTCACCCGCACCGTACCGGACAGGCGGTTGTCGATGCCCTGCATTTCGCGCTGCAGTTGGTGCGCGGCCTGTTCCATCAGCTCGGCGGAGCGTGCCGCGGTTTCACCGGCGGGCGTGGCTACATAGCCGTTCGGCGTGCGCAGGAAGAGGCGGGCATTGAGCGATTTTTCCATGGCGCCAAGCCTGCGCCCGACCGTGGCCTGGTCGATGGCCAGCTGCGCCGCAGCGCCGCGCAGCGTGCCGGCGCGGTAGATGCCCAGAAAAATACGTGCGTTATCCCAGTCCATGCCGCTCTCCGTGATGCATTTTTGCATCGATGTGCCGATGTTATGCAGATTTACTGCATCATGCAAGCTGGCTAAGATCGCATCAGGACATAGATCAAGGATGCATCATGCTGCTGCTGACCCTCGCCATCGGTTTTGTGATGGCCATGCTGGACGTTACGGCCGTGAACACGGCCTTGTCCGATATCGCCGCCGACCTGCATGCGCCGCTGGAAGGGCTGGTTTGGGTGCTGGACGGCTACACCCTGACCTTTGCAGCCCTGCTGCTGGCCGGCGGCGGCCTGGCGGACCGCTACGGGCCCAAGACCGTCTATGAAAGCGGGCTGGCGGTCTTCCTGCTGGGTTCCATCGGCTGCGCGCTCGCGCCCGATGCAAATATGCTGGTGGCCGCGCGCCTGCTGCAAGGGCTTGGCGCGGCGCTGTTCATGCCCAGTTCCCTGAGCCTGCTGACCCACGCTGCGGGCGACGAGGGGCGGCGGGCGCGCATGGTGGCCGTGTGGTCGGCCATCGTGGGCTGCGCGGCGGCCTGCGGGCCGCTGCTGGGCGGCGCCCTGGTGCAGGCTTTCGGCTGGCGCTCCATCTTCTGGCTGAACGTTCCGGTGGGCCTGGCCGGCATTGCCATGGCCAGAATGCTGATCGTTGCGCCGTCCGCACAGGTGCGCGCCATGCCGCTCGCCAGCCATGGCATGGGCGCCCTGGCACTGGCGGCCCTGAGCTATGTGCTGATCGAAGGCCCGGTGCTGGGATGGCAGAACCGCGGCGTGATTGCCGCGGCGCTGGCCGCCGCAGTGCTGGCGCTGGCGCTGTTGCGGCGCGAGCGCGTGGCGGCGCATCCTGTCCTGCCGCGCGGCCTGTTGCAGCGGCCCGGCTTCAGCGCCGCCATCGGCACCGGCTTCCTGATCAACTTCGGGGTATTCGGCCAGCTTTTTCTCCTCAGCCTTTTCCTGCAGCAGGCGCATGGCGCCAGCGCCCTGGAGACGGGACTGCAGCTGATGCCGACCATGGTGGCGAGCACCGTCACCAATTTTGCGGCGGGCCGCGTTATCGAGCGTTTCGGCGTGCGCTTGCCCCTGCTGGGTGGACTAGGGCTGGCGGCCCTGTGCGCTGCGTTGCTGGCAGGGGCGGATGGCGCCACGCCGCTCGCGCTGGTGATGTCCGGCTGCGTGCTGCTGTTCTTCGCCATCGGCCTGGCCATTCCGGCCATGACGACGACGGTGATCAGGGCCGCCGGTCGCAGCTACGCGAACACTGCCTCCGCAGCGTTGAACGCGAACCGCCAGGTGGGCGCACTGGTCGGCGTGGCTGCCGTGGGCACGGCGCTGCACCTGCTGCCGGCCTGGGACCAGCGCCTGGCATTCAGCTTTGGCGCTATCACCATTGCCTACGTGCTGGCCGGCCTGCTGGTCTACCGCAGAATTCGGGAGCCGCGCAACCCGGAATCTGGTGTATCGTACGAAAATGACATCACTCAGAGACCTTATGACCTTCGTTCGCCTGGTCGCCATTGCGCTGCTCAGTCTTTCCTTCCTGGCTCCGGCAAGGGCGGCGCCGCTCGATGAAACCCTGCCCGTCGCTCCCTACGTCAAAGTCGGCAAGCTGGCCAACGGCCTGACGTATTACATCCAGAAGAACGGACGTCCGGAAAAGAAACTCGAATTGCGGCTGGTGGTGAAGGCCGGCTCGATTCTTGAAGACGAGGACCAGCTAGGGCTGGCGCACTTCACCGAGCATATGGCCTTCAACGGCTCCACCAATTTCAAGCGCCATGAGCTGGTGTCCTACCTGCAGTCCATCGGCATCAAGTTCGGCGCGGACCTGAACGCCTATACGGGCTTCGACGAAACGGTCTATATCCTCCCCATCCCTACCGACAAGCGGGAGAACATCGAAAAGGGCTTCCTCGTGCTGCAGGACTGGGCGCAGGGCGTGCAGTTCAACGATGCCGACATCGAAAGCGAGCGCGGTATCGTGCTGGAGGAACTGCGGCTGGGCAAGGGCGCCAATGACCGCATGAACAAGCTGCTGCTGCCGCGCATGTTCAACGGCTCGCGCTATGCCGAGCGGCTGCCGATCGGCAAGGCCGATGTGCTGCGCACGTTCAAGCCCGATGCGATCCGCCGCTTCTACAAGGACTGGTACCGCCCGGACCTGATGGCGGTGATTGCCGTTGGCGATATCGAACCTGCGGATGCGGAGAAACTGATCCAGCAGCACTTCGGGCAGCTCAAAAATCCGGTGCAGCCGCGTCCCCGCATCTATGCGGAGATTCCGGAGCGGACCAAGTCCGATGTGCTGGTGCTGCGCGACCGCGAAGCCAGCGGCAATATGCTGCTGATCCGTTATCCCATCGTGCCCCGCACGGAAAGCACCACGCTGCTGGGCTACCGCTCGGACCTGATCGAGCAGCTGTCCGGCATGATGCTGAGCGCCCGCATGGCGGAACTCACCCAGCGCGCCGACCCGCCTTTCATCCAGGGCGGCAGCGGCATGAGCAAGGTGGTGCGCGGCTACCGTTCCTTCAATGTGACCGCGATGCTGGGCAAGGGCGGGGCCACGCCTGCCATCAATGCGCTGGTGCAGGAAAACGAACGTGCACGCCAGTTCGGTTTCACGGCATCCGAGCTGGAACGTGCGAAGCGCACCCTGCTGCGCAATGTGGAGCGTGCGCATAATGAGCGCGATAAGAGCGACTCGCGCATGTACGCCTCGGAATACCTGCGCAACTTCCTCGAAGGCGAGGCGATTCCCGGCATCGAAAACGAATACCGCTATGCGAGCCAGCTCGTGCCCGGGATTACGCTGGACGAGGTGAATGCGGCCGTACGCAAGGCCATCCCTGCCGAAGATGCCAAGCTGGTGGTCTATATGGGCGTGGACAGCCCGGATGTACCGGCTCCGGTGCCGGCTGAGCTGCTGGCCGCCGTGGACGCGGCACGCAAGACCACGCTCACCGCGCGCGAAGACAAGGTGTATGGCACCAAACTGATGGAGGAGCCGCCGAAACCAGGCAAGATCGTCAGCGAAACAGTCAACCAGCCGCTGGGCACCACGGAGCTGCTGCTGGGGAATGGCGTCCATGTTGTGCTGAAGCCGACCGACTTCCGCAACGACCAGGTGCTGCTGGGCGCCGTGCGGCTCGGCGGCCAGTCCCTGTTCGACGATAAGGATATCTTCAACGCGCGCTACGCCAGTGCCGCGATGGCGCTGATGGGGACCCTGGATTACTCGCCGCTGGACCTGCAGAAGATTCTGGCGGGGCGCAGCGTGAATGCCGCCGTGTCGCTGAGCGGCATCTCGGAAGCGCTTGGCGGCACTTCAGGCAGCGCGGACATCGAAACCATGCTGCAGCTGCTCTATGCGCGCCTGATGCACCCACGCATCGACCCGGCCCTGTTCGAGTCCTTCCTTGCCAAGCAGCGCGACGTCGCCAGGAACAGCCTGGCGCGTCCGGAGGCCGTATTCGCCGATACCGTGGGGGCCACCCTGTTCAACAACCATCCCCGGGTGCCGCGCGCGCCGCGGGTGGACGATTTCGACAAGGTGCAGCTGGACCGCGTGGCCGATATTTACCGCCAGCGCTTCGGCAGCGCCAAGGGCTGGACGCTCTTCCTGGTGGGCAGCTTCGATGTCGAGAAGGTAAAGCCTCTCATTGCCACGTACATCGCCAGCCTGCCGGCGGGCGACATCGCCACGACCTTCCGCGACCCCGGCGTGCGGCCGGTGCGCGGCGTGGTGAAGAAGGAAGTGCGGCGCGGGCGCGAGGCCAAGAGCAATATCTCCATTACCTTCGCCGGCGATGCAGCGTATTCGCAGCAGGAGCAGGTGAGGCTGCAGGCCATGCTGGAGGTGCTGAACATCAAGCTCACCGAAGTGCTGCGCGAGCAGATGGGATTGATTTACGGCGGCGGTTCGCAGGGCACACTGAGCAAGCTCCCTTACGGTAACTATGCGATTACGCTGTCGCTGCCTTGCGGTCCCGAGAATGTGGAGAAGGTGATTGCAGCTGCATTCGCGGAAATCCGCAAGCTGCAGGCGCAAGGACCGGAAGCGGGCGACCTGGAGAAAGTGAAGCAGAACTGGACCACCAATCACCGCCGTTCCATGCGCGAGAACGGCTATTGGCTGAACTACTTTCAGGGCGCCTACCTGAACGGCATCGCGCCAGAGACCATCCTGCAATATGGCGAGCGGGTGGACGCAGTCAAGGCGGCCGACATCAAGGACGCCGCCAGCCGCTATTTCGACTTTGAAAATTATGTGCAGGTGGTGCTCTATCCGGAGGCGCCGGCCCCGTGATAGTCTTGACCCCATACTAACAAAGAGGAGGGGACGTCATGTTCAAGAAAATCCTGATTGGCCTGGCAGTGATCGTTGCCGTGATCCTGGGGCTGGCGCTGATGAAGCCGGACAGCTTCACCGTGCAGCGCAGTGCCACCATCAAGGCGCCGCCGGAAAAAATCATGGGCTATCTGGATGATTTCCACCGATGGCAAACATGGTCGCCGTGGGAAAAACTGGATCCGAACATGAACCGCAGCTTCGAGGGCGCAGCATCCGGCAAAGGCGCCGTGTATGGCTGGAGCGGGAATAGCGATGTGGGCAAGGGCCGCATGGAAATCACCGAGCACACCCCGCCATCGAAGGTGGCCATCAAGCTCGACTTCATCGAGCCTTTCGCCACCAGCAATACGACGGTCTTCGCGTTGCAGCCGCAGGCCGACGGCACGCAGGTGACGTGGACCATGACGGGCCCCATGCCCTTCATGAGCAAGCTGATGACAGTCTTTGTCAGCATCGACACCATGGTTGGCCGCGACTTTGAAAAAGGACTGGCCCAGCTCAAGGAAGTCGCGGAAAAATAAGGCGCAGCGCTATACTGGTAAAAAGACCATCTCAGCGAGGTTTTCATGCGGTCCCTTTTTTGCCAGTTGGCCTTGTTCGCCGGCGTCCTTGTCTCCGCTTCCCCTGCGTCTGCCGACCCGGTGCGCAGCGATCATCCTATTGTCGGGATCTGGAAGCTCGAACTGCCGGACGGTTCATGCGAGGAAACCTACCGCATCCGCGCCGATGGCACTACGCTTGTCACCAGCGCGGAAGAGATCTCCGAGACGCGCTTTACCATCGACGACCAGCCGGACGCCGAAGGCTTCTACAAATCCCAGGACACCATCACCAAGAACAACGGCAAGCTCGATTGCAGCGGCAACACGATGAAGGTGGGCCAGTCCGCCACCAACTACCTGCTGTTCCATGGCAGCGGCAATATGTTCCTCATGTGCTATCAGCGCGATACGCGCGCCTGCATCGGCCCCTTCATCCGCGTGCGCGGCAGCGCATCTACCTGAGCGGGCCCCGCTGTCCTTCGCGCCAGGCGCCCGGATTGATGCCCGCCCATTCGCGGAAGGCGTGGTTGAAGGCGCTCTGTTCCTGGTAGCCCAGCAGGAAGGCAATGTCCACAAGGCTGAGGCCGGGCTGCGCCAGATAATCCTTCGCCATGCTGAAGCGGGTGCTGTCCAGCACCTGCTGGAAGCTGGCGCCGGCATCGGCCAGTTTGCGCTGCAGCGTGCGCGGAGTGAGCTCCAGTTGCGCCGCCACCGCCGCCAGCCGCGTCTGGCCCTGCGACAGGCCGCGCGCCATGCAGGCCTGCACCTGGGCCACGATACCGGCCGCATTGGCGCTGCGTTTCTGCAGCATCACCTCCGCATGCTGCTGCAAAACCGGGTAGAGGCTGACGTCGGCATTTGGCACCGGCCAGGCGAGCATTGCAGCATCCACGCATGCGGTGTTGCTGGCCGCGTTGAAGCGTGGCGTTGTGCCGAGAATGCGTGCGTATTCCGCATGTCCCGCGGGATCGCCGCCATCGTGCATGAAGCTCAGGGAGCCGGGCGGCAGGGACGTGCCCGCCAGCCAGTTGCCGAAAGTGCGGATACCCGCAAAGACGCTGTCCACCAGATGACGGTGATGCGGCGGGTAGTTGCTGTGCCAGCCGTATTCCGCTACATCCCCCTTGAGCTGGACGCTGGAGCGGCCGAGGTCGTGCGCCAGCTGCTCATAGCGGATGGTCTGTTCCAGCGCCTGGCCGAAATCGCGGCAGCTCAGCAGGATCAGGCCGTAGACGCTGTAGGTGCCCAGCTTGACCCGTTCGCCGACGTGCAGGCCGAAATGGCCGTCCTGTGTAAGCGTGGCGGCGGTGTCGAGCAGGGCGACGTAGCTGTCCGCAGGCAGGGAATCGGGCAGCGGGTGGAGGCTGCCGGGCGGGAGGCACGCTGCCGTCTCCAGCGCCGCAGGGCTCACGCCGCGTTCTGCAGCAGCATCCAGCAGCGGCTGGAGGTAGGAGCCCGCGACACGGCGGGCGGCACTGGCATGATCGAACAAGGTGTTTGGCATGAAAACGCAAGACCGGCTGCACGCCGCTGACTTAATCTCTTGTCAGTATATAACGATGGGGCAGCTATGCGGCGTTGGAACGGTTGGGGTGATGAGGCAATTGACTATCCGCTGAATGCGGATGCGCTGGCGTTTCTCGCCAGCCGTATCGGGCGAGGCCAGGCGCCGACGGATGCCTCGTTCGAACAGGCTTGCGCGGCACTGGGCAGCTCGCGCCTGCCGCCGCACCGGCTGATCGACACCCGGCCCGCCATCCGCCTGCGGAATGCGCTGGGACAGAGCCTGCCTGACTGGCTGCGCCTGCGCTATGGGCGGATCGATGCCGCGCCGGATGGCGTCGCCTTTCCCGAGAACGGCGCCGACGTGCGCGAGCTGCTGGCTTATGCGGCCGAACATGGCGTAGCGCTGATTCCGCACGGCGGCGGCACCAGCGTTGCCGGCCATCTCACTGCGCAAGGCCATGGGCGGCCGGTGCTGTCGGTGAACACGACGCGCATGTCGCGCATGCTGGGTCTGGACAAGGAAGCGCAGCTCGCCACGTTCGGCGCAGGCGTGTTCGGGCCGGACCTGGAGGCGCAGCTGCGTGCGCACGGCTATATCCTCGGCCACTACCCACAGTCGTTTGAGTATTCCACGCTGGGCGGATGGATCATTACCCGGTCATCGGGCCAGCAGTCGCTGCGCTATGGCAGGATCGAGCAGATGTTCGCAGGCGGCACCGTCGAAACACCGGTGGGCAGCCTGCATATTCCCGCTTTCCCCGCATCGGCGGCAGGAACCGACCTGCGCGAGATGGTGCTGGGTTCCGAGGGGCGCATGGGCATCCTCACGGAAGCCACAGTGCGGGTGACGCCGGTGCCGGCTTTCGAGGCCTTCCATGCTGTGTTCTTCCCGGACTGGGAGAGCGGCGAGCGCGCCATGCGCAAGATGGCGCAGGCGCGGCCCGGCCTGTCGATGCTGCGCCTGTCGAATGCCGTGGAAACCGAGACGATGCTGGCGCAAGCCGGCCGCAGGACGGCGGTTTCGCTGCTGGAAGGCTGGCTGCGACTGCGCGGCTGTGGCGAGGAAAAATGCATGCTGCTGCTTGGGCTCAGCGGCCGGCGCACCCAGGCCAAGGCCGCCCTGCGTACCGCGCTGGCTTTCTGTCGCAGCGAGCGCGGTGTGCACCTCGGCCGCAAGCTGGGCGAAAAATGGCAGCACGGGCGTTTTCGCAACGTTTACCTGCGTAACACTGCGTGGATACATGGCTACGCCATCGACACGGTTGAAACAGCTGCCGACTGGCCGCGCGTCAGCACCATGATGCGCGCAGTGGAGGCTGCGGGCCGCGAGGCCCTGGCTGCACAGGGCGAACGGGTTCACTGCTACACCCACCTGTCGCATGTGTATGCCCAGGGGGCGAGCGTCTATACCACCTTCATCTTCCGGCTGGCCGGTAATTTCGAACAGGATCTGGCGCGCTGGCGGGCGATGAAACATGCCGTCAGCCTGGCGATCGTGGAGAATGGAGGAACCATCAGCCACCAGCACGGCGTGGGTTCGGATCACGCGCCTTATCTGGAGGCGGAGAAGGGCGCGGAAGGCGTGGCGGCCATGCAGGCCCTGTTCCGCCACTTCGATCCCGAACGCCTGATGAATCCCGGTAAATTGCTGGGAGACGGCAGATGAATACGCGCAGCGGCATGGCAGAAGTGCACGGCCGTGAATGGGACCTGCTGATCGTCGGCGGCGGCATTACCGGCGCGGGCATTCTGCTGGAAGCGGCACGGCGCGGCCTGCAGGCCTTGCTGGTGGAGCAGCGCGACTTTGCCTGGGGGACGTCGAGCCGCTCCTCGAAGCTGGTGCACGGCGGCTTGCGCTACCTGAAGCAGGGGCAGTTCCGGCTGACGCACGAATCCGTCCGGGAGCGCGAAGCGCTGCTGCGCGAGGCGGCGGGACTGGTGGAACCGCAGGGTTTTGCCTTTGGCGACTACGAGGGGCGCAAGCCGGGCAGGGCATCGATGCTGCTGGGTCTTGCCATCTACGACCGCATGGCCGGGCAGCGCGCACGCCATTACCACCAGCTGGACGAATTCACCGCGATGGCGCCCCATATCCGGCGCGACGGCCTGCGCGGCGGCATCTGCTACAGCGACGCACAGACCGACGATGCGCGGCTGGTGCTGCGTGTGCTGCAGGAGGCGCGGCAGTGCGGCGGCGTCGCCATCAACTATCTCGGCGTCGATAGCCTCCAGCGTGACGGGGCGCGTGTCAGCGGAGCGTTGCTCGGCGACCGCATCACCGGCGCGCAGCATGCGGTGCGCGCCAGGCTGACGGTCAACGCCACCGGCGCCTGGGCCGACCAGCTGCGCAAGCAGGCAAACGGTGCGGCGCCGCGCCTGCGGCCGCTGCGCGGCAGCCATGTGGTGCTGCCTTCCTGGCGGCTGCCGCTGGCGCAGGCCGTGAGCCTGATGCATCCGCAGGACGGGCGTCCGGTCTTCGCTTATCCCTGGGAGGGCGTCACCCTGGTCGGCACAACGGATGTCGATCACAAGGCAGGTTTGCAGCAGGAACCGGCCATCACGCAGCAGGAACTCGACTACCTGCTCGCGGCCTTGCACTGGCAGTTCCCGGAGCAGGGGATTGTGGCCGGCGACATCATTGCCGCCTATGCAGGCGTGCGTCCGGTCATCGATACCGGCCAGGCCGATCCGTCGAAGGAGGCGCGCGACCATGCACTGTGGCTGGAAGACGGCATGCTGACCGTCACCGGCGGCAAGCTGACCACCTTCCGCAGCATCGCACTGGACGCTTTGCGCGCCGCGCGTCCCGCGCTGCCGGGCTGGCGGCAAAGCCGGAAGCGGCAGCCGATCTTCGCGCCGGTACCTCCCTTGCGCCGCGGGATGCAGCTGGCGCAGGGACTGGCGCGGCGCCTGCAGGGCCGCTATGGCGCAGACGCCCAGGCCCTGCTCGATGCGGCGCAGGACGGCGAACTGGAAACCATCGGCGCCACCAGCACTGCATGGGCGGAGCTGCGCTGGGCGGCGCGGCATGAATCGGTGCAGCACCTGGAAGACCTGCTGTTGCGCCGCACCCGCCTCGGCATCCTGTTGCCCGAAGGCGGCGCTGCAATTTTGCAGCGCGTGCGTGAAATCTGTCAGCACGAGCTGGGCTGGGACGACCAGCGCTGGGCTGCCGAGCAGGCCGCTTATCTGGCATTATGCAAGGCACATTACAGCTTGCCATCAGAGCGAGACTAGACGAGACATATGGCCGACGACTACATCCTCTCCATTGACAATGGGACGCAGAGCGTCCGCGCCCTGCTGTTCGACCTGCAGGGACAGCTGGTCGCCAAGGCGCAGGTGCATTTGCAGGCCTATTATTCCGACTATCCCGGCTGGGCGGAGCACAGCGCGGAGGGCTACTGGGAGGCGGTATGCGAGGCCTGCCGGCAGCTGTGGGCGATGCCGGGCGCCGTGCGGGAGCGGGTGCGCGCCGTGGCTGTCACCACGCAGCGCGGCACGGTCATCAACGTCGATGGCAAGGGACTGCCGCTGCGGCCCGCCATCACATGGCTGGACCAGCGGCGCACGGAGCAGTTGCCCCCGCTTGGGCCCCTGTGGAAGGCGGCTTTCAGGCTGGCGCGCGTGGACGGCACCATACGCTACTTCCAGCGCGAGGCCGAGATCAACTGGATCGCCAACGAGCAGCCGGATATCTGGCAGCGCACGCACAAGTTCCTGTTGCTGTCCGGCTTCCTGAACTTTCGCCTCAGCGGGCGTTATGCCGACTCGGTGGGTTCCCAGGTGGCCTACCTGCCTTTCGACTATAAGAAGCACCGCTGGGCGGGCCGCCGCGACTGGAAATGGCAGGCACTGCACATCAAGCCCGCCATGCTGCCGGACCTGGTGCAGGCGGGCAGCGTCATCGGCAGCATTACGCCGGAAGCGGCGCTAGCCACCGGTATTCCGCAAGGCCTGCCGCTGATTGCCGCCGCAGCCGACAAGGCCTGCGAGGTCATCGGCATCGGCGGCCTGGCGCCGCATATCGGCTGCCTGAGCTACGGCACCACGGCCACCATCAATACCACCACATGCAAATACCTTGAAGTGACGCCCTTCATACCGCCATATCCCGCCGCCATCCCGGGCGCGTACAACACCGAGGTGCAGATTTTCCGCGGCTACTGGATGGTCAACTGGTTCAAGGAGCAGTTCGGCGACCGCGAACAGGCGGCTGCGCAGACGCGGGGGATGAGCGCCGAAGCGCTGTTCGACCAGCTTGTGAATGCCGTGCCGCCCGGCTCCATGGGCCTGATGCTGCAGCCCTACTGGAGTCCGGGCGTGCGCGTTCCGGGGCCGGAGGCGAAGGGCGCGATGATCGGCTTTGGCGATGTGCATACGCGCGCCCATATGTACCGCGCGATCCTGGAGGGCCTGGCCTATGCGCTGCGCGAGGGCAGGGAGCGCATCGAACAGCGCAGCGGCACCAGGATTACGGAACTGCGTGTTGCGGGCGGCGGCTCGCAAAGCGATGCGGCAATGCAGCTCACGGCGGACATCTTCGGCTTGCCCGCGGCGCGCGCCCATGTGTATGAAGCGTCGGGCCTGGGCGCGGCCATCGCGGGCGCAGTGGGCATTGGGGCCTACCCGGACTTCAGCGCCGCGATCCAGGCCATGACCCGGCAGGGCCGCGTCTTCACACCCGACCCGGCGCACCGCAAAACCTACGATGAACTCTATCGCCGCGTCTACCTGAAAATGTACAAACGCCTGCAGCCGATGTACGAAGACATCGCCGACATCACCGGCTACCCGCAAACCAGCTGAGCCCGCAACCTGACACCATGGGGCCAGACCCCATGGTGTCAGGTTGCGGGCTCAGCAGTGGGATCAGGTCGAGATGACGGCCTTGATGGCGTCCATGGCGGCGCTGCCGGGGCGGGTGACGCGGACCTGGTTGCGGCCTTCTTCCTTGGCCACGTACATGGCGCGGTCGGCGGCCACGAACAGCGTTTCGATGTTATCGAGCTGGCTTGGGACGATGGTCGCCACCCCGATGCTGACCGTGATCCAGGCCGAGGTCAGGGAGCGCGGATGCGGCAGTTGCAGCCCTTCGACGTGGGCGCGCACCGATTCGGCCAGCATGGTGGCCGCTTCGGCATCCGTTTCCGCGAACAGCAGCACGAATTCCTCGCCGCCGTAGCGCGCCGCGATGTCGGTCACGCGCAGGGCGTGCGAGCTGATGGCCTGCGCCACTTCCTGCAGGCAGACGTCGCCCGCCGCATGGCCCAGCGTGTCGTTGTACAGCTTGAAGTGGTCCACATCCAGCACCACCAGCGACAGCGGCGAACCGGTGCGGATGGCGCGCTGCCATTCCTTCTCCAGGAAGCTGTCGAAGTGGCGGCGGTTGGCGATCTTGGTCAGCGGATCCACCATGGCGGCGCGCTGCAGCGCATCTTCCGACAGCTTGTGGTGCGTGATGTCGTGCAGCAGGCCGATGAACAGCGGCTGGCGCAGGAACATCGGCGTCAGCGTCAGGTCCATGCAGACCGAGGTGCCCAGCTTGTGGCGGATGATGACTTCGCGCGTGCCATGGCTGTGCGCCGTCTCCGGATTGGCCGCGTAGCGCGCAAAATATTCCAGGTATTCCTGCGCTACCAGGGGATTCAGCATCTCGGAGATGTATTTGCCCGCCAGCTCGTGGGCGTCGTACCCCAGGTAGCCGTCGCAGGCCGGATTGGTGAACTGGATGCGCCCATTGGCCTCGATGATCATCAGGCCCTCCGCCATATTATTGACGATGGTGCGCAGGCGCTCGGCCTGTTCCTGCTGCGTTTCCGAGCTGGCGCGGATCTGCAGCTGGGTGCGCACGCGGGCGCACACTTCGGCCATGCGCAGCGGCTTGGTGATGTAATCGACGGCGCCCAGGTCAAAGCCGGCCACCACGTCTTCGGTCTCGGTGCGGGCGCTCATGAACACCACCGGAATGCGCTGCGTGACCGGATGCGCCTTCAGCTGGCGGCAGGTTTCGAAGCCGTCGATGCCAGGCATCACCACGTCGAGCAGGATCAGGTCGGGATGCACCCGCCGCGCCAGTTGCAGCGCGCGCTCCCCCGAGTTCGCCACAAAAGTCTGATAGCCTTGTTCGACCATCAGCTTTCGCAGGGCGCTCAGGTTGTCCGGGGCATCGTCCACGATCAGGATCGCGGCGTCGCGCCGGGGAGCGTAACGGGTGCTACCGAGATTCATGTTGTCCTGTGCAAGTTGACTACCGGGAAGATCATACGCCTGCGTCAACGGAATAAATAGTGAAATCGGGAAAGTTTTTAGGACAATACGCCAAATTTTAATTTCCTGCGACACATTTGAATTTCCGTGTGGCAATCTTGCTCTGGTAGCGGTCACGCAATCGTGTGCCCATAAAAAACGGCGGCCCGTGGCCGCCGTTTTTTTCAGCAATGAAGCGAATTAGCCGCGCAAATCAGAGGCGCGCCTTGATCAGCTTGCCGAGGATTTCGATGCCCTGGCGAATACGCTCCGGCGGCACGGTCACGAAGGACAGGCGCAGGGTGTTGGTTTCCGGTTCGTTGGCGTAGAACGGCGCGCCCGGCACGAAAGCCACCTTGTTCTGGATCGCTTCGTCCAGCAGCTCCATGGCGTTGATGTGCTTCGGCAGCGTCACCCAGATGAACATCCCGCCTTCCGGCTTGGTCCAGCTGGCGCTGGCAGGGAAGTGTTCGGCCATCGCGTCCAGCATCACCTGGCACTGGTTGCCGTACAGCTGGCGGATGGTCGGAATGTGCTGGTCCAGGAAGCCGTCCTTCACCACTTCGTGCACCACCATCTGGGTCAGCTGCGCGGTGTGCAGGTCGGTGGCCTGTTTGGCCAGTTCCAGGCGGCGCACCAGCGGCAGCGGCGCCACCACGTAGCCGAGGCGGATACCCGGCGTCAGCACCTTGGAGAAGGAGCCCATATAGATTACGCCGTCCGGATTCATGTTCAGCATCTTCGGCATCGGGTCGCCCTTGTAGCTCAGCGAGCCGTAAGGATCGTCCTCGATCAGCGGCAGGCCCAGACGGGCGCAGGTTTCCACCAGTTCCTGGCGGCGCGCCACGGACAGCGAACGGCCGGTCGGGTTCTGGAAGTTCGGCAGCGCGTACAGCAGGCGCGCGCCTTCGGCCACGGCGTCCAGCGAGGACGGCACCAGGCCGTCGTCATCGGTCTGCACCGAAGCGAACTGCGGACGGTACACCGAGAAGGCCTGCAGGGCGCCCAGGTAGCTTGGCGTTTCCACCAGCACCTTGCTGCCCTCGTCGATCAGCACCTTGCCCAGCAGGTCCAGCGCCTGCTGCGAGCCGGAGGTCATCAGCACTTGTTCCGGCGCAATCTTCGCGCCATTGCCGGAGAGGGAATCGGCCACCCATTGACGCAGCGGCAGGTAGCCGTCGGTCGGGCCATACTGCAGCGCGGTCTTGCCGTTGGCGCTCAGTACCTTGTCGAACGCCGCTTTCATCACATCGACCGGGAAGGTGGCCGGCGAAGGCAGGCCGCCGGCGAAGGAGATGATTTCAGGCTGCTGCGTGATCTTCAGGATCTCGCGGATGAAAGAGCTTTGCAGCTGGGCAGCGCGTTCGGAGAAGCGCCACTGGATCGGGTTCGGGTTTTCGATTTTCATACCATTCTCTCGGAGGTGGGGGAACAAGCGCGCTTGTGGCGGGCCTTTTAAAGAGCGGCGCCGGGTAAGCGCCGCCCGCAATTCCAAATTAAGCTACTTCAGCGATCAGTTCAATTTCAACGCAGGCGCCGCGCGGAATCTGCGCCACGCCGAAGGCGGAGCGGGCGTGCTTGCCGGCGTCGCCGAACACTTCGCCCAGCAGCTCGGAGCAGCCGTTCGTTACCAGGTGCTGCTCGGTGTAGTCCGGGGTGGAATTCACCAGCGACATGACCTTGACGATGCGTTTCACGCGGGTCAGGTCGCCGCCAACGGCTTCCTGCAGCGTGCCCATCAGGTCGATGGCGATGGCGCGGGCCGCCTTCTGGCCTTCGGCCGTGTCGATATTCTTGCCCAGCTGGCCTACCCATGGGGTGCCGTCCGGCTTCTTGGCGATGTGGCCGGAGATGAAGACCAGGTTGCCGGTCTGCACGTACATGACGTAGGCAGCGACCGGGGCGGCAGGAGGGGCCAGGGTGATATCGAGCGACTTCAGTTTTTCGTAGACGGACATGTTCGGATTCCAAAAAATGAGGCGAAGACCGATATTGTATCAGCGGCGGATCTGCATGCGGCGGCCAAGGCCGACCGTTGCAATCACGCCCAGCGCAAACAGCATGTGCTCGCCCTGCAGCGGCTCGCCCAGCAGCAGGGCCGCGCCCAGCAGGGTAAGGAAGGGCTGCACCAGCTGCACCTGGCCCACCCGCGCTACGCCGCCGCGCACCATGCCGCGGTACCAGAAGAAGAAACCGAGGAACATCGAGAACACGCAGGTGTAGGCAAACGCCATCCAGGCCTGGCCGCTGGCCTGCGCCACGGCCGCCGGATCGGCCCGCCACTGCCATGCGGTCAGCGGCAGCACCACGGGCAGCGACAGCAGCAGCGCCCAGCTGATGGTCTGCTCGCCGCCCAGCGATTTCGACAGGCGGGCGCCTTCCGCATAGCCGAACGATGCCAGCAGGCCCGCCGCCAGGATGGCGATGTCGGCCAGGTGCAGGCTGCCGCTGTTCTGGCGCAGCGCAAACACAATCACCAGTGCCGTGCCGAGCGCGGCCACCGCCCAGAAGCCGGCCGAGGGCTTTTCCTGGCCGCGCAGCGCGGAAAACATGGCCGTCGCCAGCGGCAGAATGCCGACCAGTACCGCGCCGTGCGAAGCCGGTACCCACTGCATGGCAATCGAGGTCAGCAGCGGGAAGCCGATCACGCAGCCGCCCGCCACGGCGGCCAGCGCCGGCAGGTCGCCGCGTTTCGGCAGCGGCGCGCCTTTCCAGTACAGCCAGATGCCGGCCAGGATGGCGGCGATCACGGCGCGGCCCATGGCCACGAAGAGCGGATGCAGTTCCGCCACTGCCATGCGGGTGAAGGGCAGGGTGAGGCTGAAAATCGCGACCCCGATCAGCCCCAGCAGCATGCCCATGGTTTCGTCCGGCAGGCGGAGCGGGGCGGTAGACAGGGGGCGGGCTTGGGGCGGCATGATCTTCTCTTTGATTTGGTGGCAGACAAGGTGTATCGTAGAATAATTAACCAGTACAGTGCCTATACACTTTTCCATATCATTCGACATACTGTGACGGTAAAATGACCAGTACACTCGCCATGCCCCTGGCCCTGCTGTCGCGCGACGCGGGCGAATCGCTGATCGACCAGATCGTGCGCAGCGTCGCCGCGCGCATCGACGACCGGGTGCTGCGCAGCGGCAGCCGCATGCCCTCGATCCGGCGCTTTGCCGCGAGCCACGCGGTAAGTCCTTTCACGGTGGTGGCGGCCTATGACAAGCTGGTAGCGCGCGGCTACCTGGAATCGCGCCGCGGCGCCGGCTTCTTTATCCGCGACCGGGCGCCCATCAACGCCCCGCGGGCCGTCGCCGCCGAAGCGCCGCCGCAGCAGATGGACGTGGTCTGGCTGGTGCGGAATATGTTCCGCCAGCTGCCCTACCAGCATATGCCCGGCGCCGGCGTGCTGCCGACCGACTGGCTGGATGGCGGCGCCATTGCCAATGCCTTGCGCAATGTGAGCCGCCAGCATCCCGCCACCTTGCTGAACTACGGCCAGCCGCAGGGCTTCCTGCCGCTGCGCCAGCAGCTGCAGCACAAGCTGGCCGCCATCGACATCGGCGCCACGCCGGAGCAGTTCGTGACCACGGTGGGCGTGACGCAGGCGCTGGACCTGGTGGCGCGTGAATTCCTGCGCCCCGGCGATACGATTTTCGTGGACGATCCCGCCTGGTTCCTGATGTTCGGCTCGTTTACGGCACTGGGCGCGAAAGTCATCGGCATTCCGCGCCAGGCGGACGGGCCGGATATCGCCCGCCTGGCCGAGATGGCGGCGCTGCACAAGCCCAAGCTCTATGTCATCAACTCCATCCTGCACAATCCCACCTCCACCTCGATTTCGGCGGCCAAAGCCTTCCAGGTGCTGCGCATCGCGGAGGAGCATGACTTTACGGTGGTGGAAGACGATATCTACTGCGACCTGCATCCGGGCGCCCAGCCTGCGGTGCGCCTCGCGGCGCTGGACCAGCTGAAGCGGGTGATCTACCTGAGCGGCTTTTCGAAGACCATGGCGGCCAACCTGCGCGTCGGCTATATCGCGGCGGCGCCGGAGCTGGCGCAGCGCCTGGCCGACCGCAAGATGCTGCAGACCCTCACCAGCAGCGACATCGGCGAACGGGTGGCGTACAACATCCTGTCCGAAGGCCTGTACCGCAAGCACGCGGAGCGCATGCGCGGCCGTATCGACGCGGTGCGCGACCGCACCATGCGCCAGATGGAGCGGATTGGCCTGCGCCTGGCCAGCCAGCCCTCGGCCGGCATGTTCGTGTGGGCCGATACGGGGCGGGACACCAATGTCATGGCCGAGCGGGCCATGGCCGAAGGCATGCTGCTGGCGCCGGGCAGCCTGTTTTCGCCCAGCCAGCTGCCATCCACCTTCATGCGCCTGAACGTGGCCGCCATGCAGGATCCGGCCGTGTGGCGCTTCCTGGAACGGGAGATGCTGTCAAAAAGCTCTTGAAATCCCCCGGAACGCCCCCAGATTGCGCGAATCCGACCAACCTTATAAAACTATAGAGGATAACAATGGGCGATCACAAAGAAACCCTGGGCTTCCAGGCGGAAGTGAAACAACTGCTGCAGCTGATGATCCACTCCCTGTATTCGAACAAGGAGATCTTCCTGCGCGAACTGATTTCGAATGCCTCGGATGCAGCCGACAAGCTGCGCTTCGAAGCGATCAACAATGACGCGCTGTACGGCAACGACCACGAGCTGAAAATCAAGGTCAGTTTCGACAAGGCCGCGCGCACCATCACCATTTCGGACAACGGCATCGGCATGAGCCGCGACGAAGCCATTGCCCACCTGGGCACCATCGCCAAGTCGGGCACCAAGGAATTCTTCGGCAAGCTGTCCGGCGACCAGCAGAAGGACGCGGCCCTGATCGGCCAGTTTGGCGTGGGCTTCTATTCCGGCTTCATCGTGGCCGACAAGATCACCGTGGAATCGCGCCGCGCCGGCCTGGATGCCAAGGACGGCGTGCGCTGGGAATCGGCCGGCGAGGGCGATTACAGCATCGAGCAGATCGAGAAGACCTCGCGCGGCACCGACATCATCCTGCACCTGCGCGAAGGCGAGGATGAGCTGCTGTCGTCGTGGAAGCTGAAGTCCATCATCCGCAAATACTCTGACCATATCTCGCTGCCGATCCAGATGCAGAAGGAAGAATGGGACGAAGAGAAGAAGGAGATGGCGCTCAAGGACGAGCAGGAAACCATCAACCAGGCCAGCGCCCTGTGGGCCCGCAGCAAGAGCGACATCACGCCTGAGCAGTACGACGAGTTCTACAAGCACGTATCGCACGACTTCCAGTCGCCGCTGACCTACACCCACAACCGGGTGGAAGGCCGCAGCGAATATACCCAGCTGCTGTACATCCCGGCCAAGGCGCCGTTCGACCTGTGGGACCGCAACAAGCGCGGCGGTATCAAGCTCTATGTGAAGCGCGTCTTCATCATGGACGATGCCGAGCAGCTGATGCCGACCTACCTGCGTTTCGTCAAAGGCGTGATCGACTCGGCCGACCTGCCGCTGAACGTGTCGCGTGAAATCCTGCAGGAATCGCGCGACGTGAAAGCGATCCGCGAAGGTTCCACCAAGCGCGTGCTGGGCATGCTGGAAGAACTGGCGAATGCGGATGAGCAGGAGAAAAATGACAAGTACGCCACCTTCTGGACCGAATTCGGCCAGGTGCTGAAAGAGGGCATCGGCGAAGACGCGGCCAACAAGGACCGCCTGGCCAAGCTGCTGCGCTTCGCTTCCACCCATGGCGATTCCGACGCCCAGACCGTGTCGCTGGAAGACTACGTGGGCCGCATGAAGGAAGGCCAGGACAAGATCTACTACGTCACCGCCGACAGCTACACGGCGGCGAAAAACAGCCCGCACCTCGAAATCTTCCGCAAGAAGGGCGTTGAAGTGCTGCTGCTGACGGACCGCGTGGACGAGTGGATGCTGTCCTTCCTGACCGAGTTCGAAGGCAAGGAACTGGTGTCGGTGGCGAAGGGGGGCCTCGATCTCGGCAAGCTGGAAGACGAAGCCGAGAAGAAGGAGCACGAAGAGACCGAGACCCAGTACAAGGACCTGGTTGCGAAGATGAAGGAGTCGCTGGCCGACAAGGCCAAGGACGTGCGCGTCACCTTCCGCCTGACCGATTCGCCGGCCTGCCTGGTGGCGGACGAGCACGAGCTGTCCGGCAACCTGCTGCGCATGCTGAAAGCGGCCGGCCAGAACGCGCCGGAGTCCAAGCCGATTCTGGAAATCAACCCGAATCACCCGCTCGTCACCCGCCTGAAGTACGAAGGCCCGGACAGTGTCAAATTCGCCGACTGGTCGCACATCCTGTTCGACCAGGCCTTGCTGGCCGAAGGCGGATCGCTGAGCGACCCGGCCTCCTTCGTCAAGCGCATGAACGAAATGCTGCTCAGCGGCAAGTAAGCAAAGGGGCTTAGGCCCCTTTTTTTACGTCCGGCGCCGCCGCGCAATGCCGATGGCGAGGGGCACGCCCAGCAGCAGCATCATGGCGCTTGCCGGTTCCGGCACGGGCGCAGGCGCCAGGAAGCCGCGGATTTCGCCTCCGGGGTAGAGTGTGGTGTGGATGTTGAGATAGGCCATGCCGGCGTCCAGCCCGGCCAGCAGGGCGGCTTCCGCACCTGCCGTGGTGCCGCCGTTGTTGGCGATGAACGTGGCATTCCAGGTCGAGGCCAGCGAGGTGTCAAAGCTCATCAGGTAAGTGCCTTCGCTTACCCCGGAAGGGAAGCCGGTGAAGGTCGGCACCATGGTGGCCACGCCCGCCGTAGCGGGTGGCGCGACGCAGCAATGGATGTGTGCGGCTGTCACAGTTCCGAGCAGGTCGGTGAACACCGTCCCCACGGTCAGCGTATGGCTTGTTACATCGAATGTGACAATTGCGGCGCCGATGGCAGGCGAGGCGTTCGGCGTGGCTTCCTGCGCACCGGTCAGCGTGGCGCTGTAGCTGTCCGCCAGCACGGGGGCGCCGCATACGGCCAGCACCAGGGCGAGAATCAGGGATTTCATGTCGTCTCCTCCATTGCGGTTAAGGGCGGAGATCAACCATGCAAGAAACAGGCCGCACCGGCGCCGGCCAGCTGTGGCAGGGGCGCGGACTGCGATGCGCACGGCGAACTGCTTAAATGCTGAGCAAGACGCTGTATCAGTTCTGTTACAGACGCGTCGCGCACGGTTGAAACCATTGGGCGCTTTTTCGAGGTCGACTAAGTTAGAATGCAAACTTGCTTATATTCACCTTTTTGCCGTGCTGACCAGTTCTATGCAATCCAGCCATTGTTCTGTACTGCTGATCGACGACGAAGCACTCGCGCAGGACTATATCCGCCACAGCCTCGATGGCGATGCCGAAATCGCGCTGTGCTACAACTCCTGCTCCGAGCGCGCCGTGGAGCTGGCCGTCGAATGCCAGGCAACGGTGGTGCTGGTGGACCTGCGCATGCCCGGCACCGACGGCTTTGCCGTGGTGCGCCTGCTGCGCGGCGACGCGCGCACCGAACACCTCCCCATCATCCTGCTGTCCTCTGAAGACAGCGCGGACATCAAGGTCCAGGCTTTCGCCGCCGGCGCAAACGATTACCTCGTGAAGTGGCCGGATCCGCGCGAACTGGCAGCCCGCGTGCGCTATCACAGCGACGCCTATATCGCGCGGCGCCAGCGCGACGATGCCTTCGAATCGCTGGCGCGCAGCCAGGAAGAGCTGCGCGTGAGCCAGGCGGCCCTGCACCAGGCGCAGAAGATGGAAGCCATCGGCCAGCTGACCGGCGGCGTGGCCCACGATTTCAATAATGTGCTGCAGATCATAGGCGGCAACCTGCAGCTGCTGAAACTGATCGGCGGCGTCAGCGAAAGCGCCCGCGCGCGCATCGATACGGCGCTGGCCGGCGTGGAGCGCGGCGCGCGGCTGGCGGCCCACCTGCTGGCCTTCGCGCGCCGCCAGCCGCTGCAGGCCGTGGTGATCGATCCCGGCACAGTGCTGGGCGAGATGTACGACATGCTGCGCCGGGTGCTGGGCCCGCAGGCCGAAATCGTCACCGATATCGCGCCCGGCCTGTGGAATGTGGCGGTCGACCCCAGCCAGTTGCACAATGTTGTGCTGAACCTCGTCATCAACGCGCGTGACGCCATGCCGGGCGGCGGCAAGCTGACCATCCGCGCCGCCAATTGCTGCGCCGGTGCGCCGGAACTGCGTGAAGTCGGCGAAGGCGAGTATGTGATGCTGGAAGTGGCCGATACCGGCAAGGGCATGCCGCAGGACGTGCTGCAGCGCGCCTTCGAACCCTTCTTCACCACCAAGCCCACCGGCCAGGGCACGGGCCTCGGCCTGTCGATGGCCTATGGCTTCGTCAAGCAGTCCGGCGGCGAGATCGTGCTGAACAGCGTGCCGGGCCAGGGCACCAGCGTCCGCATCTTCCTGCGCCGCTGCGCGGCCGAACCGGTGCCGGAAGAGGAGCCGGGCAGCAGCGCGCTGTACGGCGGCGTGGAAACCATACTGGTGGTGGAGGACGAGGAGGATGTGCGCAGCGCCACGTCGGAACTGCTGTCGGCGCTGGGCTACCGCATCCTGGAAGCGCGCGACGCCGACCACGCGCTGGCGGTGATGGAAAATGCGCCGCCGATTGACCTGCTGTTTACCGATGTGATCATGCCGGGCAAGACCAGCAGCCTGGAACTGGCGGAACAGCTGCGCCGCAAATACCCGGAGGCGCAGGTGCTGTTCACGTCTGGGTATGCGGAAGGGGTGCTGGTACACCAGGGCAAGCTGGATCCTTCCATCAGCCTGCTGCATAAACCCTATAACGCCGATGTGCTCAGCGCGCGCATCCGGCACCTGATGCGCCGCCGCAGCAAGGCCGCTTAGTTGGGGCGCACGTAGCGCTGCGAACCTGGAGGCGGTTCGTTCAGTACCGCCCAGAAGATGCCCAGGTCCGAAATCGCGCGCACGAATTCCTTGAAGTCCACCGGTTTCACCACATAGGCATTCACGCCCAGTTCATAGCTGCGCACCAGGTCCTGCTCTTCGCGGGAGGAGGTGAGCATCACTACCGGCAGCGAGCGCAGCTCCTGCGTTGCACGGACTTCGCGCAGCACTTCCAGGCCGTCTACCTTCGGCAGCTTCAGGTCCAGCAGGATGACCGCGGGATTGCCTTTTTGCCGGCGCGCGTATTCGCCGCGGCAATGCAGGTAGTCCAGCGCCTCGGCGCCGTCGCGGACCACGATTACTTCATTGGCGAGCTGGCTTTTCTCCAGGGCGACAAGAGTCAGTTCCAGGTCGTTGGGATTATCTTCAACGAGCAGAATTGGCTTTAACATTTCTATCCTTCTTAAACAGGTGGCAGCACATCGGGAATACTGAAATAGAACACCGCTCCCTGGTCGGGATGCGATTCGGCCCAGACCCGGCCGCCATGGCGCTCGACGATGCGGCGCACATTGGCCAGGCCGATGCCGGTGCCCTGGAAATCTTCCATGCGGTGCAGGCGCTGGAACACGCCGAACAGCTTGTGCACATAATCCATATTGAAGCCGACGCCGTTGTCGGCCACGCTGAATATCTGCTCGCCGCCGCGGTGTACGGCGCTGACGCGGATGATGGCCGGGTCCCTCGGCGCCGTGAATTTGAGGGCATTCGAGAGCAGGTTGAACACGGCCAGGTGCAGGAACGCCGGATCGGCATGCACCACGGGCAGTTCGCCCACCTGCCATTGCACATTGCGCTGGCCGCTGTCGAGCGCCAGCTTCTCGACGCAGCCCTGCACCAGCTCGCGCATATTCACCTGCACCGGGCGCAGCGAGGCACGCCCCATCTGCGAAAAGCTGAGCAGGTCGTCCACCAGCTTGCCCGCCAGCCGCGCGGATTCCTTGATATTTTTGAGGAAGCGCTGGCGCTTCTCCGGCGTGGCCGCGGAATCGGCCTCCATCAGCAGGTCGCTGAAGCCCACGATATGGCGCAGCGGCGCGCGCAGGTCGTGCGACACCGAATACGAGAATGCTTCCAGTTCCTTGTTGGCGCGGCCCAGCTCTTCGGCCAGTTCCGCCATCTGCTCGGCGCGCTCCAGCGCGATGCCCAGCAGCGCGGTACGGAATTCCAGCGCCATTTCGATCTCGCCGGGATGCCAGGGCTGGCTGGCGCCATGAATGGTTTCGCGCCAGGAGGCAAAGCTGGTGCGGGGGCTGAGCTGCAGCGGCTCGCCCGGCGCCGCCGCCTTGGCGTGAGGATTGCCGGCCCAGTCGATGTTCTGCACCAGCTCCGGCCGGAACCACAGCAGGTAATGCTTGTGGATACGCGAAATCGGCATCGCCATCAGGCCGCTGGCGTTATGCAGCCATTCGGCCGCGGGAGGGTAAACTTCGCTCAGGCGGTCGGTATGGAAAAGGTCTTCATGGGCATGCTGCTCCAGCCATGACACCAGGGGACGCACGAAATCTTCCGGCGGAGTGTCCCCATAGAGGCGAACCTGTTCATCGAGGAAAATGGCGCCGCCGCCGGCGCGCGCGAACTGCAGCAGCTGCGGGAAAACGCCGCTCATATTGTCGATGAAGTCCGGTCCCTTGGTCAGGCCGGCCAGCACGGATACCATCACGCGCCGCGCCTCGAGCCGGAATTTCAGGTCGTCCGCATCCTCGCGGCTTTCCACCCGCAGCGCAAGAATCTGTCCCAGCTGCTCACAGGCGCTGCGCTTCTCGAACGGGATATGGCAGGGCTTCGCATTGTGGCAGGAGATCAGGCCCCACAAGCGTCCCTTCACCACAAGCGATACCGACATCGAAGCCATGGTGCCCATATTCCGCATGTACTGGAGGTGGATGGGCGATACGCTGCGCAGCGCGGCAAAGGACAGGTCGTTCGGCTTGCCGGTCAGCGGATTCAGCGCGGGCTCCAGCCGCGCAGCCTCGTAGTTCGCATCGGGAATCAGGCGGATGCGGTTCAGCAGATACAGTTCGCGCGCCTGGCGCGGAATGTCGGAAGCAGGGAAGTACTGGCCCAGGCAGGACGGCAGGCTGCCGTCGTTGCTTTCGGCCAGAACGTGGCCATTGCCCTCGGCGTCGAAGGAATACACCAGTACCCGGCCGAAGCCGGTCGCCTGGTGGACTTGCACCGCCGCCGCCGCGCACATCTGCTGCACCGAGTCGGCATCGTCCAGGGATTGCAGGAAGCGGGCGACCAGCGGGTAGAGGTGGCGGAAGTCCGCCGCCGAGTGCGTGACTGCCTCGAACTCCAGCATCAGCAGCCCGTCGTAGCTGTGTGCGAGCACGTCGTAATGCCGGCCGCTGGCCAGTGCCACCGTCGCGGCAAATACCGGGCGGGAGCTTAGTTTTTCCGGCGTGATTTCGCCCGCCAGCGCGCGCATCGCTTCTTCACCGACCAGTGCCGCCAGCGGCTGGCCCAGCAGCGCCGGGACCGCCTGATCCAGGTGCTGTAAAACATTGTTGCTGGCCTGGACTACTTTTAGTTGCGGCGTAAGCGAGAGCACAAAACCGTGCGGCTGCACGCTGCCTGGAGTCCTGATCGGTTCCTGTTCACAACTGCTCAGGTCGAGGATGGGCGCCGGTTTTGTCATACACAGGATTTTAGCGGAAATGCCCGCGCTACAAACCTCGAATATTAATTAGCGCACACTTTGAAGTAAGAAAGTTTCCTGACCACAGCTTTTTCGCGAGCGGCGCACTTCAGGCGAGCTGCAGCTGCGCGAACTGCCGTCGCGCGCATAGCAGACACGCAGTTCACGCAGGAAGCGGCCGCTGCCGCTGCAGAAGGGCAATACCGAGCTCGGCTGCATACCCGGATTGGCCGCCTGGAAGGCCTGCACGAGGCCTGCGGTATCGACCCGCAGCGGTTTCACCGGCCGCTGGTAGGGCGCCGGAATCTTGAGTCCATCATGCAGTTTTGCCGACAGCGCCAGGTAGCCTTCCGGACCGAGGCCGGAGCAGGTGCCGTGTTTTTCCCATTCATGCCCGATCAGCTTGGGCGAGGGGTACATGCCGGCGTAGCGTTTGCGCAGCGCATCCGGCAGCTTCTCCTCCGAGCAGTTGGACGGGAATTTCTTGTAATCGTACTGCGGCCACAGGCCGTGCAGCACGAAGCCCAGCCGCCTGCCGGCCGCGCATTGCGCCGGGTCGCTGTCGCCGCGGCTCGCGCAATAGTCCGGCGACCAGCTCAGGGACAGGATGTAATAGTCGAAGTCGCCCGGCCGGCTTGGCTGCGCCGCGGCTGGCAGTGCGGCGCCCAGGGCAAAGAGCAGGGGCATGAGTCGGCGCATCTCAGTTGCCCTCCGTGCGCGGCGTATCGCGCATGAAGAATTCCAGCGTGCCACCCGCCGCGATATCGCGGTGGTGCAGGAAAGGCTGCTTCAGGGGCTTGCCGTTCAGGAGCATGCGGTCCACGTAGAAAGCCTTGGCGCTCAGGCCGTGCGCCACCATCGTGAAGCGCTTGCCGCCTGCCAGCTTCAGCACCGCGCGGTCCAGGCGCGGTGTGCCGATGGCATACACCTGGTCGTTCGGCGAGACGGGATAGAAGCCAAGCGCGCTGAAGATATACCAGGCCGACATCTGGCCCAGGTCGTCGTTGCCCGGCAGGCCGTCGGGGCGCGCGAAATACATGGCGTCCATCACCTGGTGCACGCGCTGCTGCGTCTTCCATGGCTGGCCGGCGTAGTTGTACAGGTAGGCGATGTGGTGGCTCGGCTCATTGCCCGCCACGTACTGGCCCACCAGGCCGGCGATGTCTTCGTGCTCCTTGATCTTGTCCTTGCTGACTTCCGTGTCGAACAGGTGGTCCAGGCCCTGCACGAACTTGTCCTTGCCGCCCTTGATGGCGATCAGGCCCGGCACGTCGTGCGGCACGTACCAGGAATACTGCATCGAGCTGCCTTCGGTGAAGGCGCTGCGCTTCTGCGCCAGCTCGGGGTCGAAAGGTTCTTCCCAGCTGCCGTCCGCATTGCGGCCGCGCATGAAGCCGATGCGGGTGTCGAAGGTGTTGCGGTAATTCTGCGAGCGCTTCAGGTAGTGCTGGTAGTCGGCCTGCTTGCCCATGGCCTTCGCCAGCTGGGCGATGGCGTAGTCGTCGTAGGCATATTCCGCAGTCTTCGAGGCGGCTTCGTTCTGCTTGTCGTGCGCCACCCAGCCCTTGTCGATGTAGTGGTCCAGGCCCGCGAAGTCGCGCCGGTTGGCGGTGTCGGTCACGGCTTTCCAGGCCAGCGCCGTATCGTAGTTGCGAATGCCTTTCGCGTAGGCGTCGGCGATCACCGATACGGCGTGGTAGCCGATCATGGTGCCGGTCTCGTTGCCGTGGAAGCTCCAGATCGGCAGCATGTTGACAGGGCTCTGCTGGTAGTGCGCCAGCATCGACGTCACCATATCGCCCACGCGCTCCGGCTGCGTGTAGGTAAACAGCGGATGCAGCGCGCGGTAGGTATCCCACAGCGAGAAGATGCTGTAGTTGGTGGTCTTGGTGCTGTGGATGTTCTGGTCCAGGCCACGGTATTTGCCGTCCACGTCGTTGAAGACCACGGGGCCCAGCACCGTGTGGTAGAGGGAGCTGTAGAACATCTTCTTGTTCTCTTCGCTGCCCTGTACGTCGAACTTGTTCAGCTCCGCCACCCATTTTTTCTTCGCATCGGCGCGCACCTTGTCGAAGTCCCAGTGCGGCACCTCGGCCTTCAGGTTCTTCATCGCGCCTTCCGGGCTCACGAAGGATATGCCGACCTTCAGCAGCACCTGCTCGCCTTCATTCGTTTTGAAATCGACGAAGGCTTTCAGCGAACGGCCCTGCAGCTCGGGCAGGGTGAGGATTTCGGCGGCTCCTTCCGCTTTGGTGCGGGCCGGGCGGCCGTAGCGTTTCTCGTCCTCGCGCACCATGCCGAACTTGTCGAAGGGTTTGGAGAACTGCATGGCGAAGTAGATGGGCTTGAACTTGGCCCAGCCGGTGGTCATGCGGTAGCCCACGATGGTCTTGTTGTCCACCACGCGCAGCTGGCTCCACAGCACCTTCTCTTCGGTGTTGTAGATGGCATGGCTCATGTCGATCAGCACGTGGGCGCTGTCCGATTTGGGGAAGGTGTAGCGGTGCATGCCCACGCGCTCGGTGGCCGTCAGCTCGGCGCGGATGCCGTAATCCTTCAGGCCCACGGCGTAGTAGCCCGGCTGCGCCACTTCATCATCGTGGCTGTAGAAGGAGCGGTAGCCCGCTTCGCCGGCGCTGCCCGGCTGCAGGTTCACCTTGCCGGTGATCGGCATCACCAGGATGTCGCCCAGGTCGGAGTGGCCGGTGCCGCTGAAATGGGTGTGGCTGAAGCCAAGGATCACCTTGTCCTCATGCCGGTAGCCGGCGGCCCAGGCGTAGCAGCATTCGGTGAAATTGCCCTTGAAGACGCCGTTCTTCGTGTCCGGGCTCAGTTGCACCAGGCCGAAGGGGACGGTGGCGCCGGGATAGGTATGGCCCTCGCCGCCGGTGCCGATCATGGGATCGGCATAGTCATACGGCGTTTTCGGCTTGTCGGCGGCGTGGGAGGAAGCGCTGAGAACCAGCAGCGCTGCGGTGATGAGGGGTTTGAAGCCTGGCATGGTTCTCCTTGAGTTTTTTAGAGTGCGGTCCTCAATGCGAAAAGTTCGGGGAACAGCACAACGTCCAGCATTTTGCGCAGATAGCTTACACCGGCTGTGCCGCCGGTGCCAGTCTTGAAGCCAATGATGCGCTCCACCGTCGTCACATGGCGGAAGCGCCAGAAGCGGAAGGCCGTTTCGAGGTCGACCAGTTTTTCGGCCAGCTCGTACAGCGCCCAGTGGTGTTCGGGATCCTTGTAGACTTCCAGCCAGGCCGCTTTTACCGATTCGTCGGCCACCGTCGGCTGTGTGGGATCGGCGTTCAGGCGCGCTTCCGAGACTGGCAGGCCGTTGCGGGCCAGCAGGCGGATCGCCTCATCGTAGACCGAAGGCTCGTTCAGCGCCTTCTCCAGGATGGCATAGGTCTCGGGCGTAGTGTTGTGCACCGAGAGCAGCCTGGCGTTCTTGTTACCGAGGATGAATTCGATCTCGCGGTACTGGTAGGACTGGAAGCCGGAGGACGCGCCGAGGTAGGGGCGGATCGCCGTGTATTCCGGCGGCGTCATCGTCGCCAGCACATCCCAGGCGTGCACCAGCTGGTCCATGATGCGCGCCACGCGGGCCAGCATCTTGAAAGCCGGGGGCAGGTCGCCGCTGCGCAGGTGCTCGCGCACCGCGTGCATCTCGTGCAGCATCAGCTTCATCCACAATTCGCTGGTCTGGTGCTGCACGATGAACAGCAGCTCATTGTGGTTCGGCGACAGCGGGTGCTGGGCCGTGAGGATCTTATCCAGCGCCAGGTAGTCGCCATAGCTCATGGACTTCGAGAAATCCATCTGTGCGCCGTGCCACTGGCCGGCCGGTTCTTTGTCGTCGCTCATAAAAGTACTCAGGTGACTGCGCCGCGTTCCGCGGCAATATCGTAGGCCTTGTTGTCGAGGATCTGCTTCAGGATCTCGACCGCGTCCCACACATCGGCAAAGCTGGTGTACAGCGGCGTGAAGCCGAAGCGCATGATATGCGGTTCGCGGTAATCGCCGATCACGCCGCGTGCAATCAGGGCCGCCATCACCGCATAGCCATGCGGATGGGCGAAGCTGACCTGGCTGCCGCGCCGCGCATGCTCGCGCGGCGTCACCAGCTCCAGCGGATGGCCGGCGCAGCGCGCCTCCACCAGCGCGATGAACAGGTCGGTCAGGGCCAGCGATTTCTCGCGGATGGCGGCCATGCTGGTCTGCGCGAAAATCTCCAGCCCGCATTCCACCATGGCCAGCGACACGATGGGCTGGGTGCCGCACAGGGCGCGGCCGATGCCGTCGGTGGGGGCGAAGTGGGGCGCCATGGCAAATGGCGCGGCGTGGCCCCACCAGCCGGACAGGGGCTGGCGGAACTGCGCCTGGTGGCGCTGCGGGACCCAGATGAAGGCCGGGGCGCCGGGGCCGCCGTTCAGGTATTTGTAGGTGCAGCCGATGGCGAAATCGGCGCCGTCGCGGTTCAGGTCCACCGGCACCGCGCCTGCCGAATGCGCCAGGTCCCATACCGTCACTGCGCCGTGCTGGCGGGCGAGGGCGGAGAGGGCGGCCATATCGTGCTGGTAGCCGCTGCGGTAGTTCACGTGGGTGAGCATCAGCACGGCGGTATCGGCGCCCAGCGCGCCTGGAATCTCCTCCGGCGTATCGACCAGGCGGAGCTGGTAGCCACGGTCCAGCCAGGAGGCCAGGCCCTGCGCCATATAGATATCGGTGGGGAAATTGCTGCGTTCGGTCACGATGACCTTGCGCTGCGCGTCGCCCGCCTGCAGCTGCAGGGCGCCGGCCAGGGCCTTGAACAGGTTGACCGAGGTGGTATCGGTGACAACGACCTCGGATGCCTCGGCGCCGACCAGCGGCGCCAGCAGGTCGCCGAGGCGGCGCGGCATCTGGAACCAGCCTGCCGAATTCCAGCTGGTGATCAGGTCCTTGCCCCATTCCTGGGCGATCACGGCGGTGGCGCGGGTGAGGGCGGCTTTGGGGCGGGCGCCCAAAGAGTTGCCATCCAGATAAATCACGCCGGCGGGGAGGTCGAACAGCTCGCGCAGCGGGGCCAGCGGGTCGCCTGCGTCGCGGTCCAGGCAGTCGGATCGGGTCAGCATAAAATTAGTTGAAGCTTGAAGAAAATGGCAGTCTAGCATGCTTTGGCGGCCCTTCCATGCGCCAGAACTGGCCGCAAACCCGCATGGATACTGGGTTTGGCGGCATTTTCAAAAAATTTTAAAAAATTTTGAAAAAACCCTAAAGTTCCCGAAATGGCTGCCGTTACCGTTCTTAGATGTCCGGGAAAAGGCCTGCTGTTCGGCACTTTGGATTGGCGAAAAAAATTTTAAAATTTTTTCGTTAAAACCCTAAAGTTCCTCAAAACGCTGCCGTTACCGGTGTAGATGTCGCAAAAAAGTCGCACCGCGTCATTTATTTTCAGCCCCCGAATCTGCATTTTTGGCAGGGGCGTCAAAAATTGGAAAGCCGCGCCATTGCTGGCGTGCAAGCCTATTGTTCAGCTTTTGTCAGACAAATGCTGACATGGGCCTTTCCGTATTCTCCGACCGCAAATACAGAAGCTCCCCTCTTCTCGCAGCCAACTTGCTCCAGCAGAATGTATCTCAACGGAAACGCAAATGCGTTCCAAGACAGAATTCAACTGGAGATGGACATGACTGCAAACGACATGATGGCTGAGATCCGCGATGCAAACCTGAGCTACCTGATGCTGGCTCAGCAAATGATCCGCGCGGACAAAGTAACCGCCATCTTCCGTCTGGGCATTTCGGCCGACATCGCCGACCTGATCGAAGGCATGAGCAACGCCCAGATCCTGAAGCTGGCAGGCGGCAATATGATGCTGGCCCGTTTCCGCTTCGACGATGGCGCGATTCTCTCCATGCTGACCAATTACAATAAGGACCGTGGCCTGGCCCAGTCGCACGCCGCCATCCTGATGGCCGGCCAGCCAGCAGAAGAAATCGTTTAAGCCACCGGAGCCCGCACCATGAGCAAGAAGAGCGTTGTCACCGAAGCCCAGGAAATCCAGCTGGCGATCGAACTGATCAACCTGGGCGCCCGCCTGCAGCTGCTGGAATCGGAAGTGTCGCTGTCGCGCGAGCGCCTGCTCAAGCTGTACAAGGAGCTGAAGGGCGTGTCGCCGCCGAAAGGCATGCTGCCATTCTCTACCGACTGGTTCCTGACCTGGCAGCCGAACATCCACTCTTCGCTGTTCATTAATATTCACAGCTTCCTCACCCAGCACGCCGGCGCCACCGGCATCCAGGCGGTGATGAAGGCCTACCAGCTCTACCTGGAGCAGATGCCGCCCGAGCCGGGTGAGGAGCCGGTGCTGTCGCTGACCCGTGCCTGGACCCTGGTGCGCTTCTTCAGCAGCAAGATGCTGGAACTGAAGCACTGCGAAAAGTGCCAGGGCAAGTTCGTCGTCAACGGCATGGACCTGAACGGCGGCTACCACTGCGGCCTGTGCCATATGCCTTCCCGCGCCGGCAAGACCCGTAAAGCGAAGGAAGAGGCGCTGGCCGCCTGAGCGTGACGGAACAACGCCGCTCCGCTGCAAAGCCGCCCGCGAGGCGGCTTTTGCGCATTCCGGCCCTGCGCGCGCTGGCCGCCCAGTGCGCCGCGCTGCTGCCAACGGCGCTGGCCGCCGCCGCCTTCGATGCGGCGGGCGCCGGGCTCACCCTCTTCACTGCCGCCTTGCTGCAGGGACTGTTCGCCATGCTGGCCGGATGGCGCCTGCGGCTGGCCGTCTGGTGGTGGCCGATGCTGCTGCTGTTCCCGCTGGCCCTGCTGAGCGCCGCGGCGCTCGGCCTGCCTTCCTGGATCTACCTGCTGGTATTCGCGGCGCTGCTGCTGGTCTACTGGTCCACTTTCCGTACCCAGGTGCCTTACTATCCCTCCGGCCCGGCGGTGTGGCGGGCGGTGGCAGCCTTGCTGCCGCAGGACAGGGCGGCGCGCGTGATCGATATCGGCAGCGGCCTGGGCGGCATGACCCTGCACCTGGCGCGGGCGCGGCCGGACTGCGACTGCCTCGGCATCGAGCTGGCGCCCCTGCCGTGGCTGCTGTCCTGGCTGCGCGCGAAGCTGGGCCGCAGCCGTGCCCGTTTTTTGCGCGGCGACTACCAGCACCTCGATTTCAGCCAGTTCGACCTGGTATTCGCCTACCTGTCGCCGGCCGCCATGGATTCGCTAATGCGCAAGTGCCGCGCCGAGATGAAAAGCGGTAGTTTGCTCATTAGCTACGAGTTCAGTCACAGCGCTTGCGAACCCGTCAAGACCATCCTTACCACAGAGGGGCGGCCCCCTCTCTATATATGGGCGTTTTAGCCGCCTTTTGCTTGCCCGTTGGGTGCATCTCACGTTATTGTAGTTCCCTGAGGAATTTATCGATTTTTGACGAATTTATGGGGAGTTGGCAGGCTTGCTAGTCATTATTGGTTATGTCGTTGTGATGGCCTCCGTTTTCGGGGGCTTCGCACTGTCAGGCGGACACCTGGCAGCGCTGTTCCAGCCGTTGGAACTGCTGATGATTGGCGGCGCCGCTGTCGGCGCCTTCTTCGTCGGTAATAGCGGCAAAGCCATCAAGGCTACCCTGGCTGCATTGCCAACCCTGTTCAAGGGCTCGCGCTATACCAAGGACCTGTACATGGAGCTGATGTCCTTGCAGTTCGACGTGCTGTCGAAGGTGCGCAAGGAAGGACTGATGTCGATCGAAGGCGATATTGAGGCGCCCGGGGAGAGTCCGCTGTTCAGCAAGTATCCGGCCGTGCTGCAAGATCATCACATCATCGAATTCATGACCGACTACCTGCGCCTGATGGTGTCCGGGAATATGGATGCCTTCCAGATCGAGAACCTGATGGATAACGAGATCGAAACCCATCATAGTGAAGGCGCGGTGCCGGGGCACGTCATTGCCAAGATGGGCGACGGCTTGCCGGCTTTCGGTATTGTGGCGGCGGTGATGGGCGTGGTGCACACCATGGAATCGGTGGGCATTCCGCCGTCCGAGCTGGGCATGCTGATTGCGCACGCGCTGGTCGGCACCTTCCTCGGCATCCTGCTGTCCTACGGCTTCGTCAGTCCCCTGGCGTCCCTGCTGGAGCAGAAGCTGGAGGAGTCGACCAAGATGTACCAGTGCGTGAAAGTCACGCTGCTGGCCAGCCTGAACGGCTATGCGCCGGCGCTGGCTGTGGAATTCGGCCGCAAGGTGCTGTACTCGACCGAGCGCCCGAGCTTCGCCGAACTGGAAGACCATATCAAGAAAGCGAAGTCCAAGTAATGATGGGGAATCACCATGGCTGAAGAAGGCCTGCGGCCGATTATCGTCAAGCGCGTCAAGAAACACGGCGGCGGCCACCATGGCGGCGCGTGGAAGATCGCCTATGCCGACTTCGTGACGGCGATGATGGCTTTCTTCCTGCTGATGTGGCTCCTGGGTTCGACCACCAAGGGCGACCTGAATGGCATTTCCGAATACTTCAAGACCCCGCTCAAGGTGGCCATGCAGGGCGGGGCCGGTTCCGGCGACAGCTCCTCCATCGTCACCGGCGGCGGCAAGGACCTCACGCGCAAGGACGGCCAGGTGAAGGGCGGCGACGATCCGCAGCTGAAGAAGACCTATAACCTCACTGCCGCCAAGGCCCAGCTGGAAAGGGAAGAGAAGGAGCGCCTGCAGCAGCTCAAGACGCGCATCTCGGCCACCATCGACGCCAATCCCAACCTGAAAAAATTCAAGGACCAGCTGCTGCTGGACTTCACCAGCGAAGGCCTGCGCATCCAGATCGTGGATGAGCAGAACCGGCCCATGTTCGCGCTGGCCAAGGCCGACCTGCAGCCCTATACGCGCGAGATCCTGCAGGCCATCGGCCCGGTGCTGAACGATGTGCCGAACAAGATCGGCCTGTCCGGCCACACCGATTCTACGCCGTATTTCACCGAGACCGGGTATTCGAACTGGGAGCTGTCGGCCGACCGTGCCGCCGCATCGCGCCGTGCGCTGGTGCAGGGCGGAATGGCCGACAATAAGGTGCTGCGCGTGGTGGGCCTGGCCTCGGTGGCGAACCTCGACCGCAAAGACCCCTTCAACCCGATCAACCGCCGCATCAGCATCATCGTCATGAACAAGAAGACGGAAGAAAACCTGATGCGCGATTACGGAAAAATGGAAGTCGGTACCGGAACCGAAGCCACCCTGGAGGCCGCCGCGGCCGCCGAGGCGAAAAAATAAGAGCAGAAAAACAGCAACACCTCCGCCAAGACGAGATTGTTATGACGAGAAAAAAAATCCTCGGCTCCCACGTCAAGCGCCTGTTATCGGGCGTGTCGGACCATGGCAAGCGCCACCTGACCGAAGTGGAAACCGACCTGCTGCAGACGAACCTGCTGCTGGAGGAAGCGATCGACAAGCTGACCCGCAATTTCATGGCGATCCATGAAGCGGTCAATGCACAGCAGGCCACGATCAGCCTGCTGCTGGAAGGCGGCACGCCAACGCCGGAACAGAAGGCGCAGCTGGCTGCGCTGAGCGCGGAGGTGGGCGGCTATGTGAACGCGGCCATCACCAGCATGCAGTTCCAGGACATGACTAGCCAGCTGATCGACCGTACCCTCAAGCGCGTGACCGGCCTGCGCGATTTCCTCGGCACCCTGGGCGCCCACGGCGCCGAGATGGTGGCGGAAAGCGACAACGAGGAAATCGTGGCCCTGCTCGGGAAAGTCAGCATGGCGCTGGCGATCCAGAGCCTGGAGCTGCGCAGCGTGCTGCGCAAGGCCGTCAGCCAGAAGCATCTTGAAAGCGGCGACATCGAGTTGTTCTGACGCCCCTCCAAAACCCCATACAACACCTGCACCAAACTTTTAAGTGAGATAAGAAGATGGCTAAAACAATTCTTGCAGTTGACGATTCGAGCTCCCTGCGCCAGATGGTGGCGTTCAGCCTGAAGGCCGCCGGCTATCAGGTGGTGGAAGCCGTCGACGGCCAGGACGGCCTGGAAAAGGCGAAGCTGCAAACCGTGGACCTGGTGCTGACCGACCAGAACATGCCGCGCATGGACGGCCTGACCCTGATCAAGCTGCTGCGCGAGCAGCCGGCCTACGCCAAGGTGCCTATCCTGATGCTGACCACCGAGTCCTCCGACGAAATGAAGTCCAAGGGCCGTGCCGCCGGCGCCAATGGCTGGCTGGTCAAGCCTTTCGACCCGCAGCGCCTGATCGAAGTAGTGAAGAAGGTCATCGGCTGATAAAGGTGAGCCCATGTGTTTTTTCTTGACGGAGTCTCGCCATGACCATCGACATTAGCCAGTTCTTCCAGGTCTTCTTCGACGAAGCCGAAGAGCTGCTGGCCGAAATGGAAAGGCTGCTGCTGGGCGTCGACCTGGAGGCCGCCACGGAAGAGGACCTGAACGCGATCTTCCGTACCGCCCACTCGGTGAAGGGCGGCGCGTCCACCTTCGGCCTGTCCGATATGACGGAAGTCACGCATATCCTGGAAACCCTGCTGGACCGCATCCGCAAGGGTGAAATGGCGCTGACCGCCGAGCACGTGGACGCCTTCCTCGCCGCCAAGGATATCCTCAAGATGCAGCTGGACGGCCATCGCCTCGGTTCCGACGTGGACCAGGATGCCGTCGGCGACGTGCGCATGATGCTGCAGCACCTGGCGCAGGACGTGCAGATGGCCGCGCTGGCGCCGGTGGCGCCGGCCTTCCACAATGTGGCCGGCGATGCCGCGGTGGACCACAGCGGCGGCAAGCGCTACCGCCTGGAACTGCCGAAGATGGCGCACCGCGAGGTGACGGCGCTGGCGGCGGAACTGGGCCTGATGGCGCAGGTGGAAATCATTCCGCTGGACGCCGAGCGCAATGCCATGGTCGTCACCACGCATGAGAGCCTGGATGACATCATCGCCATCTGCTCCTTCGTGCTGAACACCGAAGAAATGACGATCTCCGAACTGCCGGCGCTGACGCCGACGCAGGCCGCGCGCGAGCATGCCGAGCGCTCGAAGGTGGAGAACGCGCTGGGCTACGGCTTCTTCGACAACGTTGTCCCGGTCCCGGCGCCGGGTGCGCCGGCGCAGGGCGGCAAGGATGGCGACCCGGGCTACGGCTTCTTCCAGCCGCTGGACGAGATCCGTTCCAATGCTTCGGCGGCGGCGGACGATCAGCGCGGCTATGGCTTCTTCCAGCCGGTGGAGCAGATCCGCGCGGCGGCGGGCATCACGGAGCCGCCGGCAGCCGACAAGCCGGCCGAGGAAGAGAAGAAGGCAGTCAAGAAGGAAGCGGCGGAGAAGGCGGCGCCTGCCGCGGCCGGCGCCGAATCGTCCTCCATCCGCGTGTCGGTGGAGAAGGTGGACCAGCTGATCAACCTGGTCGGCGAACTGGTGATCACGCAGGCCATGATCGAGCAGCGCGCCAGCCAGCTCGACCCCATGCTGTATGAGCGCCTGCTGAACGGCGTGTCCCAGCTCACGCGCAATACGCGCGACCTGCAGGAAGCGGTGATGTCGATCCGCATGATGCCGATGGACTTCGTGTTCTCGCGCTTCCCGCGCATGGTGCGCGACCTGGCGGGCAAGCTTGGCAAGAAGGTGGACTTCGTCACCAGCGGCGCCGCCACGGAGCTGGACAAGGGCCTGATCGAACGCATCGTCGACCCGCTGACCCACCTGGTGCGCAACTCGATCGACCACGGCATCGAAACGCCGGAAGTGCGCCGCGCCGCCGGCAAGACCGACGCGGGGCGCCTGTTCCTGTCGGCCACCCACCAGGGCGGCAATATCATCATCGAAGTGTCGGACGACGGCGGTGGCCTGAACCGCGAGCGCATCCTGGCCAAGGCCAGGCAGAACGGCCTGGCCGTGCCGGACAATATGTCCGATGCCGATGTGTGGCAGCTGATCTTCGCGCCAGGCTTCTCCACCGCCGAACAGGTAACGGACGTTTCCGGCCGCGGCGTGGGCATGGACGTGGTCAAGCGCAATATCACGGCACTGGGCGGCACCGTCGATATCCGTTCCGCCAAGGGCTTCGGCACCACGATCTCGATTTCGCTGCCGCTGACGCTGGCGATCCTGGACGGCATGTCGATCCGCGTGGGCGAGGAAGTGTATATCCTGCCGCTCGGCTTCGTGATCGAATCGCTGCAGCCTTCGCCGGAAGACGTGCGCGAGATCAGCGGCAAGGGCCGCGTGATCAAGGTGCGCGGCGAATACCTGCCGCTGATTCCGCTGTACCAGATGTTCGAGATCACGCCGCGCTATACGGATCCATCCGAAGGCATCCTCGTGATCCTGGAGACGGAAGGCCGCAAGGCCTGCCTGTTCGTGGATGAACTGGTGGGCCAGCAGCAGGTGGTGGTGAAGAACCTGGAGTCGAATTACCGCAAGGTGGCCGGCATTTCGGGCGCCACCATCCTGGGCGACGGCGGCGTGTCGCTGATTCTCGACGTCGCAGCACTCATTCGTTCGTCGCGCCAGTTGGCGGATGAATCCATTTTTTCGTAAGACGCTTTAAAAGGACACCATCATGGCAGACGCACTCCAGAATGCCGGCGATCTCAACGCAGGCCAGGAATTCCTCGCCTTCAAACTGGGCTCGGAAGAATACGGCATCGATATCCTGAAAGTCCAGGAGATCCGCGGCTACGAGGCGGTGACGCGCATCGCCAACGCGCCCGAATTCATCAAGGGCGTGATCAACCTGCGCGGCATCATCATCCCGGTGGTGGACATGCGCATCAAGTTCCGCCTGGGCGAGCCGGTGTACGACCAGTTCACGGTCGTCATCATCCTGAACATCGGCGGCCGCGTGGTCGGCATGGTGGTGGACAGTGTGTCCGACGTGACCACGCTGACGCCGGACCAGGTCAAGCCCGCGCCGGAAATGGGCACGGCCTTCAGCACCGAATACATGATCGGCCTCGGCACCATCGATGAGCGCATGCTGATCCTGGTGGACATCAACAAGCTGATGTCCAGCCCGGAAATGGGCCTGATCGAAAAACTGGCAGCATAAGCCGGACGACACCTACAACAGGGCCACAGGGAGACTTCAGATGAATGTTCGCGACTATAAAATCGGCACACGGCTTGGCATCGGCTTCGGCATCATCCTGCTGATCCTTGTCGCGGTGGTGCTGTCGGCCAATGTGCTGAACAACCGTAACAAGGCCGCGCTGACGGAGGGGCTGGAGCTGATCACGGCACAGATTGCGCAGGCCCAGGCCATGAAGAGCGCGATGCTGGAAACCGGCATCGCCATGCGCAATATCGGCCTGCAGTCCGACGTGGCGCAAATGCAGGCGGAAGAAGCCAAGGTCAAGCAGCAGCGCGCGCGCTACGACGCGGCGCGCGTGAAGCTGCAGGCGACCGGCCTGAATGACAGCGAGAAGAAGGTGCTGACCGATATCGCCGCGCTGGACGCGGAAGTGGACGCCGCCTTCAAGGAAGCCATCGGCCAGGTGCTGGCCTTTAATAGCGAAGGCGCGGCCAAGGTCATCGCCAGCCGCATCGACCCGCTGAACCAGCGCGCGCTGGCCTTGCTGAACAAGCTGGTCGACATGCAGAACACGGAAGTGGTGGAGAACAAGAAGGAGTCCGCCGAAGCCGACAGCAAGGTCATGATGCTGACCATCGGCTTGTGCGTGCTGGGCGTGGCAGTCGGCGCGGGCTGCGCCGTCTTCATTACCCGTTCGATTACCGGACCGCTGCATGGTGCGGTGGAAGTGGCGCAGCGCGTGGCGGCCGGCGAACTGACGTCGCAGGTCTATGTGGAAGGCCGCGATGAAACCTCCGAGCTGCTGCAGGCGCTGAAGGACATGAACGACAGCCTGGTGAAAACCGTGAGCGAAGTGCGCAGCGGCACCGAGACCATTACCGTGGCGTCCGAAGAAATCGCCTCGGGCAATGCCGACCTGTCGGCGCGCACCGAATCGCAGGCCAGCTCGCTGGAAGAAACCGCCAGCTCGATGGAAGAACTGACGTCCACCGTGAAGCAGAATGCGGACAATGCGCGCCAGGCCAACCAACTTGCAGTTTCCGCATCCTCGATTGCGATCAAGGGCGGCAGCGTGGTGGAGCAGGTGGTGGATACCATGGGCTCCATCAAGGAATCCTCGCGCAAGATCGTGGACATTATCGGCGTGATCGACGGCATCGCCTTCCAGACCAATATCCTGGCGCTGAATGCGGCGGTGGAAGCGGCGCGTGCGGGCGAGCAGGGCCGCGGCTTCGCCGTGGTGGCCTCCGAGGTGCGCAACCTGGCCCAGCGCTCCGCCAGCGCGGCCAAGGAAATCAAGTCCCTGATCGACGACTCTGTCACCAAGGTGGATACGGGCGGCCGCCTGGTGGATGAAGCCGGCCAGACCATGGGCCTGATCGTGACCTCGATCAAGCAGGTGGCCGACATCATGGGCGAAATCACTGCCGCGACGCAGGAGCAGAGCCATGGCATCGAAGAGGTGAACCAGGCCATCACCCAGATGGACGAGATGACGCAGCAGAACGCGGCATTGGTGGAAGAGGCCGCGGCCGCCGCTGAAAGCATGAAGGAGCAGTCGCAGAAGCTGGCGGCCGCCGTGAGCATCTTCAAGCTGGCGGGCGACGAGCTGAAACGCGCCGCGCCGCGTCCGGCCCCGGTGGCAGCGCCCAAGCCTGCTGCGCCGAAGCCGGCGCCGCGCGTGGCCGCCGCCAAGCCCGCCGCACCGAAGAAGCTGGCCCCCGCCGCCACTTCGGGCGACGACTGGGAAGAGTTTTAATTTCGGCGCGGGGCTGAGGCTCCGCCGCCTGGCAGGAATGGGATATGTCCAGAGACACCGTCAAAGAGTTTGATTTCAACAGCAAGGACTTTGAACGGGTCCGCGCGATGATCTACAAACGGGCCGGCATTGCGCTGGCCGATAGCAAGCAGGAGATGGTGTACAGCCGCCTCGCGCGCCGTTTGCGCGCGACCGGCATCAATTCTTTCGTTAAATACCTGGACGACCTGGAAGCAGGGCGCCTGGGCGACGAGTGGGAATCGTTCACCAACGCGCTGACCACCAACCTTACTTCCTTCTTCCGCGAGGCGCACCACTTCCCGCTGCTGGCGGAACATGTGAAGGCGCGCCGCGGCGAGCACCTGAACATCTGGTGCTCGGCCAGCTCCACCGGCGAGGAACCGTATTCGATCGCGATCACCTGCTGCGAGGCCTTCAATACGCTGACGCCGCCGGTGAACATCATCGCCACCGATATCGACACCAATGTGCTGGCCACGGCCGCCAACGGCATCTACCCGATCGAGCGCATCGAGAAGATGGAGGCCGACCGCCAGCGCCGCTTCTTCCTGCGCGGGAAGGGCGACAAGGCGGGCATGGTGCGGGTGCGCCCCGAGCTGCGCCAGCTGATCACCTACCGCCAGCTCAACCTGCTGGAAGACAAATGGGACATCCGCGGCCCCTTCGACGTGATCTTCTGCCGCAATGTGATGATCTATTTCGACAAGAACACGCAGCGCCAGATCCTGGCGCGCTTTGTGCCGCTGATGAAGCCGGACGCGCTGCTGTTTGCCGGCCACTCCGAGAACTTCCTGTACGTGTCGGACTCGCTGAAGCTGCGCGGGAAAACGGTGTATGAGCTGGACGAGCGGCGTGGCGCCGTCGGCCGGATTGCATCGGCCACGCAACGTGCGTAAGAAAGAAGATCATGGATAAAGAACAATTCGCCACGAACGTCTACTTCGACCGCACCTTCGACTGCGACGCCGCCAAGATTCTGCCGGGCGAGTACTACTTCACCAGCAAGGACATGCTGATCGTGACCGTGCTCGGTTCCTGCGTATCGGCCTGCATCCGCGACCGCATGACGGGCCTGGGCGGCATGAACCACTTCATGCTGCCGGACGGCGGTTCGGACGCCAACAGCCCGGTGTCCGCATCGGCGCGCTACGGCACCTATGCGATGGAGGTGCTGATCAACGACCTGCTGAAGGCAGGGGCCCGGCGCGAGAACCTGGAAGCCAAGGTGTTCGGCGGCGGCGCCGTGCTGAAAGGCTTCACGGCCATGAATGTGGGCGAGCGCAATGCGGCCTTCGTGCAGACTTTCCTGAAGAACGAGAAGATCCGCATCGTGGCCGAGGACCTGAACGATATCTATCCGCGCAAGGTCTATTTCTTCCCGCGCACCGGCAAGGTGCTGGTGAAGAAGCTGATGCAGACCCATAACGACACGCTGGCGAAACGCGAAATCGAATATGCAAGCCGCCTCAAAGTGCAGCCGGTGGCTGGCGAGGTTGAGCTGTTCTAAAAATAAAATAGGGATGTACCATGAAGATCAAAGTCCTGATCGTTGATGACTCTGCGCTGATCCGCAGCGTCATGAGCGAGATTATCAACAGCCAGCCCGACATGCAGGTGGTGGCCACCGCGCCCGATCCCCTGGTGGCCCGCGAGCTGATCAAGCAGCACAACCCCGATGTGCTGACGCTGGACGTCGAGATGCCGAAGATGGACGGCCTCGATTTCCTGGAAAAACTGATGCGCCTGCGCCCGATGCCGGTGGTCATGGTGTCCTCGCTGACCGAGCGCGGCTCCGAAATCACGATGCGCGCGCTGGAACTGGGCGCGGTCGATTTCGTGACCAAGCCCAAGATTTCGATCCAGGCCGGCATGCGCGAGTATACTGACCTGATCGCCGACAAGATCCGGGCCGCGTCCAAGGCCCGCATCCGGGCCCGCACGCTGCCCCAGCCGGGCGCCGCCGGCCAGGTCCCGCTGCCGCAACTGCGCAATCCGCTCATGTCCTCCGAAAAACTGATCATCATCGGCGCCTCCACCGGCGGCACCGAGGCCATCCGCGAGTTCCTGATGCAGATGCCGTCCGACTGCCCGGGCATCCTGATTACCCAGCACATGCCGGAAGGCTTTACCTCCTCCTTCGCCAAGCGCCTGGACTCGCTGTGCAAGATTTCGGTGCGGGAGGCGGCCGGCAACGAGCGGGTGCTGCCGGGCCACGCGTATATTGCTCCAGGGCATTCCCATTTGCTGCTGGCCCGTTCCGGCGCCAACTACATGACCCAGCTGGACCAGGGCGAACCGGTCAACCGCCACCGCCCCTCGGTGGATGTGCTGTTCCGTTCCGCCGCACAGAACGCGGGTAAAAACGCGGTTGGGGTTATCCTGACCGGCATGGGCAAGGACGGCGCGGCCGGCATGCTGGAGATGAAGAACGCCGGGGCGTATAATTTTGCCCAGGATGAAGCAAGCTGTGTGGTGTTCGGCATGCCCCGCGAGGCCATTGCCGTGGGCGCCACGCATGAAGTAGGCGCTTTGCAGGCGCTGCCGGGCATGGTACTGGGCTATCTGGCGCAACACGGATCGCGCGCTTTGCGCGTTTGATACGGTATTGCCGATTTGCCGGGGTTTTGGGGGCTGTTTGTTCCCTATGGAGCAACATAAATGCTATCCTTCAACTTGCTGGTGCCAACCAACAACTATTAATAACCGCGTAAGAGCAACAACGGAGTAATTCATGGCTGATCCGAAGATGAAATTTTTGGTGGTAGACGACTTCTCGACGATGCGCCGCATTGTCCGGAATCTGTTGAAAGAACTGGGTTATGCCAATGTGGACGAAGCAGAAGATGGCGTGATGGCGCTGGCCAAGCTGCGTGCCGAGCAGTTCGATTTCGTGGTCTCCGACTGGAATATGCCGAATATGGACGGCCTGACCATGCTGCAGAACATCCGTGCCGACCCCGCGCTGGCCAAGCTGCCGGTGCTGATGGTGACTGCGGAAGCGAAAAAGGAAAACATCATCGCGGCGGCGCAAGCCGGCGCCAACGGCTATGTGGTGAAGCCTTTCACCGCGGCCACGCTGGACGAGAAGCTGAACAAGATCTTCGAAAAGCTCGGAGCCTGATCGATGGGTGAGCAACACGCTGAGGCCGGAGCGGTTCCGGCCGTGGCCAACGAAGAGTTTCTGTCGCGTATCGGTCACATGACCCGTGCGCTGCACGAGAATTTGCGCGGCCTGGGACTGGACAAGCTGATTGAAAAAGCAGCGGAAGACATTCCCGATGCCCGCGACCGGCTTGATTATGTGGCGCGCCTGAGCGAAAACGCGGCGCAGAAGGTGCTGAATGCCACCGACGAAGCCGGTCCGCTGCAGGACCAGATCAGCAACGACGCCAAGGCCCTGAAAGGCTCCTGGCAGGCGCTGCTGGATGGCGGGGCGAGCGAAGAGCAGTGGCGCGCGCTGGCCCAGCAGACCATGGCCAAACTGGACATGGCGGCGATTTCCGCTTCCAGCACCAAGATGCACCTGATGGACATCATGATGGCCCAGGACTTCCAGGACCTGACGGGCCAGGTGATCAAGAAAGTGACCGCCATTGCGCAGAACCTCGAACAGCAGCTGGTACAGACGCTGATCGACTTCGCGCCCGAACAGTTGAAGAAAGAGATCGACAACGGCCTGCTGAACGGCCCGCAGATCGACACCACCAAGGAAGGCGTCGTGGCCGACCAGAGCCAGGTCGATGACCTGCTTGACAGCCTCGGCTTCTGACGAGCGCCCGCTGCGGCGCCCCTCCAGCCTCACACAAGACAGCCATGCATCAGACCCAATTTCTTGTCCGTGAGCCGCTGCTGGATCCACAGCAGCGTGTCGTCGGTTATGAACTTTGCTGGCAGCACCTGGACGCTGCCGCCTACACCCAGGCCGAGCTGGAAGACCTGGTGAGCTTCGTCGCTGCGGAAGTGTGCGACGAAGAGCGCGGCTGGCTGCTGCGCGACAAAAAGCTCTTCATGCAGGCGGTGCCCGCCATGCTGTCGATCGACGCCCTGTATTCACTGCCGCCGGAGCACACGGTGCTCTCGATCCGCACCTCCGAACTGGCGAATGCCGACACCCTGGCCGCCGTGCAAGCCTTGCGCGCGGGCGGCGTAGGCATCCTGCTGCGCGAGGCCGACCTGCCGCGCGTGGGCAGCCGCCTTGGCACCATCGCCTCCTATGTGGAAGTGCGCTTTTCGGGCGCCGATGTGGCCTCGCAGGCGCGCACCTATGCAGCGCTGAAGCAGGCCAACCTGCGCATGGTGGGCCGTCCTGTCACCACCTGGGCCGATTTCGACGCCTGCGCGGCGCTGGGCCTGGACGCCTTCGTCGGCAAGCTGCACCTCACGCCGCGTCCCGGCACCGATGGCGCGGGCCTGAATCCGGCGCAGACCATCATCCTGCAGCTGATGCAGATGGTGAATGCGAATGCCGATATCGCCCAGCTGGAAAGCGTGCTGAAACGCGACGCCGCGCTGTCCTACAAGCTGCTGCGCTACATTAATTCGGCCGGTTTCGGTGTCGGGCGCGAAATCCAGTCGCTGAAGCAGGCCATCACGCTGCTGGGCTACCAGCCGCTGTACCGCTGGCTCACGCTGCTGCTGGCCACGGCCAGCACGAGCGGCTACTCGCCGGTGCTGCTGGAAACGGCCGTGGTGCGTGGCCGCCTGGCCGAGCTGCTGGGGCAGGCCGCACTGGGCAAGGCGGAAGCGGAAAACATCTTCGTGGCCGGCATGTTCTCGCTGCTGGACCGGCTGCTGGGCATTTCGATGAAGGAAGTGCTGGAGACCATCCAGCTGTCGGAAGAAGTGCAGCAGGCGCTGCTGACGCGCGGCGGCAAGTACGGCCCGTATCTCGCGCTGGCCGAAGCCTGCGAGCTGAACTCCAACCTGGTCGCCTCGCTGGCGGCCTCGCTGAACCTGTCCCCGGCCGAGATCAACAAGGCCCACCTCTCGGCGCTGGCCTGGACCCAGAACATCGCCACCTGAAAAAAAAGTTGCCTGAAAATTGGGGACAGACCCGGATTATACGATTCGTATAATCCGGGTCTGTCCCCAATTTTATGCATCAGATTTCGAGGTTATCGATCAGGCGGGTGGTGCCGAGTTTGGCGGCGGCCAGCACCACCAGCGGCGTGCCTTGCGCCAGGTCGCCCGCGTTCGGCGCCTGCAGGTCGCCGCGCTTGCGGATGGAGATGTAGTCCGGTTTCCAGCCGCGCTTGGCCAGGTCGTCCATCGCCTTGCGTTCCAGCTGGGTTACGTCCAGGTGGCCGCCGCGCATTTCATTGGCCACGAAGTTCAGGCTCTGGAACAGGGCTGGCGCTTCGGCGCGTTCATCGGCCGACAAATACATATTGCGCGAGGACAGGGCCAGGCCATCTTCCGCGCGGTAGGTTTCGGCGCCGATGATTTCGGTCGGCAGCGCGAACTGGCGCGTCATGTTCCGCACGATCATCAGCTGCTGGTAGTCCTTCTTGCCGAACACCGCCACGCGCGGCTGCACGCAGGAGAACAGCTTGGTCACCACCGTGCACACCCCGGTGAAGAAGCCGGGGCGGAATTCGCCTTCCAGCGTATTGCCCAGGCCATCCGGCGGCGTTACGCGGTATTCCTGCGGCTCGGGGTACATATCCTTCTCGGTCGGCGCGAACAGCACGTAGACGCCTTCCTTCTCCAGCTTCTCCACGTCGGCCTGGAAGGTGCGAGGGTATTTGTCGAAGTCCTCGTTCGGGCCGAACTGCAGGCGGTTGACGAAGATGGAGGCAACCACCGGGTCGCCGTGCTTGCGCGCCAGGCGCATCAGCGACAGGTGGCCTTCATGCAGGTTGCCCATGGTGGGAACGAAGGCGGTGCGCAGCTGACCGCTCAACTGGTCGCGCAGTTCCTGGACGGAGGTGATGATTTTCATGTTGTTGTAGTTTCAGGCAGGAGAGTAGGCCAAGCGCACATAAATCGGTGCAAAGGGCTCGGCCTGGGTAATTTCGATCAGCGTTTCCTTCGCCAGCTCCAGCATGGCGACGAAGTTCACCACCACCACGGGCGGGCCGCCGTCCGTGTCGAACAGGTCGGCGAACTCCACGAAGCGGCTGGACTGCAGCTTGCGCAGGATGATGGTCATGTGCTCGCGCACGGAGAGTTCTTCGCGCGTGATCTTGTGGTGCTGCTTGAGCGTGGCCTTCTTCATCAGGTCGCGCCATGCGGCCTGCAGGTCGTCCACGTTCACGTTCGGCCACACCGGGGTGAGGCTTTGCTCGATATAGATCTGGGTGCGCACGAAGTCGCGGTCCAGCTGCGGAATCGAGTTCAGGTCATAGGCGGCCAGCTTGATCTGCTCGTATTCGAGCAGGCGGCGCACCAGTTCCGCACGCGGGTCTTCCGCCTCGGCTTCGATATCGTGCTGGCGCTGCGGCAGCAGCATGCGCGACTTGATCTCGATGAGCATGGCTGCCATCAGCAGGTACTCGGCCGCCAGCTCCAGGTTGGACAGGCGGATCTGGTCCACATACTTCAGGTATTGCAGCGTAACCTGCGCCATCGGGATGTCGAGGATATTGAAGTTCTGCTTGCGGATCAGGTAGAGCAGCAGGTCCAGCGGGCCTTCGAAGGCGTCGAGGAAGACCTCCAGCGCATCGGGCGGGATATACAGGTCGGTCGGCATCCGCAGCAGCGGTTCGCCGTACAGGCGCGCCAGTGCGGCGACTTCGGCCTCGGCCGCCGCGCTGTTTTCATCCTGGGGAGAGGCCGCCGCATCGGCAGCAGGGGAATCGGAGGCCGGTACGTCATCCTGCGGCACGCTCATTGCGGCCGCATCCTCGGCTGCGCCTTCCGCGGCGTCTTCTGGCAGCATCGGGTGCCGTCCTGGCGTATCAGAGCTTGGTCTGGTACACGTAAGCTTGCTGCTTGATCGCGGACTCCTTGGCGCGCGCGATCTCTTCCAGCGAGGCTGGTGCTTTGTCCCACAGCAGGGCGCGGCCTTGCTGCTGGCCGGCTTCCAGCGCCGGATTCTGTTCCTTCAGCGATTTGATGAACTTGGTGTGATCCGACTCGTACATGCGGTGCTGCTTAAAGAAGAGTTTCATATCGTGAAAAAGTGGTGAGAACCAAGGGCCTATTTTACCGCGCCGCAGCGTGCCGATGGGAATTTCTGTCTCCCGCCAGCGACGATGCGCCGATTCGGTTATGCTCTGTTGCCAATGAATTCACGACTCTCGCCCCGTACCGCTTTCCTCCTCACGCTGCCGCCTGTGCTCTGGGCGGGCAACGCCATTGTGGGCCGCATGGTGCACGACATGGTGCCGCCCATCATGCTCAATTTCCTGCGCTGGGCACTGGCCTTTGTGATCCTGCTGGCGCTGGCCGGCCCGGTGTTCCGGCGCGACAGCGGCTTGTGGCAGCACTGGCGCCGTTTCGCGCTGCTGGGGCTGCTTGGCATCGGCATGTATAACGCGCTGCAATATATGGCGCTGCAGACCTCCACGCCGATCAATGTGACGCTGGTCGCGGCCGGGATGCCGGTGTGGATGATGCTCACCGGCTGGCTGTTTTTCGGCGCGGGCGTGAAGCGGCAGCAGGTCATTGGCGCCGTGCTGTCGATTGGCGGCGTGCTGGTAGTGCTGGCGCGGGGCGAGCTGGCGCACCTGCTGGAGCTGCGGCTGGTGGCGGGCGATATATTCATGATCCTGGCCACGATTGCGTGGTCTTTATATAGCTGGCTGCTGATCCGCACGACGGAGCCGGCGGGACTGCGGGCCGACTGGGCCGGGTTCCTGCTGGCGCAGGTAGCGTTCGGCGTGCTGTGGTCGGGCGGCTTTGCGGTGGGCGAACTGGCGCTGAGCGATGCCGCCATCCACTGGAACTGGCAGCTGGGTGTGGCGCTGGTCTATGTGGCCGTAGGGCCGGCCGTGATTGCTTTCCGTTGCTGGGGCGAAGGGGTGCGCCAGGCCGGTCCGGCAATTGCCGCATTCTTCAGCAACCTGACACCGCTGTTCGCAGCCCTGATGTCGTCTTTGATCCTGGGCGAAGCGCCGCACCTCTACCATGCCGCCGCTTTCCTGCTGATTGTTGGCGGCATCATCGTCTCCTCCCGCCGCTGAGTCCGTGTCCACCCTGGGGTCAGGCACCATTGTGGACACGAGCTCAAGCGCTACACGGTCCAGGTCGTGTCCACTAAGGTGCCTGACCCCAAGGTGGACACGGACTCGGCCGTTAGGCGTGCGCCCAGGGGATTGTGTTTCTGCTATTGTGGATTCATTGCGTCGAAAGGGAGTTTGTTATGCGTAAGCTTGTCCTTGCGGCAGGCGTGGCCGTCTTGTTTCTGACGGCTTGCGATAAGGCGCCGCCTAAACCACCGACACCCATTGCAGCAGTTGAACAGCCGGCAGCGCAAGCGCCGGCTGTTTTATTGTCGGCGTCCGGTGTCGGGCCGGTGGTATTCGGTATGACGCTGAAAGATGCGGAGCGGGCTTTAAATGCGAATGCGCAGCAATTGGGCGCCGCCGATCCGAATTGCAGTTCAGTGCGTTTTGAATCGATCCCGAATGTCCGCTTTATGGTGGAGAAGGGCGTTATTACCCGCGCCGATGCGGAACAGGGCGTGCCCAATATTCTCGGCATCGATATCGGCGCCACCCCGGAGCAGGTAAAAGCCAAATTCCCCAATGTGCAAATAGGCCCGCATAAATACCTGCACAACGGCCATTACCTCACCATTCCTGGCGATGGCAATACAGCTTTTGTTCTCGAAGATAACGGCCGCAGCATTCTCAAGCTGCGCGCGGGCATGCAGCCTTCCGTCGCTTACGTTGAGGGCTGCCTTTAAGCCAGCTTCTGGCGCGATCGCGTCAGAAGCTGGCTCGGCGAGGGCAAAAAAATCAGCCGCGCAGCAGGCGGCGCATCACCAGGGGCGCGGGTTCCAGCGGGTTGGCGTGGGTGTACTCAAGCTCGGGAGCAAGTTCGAATTCGAAGGCGGAGTAGAAGTCGATCAGGCGCGGCTGGTCGGCCCGCACCGCAAGGCGCAGCTCTTCCACATCGCAGGTGAGGCTGTGGTGAATCACGGCTTCCAGTAAATGCTGGGATAAATTACTACCCCTGTATTCGGCAATAACGCCCATGCGGAGTATTTCCCAGATCTGCTGTTCCGAATCAAGGGGCAGCCAGCGTACAGAGCCTACCGGAATATCATCGGCCAATAAAACAAAACCGCCGCCGTTGCGCAAATCATCTGCGCAGCGGACGGCGGTTTCACGGTGGCCACTGGAGGTAACGGCCACTTTATTGGACCATGCAGCGCGGGTTAAATCGGCCAGTAATTGAGCATCTTCGCTGGTCGCTTCCCGCACTACGATATTCATATGCAGGCCTTTAACGGATTCGCATGCCCGGTTCAGCGCCCGGCCACGGATTCAGAATATAAATGCCCGGATTGGCTTTTTCGTCGGCTGCCGAAGCGGCCAATACCATGCCTTCCGAGACGCCGAACTTCATCTTGCGCGGCGCCAGGTTGGCCACCAGCACCGTCAGCCTGCCGACCAGGTCTTCCGGCTTGTACATCGATTTGATGCCGGAGAAGACGTTACGGTGGCGGCCTTCGCCCACGTCCAGTGTGAGGCGCAGCAGCTTGTCCGAGCCTTCCACGTGCTCGCAGTTGACGATTCTGGCGATGCGCAGGTCGATCTTCACGAAATCGTCGATCTTGATTTCGGGCGCCAGTTCCTCGATGCCGGCGGCCGCAGGAGCTTCCACGGCAGCCGGGGCAGTTTTCGCTGCGGCAGCCTGCTGCGAAGGGGCATCGAACAGATCTTCGATCATCTTGGCGTCAACGCGCGTCATCAGGTGCGAATAGGCGCAGATCGTGCGGCCCAGCATCGTGTTATACACCGCGCCGGTGGACAGCTCGGTATCGGCCCACACCAGCTGGTCGTCGTTCAGGAAGTTCTTCACCTGGCCGGCCACACCTGGCAGCACCGGCGACAGCAGGATGGTCAGCTGGCGGAACAGGATCAGGGCGGTGGTGCAGACATCATGCAGTTCGGCGGTCTTTTCCGCATCCTTGGCCAGCACCCACGGCTTGTTCTCGTCCACGTACTGGTTGGTGACGTCGGCGATCTCCATGATCTCGCGCAGCGCCTTGCCGAACTCACGGTTCTCGAAGTTGGCGGCGATCGACAGCTGGCGCTCGGCGCCGTCCGCGTTCAGCAGCGCGCGCTTGATCCATTCCTGTGCCGTCGGCGACAGTTCGGAGGCCAGCTTGCCGTCGAATTTCTTGGCGATGAAGCCTGCGCAGCGGCTGGCGATGTTCACGTATTTGCCGATCAGGTCCGAATTCACGCGCGCCACAAAGTCTTCGCCGGTGAAGTCCAGGTCTTCCACCTTGGAGTTCAGCTTGAAGGCGATGTAGTAGCGCAGCCATTCCGGATTCATGCCCAGGTTCAGGTAGCGCAGCGGCGAAATGCCGGTGCCGCGCGACTTGGACATCTTCTCGTTGTTCACGGTGAGGTGGCCGTGCACGTTCACTTTCAGCTTGTCGATCACCGGATGGCCGGAGAAGTTCAGCATCGCAGGCCAGAACAGCAGGTGGAAGGAGACGATGTCCTTGCCGATGAAGTGCACCTGCTCGGTGCCCGGATCGCGCAGCAGGGCGTCGTAATCCATGCCGGTTTTGGCGCAGTAGTTCTTCAGCGAGGCCAGGTAGCCTACCGGCGCGTCCAGCCACACGTAGAAGAATTTGCCCGGCGCGTCCGGAATCGGGATGCCGAAGTAGGGCGCATCGCGCGAAATATCCCAGTCGGCCAGCTTTTCGCCGGCTTCGCCCAGCCATTCGCTGACTTTGTTGACCATTTCCGGCTGCAGGCGGCCCGGCGTGTTCAGCCAGTCGCGCAGGAACTCGAAGCAGCGCGGGTCCGACAGCTTGAAGAAGTACTGTTCCGAAGGCTTCAGCACCGGCGTGGCGTTGGTGAACACCGAATACGGGTTCACCAGGTCGGTCGGCTGGTAGGCCGCGCCGCACACTTCGCAGTTGTCGCCGTACTGGTCCTTGGCGCCGCATTTCGGGCATTCGCCCTTGATGTTACGGTCGGCCAGGAACATGCCTTTCACCGGGTCGAAGAAGCGGTCCACGGTCTTGGTCTGGATCAGGCCATTGTCGCGCAGCTTGCGGTAGATGCCCTGGGACAGCTCCACGTTTTCCGGCGAATCGGTCGAATACCAGTTGTCGAAGGCGATGTGGAAGCCGTCCAGGTACTGGGCGCGGCCGGCGGCGATCTTGGCCACGAATTCCTGCGGCGTGATGCCTTCTTTTTCAGCAGCGATCATGATCGGGGTGCCGTGCGTGTCGTCGGCGCCCACGAAGTGGACTTCGCGCAGGCCGGCGCCTTCGCGCTGCATTCGCTGGAAACGGACCCAGATGTCGGCCTGGATGTACTCCATCATGTGGCCGATGTGGAAGGCAGCGTTTGCGTAAGGCAGGGCGGTGGTGACGAACAGCTTGCGAGTCATAGTGATTGATGCGCTGGTTAAGTGGTCAAAACAAGCATTTTACCAGCGGATGCGGTGGGTGCGCATTCTGCCGGTTTTGCGCTAGACTGCGGCATCGCACACGGAGAACACTATGAGCACCACGGCAGAAGATGTGAAAGCAGCGTTATCGAAGGTGATTGACCCTAACACGGGCAAGGATTTCGTCAGCACCAAGTCGGTGCGCAACCTGAAAGTTGAAGGCGGCGACATTTCGCTGGACATTGAACTGGGCTATCCGGCCCGCAGCCAGATCGACGCGCTGCGCAGCGCCGTGCTGGCCGCCCTGCAGCCGCTGGCGGGCGGCGGCAAGATCCATCTCAACGTTTACAGCAAGATCATTTCGCACACGGTGCAGCGCGGCCTGAAGCCCCTGCCCAATGTGAAGAATATTATTGCGGTTGCTTCCGGCAAGGGCGGCGTGGGCAAATCCACCACGGCGGTCAACCTGGCGCTGGCGCTGGCGGCCGAAGGCGCGAACGTCGGCATCCTGGATGCGGATATCTACGGGCCGTCGCAGCCGATGATGCTGGGCGTGAGCGGCCGCCCGATGTCGAATGACGGCAAGACCATGGAACCGATGGAAGGCCACGGCATCCAGGTGTCCTCGATCGGCTTCCTGATCGACCCGGACGAGCCGATGGTGTGGCGCGGCCCGATGGTCACGCAGGCCTTGCAGCAGCTGCTGGACCAGACCAACTGGCGCGATGTGGATTACCTGATCGTCGATATGCCGCCGGGCACCGGCGATATCCAGCTCACGCTGTCGCAGAAGGTGCCTGTTACCGGCGCCGTGATCGTGACCACGCCGCAGGATATCGCGCTGCTGGATGCCCGCAAGGGCTTCAAGATGTTCGAAAAGGTCGGCATTCCTATCCTGGGCGTGGTGGAGAACATGAGCACCCATATCTGCTCGAACTGTGGCCATACCGAAGAGATCTTCGGCGCGGGCGGCGGCGAGAAGATGTGCGCCGACTTCGGCACCACGCTGCTGGGCAAGCTGCCGCTGAAGATGGCGATCCGCGAACAGACCGATTCCGGCAAGCCGACCGTGGTGGCCGATCCGGACGGCGCAGTGACTGCGATCTACAAGGATATCGCGCGCAAGGTTGCCATCAGCGTGGCCGAAAAAGCGAAGGACATGAGCAGCAAGTTCCCGAGCATCGTCATCAAGCACGATTAAGCCGTCGTATTGCGACCGTGCTGCAGCCGTTGCCACGGCTGCAGCACGCGCCGCAAAGGCTCGGTGACGGTGGCCTCCACCGCCGCATCGAGCAGGCCGCGCCGCTTCAGGCGGCGTAACGCAATCTGCACGGCCGATTTGGACAGTCCCGTCTCGGTGGCGATGGTCTGCAGGCTGGCCGACACCGTGTCGCGCTTCGCGCGGTTCGCCTTCCCCAGTAAATACAGATAGACGACGAAAGCTGCAGGACTGCGGTCATGCCCCACGAGGTCGGGCATCAGCACGTTCAGCACATAGGGATCGAAATGGTCGTTCATGGTAATAAATACTATAGCACCAATTACCACGTGGGCCGGCGCAGCGGCGCTAGAATGGCTGCCATCGGAATATGAGGAGACATCATGATCACCATGGTCAAATTCGTTGGCATTCCCGTCAGCGACCAGGATCGCGCGCTGCGCTTCTACCACGAGCAGCTGGGCTTTGAAATCGCCACCGACCAGCCGATGGGCCCCGGCCAGCGCTGGATCGAACTGCGCATCGCGCATTCGCAAACCCGCGTGGTGCTGTTCACGCCGGATGGCCACGAAGACCGCATCGGCACCTTCTTCAACGGCTCGCTGGCCTGCGACAACGTGGAAGCCACGTACCGCCAGCTGAGCGCACGCGGCGTGGAGTTTGTCGAGCCGCCGACCAGCCAGCCCTGGGGCACTTTCGCCAAGTTCCGCGACCCGGACGGCAATACGTTTGTGCTCTCGTCGAGCTAATGCATAATGGGTGCCGCCTTAATGCACAGGAGACGACACCTTGAAAACAGCAGTATTGATGATAGCGCTGGCGGCCTCGCCGGCCATGGCCGAATCGTGGCAGCCGCAGTCCAGCGGCATCGACAGCGAGTTGCGCGGCCTGTCGGTCGTGAGCGAGAGCGTGGCCTGGGCCAGCGGCGCCAAGGGACGCGTGCTGCGCACGGTCGACGGCAAGACGTGGAAAGCGATGACGGTGCCCGGCGCCGAGAAGCTCGACTTCCGTGACATCCACGCCGTGGACGCAAATACCGCCGTCATCATGAGCGCGGGGCCGGGCGATGCATCGCGCATCTACCGCACCACGGACGGCGGCGAAACGTGGAAACTTGCCCTTACCAATCCTGATCCTGCCGGGTTCTGGGATGCGATTGCGTTCTGGGATTCGCGCAACGGCATCATGTTCGGCGACGCGGTAAACGGCGCCTTCCAGGTGCTCGTCACGGCCGACGGCGGCGCAAGCTGGCAGCCGGTGAGCGATCCGGGCCTGGCCGCGCTGGCGAATGAAGGCGCGTTTGCGGCAAGCGGCACCTGCCTTACCGTCTCCGGCAACAACGATGCATGGTTCGCCACGGGCGGCGCCGCCAATGCGCGTGTTTTCCATTCCGCTGACCGCGGCCGCACCTGGCGCGTGAGCACCGCGCCGATTCCTGCCGGGGCGCCGGCGCGGGGCATCTTCTCGGTCGGCTTCCGCGACGGCCGCCACGGCATTGCGGCGGGCGGCGACTACAAGGAAACGGCGCTGGCCGAGGTGAATGGCGCGCGCACGGAAGACGGCGGCGCCACATGGAGCGCCGCGCCAATCCTGCCGGCGGGGTATATGTCGGTGGTGGTGCCGGTCAAAGGCACCGTGCAAAGCTATGTGGCCGCAGGACTGGCCGGTTCCGGCTACAGCAACGATGACGGCAAAAGCTGGACGGTGCTGGACCGCACGCCGATGAACACCGTCGGCTTCGCGTCACCGTCGGTGGGCTGGGCGGTGGGGCCGAAGGGGCTGCTGATGAAGTACGCCGGCCCGGTGTTGGGCAAGAAGTAGGGCGCATCCATACTTCGGCCACGGCCGAATTGTTGAATGGTGTCGCGCGTTAGCATGGGCTTTTCCACTGCCGGGGCGCCGACACCATGCACAAATTTTTTCTCCTGTTGACCGTTCTTGCAGGCTGCGCCAGCGCCATGCCTGCATCTGCCGCCGCCGTGAGCGAAGTGCTCACGGCGCAGGGGCACCGCGAGCGGCTGAAGCTCGGCATCCGCCATAAAAAGACCGATGTGAAGGCCGGCACGGATCCCGTGCTGTTCCTGCACGGCTCTTCGTTCCCGTCCGCGCTGGCCTTCGACTTCCAGATGGAAGGTGGTTCGTGGATGGACCGGTTGGCCACGCAGGGCTTCGACGTGTACGCGCTGGATTTCCCGGGCTATGGCTTGTCTGGCCGCTATCCCGAAATGTCATCGGGCGCCGCGCATCCGGTGGGGCAGGCGAGCCAGGTCGCCGATGATGTCGGCCGCGCGGTGGATCTTATCCTGCGCATGACCGGAAAGCGCCGCGTTATCCTGGTCGGCCATTCCTGGGGCGGTTCCGTGGCCGCGCGCTATGCCGGCCTGCATCCGGAGCGGGTGTCGAAGCTGGTGCTGTTCGCGGCGATCACCGCCCGCAGCGGCGGGACACCGGAGGCCGTGACAAGCGCCTACGAGGAGCTGACGCCAGAGCAGCGCATCACGGGCATGAACAGCCTTGCGCCGCAGGCCGAACGCCCGCAGCTGGCGCCTGAAGTATTCAGCCGCTGGGGCGCAGAATGGCTCGCGTCGGATAAAGCGGGCGTCAACGGCAGCAAGGACAAAGTGCGCTTTCCTTCAGGGCCAAGCCAGGACGTTGCGGACCTGTCGCAAGGCCGCAGCTACTACGACCCGGCCGCGATCCGCGCCCAGGTACTGCTGGTTCGCGGCGAATGGGACACCTGGCCGAGCCACGACGACTACACCGCGCTGCTCGGCAGCCTGCGCAACGCCGCCGGCAAGGACTACCGCGTGATCCGCAAAGGCTCGCACGTGGCGCACCTCGAAGCCTCCCGCCACGAACTCTACGCCGAAGTGCTGCGCTTCCTCGCCGCCCCCTGAGTTGCCGCAGACGCATGACACCATGGGGTCAGGCACTGCGGTGTCAGTAATGGCTGAGTCAGCGACAGCAGGGGCCTGGCCCCAGGGTGTCGCAGACTCAGCCATTGACACCATGGTGCCTGACCCCAGGGTGTCAGGGTTGTTTGATGCGGGTGAAGGGGGCGTTGAAGCTGCCGGCGGTGAGGCGGCCGCTGTTGTTGGGGCCGTCGAAGCGGAGCTCGGCGTCCATCGAGGTGACGAAATAAACACCGCCCGGGCCTGCGTACAGCGGCTCGGTGGCGCCTTTTTTCAGGGCCACGCGCAGGCCGTCGCCGGCGCGCTCGATGGTGAAGTCGCCCAGGCCGGCGATGCCGTAGGTGCCGGGCAGGGCGTCCAGTGCCGCTGCGCTCACCGGCACGGATTCGCGCACCCTGGTGCGCTGGGTCGGCCAGTTGTATTCGGCCGCTACCGCGCGCACCATCGCGCCCGCCAGTTCGCCGCCGCGGTCGCCGTTCGTCATCACTACCACGCCATCGCCGCGCTCGGTATAGGCGACCATCATGTTCTGGTAGCCCGCATTCGAGCCGCCGTGGCTGAAGCTTTGCTGCTGGCCGCTGCCATCAATCTGCAGGCCGAGGCCGAAATTGTTCATGACGGGCGTGAGCATCAGGTTGGTCATCGACTGCGACAGCACTACGTTGGACTGGCCGGCCGCCGAGCGCCGCGTTTCGATGGCGAAGCGGGCCAGGTCGGACGGCGTGGTCCACAGGCCTGCCGCCGCCTGCTCGGGATAGGTGTGCGGGCCGCCCGCGATCGGCTTGCCCGCCGCATCGTGCGGCAGGGCGGCGCGCGGCAGCAGCTCGGCAGGGAGGGGCTGGGCGAAGGTGCTGTCCTTCATGCCCAGCGGCGTCAGGACGGTGTCGCGCAGCAGCTGGGTGAAGCCGATGCCGCTGCGTTCGGCCAGCACATACTGGATCACTTCGTAGCCGCCGCCCGAATATTGCCACTTCGTGCCGGGCTTGCCGCGCGACTGCACGCCGCGGGTATTGGCGGGCGCCGCGCCGTTCAGGATCTGCACCAGCGTCGGCACCGGCTTGCCGGCCGCATAGCCGGGGAACCCGTGCACCGTCACGCCGCCCGTGTGCGACAGCAGCTGGCGCAGCGTCACCGGCTGGTCGTCGTACTGGCGCGGCAGTTTCCATAGTCTGGTGTAGCTGTTGATGTCGCGGTCCAGCGCAAGGGCGCCGTTTTCCACCATCTTGAGCGCGGCCATCGCCGTGACCGGCTTGCTGATGGAGGCTGCCTGGAACAGGGTGGCGGGCGTTACCGCCGCGCCGCCCGGCGTCACCACGCCGTAGCCTTTGGTCCATTCGATCTCGCCCGCGTGAATCACGGCGATGCTGGCGCCGGGCACGCCCAGCCGCGCCATTTCATCGGCCAGCTTCTTGCGCTGCAGCGGCGCACCCTGGACGACGACGGCGGGTTCCAGCCCTTGCTCGATGTTGGCGATGCGTTGCGCCAGCGCGTCGTCCGCCGCAAAGGCGGTGCTGCTCGTGGCGAGGAGGGTGGCGATGGCCAGCAGGCGGGCATTCGTTCTCAAGAGGCGGCTCCCTTATTGTTGTGACATCCGAGTATATGCCAGATACGGGTAAAATATCGCCTTTACCCTATTGCTTTGTACTGAGATGACCACTGCTCCAGCAACTCCCGTCCGTACCCGGTTCGCGCCCAGCCCGACCGGTTTCCTGCACCTCGGCGGCGCGCGCACCGCGCTTTATTCCTGGGCCTTCGCACGCCATTTCGGCGGCACTTTCGTGCTGCGAATCGAGGATACCGACCTGGAACGTTCGACGCCGGAAGCGGTGCAGGCCATCCTCGACGGCATGAAATGGCTGGGCCTGGACCACGACGAGGGCCCGTTCTACCAGATGCAGCGCATGGACCGCTACCGTGAAGTGGTGGCCCAGATGCTGAAGGAAGGCACGGCCTACCACTGCTATTCCTCGCCGGAGGAAGTGGAAGCGATGCGCGAGCGCATGCGCGCCGCCGGCGAGAAGCCGCGCTATGACGGCACCTGGCGTCCGGAAGAGGGCAAGACCCTGCCGCCGGTGCCGGCCGGCCGCAAGCCGGTGGTGCGCTTCAGGAACCCGCTGGATGGCGACGTGACCTGGCATGACGTGGTGAAGGGCGAGATCACCATCTCCAACAAGGAGCTGGACGACCTGGTCATCGCGCGCCCGGACGGCACCCCCACCTATAACTTCTGCGTGGCGGTGGACGACTGGGACATGCGCATCACCCACGTGCTGCGCGGCGACGACCACGTGAACAACACCCCGCGCCAGATCAATATCCTGCGCGCCATCGGGGCGCCGCTGCCGCAATACGGCCATCTGCCGATGATTCTCGGTTCCGATGGCCAGAAGCTGTCCAAGCGCCACGGCGCCGTCAGCGTGATGGAATATCCGGCCCAGGGCTACCTGCCGGAAGCCATGCTGAACTACCTGGCCCGCCTGGGCTGGAGCCACGGCGACGACGAAGTGTTCTCGATGGCGCAGTTCTGCGAGTGGTTCAACCTGGAGCACCTGACCGCATCGGCCGCCCAGTTCAACAACGAAAAACTGGCCTGGCTGAACAACTACTGGATCAAGCAGGCCGACAACAACCGCCTGGCCGGGCTCGCCAAGCCGAAGCTGGAAGCCGACGGCGCCGATTTCAACGGCGCGCCGGAGCTGCCGGTGGTGCTGGCCCTGCTGAAGGAGCGCACCAACACCATCAACGAGCTGGCCGATGCCGCCATGCTGTTCTATCGCCAGCCGCAGCCGGACGCAGCCCTGATGGCCCAGCACTTCACGGATGCGGTGAAACCGGCCCTGGCCGCATTCGCCGAGCGCATCAAGACCGTGGAATGGAGCAAGGAAGCGATCGCCGCCATGATCAAGGAAGTGCTGGCGGCCCATGGCCTGAAGATGCCGCAAATCGCCATGCCGCTGCGCCTGATTATCACCGGCCAGCTGCAGACGCCGGCCATCGACGCCGTGCTGCAGGTGTTCGGCCGTGACACGGTGAGCGCACGTCTCGCAAAATATCTCTGAAACTTGCAAATGTGCATTTGCATTTCCCGGAAGAGCTGCTATACTTCTGTCTCTTCGCAAACGGGGGTATAGCTCAGCTGGGAGAGCGCTTGCATGGCATGCAAGAGGTCAGCGGTTCGATCCCGCTTACCTCCACCAGTTTGCAGAAGGAAAAGCAGTCCGCGGTCCCCATCGTCTAGAGGCCTAGGACATCACCCTTTCACGGTGAGTACCGGGGTTCGAATCCCCGTGGGGACGCCAGAGTGCGAAGCAGTAAAGCTTGTTTGTATGCGAGGGGGTATAGCTCAGCTGGGAGAGCGCTTGCATGGCATGCAAGAGGTCAGCGGTTCGATCCCGCTTACCTCCACCAGCTACAAACAATCGTCCAGGGTCCCCATCGTCTAGAGGCCTAGGACATCACCCTTTCACGGTGAGTACCGGGGTTCGAATCCCCGTGGGGACGCCAGAATTCGAATGAAAAAGCCGCCTTGTGCGGCTTTTTTATTTTTATTTTCAGTTTTCATTTGACGGAACTCCAAGCGTGACCTACGTTCTAAAGAGGACGCAGGTAAACACCTGAGGAGGCGCAAATGGAACTTCGACTGCATTCGCATCGCTGGATCCCGCGTCAGGCGGACATGGTTGTGGCTGCTATCGCCGGCTTCGGCGCGGGCGGCATCCTGATGCTGGCTGAACTCGCCTTTTCCGCGGCCATGGGCCTCGACCCCTGGCGAGCGCCGCGCCTGATCGCCGCGCTGCTGATGGGGCATGAGGTGCTGCAGGACGGCGGCTACAGCCTCAGCGTACTGACCTCGGCGCTCATCGTGCACTACCTGCTGGGCATGGCCTTCGCCATGGTGCTGGCCGCCGTGATTGCGCCGTTCCGGCTCGATTCGAGCCTGGGCATGGTGCTGATGGCGGGCTTCATGTTCGGCCTGCTGCTTTACCTGTTCAATTTTTACCTGATGACGAGTGTGCTGCCGTGGTTCGTGGAACTGCGCGGCGGCTACACGCTGCTGGGCCATGTGGTGTTCGGCATGGCGGCGGCCTTCATCTACCGGATGCTCGAACGGCCAGGACGGCAGGCCTGAAATGGCCACCGCACTGGCGCTGGCGCTGGTGGCCATTGCCATCGGCGCGCTGGCCTTCCATTTCGCCAGCCCCTGGTGGCTCACGCCCATCGCCTCCAACTGGCATGCGATGGACGATGCCCTCATGCTCACGCTGGTCGTGACCGGCGTGGTGTTTATCGTCCTGCACCTGTTCATTGCCTGGGCCGTGCTGCGCTACCGCCACCGGGCAGGCCGCATTGCGTCGCCCGAACATGGCAACCGCAAGCTGGAATGGTGGCTGATCGGGCTCACCACCGCCGGCATCATCGGCCTGCTGGCGCCGGGGCTGACCGTATATGCGCGCCTGATCGACCCGCCGCCGGATGCCATGGTGTTCGAGGTCATGGGCCAGCAGTGGCAATGGCATTACCGCCTGCCGGGCAAGGATGGCAAGCTGGGTGTTACCGATGTGCGCTTCATGCAGCTCGCCAATCCCTTCGGCATCAACCCGGAAGACCCGAACGGCCAGGACGACGTGCTGGTGGACGGCCAGGAGCTGCACCTGCCGCTGCACCGTCCCGCGCTGGCGCAGCTGCGCGCGCAGGACGTGCTGCACGACTTCTATGTGCCCCAGTTCCGCACCCGCATGAATATGGTGCCGGGCATGGTCACGCATTTCTGGTTCACGCCCACGCGCGCCGGCCGTTTCGAGGTGCTGTGCGCGCAGCTGTGCGGGGTGGGGCATTCGAATATGCGCAGCGCAGTGGTGGTGGAGGAAATGGCGGCCTATGAGGCCTGGCTGGCGCGCCAGCCGACCTTCGGCGGCGGCACTCCGGCGGGTATGGGCGGTCCGCCCGAACCGGGCAAGCAGGGGCGGCTGCTGGCGCAGGCCAAAGGCTGCATCGCCTGCCACAGCGTGGACGGCAGCCCGGGCGTGGGGCCGAGCTGGAAGGGGCTGTACGGTCGCAGCGAAACCATGGCGGACGGCGCCCAGCTCAAGGTGGACGATGCCTACCTGCAGGAGGCGATCGCGCAGCCGCAGGCCCGCATCGTCAAGGGCTATGCGCCGGTGATGCCGCCGGCCGAGCTGAGCGAGGCGGAGCTGGCCGCGCTGGTCGATTACATCAAGTCGGTGCATTGAGGACGGATGCGAAGGAGGGGCGATGGCATACGGCAGCCACACGCATGCGGAGCACGGCGCTCCGGCCAGCTTCTGGACGCGCTATGTCTGGAGCCAGGACCATAAGGTCATCGCCGTCCAGTACACGCTGACCGCGCTGGTGGTGGGCGTGATCGGCATTATCCTGTCCGACCTGATGCGGCTGCAGCTGGGCTATCCCGGCAAGTTCTCCTTCATCGACCCGGCCAGCTATTACCAGTTCATCACCATGCACGGCATGATCATGGTGATCTACCTGCTCACGGCCATCTTCCTCGGCGGCTTCGGCAATTACCTGATTCCGCTGATGGTGGGCGCGCGCGACATGGTGTTCCCCTTCCTCAACATGCTGAGCTATTGGTTCTACCTGCTGGCCGTGCTGATCCTGATCGGCAGCTTCTTCGTGCCCGGCGGCCCCACCGGCGCAGGCTGGACCCTGTACCCGCCGCAGGCCATCCTGCCCGGCACCCCGGGCGTCGAAATGGGCATCATCGTCATGCTGGTCTCGCTGCTGGTGTTCATTGCGGCGGCCACCATGGGCGGCCTCAATTACGTGACCACCATCCTGCAGGCGCGCACGCGCGGCATGACGCTGATGCGCATGCCGCTGACGGTATGGGGCATCTTCATCGCCACCATCCTCGCGCTGCTGGCTTTCCCGGCCCTGTTCGTGAGCGGCGTGATGATGCTGCTGGACCGCACCCTGCACACCAGCTTCTTCATGCCCGCGCTGCTGTCGATGGGGCAGGCCTTGCCCTACAAGGGCGGCAGCCCGCTGCTGTTCCAGCACCTGTTCTGGTTCTTCGGCCATCCGGAAGTGTATATCGTGGCGCTGCCGGCCTTCGGCATCATCTCCGACCTGATCAGCGTGCACGCGCGCAAATGCATCTTCGGCTACCGCATGATGGTGTGGGCGATCGTGGTGATCGGCGCGCTCAGCTTCGTGGTCTGGGCCCACCATATGTATGTCAGCGGCATGCATCCCTGGTTCGGCTTCTTCTTCGCCGTTTCCACGCTGGTGATCGCGGTGCCCACCGCCATCAAGGTGTATAACTGGACGCTGACCCTGTGGCGCGGCGATATCCACATGACGGTGCCGATGCTGTTTGCGCTGGGCTTCATCAGCACCTTCCTGATCGGCGGCCTGACCGGGCTGTTCCTGGGCAACGTGAGCGTCGATATCCCGCTGTCGAACACCTATTTCGTGGTGGCCCACTTCCACATGGTGATGGGCGTGTCGCCGGTGCTGGCCGTGTTCGGCGGGCTGTATCACTGGTTCCCCAAAGTGAGCGGACGCATGTACAGCGAACGCATGGGGCAGGTGCACTTCTGGATCACCTTCCTCGGTTCCTACGCCATCTTCTTCCCCATGCATTATCTCGGCCTGCTCGGCATGCCGCGCCGCTACTACGCCTACGAGAACTACCAGTTCATTCCGCCCTCGGCGCAGTGGATGAATGAATTCATCACGGTGGCCGCCCTGGTGGTGGGGCTGGCCCAGCTGCTGTTCCTGTTCAACCTGGGCTGGAGCAGTTTCCGCGGCCGTGCCGCGGGCGGCAACCCCTGGCGTGCGGCCAGCCTCGAATGGCACACGCCGCAGACCCCGCCCGCGCACGGCAACTGGGGCCCGGAGCTGCCCGTGGTCTACCGTGGCGCCTACAGCTACGGCCGCAGCGGCGAGCAGGGGGATTATGTGCCGCAGAATGTGGGCCCGGAAGAGGACGATGAGGAAGCTTATGCGGCGGCGCCGGGCAAGGGAGCGCCATCGTGAGCTGGCTGCCGCCCCTCGCCCCGCTGGCGCCGCATTTCCGCGCGGAGCCGGATTACCGGCCGCCGGCACGGCCGGCGCGGCCCGGCGCCGCGCAGATCGGCCTGTGGGTCTTCATGGCCGTGATGTGCTCCTTGTTCCTGCTGTTCGGCCTTGCCTATGTGATGCGCATTACTTACGCGGACTGGCGCATGATGCCGTCCGTGCCCTGGCAGCTCTGGTTTTCCACCGCGCTGCTGGCGGCGGGCAGCATCGGCTGGCAGCGCGCCGCGGCGCATGCCCGCAGCGGACGGCGCGGTGCAGCCGGCTACTGGAGCGTGCTGGCGCTGCTGTCCGCGCTCGCCTTCATCGCCAGCCAGCTGGCGGCATGGCAGATGCTGTCGCAGGCTGGCCATCTGGTCGCGGCGCATCCGGGCAGCAGCTTTTTCTACCTGCTGACGGCCATGCATGGCCTGCACCTGCTGGGCGGCATCGCAGCCGCTGCCTGGGTGCTGCTGCGGCTGCGGCACGGTCCCGCGCAATATGCGGCACAGGCGCTGGGCCTGTGCGCCCAGTACTGGCACCTGCTGCTGGTGCTGTGGATCTATCTGTTCCTGTTGCTGTTTGCGCTGACGCCGCAGCTGGTGGTGGACTTGTGCCGCAGCGTGGGCATTACCCTGAGGTAGCCATGGACTCTGTACAGCAAGGCTGGCGCGGCGCAGCCGAGGATCTCGCCGGCGACCGCGAGGCATTCCGTGTCCCCTGGGGCAAGGCGATGATGTGGATTTTCCTGCTGAGCGACACCTTCATCTTCGGCACCTTCCTCACCGGCTATATGTCGGTGCGCATGGCGAGCACCACGCAGTGGCCCAATCCCAGCGAAGTGTTCGCGCTGACCATCGGCGGCGTCAACCTGCCCCTGATCCTGATCGCCATCATGACCTTTGTGCTGATCAGCAGCAGCGGCACCATGGCCATGGCCGTCAACTTCGGCTACCGCCATGCAAGGCGCCAGTGCGCCATGCTGATGTTCGTGACCGCAGCCTTTGGCGCCATGTTCGTGAGCATGCAGGCCTTCGAGTGGAGCAAGCTGATTGCGGAGGGCGTGCGGCCCTGGGGCAATCCCATGGGATCGCCGCAGTTCGGCGCCTGCTTCTTCATGATTACCGGCTTCCACGGCCTGCACGTGTCGGCCGGCGTGATCTACCTGTGCATCATCGCGCGCGGCGTGCTGGCCGGGCGCTACGAGAAGAGCGGCGACTACGGCATCGTCGAAATCGCGGGGCTGTACTGGCACTTCGTGGACCTGGTCTGGGTGTTCATCTTTGCGCTGTTCTACCTGTGGTGAGGGGAGGGCCTATGCAAACCTCGAATCTGGGCATCTACTTCAAGGTGTGGGGACTGCTGTTCCTGCTGAGCGCCTTGTCCTACCTGGTGGATTTTTTCCATGTGCAGAGCTACCTGCGCTGGAGCCTGATCCTGATCCTGATGATGGCCAAGGCGGGCCTGATCGTCGCCATCTTCATGCACCTGCGCTGGGAGCGGCTGGCGCTGATCTGCGTGGTGCTGGTGCCGCCCGCCGCGCTGCTGGTGCTGGCGGGGATGATGGTGGCCGAATCGGACTATGTGTTCCTCACGCGCAGCCTGTATTTCCGCTAGCCTGCCCTTGTAAGGAAAAAATGCCCTGTGCTATAATTCGCGCACGCTTTTACGACGTCCCCATCGTCTAGAGGCCTAGGACATCACCCTTTCACGGTGAGTACCGGGGTTCGAATCCCCGTGGGGACGCCAACAGAATTCATCGCAGACGAGCCGCCTAGTGCGGCTTTTTTGTTCTGGCGCCCATGACTTTTCCCCGCACCCTTACCATTTTCTGCCGCGTGGTCGACAACTTCGGCGATATCGGCATCTGCTGGCGCCTGGCGCGGCAGCTGCAGTCGGAGCACGGCATTGCCGTCACCCTGTGGGTGGACGACCTGGCCAGCTTCCGCCGCATCTGCCACGAAGTCGATGTGGCCGCCGCCCGGCAACAGGTGCAGGGCGTGCAGGTGCGGCACTGGGCGTCCATGGACGGCGTGTTCACGCCGGCCGATGTCAGCGATGTGGTGATCGAGTTCTTTGCCGTCGATATTCCGCCTTCCTATGTGGAGGCGATGGCGCAGTGCGAACCGCGTCCCGTATGGCTGAATCTCGAAGGCCTGACGGCGGAGGAATGGGTGGAGGGCTGCCACAAGCTGCCCTCGATGCATCCGCGCCTGCCGCTGACCAAGCATTTCTTCTTCCCCGGCTTCACGGACAAAACCGGCGGCCTGCTGCGCGAAACCGGACTGCTGGAAGAGCGTGCGCGCTTTGCCCCGGCTGCATTCCTGCGCGGCCTGGGCCTGGGCGAAGGCGAGATCGCGATGCAGAAGGTATCGCTGTTCTGCTATCCCCATGCCCCGGTGGCGCCGCTGCTGCAGGCCTGGCAGGAGGGCGGCCGGCCCGTGTGCTGCCTGGTGCCGGAAGGCGTGGCGGCGGACGCCGTGCAGGCCTTCCTTGGCGCCGCGCCGCAGGCGGGCGCCGTGGCCACGCGCGGCGCGCTCACCCTGCGCGTGCTGCCTTTCGTGCCGCAGCCGGACTATGACCGCCTGCTGTGGTCCTGCGATCTCAATTTCGTGCGCGGCGAAGACTCCTTCGTGCGTGCCCAATGGGCGGGCAAGCCCTTCATCTGGCATATCTATCCGCAGGACGAAAACCTGCACCACAAGAAGCTGCGCGCCTTCCTGCAGCGCTATGCGGGCGGCCTGGATTCGCTGTGGGCCTTCGCCCTGGCCTGGAACGGCGCCCAGGCTGGCGATATGGGCAAGTTATGGCCGGCCCTGCAAGCAAGCCTGCCCGCAGCAGCGGCGCGTGCCGTGCAGTGGGAGTGCGATATGTTGGAAATTGGCGATCTGGCCGCGAATATGCTCACATTCTGCCGCGCCATCCGGTAGGCGGCAGGCCATAAACATGTTATGATGAGCGGTTACTGCAACCCTCTTTAAAACCGTACACTCTCTATGAAACCCGCAAAAGAAATTCGTGTTGGCAATATCATCATGGTTGATGCCAAGCCATTCATCGTGCTGCGTTCCGACGTCAATGGCTCGAGCCGCACGGGCTTCACCTACAAGTGGAAGATGAAGAATCTTCTGACGAACGCTCCGCTGGAAAACGTGTTCCGCGGCGATGACAAGTTCGACGTCGTCGTGCTGGACAAGAAGCCGGTAACTTACTCCTACTTCGCTGATCCACTGTATGTGTTCATGGACGAAGAGTACAACCAGTACGAAATCGAAGAAGAAAACCTGGGCGAAGCCATCAACTACCTGAAAGACGGCATGGAATGCGAAGCCGTCTTCTACGAAGGCAAGGCTATTTCCGTCGAACTGCCAACCACCATCGCTCGCCAGGTTGTTTACACCGAGCCTGCAGTGAAGGGCAACACCTCCGGCAACGTGCTGAAAGAAGCCAAGCTGGAAAACGCCATCGAAGGCAAGCAGTTCACCATCCAGGTGCCGCTGTTCGTGAGCAATGACGACGTGATCGAAATCGACACCCGTACCCACGAGTACAAGAAAATCGTCCGTAACTGATCGTTCCGCGACCAATAAAAAAAACGCTGCCTTCCGGGCAGCGTTTTTTTTCGCCTGAAGCGCGTTCAGAACGGCGTATAGGCGAAGCCGTTCTCCATCACGCCCACCAGGGCGGTGCGGTTCTCGATACTTTCGCTGAACTCCACCAGCATGCCTTCCGCCTTGAGGCCACCGATCAGGCGAGCCTGCCAGTAGGCGGCGCCGCTGATGTCCGGCGTGCGGTGCAGGACGTTGTCGTACATGGCCGTGATCAGCGTGTTGGCGTCCGGGTTTGCGCCATATTGGGCCTGCGCTTCAGGGGAGGCGAAGAACTGGCGTGCCACTTCGTTCAGCGTCATGCCATTGTCCATCTGCGCGATCCAGTAACCCAGTCCGCCGGTGTCCGGCGTGCGGTCGAAAGCGGCCTGGTAAAGACGGTACACCTTGCCCGCCGTGCCGTCGATGTCCAGCGATACATTGAAGTCCGCGAAACGCAGCAGCTCCACATTGCCCACTGTGTCCACACCGTCCGTGCCGCGCGCGTCGGTGATGACCATGCCGGCCTCGGTTTTCCTGATGGTGTAGTCCGACAGCCTGCCGCTGTAGATGGCAACGTCCTTGCCTGCGCCGCCGTCGATCAGGTCATTGCCGCCGTTGCCGGTAAAGGTGTCGCTGCCTGCTGCGCCGAGCAGCGTGTTGCGGCCTGCATCGCCCTTGTAGGTGGCGTTGGCCGTGCTGGCAAAGCCTTCGCCCAGGGCGCTGTGGATGACGTCCACACCGCTGGCGCCGGTGCCCAGGAAGATGGCATCCATGCTGCTGCGTGCGAAGCCGCTGTAGCCGATGCCGGTGTCCTGCGTTGCGCCGGCGGACAGGCGGGTGATCGAGCCGGTAACAGTGTCCTTGAGGAAGATGTCGTTCTTGCCGTCGCCGTCGCCGGGCGTCAGGTTGGACGTCGATTCGAACATCACGTAGCGGCCGTCGGAAGAAATGACGGCCATGTCCGAGTTGCCCTTGCCTGAGTGGCCGCTGGCGTCCGTGGAGATCAGCATGATGGCGCCCGTTTGCATGTCCTTGCGGTAGATGCTGGAGGCCAGGATGGGCGCGTCGGGCGCGAGATTGAATGCCTTGCTGGTGAATACCACATAGCGCCCGTTGTCGGACACGGAGGCGTGGTAGCTGGCGCCGTTCGCCAGTTCGCCGCTGGCCGAGGTGGACGCGATGGCCAGCGCCCCGGTGGCGGCGTTCTTCACATACACGCGTTCCTGCACAATCTTGGAGCTGCTCAGGTTCGTGGCGGTGGAGGTGAATACGACGGCGCTGCCGTCGCCCGACACCGCAATATCGGTGGTGGCGCGGTCGGCCTGGGTGCCATCGGCGAGCATCGAAACGTTGATGACATCGCCCGTGGCCAGGTTCTTGAGGAAGCCGTCCTTGACATCGTTTTCGTCCAGCGTCGCCAGGTTGGTGCCTGCACTGAGGAAGGCCAGGTACTGGCCGTTGGCCGACAGGGAAGCATTGGAACTGGCGCCATCGGCTGCGGCGCCTGAGGCGTCGGTCGACGCCTCGACCAGAGTGCCGGTCGTGGTGTTCTTGATCATTATGCGGCTTACGCCGCCGGCCTGGATGTTCTCGAAGGCGATGATGCCGCCGGTGTCCGACAGCACCGGGCGCAGGTTGGCGCCAGTGGCGGCAACATCGTTCTCGTCGATGTTGACGTGCGTGAGCTCGCCCGTCTCCAGGTTGCGCAGATAAATATCTTCCGTTCCCGTGGTGGTGTCGGTAGCGAGCAGGCGCTTGGTGGTGGCAAAGGCAATCATCTGGCCATCGCCGGAAATGGCCGGCGCGGCGCTGGTCAGCGCCTCGCTCTGGATCAGTGTGAGTCGATTCGGATTCATGTGGCAGGTGGTCGGAGCAGAATCCACAGTGTCGCCCCCACCAATGATGCTGTCAAGAAATAAAGTAATTCTGTGGCGCGGGCCGGCAGGGCCCACCGAATCTTCGACGCTTTCGATATTTGTCGTATTTCTGCAATAAACCGCCGGAAGGACATGATTTTATTGATACTTTTGGTGTAAGGCACTATTCTGAACAATTGCATTGTGGCACCAATTCCAATATTAAAGCCGGGGTTGCACATGGATCGCAGGGATTTCGTTCGGATGGGACTCGCCGCTGGCGGGGTGGCCTCGCTCGCTCGCGCCTCGGCGGCCACGCCGCCGGCCAAGGTCGGGCCGGGAAATATTCTCGACGCGGGCGTGGCGGAGCAGCAGGAGTGGATGGCGGCAAACAAGCTGACGTCGCACTCGCTGACCTCGCAGTACCTGCACCGCATCAAGAGCATTGACAAATCCGGCCCCCGCATCAATTCCATCATCGAGATCAATCCGGAAGCGCTGAAGATTGCGCGCGAGATGGACCGCGAGCGCATGGCGCGCAAGGTGCGCGGCCCGCTGCACGGCATCCCAGTCCTGCTGAAGGACAATATCGCCACCGGCGACCGCATGAGCACCAGTGCCGGTTCGCTGGCGCTGGCCGGCGTGCGCGCTGAGCGCGACGCCCATGTGGTGGCGCAGCTGCGCGCCGCGGGCGCTGTCATCATCGGCAAAACGAATCTGAGCGAGTGGGCGAATATGCGCTCCACGCATTCGGTAAGCGGCTGGAGCGCGCGCGGCGGCCTGACCCGCAATCCCTATGCACTGGACCGCAACTGCAGCGGCTCCAGCTCAGGTTCCGGCGCGGCGATTGCCGCCAGCCTGGCCACGCTGGCCGTGGGCACCGAGACCGACGGCTCCATCGTGTCGCCGGCCTCCGTGTGCGGCCTGGTCGGCATCAAGCCCACGATCGGCCTGGTAAGCCGCAGCGGCATCATTCCGATTGCCCATTCGCAGGATACGGCAGGCCCGATGGCCCGCAGCGTTTCCGATGCGGCGCTGATGCTGAGCGCCATGGTGGGCGTGGACGCCAACGATGAAGCGACCAAGGCCGGTGCGGACAAAGCGGCCGACTATGCGAAGGCACTGGACAAAGGCGCCCTGAAAGGCAAGCGCCTCGGCGTGGCGCGCAACTTCTTCGGCTCCAACGACGACCTGGATGAGGCCATCGAGAAATCGCTGGCCGTGCTGAAGGCGCAGGGCGCCGAACTGGTGGACGTGAAGCTGCCGAACACCGACAAATACAATGACAGCGAGCTGCAGGTGCTGCTGTACGAATTCAAGGCCGACCTGGAGGCCTACCTGAAGCAGTATGCGCCGAGTGCGAAGATCGCCAATATGGCGGACCTGATTGCCTTCAACCGCCAGAATGCATCGACCGAGCTGCGCTACTTCGGCCAGGAGCACCTGGAAGCATCGCAGGCGAAAGCAGGGCTGGACAGCGAGGAATACCGCAACGCGCTGTCGAACAACCACCGCTACTCGCGTTCGGAAGGCATCGACCAGATCCTCAAGGAACAGAAGCTGGACGGCCTGGTGGCGCCGACCGGCGGCCCGGCGTGGCTGACGGACTTCATCAACGGCGACCATTACGGCGGCAGCTTCTCCTCGCCTGCAGCGGTGGCGGGCTATCCGCACATCACGGTGCCGGCGGGTTATGTGCACGGCCTGCCGGTGGGCCTGTCCTTCGTTGGCACGGCCTTCAGCGAAGCCTCGCTGATCGGCATGGCCTACGCTTACGAACAGGCCACGCAGCACCGCCGCGCGCCGCAGTTCCCTGCCAGCGTGTCGCTGGCTGTGCGCTGAATCAGACCTCGATAAAACGCATCTTGAAGTTGCGGCCCTTGAAGCTGCCGAACTCGGGGCCAAGGCCGCTGGCGTCGTTCAGGCGCTGGAAGGCGTCGTAGGCGTAGCGGCGGTCCAGCGCCACATAGGTCTGGAACTCCGTCACGTTGATCTTGCCCACCTGTTCCTTGGTCAGGCCGCCGTCGCCGGTCAGCGCGCCCAATACGTCGCCGGGGCGCAGCTTGTCCTTCTTGCCGCCCGAAATACAGAGCGTCATCATCGGCGCCGGGTCGCCCTGCGCGTACTCGTCGTTGTCCAGCTCCTTCAGGTCATGCCACTCGGCAGGCGCGTTCTGGTATTCCTCGATCAGCTTGACCCACTTCTTCTCGTTCGGCGCGCACAGGGTCAGCGAAAGGCCTTTCTCGCCCGCGCGGCCGGTGCGGCCGATACGGTGGGTGTGCACCTCGGTGTCCTTCGATACGTCGGCATTGATCACGGCTTCCAGGTTCTGGATATCGAGGCCGCGCGCCGCCACGTCGGTGGCGATGAGGATGGAGCAGCTGCGGTTCGAGAACAGCACCAGGATCTCGTCGCGTTCGCGCTGTTCCAGTTCGCCATACAGGGCCAGCGCCGAGAAGCCCTGTGAGCGCAGCAGGTCCGCCAGTTCGCGGCAATGCACCTTGGTGTTGCAGAAGATGATGGCGGAAGCGGGGCGGTAGTGCTTGAGCAGGCGCGCCACCGCTTCGTCACGCTCGTCGAAGCCGATTTCGTAGAAGCGCTGCTCGATCTGGCCGCTCGCGTGCTGCGCTTCCACCGTGATTTCAACGGGATCGGCCAGGAAGGCTTCCGTGGCCTGGCGGATGTCGTCCGGGTAGGTGGCGGAGAACAGCAGGGTCTGGCGGCGTTTCGGGCAGGCGCTGACAATGCCCGCGATCTCGTCGTAGAAGCCCATGTCCGTCATGCGGTCCGCTTCGTCCAGCACCAGCACCTGCACGGTGGAGAGGTCGATGGTCTGGCGGCCGATATGGTCGCGGATGCGGCCCGGCGTGCCAACCACAATGTGGGCGCCATGTTCCAGCGACGCGATCTGGGGGCGCATCGGCGCGCCGCCGGTCAGCACCAGGATTTTTACATTGCCCACGCTGCGCGCGAGGCGGCGCAGCTCATTCGCCACCTGGTCGGCCAGCTCGCGGGTAGGGCAGAGCACCAGCCCCTGCGTCGCGAACCATGCCGGATTGATCTTCTGCAGCATGCCGATGCCGAAGGCCGCCGTCTTGCCGCTGCCGGTTTTCGCCTGCGCGATCAGGTCGCGTCCTTCCAGCACCGGCGGCAGGCTTTGCGCCTGGATCGCCGTCATCTCGTGATAGCCAAGCGAGGTGAGGTTGGCGAGGAATTCTTGTGTGAGCGGCAGGCTGGCGAACGAGGTCATGGCGGTCTTCTGAAAGGGAATGGGAACAGTCTAGCAAACTCGCGCTGCGTGCGGCGCGGTGCGAGCCTGCCTCAATCGGGCTGCCAGATCGGCAGGCCAGTCAGGTCGAGGTTCTCGTCGCGCTGCCACAGCGGCAGGCCCGTGGTATCGGTCGGCTCCAGCAATTCCAGCTGCTCCTGCTTCAGGGCAGGCTTGCGCACGCGCGGTGGAGGTGGTCGCTTGGGTTCTGGTTCCATTGGCGCTGCCGGGCCGAAGCCGGGCAGGTCGAATGTCGCATGATCTTTTCTGTCTCTCATTGTCCCAATGCGCCGTACAAAACAAAAGCCCGGCTGAAACAGTCGGGCTTCGATATCTAAAGCGGGGCGCAGTGTACCACAACCATCAACGGAACACGAGGGCGCCGGTGAGATCGCCCGGCGGCAGCGCCCTGTTTTCCGCAAAAGCCTTGTTGCGCACGGCGAGGCCTTCCAGCAGCGGCAGGCCATGCAGGCGCGTGATCAGGCGCAGGATGGAGGTGGTGTCGTAGAAGCTGTGGTCCACGGCGCCTTTCTTCGCGAACGGCGATACCACGATGGCGGGAATGCGGCTGCCCGGGCCCCAGCGGTCGCCTTTCGGCGGCGCCACGTGGTCCCACCAGCCGCCGTTCTCGTCGAAGGTGACAACCACCACCATGTTCGGCCATTGCGGCGAGTGCTTCAGGTGCTCCAGCACGTTGACGATGTGCTGGTCGCCGGATTCGATGTCCGAATAACCCGCGTGCAGGTTCAGGTTGCCCTGCGGCTTGTAGAAGCTGACGGCGGGCAGCTTGCCTGCCACTGCGTCGGCCAGGAATTTGTTGGAGATCGGGCTGTCGCCAAGGCCGCCGTCGCGCAGGTGCTTCTCGCGTTGCGCGGTGCCGGGCGCAAAGCTGGCGAAGTAATTGAATGGCTGGTGGTGCGACTGGAAATTCGGCTTGTTGCCTGCACCCTTGTCATCCAGTGCGGCCTGCCATGCGGCGCCATACCAGGCCCAACTTACGCCTTTGCGCGACAGCAGGTCGCCGATGGTGTCGTAGGTTTGTGGAGGCAAGGTCGAGGCATCGGCCGGATCGGCATAGCGCGGATCGCCGCCCGGAGCAGGGCGCACATAGCTCGGCTGGTAAGGCGTGGCCATGGTGTTGACGGCATAGCCGTCGGGCGTGATGGCGCCATCGTTGACGAATTTCGGCTTGCCCTGGAGTGCGGACTTGGGACTGTCGGCGGTGACGGCGAGCCTGGTGCCCTGCGGGCCGTCCACCGTCTGCGCGATCTTGCGCTTCGCCGCGGTGGAAGCGGCGTTGAAGTATTCCGGTGTGCGGCCGCTGATCAGGAACTGGTGGTTCAGGTAGGATCCGCCGAAGGCCGCCATGAAGAAGTTATCGCACAGCGTGTACTGGCGCGCGATCTGCCACAGGCCGAGGTTCTTGTGCATCTCGCCGTAGTGGCCCATCACCATCGCGCCGGTATCGCCCCAGGCCACGAAACCATCGTTCTTGCCGCCGTTGATCTGCATCTGGTTCTGGTAGAAGCGGTGCGTGAGGTCGCGCGTGATGACCGCTTCCGGCAGCGGTTTGCCGGCGCCGTCCTTCAGGGCGAAGGGCGCGTTCGGCAGGTTCTGGATGGCGTCTTCCTTGATCTCATAGCGCTTGCCGCCAATGTCCTGCGGTTCCGGCACCATGCCGCCCCAGATCTTCGGCAGCGAGGGCAGCACGCTGCCGTCATGGTCGCGCTGCAGATACTGTTCCGGCTTCAGTTGCGACAGCGGGGAAGCAAGGCCGGGGAAATCGGCGAAGAGGTTGTTGAAGCTGCGGTTTTCCAGATAGATGACCACCACGTTCTTCACGTTGGCCTTGAGCTTCTCATCCAGCGAGCCCTTGGCGGGCTTAGTTGCCGAAGTAGCTGCAACGGGCAATGCGGTCGCGATGCCGGCAGCAGTCGCCGCCTGAAAAATCTTGCGCCGCGACGGATTGTTCGGCTGCTCGGTCTTCTGTTCTTTCACACGCATCTCCAGAGTTAGGGCGCAAAAATTGTAACACCCGGCAATACCCGCCGCCATTATTTCCGCTTGCGGCCGCTCATCGCAGGGCACGCACGACGACGATAAAGTGAGGAATCAGCTTATCGCCTGCCTATAATGAATAATCAGGAAAACGACGATGCCGGACTGCCGGCAAATGATCGGAGGGCGATCCGTTCGTTTCGCAAGCTGATTGATGCCCATGAGAAGAAGCTCGAAGAGTTCATTTCGCGCCCAACAGTTCGCCCTGGCATGGAAGATCTGGCGTCTGACCTAGTCCGGTCGCAGCAGGAGGCGAGAGCAAAACGGCTTATCCGGGAAATCCGGAAATTTGAGAATGAAATTGCGCGCCGCCGGGCGGGTGCAGGGAAGGACGTACGATGAACAGTTGCGAGTTGAGGATATTTCTGGACGGTGCAATGCCAGATTGGGCTGCAATCGGAACAGCACGGACAATCTGCCTGATGGATTCCACGCATCAGTTAGAGAAGCTCGTGTTGAATGCCGTGGATGCGGGAGCTTTCGCTTTCGTTTGCTGCGGCGAACAGGCGGACCAGGTGGAAGACTCAATTGATGAAGCGCTGGAACGGTCAGAGGACATGTTCGACATCATGACGACCGCGCATAACGGTGAAACGGTTGATGACATCGCATTTTTCATTGCTGTCGCGCTGGGCGGCGATGAACCCTTCCGCGTACTGGCCTTTGTGCAATCCGACGATAAGCAGGCCTTGGCGGTATGCGAGGCGCTGAAAGGCTACGCCGCTGTGCCCGCATAGTAAAAAACCGCTGGCTCCTTGTGGAAACCAGCGGTTTTCTGAATTTGGTTGCGGGGACAGGATTTGAACCTGTGACCTTCGGGTTATGAGCCCGACGAGCTGCCAGACTGCTCCACCCCGCGTCTGAGGCAAGCATTATATACCGTGCAGCCCGAAACCGCAAGGACCGTTACGCGGCCGCCAGCCGCCACAGCGAAGTCACTTCCGCGGCGCGGGCGGCGTGCAGCGGGTCTGAGGCGTCGGCAGCACGCGGATGCACCGGGCGCACGTCCTGGCGGCCCAGTACCTTGAGGCCGGCCGCCGTAATCCATTCCATCAGCTGCTCGCGCGGGCGCAGGCCGAGGTGCTCGGCCAGGTCGGACAGGATCAGCCAGCCTTCGCCGCCGGGCGCCAGGTGGTCCTTCAGGCCGCACAGGAAGCCGCGCAGCATGCGGCTGTCCGGGTCGTACACGGCATGCTCGATCGAGGAGTTCGGCCGCGCCGGCACCCAGGGCGGATTGCAGACCACCAGCGTCGCGCGGCCCGGCGGGAACAGGTCGGCCTCCAGCAGTTCGACGCGGTCGTCCACATCCAGCCGCGCCAGGTTCTCGCGTGCACAGCTCAGGGCGCGCTGGTCCATGTCGGTGGCCACCACGCGCGCAATGCCGCGCCTTGCCAGCAGTGCGGACAGGACGCCCGTGCCGGCGCCGATGTCGAAGGCCAGCGAGGTATCGCGCGGCAGCGGCGCGTCGGCCACCAGCTGCACGTATTCGCCGCGTACCGGCGAGAACACGCCGTAATGCGGATGAATGCGCGCGCCCAGCGCAGGAATCTCGACCCCGGCCTTGCGCCATTCGTGTGCTCCGATCAGGCCAAGCAGTTCGCGCAGCGAGATCACGAAGGCGTCCTCGCCGCGCCCATAGGCTTCGTTGCAGGCCAGCTTCACGTCCGGCGCGCGGCGCAGCGGAATCGTGTAGCCGGGGTCGAAAGGAATCAGCAGCATGGCCAGCGTGCGTGCGCGCTGCGACTGGGCCTGGCGGTGCAGGTGGAAGGCTTCGGTGGGGCTGGCTGGCGTTTTCGCAGCCTTGGCCTTCTTGCCCTTGCCCTTATGGTCGGTGCGGCGGGCCAGCGCCTGCAGCAGCTGGCGCGCGTTCTGGTAGTCGCCGCGCCACAGCAGGGCGGTGCCTTCGCAGGCCAGGCGGTAGGCCACATCGGCATTGGTGCGGTCGTCGGCGATGATGACGCGCTTGGGCGGCGGCATGCCTGCTTCCGAATGCCAGCGCGCCGAACGGTGCTCGCCGTTTTCGGTCCAGTGAATGAGTTGTGGCGCGCCAGCTTGCATACGAATGTCCGGTCAGGAGTAAACGGCGAAACCGCCTGCACAGGGCAAGCGGTTTCGGTGAGCTGGGTATTATACGCGGCGCGTCAGGCGGCGTCGCCTTTGCCGTCCGGCTGGTAGGTTTCGACGATTTCCGGTGCGGCCATGGAAACCGGCGTTTTCTCCGGCTCAGGAGCAGGTACAGCAGGCGCTGCGCCGTAGGCATCGGCCACGCTCCTGGCCTTGCCGTCGGCCGGGCCATACAGGCCTGCATCCGGCTGGCTGTTGACCAGCTTGAGCAGGCGCAGCGACAGGCTGCCCAGCGAGTTGTCGTCTTTCTTGACGTCGCCGCCGATGGGTTTCTCGAACAGCTTGAACAGGTCGGCCAGGCTGCCGGGGAAGTCGATATCCGGGAATTCCACGGCGGGCAGCGGCATGGCCGGGTTCTGGTCGGCCAGCTCCTCGCGGCGCGACGGCGCGCTGCTGGCGGCACCTGCCTGCAGAGACGCTTCGTAGCTTACTTCGATCTCGAAGTCGTATTTCTGGCCATCGGCCAGCGTGATCGTGCCCTTGCCGATGAAATGGGAACTGTCCTTCAGGCTGAAGGCGGCCGCGTTGAACACGCCATCCGCGCCCTCGCTGCTCATCACGCCTGCCGCAAAGCTCGATGCGCTTTCCAGGCTGACGGAGTCGAAATCGATGCTGGCGCCGTCCATGGCGTCGCCGAACATGTCCCTGGCGAAGCTGTTGAGCAGGTTCTGCGCCAAATCCACCGTGGCATGGCCCAGCGCGCCGACACGCTGTTGCAGGTCGAGGCCGGTGCGCGACAGCGAGACCGGATTGGCGTTCCCGGCTTGCTTGACCTCGTTCGCGCCATTGCCGCGTGCGGATGCCGGCAGATTGCTGCCGGGGCCGGTGTTCTGGTAGCCGCGCGGGCCAAGTGGATGAATGGAAGCCATGGTGCTCGCCTTTGATGTTGTTACCCCTGTAACGGCATTTTCTCGCCCTTACTTGAGGCAGATCAGTGGTGATGGGTCCACAAACCGTTGGAATCGAGGTAGGACTTGACGGCGTCCGCCTGGCCGATGGCATGCAGTTTCACCTCGCCACAGGAGCACACGCCGGAATAGGGCGTGATATGGGAACAGGCGGAAACTTTTTGAACGGAAACTTTGACCGCCTTGGCGCATTTTGCGCACTTGAAGGTGAGGGTGCGTGGTGCTTTCAACATGATTTCGGAAGCTGCTGGCAAAAGCAGGATTTTATCAGGCAAACAGGTCGAGGAGGCGCGCTGCCGGTTCCTGCTGGCCATAGGCGCGGCTGACTTGCTGCCGACGCGCAGCGATTTCGGCCCGGGCTTCCTGTTCCATCTGGCTGGCGCGGGCGGCCACGGCCCGGTCGGCGCCGCTGGGATTGGCCGGGGCCAGGGCGGCGGCCTGGATGGTCTGGGCCCGGCTCAGGGTCTCTTCCGGCGTGCCGCCGGGCGAGGTGTCGATATTGACTTCGCCGCCGACGGCGTAATTGACACCGTTGGGGCCGCGCTCGTAGGTGTAGGACGGGCCAGAGGTGGCGAGTCCGCCTGCGGCTGACAGATGCGCCATTTCATGCTGGCGCACCGCGGTATCGCGCGCTTTCAGCTTGTCCAGCTGGGCTTGCGCTTCCTTGCTGAGCTCGGCCGTGCGCACCGGCCGCGTATCGGCGGCAGGGGGCAGGCTGCGAACGGCTGGGATAGCGCTGATGCTCATGGCTGCATGATAGCAAAGCTTGTGCGCACATTTTTTGCATGCGAGGTCAACGGGGGCTTAGCGGCCCACGTTCTTTGAGAAGCAGTACCGTCAGCTCTCTGAGAGGTCCATGTCATGGAAGAGAAGAAGCAACCGAGCAAGGAAGATGTCCGCCATTGGCTGCAGACGCAGGTCGAGGGGCGCAGGCCGCCCCCTGACCCGCAACAGATCCGGCGCGAGCTGGGCTGGGATCTCGTGAAAATGGAGCGGGGCGAAATGCCGAAGCGCTAGTTCCTGCCGGTTTATTGAACACCCACCACGCTGCGCCCGCCCGCTGCGGGCTGAACCACGATGCGGGTGCCGATCCGATCCGTCATCTCCTGCACATGGGAGATGATGCCTACCTTTCTTCCCATCGATTGCAGATTGTCCAGCGCATCCATCGCCACGCGCAGCGTTTCCGCGTCCAGGCTGCCGAAACCTTCGTCGATGAACAGCGACTCGACCCGTACACGGTTGGAGGACAGCGAGGCCAGGCCCAGCGCCAGCGCGAGCGAGACGAGGAAGGATTCGCCGCCGGACAGCGAATGTACCGAGCGCAGGTCGTCGCCCATGTGCTGGTCGCGCACCAGCAGGCCGAGCGAAGGCTGGCCGGGGTTATCCGTGCGCTGCAGCTGGTAGCGCGGCGCGAGCTGGCCGAGGTGGGCGTTGGCATAGCCCAGCAGTACGTCCAGCGTGAATTGCTGGGCGTAGTTGCGGAATTTTTTGCCATCCGCCGAACCAATCAGTTCGTTCAGGCGCGCCCAGCGCCGTTCTTCCATTTCCTGCTTGCCGATATCGGCCAGCATGGATTCCGCGGCCTTGCGGCGCCCATCGTCCTGGGCCAGCACGAACTTCGCGGCGGCTGCGGCGTCGTGCGCCTGCTTGCGTTCGGCCTCGATGGCGGAGAGCGCGGCCTGCAGCATGGCGGCATCCGCGCCAGCACCGTCTCCGATGGCATCGCTGGCACCGGCCTCGCCCGCGGCAGGCTGCGGCGCCAGCGCGGCATGGCGGGCCGCCTGGGCTTCGCGTTCCGCGAGAACGCTCTGCGCATTGGCGAGCGACTGTTCCATCGCCTGCAGCGCTTCGCGCTCGCGGCGGATGGCATCTGCGGGCTGCGCCAGCAGCTCGCGCAGGGCTTCCGGCGTGTCGGGATCGTCCTCCTGCGCGCCGGGGCGCTGGCGGAAAGCGCTGAGCCACTGCGCAAGCCGGCCGGCTGCGAGATCTTGCGCGGCGGCGGTGTCGGCCAGGCGCTGTCTGCATTGGGCCAGCGCTTCGTCCGCGCGCGCCCTTTGCTGGCCTGCCGCGTGCAATGCCTCCTGTTGCGCGGTCAGCGCGCTGCGGGCGGTGTCGACCGCTGCCTGCAGCCCGGCTTCGATCTCGCTGACCGCTCTGCCGTCCCACAGCGCTGACCGTGCCGTGCGTGCGGCATGCAGCGCTTCCCCATTGCGCTGGTGCGCAAGGCGCGCGGCGGCAAGATCGGCGGCCGCTTTGTCCGCGGCAGTGCGCAGCGCGCCGGCGGTGACGGCTGCGGAAGTGATTTCGGCCTTGCGCTCGTCGCATGCTGCCTGCTGCGCCAGCCATTGGCGGCTTTGGTCCTGATGCCGTTCGTGGAAAGCCGCCGGATCGGCTTGCCAGCTTGCGCGCCACGCCTGGTCTCCGAAGGCGCTGTCGATGCGTTCCAGCAGGCCGTTCAGGCGCTCGCGTGCCTCGCTGTGCCGGGAGTGCAGCCCCTCCAGCTGCGTGCGCTGCGCCGTGAGTGTGTTCTGTGCGCCGGCGGCCGCGGACTGCAGCTGCGTGTGCTCGGCGCTGGCGCGGTCGCACGCGGCCTGCGCTGCATCGCGCGCCTTGCGGGCGCTGTCCAGCCGCTGCGCCTGCACTGCGAGAGCGTCCAGCGCGGCGAGCGTGTTGGCCAGCTCGGTGGACAGCCATGCAGTGATGCCGCTTTCAGGCAGTCCGCCCAATGCTGCACTGGCCTCTGTCCATAGCGTGGACAGTGCATCCACGGCGGTGCCGAGCGCGTTCAGTTCCGTGCCAAGGCTTGCCTGTTGCCCGATACTGGCCTGCGCTTTCGTACGAAGTTCCGCTTCCTGCTCGATGCCTGCCTGGGTAGCGGCGCGGCAGCGGGCCACTTCGGCCTGCAGCTCCGCGAGCATCGCGTGCAGTTTGCTGTCGCCGTGGCGGTAGGGATGGTCGGTGGCGCCGCAGACAGGGCAGGGCACCTCGTCCTCCAGCGTGGCGCGCAGGGTTTCCACATTCTCGCCGGTTGCGGCTTCGGCCAGCCGCAGGGAGCGCTCGGCCTGAACCAGCGCGGCGGCCAGGGCGGGGCCGTGCTGCTGAACGGCGGCGAGCTGCTGTTCAGCGGCGGCTTGCGCCGCCTGCAGGTCCGCCAGCTGCTGTGCGAGTGTGCGCTGGCGCTGCCTCGCCGCCTCCATGTCCGTGAAGGCGCGTTCCGCCTTGGCCAGGGCCGCACGGCGGCTTTCCAGCTGTTCGCGGCCGGTCAACAGCGCATCGGCATCGATGCCGGCCAGCGTGGCCGCCGCTTCCTGGCGTTTCGCTTCGCAGGCATTCAGCCGTCCGGATGCGGCGGCAAGCCGTTCGAGCGCGGAGGCATGCGCTGTACTCGCGCTTTCCATCGCTGTCTGCAGCGCGATGCGGTCCTGATCCAGCTTGCGGACCTGGCCGTGGGCCTGCTCGGCCTGGGTGAACAGCACTTCCCAGCGCTGCCATTCGCGCGCAAGGGCGGCCCAGCCGGCATGCTGCGACAGCCACTCGCTGCCCGCATGCTGCGCCTGCTCCAGGGCCTGCAGCGCAGCCTGCTGGCGCGTGGCTGCGGCACGCGCATCGTCATCCGTGGCACTGGCAGCCTGCAGCGCGGTCTGCGATTGCCGGTGCGCGGGCAGCATGGCTTCAATGCGGGCGTCCAGCGCCTTGGCCTGGTCCAGTCCCGGTCCCGCATCGCGGCGTGCCTGTTCAGCCGCCTGCAGCCGCGCGGCGTGCTCCTGCGATTGCGCGGCGAGCGCCTGCTGCGCTTCGGCCGCAGCGGCGGCATCGCGTTCGCCGTGCTGCAAGGCCGTGCGTACCGCTGCCGCCTGCGCGTCGAGCCGCGCTGCTTCTTCAGCGAGGGGGCGCGCTTCCTGTGCTGCTTCCAGCCTTTGCAGTGCGGTGCGGCGCGGCGCGGCATCGTCCAGCGCTGCCTTGCAGCCGGCGATCTGGCGGTGCGCGGCGGCGATGTCCTGCGCCAGCTGGTCGGCCTGCAGGCGCCAGCGCAAGCGGGCTTCGGCGGCGGACTTGCGCAGGTCGATCTGCGCAAGCGCTTCTTCCGCGGCGGTGCTGCGCAGCTCTGCCTCGGCACGGGTTTCGGCGGAAAGCGGCTGCTGGTCGGCGAGGCGCGCGTGCAGCGCCTGCAGCCGTTGCAGCTCCAGCTTGGCGCGCTCGTGGGCGCGCTTCGAAATCTCGGAATAGACGGTGCTGCCGGTCAGGGTTTCCAGCAGCTGGCCGCGTTCGTCGTCCTGCGATTTCAGGAAGGTGGCAAATTCGTTCTGCGCCAGCAGCACGGCGCGCGTGAACTGGTCGAAGCTCAGGCCGATGCGCTGTTCGATTTCGGCTTTAACTTCGGTCTTGGTGCCGCCAATCGGCTGCAGTTCTGGAAGGCTGCTCAGCGACATGGCCGTTGCCTGCAGGGCGCCGGCAGCCTTGGTGCGCGCGCGGCGCACGCTCCAGCGCGCACGGTAGGCCTTGCCGTCGCTGCCCTCGAAATCCACCTCCGCATGGCCCTCGGCCATGCCGCGCCGGAGCAGGGTGCGCGTGTCATCGGAGGAAATGGCGTCGCCCGCATCCGGCGTCTTGCCGGTGGCCCGCACCAGGCGTGGCGTGCGGTCATACAGGGCCAGGCACAGCGCGTCCAGCAAGGTGCTCTTGCCGGCGCCGGTAGGGCCGCTGATGGCGAACAGGCCGGCCGATGCCAGCGGTTCGGCAGTGAAATCGATGGAGAATTCTTCGGCCAGCGAGGCGAGGTTGCGGCCGCCGATGCGCAGGATCTTCATCCGTGCTCCCGTGCCAGCACCAGTTCGGCGAACGCGCGCAGCTGTTCCTCGGGCACCTCGCTGTCGAACTTCTGGCGGTAGAGGCGGCGGAACACTTCGTCCGGCTGCAGCTGCGCCAGCTGGTCGAGCGACACGGCGGCATCTTCCAGCGACTGCCCGCGCGAGCTGCTCGATGTTTCGATCTTTGCCAGCCGTACCGGCTTGCCTTCGATGGCCGCTTCGATGCGCGCGCGCAGGCCCGGCTCCGGCGCATCCAGCCGCACCCGCACTTCGAGATAGGGCTGGGCCTGTGGCGGACAGCCCGGCAGGTCCAGTGCCGCCAGTTCGGCCAGCACTTCGTCGATCGGCGCCGGGCGGGCCGGAATGCGCAGCAGCGGCACCGCGCGCGGCACCATCAGCGGCGTGACGCTGCGCAGCGCGGCGCCTTCCAGCTCGATGCTCAATACCTGGTGCTGGTAGCCGGTTTCCGAGAACGACAGCGGAATCGGGCTGCCGGAGTAGCGGATATGCTCCTGCTTGCCCACGCTTTGCGCCAGGTGCAGGTGCCCCAGCGCCGTGTAGGCGATGGAGGGCGCGAACATCCCGGCCGGCAGCATTTCGGTGCCGCCGATGACGATGCGGCGTTCGGAGTCGGCCGACATCTGGCCATCCACCATATGGCAGTGGCCCATGGCGATCAGGGCTTCGTGGGGCTGGCGCAGGGCCTGCGCATGGGCTTCGGCCAGGCGGTACAACTCCGCGATGCCGGCCAGGTAGGGATCGCCTTCCACAGCTTCCAGGCGCGGGACGTCGCCGGGTCGCAGGAAGGGCACGGCGATACACCATGCGGCGATTTTGCCGTCTGCCGTGGTGAGCGGCACCACCAGGCTCCCGATATCGATGCCGCCATCCGCCTTGCGCAGCACATTGCCCACGATGCGCACGCCCTGCGCTTCCAGCAGCGGCACCGGCGCTTCCAGGCGGCCCGGCGAATCGTGGTTGCCCGCGATGATGACCAGCTCCAGCTGCGGCGCACGCTCACGCGCCTGCTGCAGAAAGCGGTACAGCTGGCGCTGCGAGGCGGCGGAGGGATTGGCATTGTCGAACACGTCGCCCGCGATCAGCAGCGCATCGGCGTTTTCGCTGACGATGCGGTCCAGCAGCCAGTCCAGGAAGCACTGGTGCTCGTAGTGGCGGTCAAAATTGTGGAGCGACTGGCCCAGATGCCAGTCGGACGTGTGCAGCAGGCGCATGGAATGTGAAACCGGTGGTGGAAGCCGATTCTATCAGGCCGCGTCCGGGGCTGCCTGAGGTTCCGCAAGCGGATCGCCGGAGCGGAAGGTGTTGCGGCCGGCCTGCTTTGCTTCATACAGCAGCATGTCGGCGCGGTTCAGCAGTTCGGCGCAGCTGATGTCCTCGTCGGTGTACCAGGTCAGGCCAATGCTGGTGGAGATGCTGACCTTCAGGCCATCGAGGTGGAAAGGGGCCTGCATGGTGGCCACGATCTTGGCCGCCGCCGCCGCCGCATCGTCGCGGCGGGCAATGCGCTCCATGATGATGGTGAATTCGTCCCCGCCAAGGCGGGCCACGGTGTCGGTGCCGCGCATGGCGTGGGTGAGGCGGCCGGAGAAAGCCCGCAGCAGGGCGTCGCCCACGCTGTGGCCGTAGGTGTCATTGACCGGCTTGAAACGGTCGATGTCCATGTACATGACGGCCATGGTGGCGCCGTTCTCGCGGCAGTACTGCATGGTTTCGCTCATCTTCTGCAGGAAGCCGGCGCGGTTCGTCAGCCCGGTGAGCGCGTCCACCTGCGACAGCTTGAGCAGGCGCTGCTTCTCGCGCTTCTGCGCCGTTACATCCTGCCGCATCACGTGGTAGCCGATCACCGTGGCGCCTTCCGCGTCGCTCTGCGGAATGTAGACAACTTCGAAATTGCGCGGCGCCGGGCCGCTGGTATCTTCCTCTTCGAAGGTCAGCGTCTCGCCGTCCAGCGCGCGGCGGATATAGGGCTGGAGGAAGCGGTAGCGTTCTTCGCCCACCACTTCGCGCACCGGATGGCCGGTGGGCGGCTCGCCATGGAAGCTGAATTCGCGCTCGTAGGCCACGTTCTGGAAACGGAACACCTCTTCGAAATCGATATAGGCGATCATTGCCGGCAGCGAGTCGGCGATGGTACGCAGGCGGGCTTCGCTCTCGCGCAGCGCAACCAGCGATTTGCGCACCAGCGTCACGTCGTCCAGCGTGCCCACATAGCCCTGGATCTTGCCGTCCACCATAATCGGCGCGACCTTCATCGACACCCAGACCAGCGTGCCGTCCGGGTGCACGCAGCGTATGGTGTCCTGGAAGGCCTGCTGCGTGCTGCGCAGCTGGTCGAACACATTGCGCATCACTTCGCGGTCGTTCGGATGGATGCTGGCGAGCCAGCCGTCATACATGGCATCGGCGCGCGCGATGCCGGTAATGGTCTCGAAGGTGCGGTTGACGTAGCTGCACTGGCCGAAACGGTCGATGCGGATCAGGCCCAGCGGCGAAGCGTCGTTGACCGCGGCCAGCTCCGCCTCGTTCTGCCGGATGGCCAGTTCCGCCAGTTTGCGCGGCGTGATATTGCGCGTGGTGACGGCCACCCCGTCCGCAATCGCCACGATCTGGTGGCGCAGCCAGCGTTCGCCCGGCAGGTTGCTGGTTTCGAATTCCTCTTCCAGCGGCTGGCCGGTGGCCAGCACCGAAGCGTATTTTTCAATGAAGCCTTCGCCGCGCCACACCGGGGCCAGCTCGCCGATGCGCTTGCCCAGGGCTTCTTCGCGCGGATAGCCCAGCATCTGCGCGCCGCGCTCATTGATGTCCACCAGCGTGAAGTCGACCAGCTTGCCGCCGCTGCGGCAGGCTTTCAGCAGGAAGACCGAATCCAGGCTGGCGTCGGCCGCCGCGCGCAGCTGCTGCTGCGCTTCCAGCGCCAGGCGGCTGCTGTTGCGCAGGCGGCGGCCCTGCTGGAACAGCAGGATGGCGAAGCCCAGCACCAGCAGCGAGGCAACGGCCACGGCCCCGAAATACAGGCTGCGGCGCCGTTCGAAGCGGCCCATCGCATGGTCCGCGTTGATGCCGACCACCGCCACCAGCGCATAGCGCGGCATGTCGCGGAAGCTGTAGGCGCGCTCGATGCCGTCGTAGGGCCGCTTCAGCAGCACTTCTTCCGGCAGCCGCAACTGGTCCGGCGAGGGCACGAAATCGACGGTGTCGCTGATGAACAGCTCCTCGTCCACCCGGCCCATGGAGAGGCCGGTGTCCCGGCTAAGCAGCATGGCCATGCTGCCATCCGCCATGTGCAGGCGGTCGTAGTCTTCAATGAAGATCATGGGATCGACCAGGATCACCACGGCGCCGGCGAACACGCCCTTGCCGTCATCGAGCCGGCGCGAGATCTGGATCTGCCACTTCTTGCTGATCGGGTCCACCGTGGGGTGCGTCACCAGCGCCGTATCGAGCGTGCTCGTGGCGAGGGTGCGGAAGAAGTTCTGGTCGTTGACCTCCGCGGGGAAGGCGCCATGGATGCTGTCCACCAGCTTGCCGTGCGCGCCATACAGCGCGATCGGCAGTTCCAGCTTGGAGGGCATCAGGGAATCGAGCAGGCCATTGCGGCGGGTGAATTCGGGCAGGCGCAGGGCGCCTCCGGTTTCCTCGAACTTCAATTTGAAAAGCTGGGTGGCGTGGTCGGTCTGGCGCAGCAGGTGGCTGGCGTTTTCCGCCATGGTGCGGGCCAGCGCATGGCTATGCAGCACGGCCTCGTAATGGGCGCTCTTGTGCTCCTGGCTTACCTGCCAGGCGACGGCGGCCCACATCGATACCAGCAGCACCAGAGTAAATCCAGGCAGCAGGACCGCCCGATACACTTTTTGCACTACCCGATGGACCGTCATCATTGTGGCGAGCCTTTATAAGTTCCTGGGATGTATTCTGCCTGTAATTGCCGCCCTTGGCACCTTCCTGGACAAGAAAATTGGCGAAACGCCGGGAAAGCGACAGAATCTTTATTAGAATAGCCACGCCCCCTCTTAAAGGATGCCACTTTTGAGCGATTTCCATTTCTCCCTGCCCGCGGCGCGTGCCCTTCACCTGGCCGCGCAGGGCCTGCTGCAGCCGCGCCGCCGCAAGGCGGTGAAGGCAGACGTGCTGGACGCCATCCGCCACCTGGGCGTGCTGCAGATCGACACCATCCATGTGGTGGCGCGCAGCCCCTACCTGGTGTTGTGGAGCCGCCTGGGCGACTACCCGCTGCCTTGGCTGGAGGAGCTGCTGGCCGAGGGCAAGCTGTTCGAATACTGGGCGCATGAAGCCTGCTTCGTCCCGGTCGAGGACTACCGCCTGCTGCGGCACCGCATGCTCAATCCGGGCGCCATGGGCTGGAAGTATTCAGAGCGCTGGATGCGCGAACACAAGGCCGATGTGGAAGCCCTGCTGGAGCATGTGCGGGCCAGGGGGCCGGTGCGTTCCTCGGACTTCGAACGCAAGGACGGCAAGGGCGGCGGCTGGTGGGAATGGAAGCCGGAAAAGCGTACGCTGGAGGTGCTGTTCACGGCGGGCGAACTGATGATCGCGCGCCGCCAGAATTTCCAGCGCGTGTACGACGTCGCCAGCCGCGTGCTGCCGGACTGGGACGACAGCCGGCTGCCGTCGAATGAAGAGACGCAGCGCGAGCTGGCCCTGAAAACGGTACGCGCACTGGGCCTGTCGAAAGCGGCCTGGATTGCAGACTACTACCGGACCCGGCCGCCGCGCCCGCAGCCGGAGCCGCTGGTGGAACAGGGCCTGCTGCTGCGCGGCCGGGTGGAAGGCTGGAAGGAGCCGGTCTATATCCATCCCGACCTGGAGAACCTGGCCCGCATGGCGCAGGACGGGACACTGGTCCCGAGCGCCACCACGCTGCTGTCGCCATTCGACCCCGTGGTCTGGGACCGGCGCCGCGCCCAGGAACTGTTCGGCTTCGACTACCGGCTGGAGTGCTATACGCCTGCCGAGAAGCGGCGTTACGGCTATTTCACGCTGCCCATCCTGCGCCGCGGCGCGCTGGTGGGGCGGGTGGACGCCAAGGCGCACCGCAAGCAAGGCATCTTCGAACTCAAGGCGCTGACGCTGGAACCGGGCGTGAAGACCAGCGAGCGCTTCGTGCGCGACGTGGCCGCCGCCGTGCAGCGCTGCGCCAACTGGCACCAGTGCCCGCAAGTGCAGGTGGTGCGCAGCGAGCCCGCCGCCTTCGCCGCCGCGCTGCAGCCGGTGCTGGATGGGGAGGCGATGGCAGCATGAAGCTCCCGCGCGCACCGCAGCACATTGTGGGGCCGGACGGCATGCCGGCGCTGGGCCGTTTTGCCGGCATGGCGGAAAGCTTCGACTGGGCCTCGCTGGCGCCGCCCCATCTGCGCGGCGCGCTGTGGCGGCGTTTCCATCACAAGAAGTGGCATTACCTGTCGCTCGTGAGCGAGCAGGTGCTGTGCGCCGTCGCCATCGTGGATGTGGGCTGGACCAGCACCTGTTTCGCCTACGCCTTCGACCGTTCGGATGGCGACATGATGGCCAATTTTTCGCAGGACGGCCGCCTGTTCGGCCATTCGGCGAAGATAGCGGACCACGCCGGCGGCAGCAGCAGCTTCACTACCCGCAGCACGAAGATCCGCATCGATGCGCTGGAGGGCGGGCGCTACCGCCTGGCGCTGGCCAGCCCCTGGCTGGAGATCGACGCCGAATTCGGGCCCGCTGCCGCGCCCCTGCTGCTGGCGGCGGGACCGGTAAAAGGCGGCGCTATCCACGCCACGCAGAAATCGCCCGGCATGCCTTTGAGCGGCGAAGTGCGCACCTGGCGCGACGAATATTCGCTGGATGGCGGCGTGGCCAGCTTCGATTATTCGAACGGCCTGCTGGCGCGCGAAACCTCATGGAAGTGGGCCTCGGCGCACAGCCTCGATCTCGGTTTCAACCTGCAGTCCGGCTATTTCGGCGGCCACGAGAACGCGCTGTGGCTGGACGGCGAGCTGGTTCCGCTGGCGCCCGCGCACTTCATCCATGACCTGAAAGACCCGCTCGAGCCCTGGCACATCTTCACGGAAGACGACCAGCTGGACCTGGTCTTCACGCCCGAAACCGCACGCCGCCAGGACCGCAGGATGGTGGTGGCGGCCAGCCGCTATGTGCAGCCGGTCGGCACGTTCAGCGGCTGGGTGCGCGAGACGCCGGAAGCCCCGCGCCGCATCGTGACCGGGCTGGCCGGCGTGACGGAAGACCACTACTCGCGCTGGTGACAAGGCCATGACCATCCGCCACCTGGATAAACTGTTCGAACCGCGCACGGTCGCGGTGATCGGCGCTTCCCAGGCTGCGGGACGCATCGGCACCACGGTCCTGAACAATATGGCGGGCAGCGGTTTTGCGGGCGCGCTGTGGCCGGTCAATCCCAAGTACGAGGAACTGCTGGGCATTCCCTGCTACAGCCGCGTGAGCGCCTTGCCGGCCGCGCCGGACCTCGCCGTAATCTGCACCCCGCCCGATACGGTGCCGGGACTGATCGCCGACCTCGGTGCACGCGGCACGCGGGCCGCCGTGGTGCTCACGGCGCTGCCGCCCGCCACGCGCACTGCCATGCTGAAGGCGGCCAGGCCGCACCTGCTGCGGATTCTGGGGCCGGGCGGCATCGGCCTCGTATCGCCGCTGGCAGGCGTGAATGCCAGCGTGGCCCATGTGGGAGCGAAGGCCGGCCACACGGCCTTCATTTCGCAGTCCGGCATGCTGATGACGGCGGTGCTGGATTATGCGCGCCTGCATAACATCGGCTTCTCGCGCGTGGTGTCTTTGGGCGAGGGCGGCGATATCGACCTGGGCGACCTGCTGGACTTCCTCGCGGGCGACGCCGATACAAGCGCCATCATCATGCACATGGAGTCCGTGGTCTGTGCACGCAAATTCATGTCGGCCGCGCGGCTGGCGGCGCGCGGCAAGCCGGTGGTGGTGCTCAAGTCGGGACGGGATGGCGGCGACCGCGTGGTCGACGCCGCGATCCGGCGCGCGGGCATGCTGCGCGTGCTGTCTTCGGCCGACCTGTTCGATGCGGTGGAGACGGTGGCCCGCGCCCGGCCCCTGCGCGGCGAACGCCTGGCGGTGATGAGCAATGGCACCAGCCTCGGTTTGCTGGCCAGCGACGCGCTGGCCGCCATCGGCGGCAAGCTGGCCGAATTCTCGCCTGCGACATTGAAGCAGCTGAAGCCCCACCTGCCGCCGGGCGGCGTGGCGGGCAACCCGCTCGATATCGGCGTGGCGGCGGACGCTGAGCGGCATGCGGCCGCGCTGCAGATCCTGCTCGATGCGCCGGAGGCGGACGCGCTGCTGCTGATTCATGCGCCCACATCCTCCGCAGGCAGCACCGAGGTGGCGCAGCGCCTCGCGCCGATGCTGGCGCAGACCCAGCGCAGCGTGCTGTCCTGCTGGCTGGGCGGCAGCGGCGTGGCCCATGCGCGCGCCGTGTTCGCGCGGGCGGGGCTGCCGGCCTACGACACGCCGGAAAAGGCGGTGCGCGCCTTCCGCCAGATCGTGCAATACCACCGCAACCAGGCCTTGCTGATCGAGGTGCCGGCGCAGGCGCCGCTGGCGCAGCGCCCGGAGCGCCAGGCGGCACGCAGCATCGTGGCTGCGGCGCTGGCCGCGCGGCGCAATATGCTCACGGACGATGAGAGCCAGGCGGTACTTGGCGCCTACGGCATCGCGCTCGCCGCGGCGCCGGATCCGCAGGCCGCCGCGTCCGGCAGCCGCGCCGTGCCCACGCCGCCCGGCACATCCGCCGCATCCGCTGCGCCGGATGCGCTGGCGCTGCGCATCGCCATGGAAGCCGATCCGGTCTTCGGTCCCGTCATCGCGTTCGGCCTGGCAGGCGATGCCGGCCGCGTGCTGGACGACGGCGCCGTGGGCCTGCCGCCGCTGAACATGGTGCTGGCGCGCGACATCGTGCGCCGCTCCCGCGCCGGCAAGCTGCTGGCGCATGATTCGGACGCCATTTGCCATGCGCTGGTGGCCGTCTCCGAGCTGGTTGCCGACCTGCCGGAAATTGCGAGCCTCGGCATCGAGCCCATCACCGTCGCCGGCAGTGCCGTGCAGGCGCGCGCGGCCGGCATCGCCATCGGCCCGCCGCGGCCCGAGCAGGCGATGGCGATCCGCCCCTATCCGCAGGAGCTGGAAGAGACAGCCGGCTGGAAGCAGGGCACGCTGCTGCTGCGCCCGATCCGGCCGGAGGATGCCGCCGCCCATGTGCGCTTCTTCGCCGCCGTGCATCCGGACGACGTGCGCCTGCGCTTCTTTACCGCGATGAAGGAGCTGCCGCCGGCCCAGCTGGCCCGCCTGACCCAGATCGACTACGACCGCGCCATGGCATTTATTGCAACACGCGACGGCGCGCACGGCGAGCCGGAAACCCTGGGCGTGGTGCGCGCTGTCGCCGATCCTGACAACCAGCGCGCCGAATTCGCCATCCTGATCCGTTCAGACCTGAAAGGACAGGGCCTGGGAAGTATTCTGTTCGGAAAACTTGTTCAGTATCTGCGCAGCCGGGGTACGCATTATCTGACCGGGGAAGCGCTGGCCGAAAACACCGGCGTGCAGCAGCTGGTGCGGCGTTTTGGCGGCACCGTGAGCGCCTCGGCCGAAGCCGGCATGGTCGATCTTCTGCTTGATTTGCAGGCGAAATCATCCTAACTTGGTAGGACTCCGCCGAGGTTTCAGCCTTGAGCAAAGTCAAAGTGGCCTTGTCGGGCGTCTTTACACTTGAACTTCCTTTTCGCCGTAGTGTCATCCGGGAGTCAGAATGTTAACGGCCACTTACACGCTGGTTGCGCTGTCCGTTGAGCAGGCAAGTGTGCGTCTCAGCCTTCAATCCTTTCAAAAGAGTATCCAGTCCATGGTCACGCGCCAGCAGACGTTGACGCTGTCCCAGCTCGAGCAGGCTTGCGAGATGCTGGAACAGCTGTACCAGGCCTGCAACTGGCGCAAGGTCGAGCTTTACCTCATTCCCGCCGTGCGCCAGGCCACCGAAAGGGCCGACCGGCTGCTGGAGGAGCTGGGCCGCCTGAACCAGAGCGCGCTGGCCCTGATCCGCCGCGTGAAGGCCCAGGTGGAGGCCATCGGCGCCAGCGGGCAGGCCCAGGCTGCCGCCATTGGCGAGGCCATCGACGCGTTCTGCCAGGCCATGCTGAAGCGGCTGGAGAAAGAGGAACAGGAACTGTTCGGCATTGCCCGCACCGTGATCGGCGGCGAGGCCTGGTTCAATATCGCGAACCAGCTGCTGACCCATGACGCCGAAGTGGCGGAGGCGCGCCGCGCGGCGCAGCCCGGCCAGCCGTCCCGCGCCGCCGAGCCCATCGCCTTGCTGCCCCGTTCGGCCCCGGCCGCCGGCGCCATCCAGGCCATGGACATCCGCGTGCCCGACCTGCATTTCCGCCGCCGCCATCGTTCGCTGCAGCGTGCTGCGGCCGAATAGCCTGTCTGCCGCCGCGAAAAACGGCGCTGCGCTATGATGGTGGTTTTGATCCATCCATAGCCCATCATGTTCGAATTCCTCCGCAAACGACCTGGCGATCCTTCCGGCACGGAAGGGGAGGCCGAACAGCCCGCCGCCCATGAGGCTGGCGCGGATGCGGCGGCCCGGCGTGCCCTGCAGGTAGAGCAGGCCCATGCGCTGGCCGGGAACGAGCCTGCCGCGCTGGAGCTCATTTTCAACAGCGAATTCGCCGATGTCCGGCTGGCCGCGGCCGAACACATACAGTCGCAGGAGGCGCTGCAGGCCGTGCAGCAGGCGGTGCGCAACTCGGACCGCCGGGTGGCCAAGCTGGTGCAGGGGCGGCTGGACGCGATCCGCCATCAGCAGGCCGAACAGCGCCAGGCGGAACACACGATTACCGTCGCGCAAAAAATGTTACAGGACGAGAAGCTCGCGCCCAACCACGTTGCCGACCTGGACCGTCAGTGGAAGGTCATTGCCGCGCCGCCGGAACTGGCGGCGCAGTTCGGCGAACTGCGTGCCGCGCTGGCGGCCCGGCTGGAAGCCCAGGTAGCCCTGCAGCGCCAGATGATCGACGCGCTGGGCCAGCTGCGCCGGCTGGCGCCGGGGGAGGGCGCCGACGCGGAATTCACGCGTATCGCAGAGGAACACGCGGCCCGCCTCGCCTCGGCCGAGCGCGCCTCGCTGCCGCGCCACCTGCTGAACGATTTCACGCAGGCGCTGGACGCTGCCCAGGCCCGGCTGGCCCGGCCGGCGGAAGCGCCGGCGGCGGCGGTGGCCGAACCTGCCCCCGCGGCCGAGGTGTCCGCGCCCGAACCCGCAGCGCGCCCGCCGCGCGAACGCAACAAGGCCTCGCCTGCGGACAAGGAAGCCAACCAGCGCTTCATGGCCATGGTGGACCAGATGGAGGCGGCGCTGAACCAGGGCCAGCTGCACATTGCGGCCGATATCGACAAGACCCTGAAAGAGACCCGCACCGGCCGCCTGAGCCCGCAGCAGGCGGACCGCCTGAGCCATGTGCGTGCCGAACTGAAGCGGCTGGGCGACTGGGCGCGCTGGAGCGGCAATGTGTCGCGCGAGGAAATGGTGCATGCCGTCGAGCAGCTGCCCGCACAGCAGCTGCCGATGAGCGAACTGGCGCGCAAGGTGGGCAGCATGCGCGAACGCTGGAAGGCGCTGGATGGGGTGTCCGGGCCGGCGCCCAAGAGCCTGTGGGAGAAATTCGATGCGGCCTGCACCGCCGCCTATGCGCCCGCCGCCGCCCACTTCAAGCACCTGGCCGAAGAACGGCACGGCAATGCGGCCAGGGCGCAGGCCCTGGTCGATGAGGTGCAGGCCCTGATCGCGGCCAACCCGGCGGCCCGCGAGGACTGGCGCGGCATCGCCTCGGCTTCGCAGCGCCTGCGCCAAGCCTGGAGCCGCCTTGGCACCATCGACCGCAAGGAAAAGAAAAAGCTGGATACCGCTTTCGGCAAGGCCATGGAAACGCTGATGGCGCCGCTGGAAGAACAGCGCAAGATCGAAGTGGCGCGGCGCGAGCAGCTGATCGAAGAGGTCGGCAAGCTCAATCCGGCCGAGCGCCACACGGTGGATACGCTGCGCGGCCTGCAGCAGAGCTGGCAGACCCACGCCAAGGCGCTGCCGCTGGAGCGCAAGTCCGAGCAGGCCCTGTGGCAGAAATTCCGCGCCGCCTGCGACGCGGTGTTCGCCCAGCGCAAGGAATCGGCGCACGCCGCCGACCATGAGCGCAAGGCCCACCTGCATGCGCGCGAAGCCATCTGCGCCGGCCTGGAGAGCGCCAGCTTCGAGGGCGATGACAAGGCCGTGCAGGCCGCCATCGGCAAGGCGCTGCGCGATGCCGCCAGCGCCTGGCAGGCGTCCGGCACGGTGCCGCGCGCCGCCGAGCAGCGCATCGAACAGCGCTACAAGGCCGCCGTCGCGGGCCTGCATGCGCAGGCCGACGCCATCCGCAAACGCGCCGGCGCGGCGCAGGCCAATGCCATGCGCGACAAGCTGCGGCTCACGCAGGCGCTGGAGCATGCCATTGCGGCGCCGGAGGCCATCGACGCGCAGGACTGGGCCGCGCGCTGGCAGGCGCTGCCGGCGCTGGCCGCCGACTACGAGCGCGCGCTGCGCAGCCGTTTCGACGCGGCCCTGAAAGCGGCGGCAGGCGAGGCCAGCGAACGGGCGGCCTATGCCGGCGAGCTGGAAGCGAACCGCTCACGCCTGCTGTCCGAAGTGCTGCGCCTGGAAATTGTGGCCGGCATCGACAGCGGCGCCGAGTTCGCGCGCGACCGCCTCAAGATGCAGGTCGAGGTGCTGCAGAGCTCCCTCAAGTCGGGCCAGAAACCGGCCAGCCAGGCCACCCAGTTCCAGCAGCTGTGCGCCATGCCGGCCCTGGTGGATGACCGCACCGCCAGCCGTATCGAGCAGCTGTTCCGCCGCATTGGCGCATCGGAGGGCAAATGAACCGTGTACGGATCCAGGAAGCCGACTTCGACCTCTCGCAAGAGGTGGCCCAATTGCGCGCCGGGCGAGGCAAGGTTGGCGCTATTGTGAGCTTCGTCGGCACCGTGCGTGATTTGAACGATGGCGCCGACGTGGCGGAACTGGAGCTGGAGCACTATCCCGGCATGACGGAGCAGGCCATCGAGGCCATCATCGTGCAGGCGGAGAAGCGCTGGCCCATCATGGGCGCCCGGGTCATACACCGTGTCGGTCCGCTCAAGCCGCTGGACCAGATCGTTCTGGTGGCCGTGACCTCGGCCCACCGCGGCGAAGCGTTCGCGGCCTGCGAGTTCATCATGGACTACCTGAAGACCGAGGCCCCGTTCTGGAAAAAAGAGCAGATCCCCGGAGGCCGGCGCTGGGTTGATGCCCGCAGCAGCGATGATGCCGCCCTGAAGAAATGGGAGTAGATTTGTGACGACGCTCACAAATTCCTCTTGAAATGTGGCCGCGCATCCATATTTGTCGGTAAGATAAATTCGGGAGGCAGCGATGCGCCAAGATAAGCTCACAACGAAACTGCAGGAAGCACTCGCCGACGCCCAGAGCCTGGCCGTCGGCAACGACAACCCCTATATCGAACCGCTGCACCTGCTGTTGGCCCTGATGAACCAGGACGACGGCGGGGCGCGCTCGCTGATGCAGCGCGCCGGTGTCAATATCAGCGGCCTCAGCAACGCGCTGAAGGCGGGCCTCGAGCGCCTGCCCAAGGTGTCCGGCACCGCCGGCAATGTGCAGGTGAGCCGCGAATTCGTGGCCATGCTGAACCTGGCCGACAAGGAAGCGCAGAAGCGCAACGACCAGTTCGTGTCCAGCGAGATGGTGCTGCTGGCGCTGACCGACGACAAGTCGGACGCAGGCCGCCTGGCGCGCGAGAACGGCCTCACCCGCAAGTCGCTGGAAGCGGCCATCGATACCGTCCGCGGCGGCAACAAGGTGGATTCGGCCGAAGCCGAAGGCCAGCGCGAGGCCCTGAAAAAATACACGCTGGACCTGACCGAGCGGGCCCGCATGGGCAAGCTCGACCCGGTGATCGGCCGCGACGACGAGATCCGCCGCGCGATCCAGGTGCTGCAGCGCCGTACCAAGAACAATCCGGTGCTGATCGGCGAACCGGGCGTGGGCAAGACCGCCATCGTGGAAGGACTGGCCCAGCGCATCGTCAACAACGAGGTGCCGGACTCGCTGCGCGGCAAGCGCGTGCTGTCGCTGGACATGGCGGCCCTGCTGGCGGGCGCCAAGTTCCGCGGCGAATTCGAGGAACGCCTGAAGTCGGTGCTGAACGAGCTGGCCAAGGACGAAGGCCAGACCATCGTCTTCATCGACGAACTGCACACCATGGTGGGCGCGGGCAAGGCCGAAGGCGCCATGGATGCGGGCAATATGCTGAAGCCTGCGCTGGCGCGCGGCGAGCTGCATTGCCTGGGCGCCACCACGCTGGACGAATACCGCAAATACATCGAGAAGGACGCCGCGCTGGAGCGCCGCTTCCAGAAGATCCTGGTGGACGAGCCGAGCGTGGAAGCCACCATCGCCATCCTGCGCGGCCTGCAGGACAAGTATGAGCTGCACCACAAGGTGGAGATCACCGACCCGGCGATCATCGCGGCGGCCGAGCTGTCGCACCGCTATATCACGGACCGCTTCCTGCCCGACAAGGCGATTGACCTGATCGACGAAGCGGCTTCGAAGATCAAGATCGAGATCGATTCCAAGCCGGAGGTGATGGACAAGCTGGAGCGCCGCCTGATCCAGCTGAAGATCGAGAAGGAAGCCGTCAAGAAGGAAAAGGACGAGGCTTCGCGCCGCCGCCTGGACCTGATCGACGAAGAGATCGCGAAGCTGCAGCGCGAGTACAACGACTATGAGGAAGTGCTGAAGGCCGAGAAGGCCAATGTGCAGGGCACCACCCATATCAAGGAAGAGATCGAGCGTATCCGCCTGCAGATGGAGGAAGCCACGCGCGCCTCCAACTGGCAGCGCGTATCCGAGCTGCAGTATGGCCGCCTGCCGGAGCTGGAGGCGCAGCTGAAGCAGGCCGAAACCCACGGCGCCGGCGAGGACGACGGCAAGCCGAAGCTGCTGCGCACCCAGGTGGGCGCCGAGGAAATCGCGGAAGTGGTGTCGCGCGCCACCGGCATTCCCGTGTCGCGCATGATGCAGGGCGAACGCGACAAGCTGCTGCACATCGAGGAGAAGCTGCACGAGCGCGTGGTGGGGCAGGATGAGGCGATCAACGCGGTGGCCGACGCCATCCGCCGTTCGCGCGCGGGCCTGTCCGATCCGAACCGCCCGTATGGCTCCTTCATGTTCCTGGGCCCGACCGGCGTCGGCAAGACGGAGCTGAGCAAGGCGCTGGCGGCCTTCCTGTTCGATACGGAGGATTCGCTGATCCGCATCGACATGAGCGAGTTCATGGAAAAGCATTCGGTGGCCCGCCTGATCGGCGCGCCGCCCGGCTATGTGGGCTACGACGAAGGCGGCTACCTGACGGAAGCCGTGCGCCGCAAGCCTTATAGCGTGATCCTGCTGGACGAGGTGGAGAAGGCGCACCACGACGTGTTCAATGTGCTGCTGCAGGTGCTGGACGACGGCCGCATGACCGATGGCCAGGGCCGCACGGTGGACTTCAAGAACACGGTGATCATCATGACTTCCAACCTCGGCTCGCACAAGATCCAGTCGATGGACGAGTCCGACCCGGCGGTGGTGAAGCTGGCGGTGATGGCCGAAGTGCGGTCGCACTTCCGTCCCGAGTTCATCAACCGCATCGATGAAATCGTGGTGTTCCATGGCCTGGACGACAAGAACATCGGCTCGATCGCGAAGATCCAGCTGAAGATCCTGGAAGACCGCCTGAAGCGCATGGACATGGACGTGGACATCAGCGAGGCGGCGCTGCAGAAGATTGCGGAAGCCGGCTACGATCCGGTGTATGGGGCCCGCCCGCTGAAGCGCGCCATCCAGCAGCAGATCGAGAACCCGCTCTCCAAGCTGATCCTGGAAGGGCGTTTCGGTCCCAAGGACACCATCCACATCGACGCGCGCAATGGTTCGCTGGTATTCGGCGCCGACGGCAAAGAGGAATTCGTGCAGCGCTAAGCGAACCGGGTGGCCGATTCAGGCCGCAGTATCGCGCCGCCGTGCTCTCCGGAGTACGGCGGCGTTTTCCATTCTGGCCAGCAGCTGCGTGGCCGCCTGCAGGTCGGCCGTGCCGAAGCCTTCGCTGAAACGCGCCAGCACGCCGTCCAGCAGTTCGCAGGCCGCTTCGGTGCTGCCTTCGCGGTGCCACAGGGCGGACAGCGAAGTGGCGCAGCGCAGTTCCCAGGCCAGGGCGCCCTGGCTGCGCGCCAGGTCCAGCGCCTGCCGGTACAGGTGGCCGGCGCGGCGCGCGGCGCCGGTCTGGCCGTCGGCCAGCGCGGCATCGCCCTGCAGGCGCAGCACTTCGGGCGCGCACCAGCCGGCCTGGCCGGCTTCCACCCGGCCCACGGTTTCCGCATCCAGATAGCGCCCGTCGAGGGTGAGCAGGGTTTCGATCTGGGGCCCGCGGCGCGGACTGTGGTGCTGCGGCCCCGCTGCGGGAGACTGTCTTGCCAGCAGCGCTTCGTAGCGCTCGCCCCAGGCATTCCAGTAGGGATGCGAACGTTCCGCATTCAGCTCGGCCAGCGCGCGCAGTGCCGCCGCCGCGCCTGCGAGCTCGCCGTTCCACCAGGCGACAGGGAAGGCGGCGGCGGTCAGCGCATAGCATTCGGAGATGCGGTCGCCGGTGTGGCGGGCACGCGCCACGGCGGCATCGGCAAGCTGCTGCGCGTGTTCCGGATAGCCCTGCAGCCAGCGTGCGCGCGCCAGCACCACGCCTGCGGCCACATACTGGTCGTAGTGCACGGCGCTGGCCCGCGTGCGGCGCTGTGCGGACTGGCGCTGGTGCATCACCTGCTGCGCCAGGCGTTCGGCGCCGCGCTGGTCGCCGGACAGGTGCAGCGACATCGCCGTGACGCGGTCATGCACCAGCTGCGCATCGCGCGAGCCGGCATAGCGGATGCCGGCCTGGAAGCGTTCGCCCAGCTGCAGCGCCGCCGCATAGTCGCCCGCCATCACGAAGCCGGAGCACAGGCCGGAGAAGGCCAGCGCAAGCTGGTGCAGGTCGCCATTGGCTTCGGCAATTGCAAAAGCGCGCGCGAAGGCGGCTGCCGAAGCATCGCCGCCATGCAGGTGGAACAGGGCATTGCCCAGCGCGCTGCACAGCTTCATCTCGGTCAGGGGATCGCTGTCCGCGCCTTGCGCGACGCGCTCCAGGGCCTGCTCAAGCCACTGCCGCTGTTCGTCCAGCAGCAGCATTTCCACCCACAGCAGGCCGGAGGCCAGCAGCAGCGCCATGCCTGCGTTCGCATCGCCCTGCGGCCCGAAGCACCAGGCCAGCGCACTGCGCACGTTCGGCAGCATGGGCGCATGGCGCTTGCGCCAGACGTCGGCGGGCTGGCATTGCCAGTCCGCTTCGAGCTGCGCCAGCTGCGTGATGCAGGCCTGCGCGTATTGCGCGTGGGCGGCCTGCGCCTGCGCTTCGTCCATGGCCAGCTGCTGGCGGCCATACAGGGCCACGGTATCGGGCAGGCCGCACACCAGCGTGTCGCCGCCCTTGCAGGTGTAGAGCAGGGAGCGCGCGCTCAAGCTGACGATGGCGTCTTCGATGGCGCCGGCGGACAGGCCGGCGCCCTGCATGGCAGCGCAGGCCATCGGCATGTCGAAGGGGCTGCGCCACAGGGAAAGCCGCTGCAGCACGCGCTGCTCGGCGGCCGTCAGCGTGCGGTAGCTCCAGTCCAGCGAGGCGAGCAGGCTTTGCTGGCGCGGCGGGGCCGTGCGGCGGCCGCGGTTCAGCAGCTGGAAGCGCTCGTCCAGCCTGGCGGCCATTTCCTGCACGCTGAACAGGTCCACCCTTGCCGCCGCCAGTTCAAGGGCCAGCGGCAGTCCATCGAGCGCGCTGCACAGCTGCAGCAGCGGCGCCACGTCTTCATCGCGCAGCACAAAGCCGTTGCGCACTGCGCCGGCCCGTTCCGCAAACAGGGCGACGGCAGGCCAGCGCAGCGCATCGTGCGCCGTAGTGATGGTGCGCGGCGGCAGCTGCAGGCCCGGCAGGCGGTGCACCCACTCGTCCGCCGCGCGCAGCGCTTCGCGGCTGGTGGCGAGAATGCGCAGCTGCGGCGCGTGCTGCAAGGCCTGCTCGGCGAACGCCGCCGCGCTGTCGATCACATGTTCGCAGTTGTCGAGGATGAGCAGCAGGGAGCGTTCCCGCAGGTGCTGCAGCACGGCCGGCAAGGGCTGCACGCCGAGGCCGAGCGCCAGCGCGACGGCGGGCACCAGGCGGCCCGGCGTGGTGACAGTGGAGAGGTCGGCGAAGCAGAAGGGCAGGCGGTTTGCCAGTGCGTGGGCGGCCGCCAGCGCAAGCGCCGTCTTGCCTGCGCCGCCGGCGCCCACCAGCGACACCAGGCGGTGCTCCTGCAGCTGCGCTTCGAGCTGCGCCAGCGCTTCGCCGCGTCCCGCCAGCGTGCTGACGGTAATCGGCCAGCCAGCGCGCGCCGCAGGCAGGCTGGCAGCCTGGCGGCGCTGCACCGGGGCGATGAAGCAATAGCCGCGTCCCGCCACGTTTTCGATATAGCGCTGTTGCTGCCCGCAGCGCAGCACCTTGCGCAGGGCTGCCACGTGCACGCGCAGGTTGGCTTCTTCCACCACGGTATCCGGCCACACGCGCGCCATCAGTTCGGCCTTGCCAATGGTTTCGCCGGCCCTTTCCAGCAGGGCAGCCAGGATGTCGAAAGCGCGTGAGCCGAGCTTGAGCGGCTGGTCGCCTTCCAGCAGCACGCGCTGGAAGGGGAGCAGGCGGAACGAGCCAAATGACACGCAATGCTCTGACGACTCGTTTTGCGGGAGTGTCATGCCGTGATCTCTCTCAGTGGATCTGTGCGTGTTGCTGTTTTGATTGGCCCGATTCTATCCCTGGAATATTACAGGAGGCTGACGCCAGGAAAACGTTTTACGGCAGATCGCGCTCCGCGAAATCTTCCACTTCGTACTGGTCCAGGAAACGCTCCGGCGGCCGGCCGGCGCCGAAGCGGATGCTGGCCAGGCCGTCCATCTGCTCGATCACGCGCCGCACATAGGCGCCCAGCGACTGGCGCGTGGTGCATTTCTGGCGCATCGGATAGAGGCCGCTCAGCTCGAAACCGTCGAGATAGACGATCTCGAACTCGCAGGCAGGCTGGTCGCGCTTGCCAGTTGCCCAGGATTTGAGCAGGCGGTCGGCGGCAACGAAGGAGCCCAGCACGGCCATGGTGTGGGCCGCGCTCTGGCGGATGCGGATTTTTGCGACGCCAACCTTTTCGCCGCTGCACAAGGCCGGCGTATGAAGCTGGGGAACGCGCTGCGGTAGGCACATGGTGGTCATGATCGGTCTCGCCCTATGGTGACGTTTCTGATTGTAGAAGTCGGCACTGCCTGCTAGCGAATTAATCCTTGTAAAGCCTTGTTAACTGCGGTGGAAGGTTCTGGAAAAACACCGGGCGCTGCAGGCGCGCGATGGCCTCGGCGGCGGTGGCCGGGGTCTGGCCTGGGGCGGCGCTGAAGCTGTTGATGGCCACATGGGCCGTCATGCGCTCCAGCAAGGGCAGCAGGCGGGCGGCCAGCGCCAGGTCCGCCGCATCGCCGTCGCGCAGGTGCAGGGCGGCCATGGGCTGGCGCCGCAGGATGCGCGCCACCGCCAGCATCTGCCCGGCGTCCGCGCAGCGCAGCAGCAGGCCGGCGGGGCCCGGGCGCTCCTCGGCCAGCTGCGGGGAGCCGAGCAGGGCGCCGGCTTCCGCTTCCGCAAACATGGCACGGGCGCCGGAAGGCGCATCGGCCGGTTCCGCGCCTTGCGCCAGCAGGTCCACCTGCGCATCGTTCAGCAGGCGGTCGACGCTGCCCCGGTGGTAGCAGCTGATGCTGTAGTTCGCCATCGGCACCGGCGGCATGGCCGCTACCGTATCCATGATGGCTTCGCGCAGGTCGATGAAGCCGGGACCGTCGATTGCCACCACCATGCCGGTTTTATGGGCCTGGTGCAGGCCGGGCGGCATGAACTGGCGCAGCAGCTGCTGGCCCAGGTGCTCGGCGCGCGCATTCAGCGCGGCCGGCAGGATGAAAACGGGATTGCTGCCGGGGAGCTGGCCCAGTACGGGAATCGGGTCGGCGCGCTCTAGCACCGCGTGCTGGTAGCGCAGGCCGTCGAAGCGGCTGCCGTCATACAGCGCGCCGCGGATGGCGGGATGCGCCAGCAGGGTTTCCGCGCTGCCGGGATGGTCGTCCAGCATCTGGTACAGGCCGGCGGGCAGGCCGCAGTCGGCCAGCGCATGCTGCACCAGTCCGCCGACCAGGGCGCTGCAGCGGGGATGCAGGTGGTGGCGCAGCGTCACCACGGCGCAGCCCGCCGCCAGGGCGGCCACGATCTGGCTGCCGGCTGCCGCATACAGCGGCGTAAGGCAGCCATTGCCGAGGGCGGCGACGGCGCCGAGGGCGGCTTTGCGCACCGGGATCCCGGCTGCCGCGTCCGGCGTGCGCAGCACGGCCGCGAAAGCCGCCAGTTCCGCAAGCGCGGCGCTATGTTCCGCGTCGGCCGCCGCAGCGCTGCAGCCGGTATCGGCCATGGCCAGGCGGCGGATCGCGCCGCGCTCCTGCTCCAGGCGCAGGGCGATGCTGTCCAGCAGGCCGGCGCGCTGCGCCGCCGCGCCATGGGCCATCGCTTCGGCGGCCTGGGCTGCGGCATTGCAGGCCCGCTCCAGCGCCAGCCGCGCCTGGCCGGCCAGCGGCGCCGGCACCGGGCGGGCGTGGTGCGGAACGTACACTGCCTGTCCGCTTGTTGACTGTTGCTGCATAATGGTTGGCAACCTGCTGTCACAGGTGATTAATTGTTGTAAATCGCGTTGTAAACCGCATCAAGCGCGCTGTTCCATACGTTAGAATTCGCCCCCGAAAAAATCAATATTGCTTTTGAGGTAAGAGCGACCATGCAGCGTAGCGATTCCAGTGTTCGCGGCCTGCCGGCCATGCCGGAAGGCGCCGTGCTGTTCGGCGATTACCGGCTGGTGCCGTCGGAACGCGCGCTGCTGTTCCGCGGCCATCCGGTGCGCCTCAGCGGGCGTGCTTTCGACCTGCTGCTGGCGCTGGTAGACCAGGCCGGCGCGGTGGTCGGCAAGGACGAGCTGATCGCCCGGGTATGGCCGCGCACCTTCGTTGAGGAAGGCAACCTGCGGGTGCATATCGGCGCCTTGCGCAAGGCCCTGGGGGGCGACGCCCACAGCTATGTGGAAAACGTGGTGGGCCGGGGCTACAGCTTTGTGGCGCCGGTGCGCCATGTGCCGCACCCTGAACCGGCGCCGGAACCGGCGCCGCCGCCCGCCCAGTTGCCCGCCGCGCGCGCGCGCGTGATCGGGCGCGACGATGTACTGGACTGGCTCGCCACCCAGCTGCCCGAACACCGCCTGGTGACGATTGTGGGCCCGGGCGGCATGGGCAAGACCACCATTGCGGGCGCCGTCGCAAACCGGCTTGTGCCAACGTTTTCCGGCCATGTGGACTTTGCCGACCTGGCGCCGCTGGCCGATGCGCGCCTGCTGCCCAGCGCCATCGCGCTGTCGCTCGGCCGGCCCGCCGGTTCGAACGAGTCGCTGGATACGCTGATCGGCGCGCTGAAGAACCGGCATGGTCTGCTGGTGCTGGACAGCTGCGAGCACCTGATCGATGCCGTGGCTGGCCTTGCGGAGCGCATCCTGCGCGAAACCAGCGGCATCTACATCCTCGCCACCAGCCGCGAGCCGCTGCGTGCGGAAGGCGAATGGGTGCACCGCCTGCAGCCGCTGGCGGTGCCGGCCAGCGCCGGCGAAGGCCTGAGCCTGGACCAGCTGACCGCCTGTCCGGCCGTGCAGCTGTTCGTGGAACGCGCCACGGCGGCATTGGGCAGCTTTGTGCTCGATGCCGGCAATGCGGGCGCCGTGGTCGATATCTGCCGCCGCCTGGACGGCATTCCGCTGGCGATCGAGCTGGCCGCGGGACGCGCCGAATTCTTCGGCGTGCAGGGCCTGGCGGCGCGGCTGGAAGACTGCTTCGCCGTGCTGACGCGCGGCCGCCGTACCGCACTGCCGCGCCACCAGACCCTGCGCGCCACGCTGGACTGGAGTTTCGACATGCTGTCGCCCGAAGACCAGGCCATGCTGTGCCGCCTGTCGATCTTCCGCGGCAGCTTCACGCTGGATGCCGCGGCGGAGGTGGCGCATGCGGGCGCCATCGAGCGCGCCGATGTGTTCGAGAGCATCGCCAATCTTGCTGCCAAATCGCTGGTGGGCGTGGACTCGGGCAATGAGCTGGTGCATTACCGCCTGCTGGATACCACGCGCGCCTACGCGATGGAGAAGCTGCGCGCGGGCAGCGAAGCGCGCGGGGTGGCGCGGCGCTATGCGCGCTATTACTGCGCCCTGATGGCAAGCGCGGAGGCGGATTGGGAAGTGCTGAACCCCACCGAATGGCAGGCGCGCTACGGCCGCTGCATCGACCATGTGCGCGCGGCGCTGGACTGGGCCTTCGGCCCGGACGGCGAACTGGCTACGGGGCTGGAACTGACCGCCGTATCGGCTGCGCTCTGGTACCAGCTGTCGCTGATGGAGGAATATCGCCAGCGGCTCGATCTGGCGCTGGCGCGCAGCGCCGATACCATCGACCTGGCGCCGCCGCTGGCCATGCGCCTGCATCTCGCGCTGGGCCATACCTTGCTCCATGTCGGCAATATGCATGATATCGACGAGCGCTCGCGCAATTTCGAGCGCGCACTGGAGCTGGCGGAACAACTGGGCGACAACGATACGGCGGTGCGCGCCCTGTGGGGCTGCTTTACCGACGCGCTGTTCCGCGGCGAGTACCGCAAGGCGCATTTCCTGACCGGACGTTTCGGCGAACTGGCACAGGGCGGCGGCGACATGCTGCAGCTGGCATGGCGGCGCATGCAGGCGCGCGCCATGCACTACCTGGGCGACCAGCATGCGGCGCGCGCGCATGTGGATGTGCTGATGGCGCATCCCCTGAGCGGGCGGCGGCGGCCGCGCGTCAACGGCTTCCAGTTCGACCAGCGCGTGTCATCGCTGGCGGTGCAGGGCCGGGTGTTATGGATGCAGGGCAGTCCCGACAAGGCCCTGGAGGTGGCGCGGCAGGCCGTGGCGGAAGGGCTGGAGCTCGACCACAGCGTGTCGCTGTGCTTCGCCCTGCTGCTGGCCTGCCCGGTGGCCCTGTGGACCGGCGAGCTGGCGGCAGCGGGCGAGTACAGCGCGCTGATGCTGGAGCGTTCGCGCCAGGGATCGCTGCCCCTGTGGCAGTTCTGGGCGCGCGCCTTCGATGCGGCGATCCAGCTGCATACGGGCGGCGGGGGCGATGGCGGCGCCGGCTTCAGCGCGCTGGAACGCAGCCCCTTCTGCAGCGGCATGCACGTGGACATGCTGGCCACCCTGCACGGCGCCATGCTCACGCCGCGTGCCATCGCCCGCGCCGACGAGGGCCTTGCGGGATGGAGCATGGCGGAGATCCTGCGCTGCTGGGGCGAGGAGGTGCTGCAGGTGGGATCCTTCACGCAGGCCGAGACGCTGTTCCGCCGCGCGCTGGCGGTGGCAAGGGAGCAGGGCGCACGCGCCTGGGAACTGCGCGCAGCCTGCAGCCTGGCGCGCCTGGCCATCGGCAATGGCGGCGCACCGGCGCGGCAGGAGGCCCGGCACACGCTGGCGGAGGTCTATGGCTTCTTCACGGAAGGCCGGCAGACGTACGACCTGCGCACCGCGGCGGCCTTGCTGAAAGCGCTGGCCTGATCAGGCGCCCTGCTGGTCCGCGAAGAAGGCGGAGGGCGTGCTGCCGAAGGTCTTGCGGAACATGGCCGTGAAAGCGGACTGGCTGGCATAGCCCAGCTGCTGCGCCACCTGCCACAGGGGCATGCCGCGCGCGATCATGGGCGCCGCATGCGCCAGCCGCACCTGCTGCCGCCACTGGCCGAAGGTCATGCCCAGCTCCTTCTCGAACAGCCGTGCCAGCGTGCGTTCCGACGCGCCCACTTCGCGCGACCAGTGCTCCAGCGTTTGCGTGGCGCCGGGGCTCCCGATCAGCGCCTCGCACAGCGACTTGAGGCGCTTATCCTGCGGCAGCGGCACCCGGATCGGCCGCGTCGGCGCGCGCGCCAGTTCATCCAGCACCAGTTCGCCGATCAGCGCGGCGCGCTGCGGCGCCAGCTGCGGGTCGCCCATCGCCGCAATCAGCTCGCGCAGCAGCCCGCTCACTTCCACCACGCGGCACTTCTCGCCGTTGAAGGGTTCGCGCTCCGCATGAATGCGCAGCGGCGACAGGTAAGCCGGTTCCAGCATCGTCACCTCATGGTCGATGCCGGGCGCGATCCAGATTGCGCGCTGCGGCGGCACGATCCAGCTGCTGTTGTTCGCGTTTACGCGGATCACGCCATTGACCGCATAGGTGAGCTGGCCCCAGGGATGGCTGTGGGCGCCGATCGAGGTGTCCGCATCCAGGTTGCGTGCCGTGATGGTCACGGGCTGCTGGAGCGTGGGGCCGGGGCCGGGCATCGGGCGCAGGGTCTGCATGGCGGTTTCTCGATAAATGTTGTCCTTCTATCTTAAATCAGCCGCCGCCACTTTGCTTACACTGATTCTTTCTACAAGGATTTTTCCATGAGCTCTGACGACAACACCGTCCGGCAGGATGCCCGCGTGATCGGCCTGGTTGGCATCGCGCACGGCACCTCGCACTTCTATCACCTGATCCTGGCCGCGCTGATTCCCTGGCTGAAGCCGGCCTTCAATCTCAGCTACACCGAGCTGGGCATGCTGATGACGGTGTTCTTCGTGATTTCCGGCGCGGGCCAGGCCATGGCCGGTTTCGTGGTGGACCGCGTGGGAGCGCGCGCCGTGCTGTTCTTCGGCATGGCCATGCTGGGCGTATCGGCGCTGGTGCTGTCGGGCGCCGGCAGCTATGGCGCGCTGCTGGCGGGCGCGGTGCTGGCCGGCGTGGGCAATTCCATTTTCCATCCGGCCGACTACACGCTGCTGAACCAGCGCGTGTCGCGCCCCCGGCTGGCGCATGGTTTCTCGGTGCACGGCATCAGCGGCAATATCGGCTGGGCCGCGGCGCCACTGTTCCTCACTTCGATTGCTGCCGTCCAGGGCTGGCGCTCAGCGCTGCTTTGGGCTGCACTCATTCCGTTCAGCGTGCTGTTTGTATTGTGGCTGAACCGCCATGCGTTGCGTCCCGACCCCATCGTGCGCCATGCCGGCGCGGTGGAGCAGGGCGGCACGCTGGCTTTCCTGCGCCTGCCTTCGGTGTGGATGTGCTTCGCCTTTTTCCTGCTGACGGCGGTGGCGCTGGGCGGCATCCAGAGTTTCGCCTCGATCAGCCTGCAGTCGCTGTACGGCATCTCGCGGGAACTGGCCACCAGTTCCTATACGGCGTATATGCTGGCCTCGGCAGGCGGCATGCTGCTGGGCGGTTTCCTCGGCGCGGGCGCGCAGAAGCATGACCGCACCGTGGCGCTGGCCTTCGCTGCCGCGGCCCTGCTGGCGCTGGTGCTGGCGGCGGGCGCCGGCCCGGCGTGGATGGCATTGCCGCTGATGGGCCTGATCGGCTTCTGCTCCGGTATCGCCGGACCTTCGCGCGACCTGATGATACGCGCCGCTGCGCCGAAGGGCGCGACGGGCAGGGTCTACGGTGTGGTGTATTCCGGCCTGGACAGCGGCCTCGCCATCGGCCCGCTGCTGTTCGGCGCTGCCATGGATGCGGGCCATCCGAGCTGGGTATTCGCGGGCATCGCTTTCTTCCAGGCACTGGCCATTGCCACGGCGGTCGGGGTAGGCGGCAGCACGCGCTCCGCGCAGCTGCGCACCGCCTGAACAGGCCGATTTTTCATCTGGCGAGAACGTCATTTCGCATCCTGAAATGCGCACCATTTACTGCCGGGATTTTCCTTCCATTGCGAGAAATGTCGTTCCGTATCATGGAAAATACAATACAAGATATTGAAAAATAAGGAAAATATATTGCTCATATGTCTTATATAAGACTATTGTTGCACTGAACAATTTTGCCTAAGATGTTCTTAACGGACTTCACTTCCAACTAAGGAGAGCATCATGGCAACTCGTGAACAGCAAATCGCAGCACTGCAGCAAGACTGGGACACCAATCCTCGCTGGAAAGGCGTTACCCGTACTTATTCGGCGGAAGACGTGATCCGCCTGCGCGGCTCGGTGCAGATCGAACACACGCTGGCCAAGCGCGGCGCGGAAAAGCTGTGGGACCTGGTGAACAACGAGCCCTTCGTCAACGCGCTGGGCGCGCTGACCGGCAACCAGGCCATGCAGCAGGTCAAGGCCGGCCTGAAAGCCATTTACCTGTCCGGCTGGCAGGTGGCGGGCGATGCCAACCTGGCGGGCGAAATGTATCCCGACCAGTCGCTGTATCCGGCCAACTCGGTGCCGATGGTGGTCAAGCGCATCAACAACACCTTCCAGCGCGCCGACCAGATCCAGTGGTCCGAGGGCAAGGACGATATCGATTTCTTCGCTCCCATCGTGGCTGATGCGGAAGCAGGCTTCGGCGGCGTGCTGAATGCCTTCGAGCTGATGAAGTCCATGATCGAGGCGGGCGCCTCCGGCGTGCACTTCGAAGACCAGCTGGCTTCCGTGAAGAAGTGCGGCCACATGGGCGGCAAGGTGCTGGTGCCGACCCGCGAAGCGGTCGAGAAGCTGACCGCGGCGCGCCTGGCGGCCGATGTGATGGGCACCTCGACCCTGGTGATCGCCCGCACCGACGCGGAAGCGGCCGACCTGCTGACCTCCGATATCGACGACAACGACAAGGAATTCTGCACCGGCGAACGCACGGTGGAAGGCTTCTTCAAAGTGCGTCCCGGCATCGACCAGTCGATCTCGCGCGCGCTGGCCTATGCGCCGTATGCGGACCTGGTGTGGTGCGAGACCGGCAAGCCGGACCTGGCCTTCGCCAAGAAGTTCGCCGAAGCCGTGCATGCCAAATTCCCGGGCAAGATGCTGGCCTACAACTGCTCGCCGTCCTTCAACTGGAAGAAGAACCTGGACGATGCCACCATCGCCAAATTCCAGAAAGAGCTGGGCGCGATGGGCTACAAGTTCCAGTTCATTACGCTGGCCGGTTTCCATGCGCTGAACTACGGCATGTTCAACCTTGCCCACGGTTATGCGCGCCGCCAGATGTCGGCCTTCGTGGAACTGCAGGAAGCGGAATTCGCCGCGGCGGAAAAAGGCTTCACGGCCGTGAAGCACCAGCGTGAAGTGGGGACGGGTTATTTCGATGCGGTGACGCAGACCATCCAGCAGGGCCAGAGCTCGACCACCGCGCTGCATGGCTCGACCGAGGACGAGCAGTTCTTCGATAAAAAAGTGGCTTGAGGAAGATGGGCAGCCCCATCGGGGCTGCCCCGGCTGCGCTTATGGCTTCGGCACGTGGGCCGACAGGCGCTGCTGGTACTCGTCCAGGTCGCGGATGGTGCCCATGTCATCATCCACGTCCACCGTATGCAGCTGGTGGCCCGGTGCGAAGCTCACCGTCGCCTCCACGCCGTCTTTTTTCTCGGTCAGGGACTCGCCCTGCACCGCGCCGATGATGTTGCCGGCACGATCCGTCACAATGGTCATCTTCATGACATCCCCCCGCCTTGCAGATTGTGGAAGCAGCCACCCGCACCCTGGTTGTGGATGGCGACGAAGTAATTCGTGTTGCCGTTGTTGAGCTTTTGCTTGCGCTGCTGGTCGGCCAGGTGCACCGCGCCCAGGTTGGGCGTCTTCACATCCGCCGACGCGAACTGGGTGCCGTGATCGGCGCCGTAGGTGTAGCTCCAGAAGGCCGTCTGACCAGGCGCCAGGAAGGTCAGGGGACCAACGTTATTAAATGCCATGATGTCCTCCACGGAATGGGCCGCACGCCCGATTGTGCGCGGCTCAGCTATCCTGGCACATCCTGCCGGGCTCGCCTTTGATCCATGTCGATATGGGATAATGATGGCTCGATCAAGAAGAAGCCCCCTATGTTCAGTTACCGCCACGCCTTCCATGCCGGCAATCACGCCGACGTCCTCAAGCATTTCGTGCAGATGCAGGTGCTTCAATACCTGAACCAGAAAGACGTCGCCTATACCTATATCGATACGCACTCCGGCGCCGGCGTGTATGCGCTGGACAGCGCCCAGGCCACCAAGAATTCCGAGTTCGATACCGGCATCGGCCCGCTGTGGGAGCGCGACGACCTGCCGCCGGCGCTGGCCGAGTACGTGAACCTGGTGCGCGCCATGAACCCCAGCGGCAAGATGCGCTACTACCCCGGCTCGCCGTATGTGGCGGAGCAGGTGGCGCGCGAACAGGACCGCCTGCGCCTGTTCGAGCTGCACCCGGCCGACGCGCGGCTGCTGGATGAAAACTTCCGCAAGCTGGAACAGCACCAGGCCGCGCAAGGCCAGCGTCCGGCCACGCGCGGCAAGCGCGTCATCGTCAACAAGGCGGACGGCTTCCTCGGTGTGCGCGCCTTGCTGCCGCCGCCATCGCGCCGTGCGCTGGTGCTGTGCGATCCGCCGTATGAGGACAAGCAGGATTACAAGAAGGTGGTGGACATGCTGGCGGACTCGCTGAAGCGCTTCCCCACCGGCACCTATGCGATCTGGTATCCGGTGCTGCAGCGTATCGAGGCGCGCAACTTCGCGGAAAAGCTGAAGCGCCTGCCGGCCGCCAGCTGGCTGAACGTGACGCTGACCATCTCCACGCCCGGCCCCGACGGATTCGGCCTGCACAGCAGCGGCATGTTCCTGCTGAACCCGCCATATACGCTGGAGCCTGTGCTGAAGCAGGTAATGCCCTATCTTGTCAAGGTTTTGGGACGGGACAACGGTGCCAAATTTACACTGGAGAGTGGTGAAGTGACCACATCGAAGGCAACAGGCCATAGCAAATCATAAAGATATTGCTAAAAAACATGGGTAGGATTAGTCTTACAAGTATCTATTCGTAAGTGAGTCCCCGCCATGATGGTCGCCGACGCTGCGTTCAACGCACCAGGTTTTGTTAATCAATTCTTCCTGGCCCGCCAGCCCATCCTCAACCGCGAGCAGCGGCTGGTGGCGTACGAGCTGCTGTACCGCAGCGCGAACCATGCGCCGGGCGCCGAGTTCTCGGACGGGACCTCCGCTACCGCCTCGGTGATTGCGCATGCAAACGAGCTCGGCATGCAGCAGGTGGTGGGCGACCAGCTGGCCTTCGTCAATGTGGACGCGGCTGGCCTGATGAGCGATTTCATCGCCTTCCTGCCGCCCGGCAAAGTCATTCTCGAAGTGCTGGAAACGGTGGACCCGACGCCCGAAGTGGTGGCGCGCGTGGTGGAGCTGAAGGCACTCGGCTACAAATTTGCGCTGGACGACGTAGCAACCGATTGCGAAATCGTGGAGAAGCTGCAGTCCCTGGTGGACATCATCAAGGTGGACCTGAAGGCGATTCCGCCCGGCGAGCTGCCGGCGCTGACCGAATCGCTGAAAAGCCCGCACCGCAAGCTGCTGGCGGAGAAGGTCGAAACCCAGGAAGAATTCGAGGAATGCCTGAAGCTGGGCTACGAGTACTTCCAGGGCTATTACTTCGCCAAGCCCGCCGTCCTGAGCGGCAAGAAGATTTCGCCGTCGCAGATGGCCATCATCAAGCTGCTGGAGCTGCTGACGACGGAAGCGGAACAGCGCGATATCGAACAGCAGGTCAAGCAGGATCCGCTGATCTCGGTGAACCTGCTCAAGCTGGTCAACACCCCGGGCGTGGGCGCCAGCGTGCGCATCGACTCCGTCGGCCACGCCTTGCTGGTGCTGGGGCGCCGCCAGCTGCAGCGCTGGCTGCAGATCCTGCTGTATGCGCGCGGCTCCGAATTCGATTCGCCGCTGCTGCAGCTGGCGACTTCGCGCGGCAAGATGATGGAGCTGCTGATGCAGCGCCTGAATCCGCGCGACCGCGCCACGGCGGAAGTGGGCTTCACCATCGGCATCATGTCGCTGATGGACGCGCTGTTCTCCATCAAGATGGATGAATTGCTCGAATCGATCCATGTGCCGGAGGAAGTGAGCGAGGCGCTGCTGCACCGTAGCGGCACCTTCGGCGATGTGCTGATGCTGATCGAGCTGATCGAGATGGCGCGCGGCGGCGAAGAGCTGACCAGCCTGCTCGACAAGGTGGGCATCGAGCTGCCGGAGCTCTACGAGACCCAGCTCAATGCCTACGAGTGGGTGAACGGCGTTTCAAGCAGCCAGTAAGAGGAACACCGTCGGCTTCTTGTGGAAGTCCGGCGCCTTGCCCGCATCCAGCAGGCCTTTCCATTGCGCGCCCGTGCGCGTGCCGATCGTTTCCGAAGGCAGGCTGATATCGGTCGCCACGCAGATCAGCGTGGACGGCGCGCAGCCTGCCACCAGCGCTTCCAGCATGGCGGCATTGCGGTAAGGCGTTTCGATAAAGAGCTGGGTCTGCTTTTCCTTGCGTGAGCGTTCTTCCAGCTCCTTCAGGCGTTTGGCGCGCGCCGCCGCATCGGTGGGCAGGTAGCCGTTGAAGGCAAAGCTCTGGCCATTGAGGCCGCTTGCCATCACCGCCATCAGCAGCGAGGATGGCCCGACCAGCGGGCGCACCGCAATGCCTTCCTTATGGCACAGGCGCACCAGGTCGGCGCCCGGATCGGCCACCGCGGGCACGCCCGCTTCGGACAGCAGGCCCACATCATGGCCCGCCTTCAGCGGCGCCAGCAGGCCGGCCAGCGCATCGGCCTTCGTATTCACGTTCAGCTCCGCAATCGCGATTTCCTGCATCGGCTTGCTCAGCGGGTGCGTGCCGCCCACCAGCTTGAGGAAGGCGCGCGCCGTCTTGGCATTCTCGGCCACGAAGTGATCGAGTTGGGCGGTCAGCGCCTGCACATGGTCGGGAATGACATGGTTCAGCGATGCGGTTTCGCCGAGGGTGTTCGGGATCAGGAAGAGGGTGCCGGGCATGGTTATACGTTAAAGAATTGAATGCCGGCCTTGCGCAGCATGCCGGTCAGGGCAATCAGGGGCAGGCCGGTGAGGGCGGTGGGATCGCTGGAATCGATGCGTTCGAGGATGGCGATGCCGAGCGCCTCGTTCTTCGCGCTGCCCGCACAATCGTAAGGCTGCTCGATGCGCAGGTAGGCATCCAGTTCGGCATCGGGCAGGTCGCGGAACTTCACCACCGTTTGAATGTCTTCCACTTGATGGCTGCCGTCGCGGCCATCCCACAGGCAGAGCGCGGTATGGAACACGACTTCGCGGCCGCGCATCAGCTGCAGCTGGGCCAGCGCATTGGCGTGGCTGCCGGGCTTGCCGATCTGCAGATGGTCCAGTGTGGCGACCTGGTCGGAGCCGATCACCAGGCTGCCGGGATGGCGGCCGGCCACGGCGGCCGCCTTTTCGCGGGCCAGGCGCAGGGCGGTGGCGGACGGGCTTTCGCCGGGCAGGGGGCTTTCGTCGATGTCCGGTACGTCGGCCGTGAAGGGGAGTTGCAATCGTGACAGCAGTTCACGCCGGTAGGCGGAGCTGGAAGCGAGGATCAGTGCGGGATTCGGCATTTTTGTTCTGGATAGGCGACAGGATTTGCGCTATGCTCTCTGCGCCGTCGGTTTTGCGCGAAAAAACGCGCAAGTCTTTGACGCGGCGGTGAAAATCCTGTTATTATCGCAGGTTTTCGAGGGAAAATTTAGCCAATGAATGCTTTTGTGATCGACGCTTTCGAGTTCTGTCGGACCAACAGCAAGCGCGACGGCGTAACGCCGGTGGCTGAAATGGAACGTCTGGCGAAGGACTGCGCCGACGACGGCGGCGATGTGCGCTGGACGGCGGAGGGCGGTACCAGCAAGCAGGGCTACCCGCAGATGCGTTTGGGCGTCGCCGGTACCGTGCACCTGAACTGCCAGCGCTGCCTGACCCCGTTTGCATATGAAATGGATTCGTCCACGCTGCTGATGCTGGGCGAGAGCGATGCCGAAGCCGATGAGATTGAAGAGCTCATCGATGATGAATCGATCGATGTGATCGTCGGCACCCGCTCCATGAACCTGATGGATTTGATTGAAGACGAGGCATTGCTGGCCCTGCCGCAATCGCCGCGCCACGAGGTGTGCCCGGATACGGCGCTGCTCGACAAGCTCAAGACTGAGAAGCCGAGCCCGTTCGCGGCGCTCAAGGACCTCAAAAAGTAAGAATTGCAGTCGTAAGGAACGTGTCAAAACGCGTGTAGTCGATCGAGTATTGGCATTTGTAGTAAGGCAGTAACGTCGGTTGGACCATCGGGTAAAAATATTTGCCCCAGGGATACTCGATCTGCATCGTTTTGCCGATCGGATGTGTTAAAATTTTAGAACTTAAGTTTAAGTATTAGGAGTCATCATGGCAGTTCAGCAGAACAAAAAATCCCCTTCGAAGCGCGGTATGCACCGTTCGCACGACTTCCTGGTTGCTCCGCAACTGGCAGTCGAGCCAACCACCGGTGAAACCCACCTGCGTCACCACATCAGCCCTAACGGCTTCTACCGTGGTCGCAAAGTGCTGAAGACCAAGAACGACGAGTAATCGACGTTTTTTGTTGGGCCCAAGACTAAAGCGGTGCGACGCAGTGCATGCTGACGTGGCGCCGCTTTTTCTTTTATGAACTCCCCAGCAACTGACGCCGCGTCAGCATTGCTCTTTGCCCCGCAATGACAATCAAAATCTCTATCGACTGTATGGGCGGCGACCACGGCCCCTCAGTTACCATTCCCGCTGCAGTTTCCTTCCTCAAACGCGATCCCAATGCCGAGCTGATCCTGGTTGGCCTGGAGGATGCCGTGCGTGCCGAGCTGAAGAAGCTGGGCGCCGACAACCACCCGCGCATCACCGTGCACCACGCCTCCGAGCAGGTGACGATGGACGATCCGCTGGAAGTGGCGCTGCGCCGTAAAAAAGATTCCTCGATGCGCGTGGCGATCGAGCTGGTGAAGGACGGCAAGGCCTCGGCCTGCGTCTCCGCCGGCAATACGGCCGCCCTGATGGCCGTCTCGCGCTACGTGCTGAAAACCATGGCGGGCGTGGACCGTCCCGCCATCTGCTCCATCCTGCCGAACCAGAAGGATGGCCCGACCTATGTGATGGACCTGGGCGCCAATGTGGACTGCGAACCGCACCACCTGCACCAGTTCGCCATCATGGGTTCCGTGCTGGTGCACGCGATGGAGGGCATCGAACGCCCGACCATCGGCCTGCTGAACGTGGGTACGGAAGACATCAAGGGCAACGAGGTCGTCAAGCTGACCTCCAAGCTGCTGCAGGCCGACCACGAGCGTGGCGCCCTGAATTTCTACGGCAATGTGGAAGGCAACGACATCTTCAAGGGCACCACCGACATCGTCGTATGCGATGGCTTCGTCGGCAATGTCACGCTGAAGGCGGTGGAAGGCCTGGCGCGTTTCGTGAAAATGGTGCTGACCACCGAGTTCAAACGCAACCCGATTACCATGTTGGGCGCGCTGATTGCGAACTCTGCGCTGCGCCGCATCTCTAACCGTCTGAATCCTTCACGCTATAACGGCGCCAGCCTGCTGGGCCTGCGTGGCCTCGTGTTCAAGAGCCACGGCGGCGCCGATGCGGAAGCGTTCAGCTGGGCCATCCGGCGCGCGCACGATGCGGCCAGCCAGGACGTGCTGCAGCAGCTGTCGGCGATGATCGCCGAGCTGATGCCGCGCGAAACCCCACAAGAACCTGTTGCAACGAACATCGGGTGAGACATGTATAGCAAAATCATCGGTACAGGCAGCTACCTGCCTGAGCGGCGCGTCACCAACCAGGATCTGACGGACCAGCTCGCTGCCAAGGGCATCGAGACCTCGGATGAATGGATCTCCTCGCGCAGTGGCATTTCGGCGCGCCATTATGCGGCGCCGGAACAGAATTCCTCCGACCTGGGCGTGATTGCTGCCCAGCGCGCGCTGGACATGGCGGGCCTGAAGGCGGACGATATCGACCTCGTCATCGTGGCCAGCTCCACGCCGGACTTCTTCGGCAGCTTCCCCAGCACGGCCTGCGTGGTGCAGCGCAAGCTGGGCATCAGCAACGGCGGCGCGGCGCTGGACGTGCAGGCTGTGTGCAGCGGCTTCGTGTATGCGATGGCCACGGCGGACAGCTTCATCAAGTCCGGCATGCACAAGAAGGCGCTGGTGATCGGCTCCGAAGTGTTCTCGCGCATCCTGAATTTCGAAGACCGCACCACCTGCGTGCTGTTCGGCGATGGCGCCGGCGCCGTGGTGATGGAAGCATCGGAAGAGCCGGGCGTGCTGGCGTGCAAGCTGCATGCGGACGGCCGCCATGGCGATATCCTGAACCTGCCGGGCAGCCTGTCGGGCGGCGCGGTGGAGGGCAATGCCTTCCTGTACATGGACGGCCAGGCGGTGTTCAAGCTGGCGGTCAACGTGCTGGAGAAGGTGGCCAATGAGGCGCTGGAACAGGCGGGCATGACGTCGGACCAGATCGACTGGCTGATTCCGCACCAGGCCAATATCCGCATCATGAACGGCACGGCCAAAAAGCTGGGCCTGCCGCCGGAAAAAATGGTGGTGACGGTGGACCAGCACGGCAATACCTCCGCCGCCTCGATCCCGCTGGCGCTGGACCAGGCGGTGCGCGACGGCCGCGTGAAAAAAGGCCAGACCGTGATGATGGAAGGCGTGGGCGGCGGCTTCACCTGGGGCGCGGTGCTGGCCAGGATGTGATTTCCGGGCCTTGCGAAAATCCAAGGCCCTGTCATCTGAGCCGTGTAAAATCGCACATCTTTAGAATTAGTAGTCTAAAAGAACAGAACTATGAGCAAATTTGCATTCGTTTTTCCCGGCCAGGGTTCCCAGGCCGTCGCCATGATGGAAGGCTTTGCCGGCAACCCGGTCGTGGCCCAGACCATCGCCGAAGCCTCCGACGCGCTGCAGTTCGATATCGGCAAGCTGATGGCCGAAGGTCCGAAGGAAGAACTGGACCTGACCACCAATACCCAGCCGGTGATGCTGACCGCCGCCGTCGCCGCCTACCGTGCCTGGATCGCCGCCGGCGGCCCGGTGCCGTCCGTGGTGGCGGGCCACAGCCTGGGTGAATACTCGGCCCTGGTCGCGGCCGGTGTGATCGATTTCAAGGACGCCGTGCCCATGGTGCGTTTCCGCGCCCAGGCCATGCAGGAAGCCGTGCCCGTGGGGCAGGGCACCATGGCCGTGGTGCTGGGCCTGTCCGACGACGACGTGCGCGCGGCCTGCGCCGAAGCCGTTGCCGCCGACCCGTCGCAAGTGGTGGAGCCGGTCAACTTCAACGCCCCCGTCCAGGTGGTGATCGCCGGCCATACCGCCGCCGTGGAAAAAGCCTGCGAATTCGCCAAGGCCAAGGGCGCCAAGCGCGCCATGCGCCTGCCGGTATCGGCCCCGTTCCACAGTTCGCTGCTCAAGCCGGCTTCGGACCGCCTGCGCGACTACCTGGCCAATATCGAGTTCAAGGCGCCGCAGATTGCATTGATCAATAACGTGGACGTGGCCGTCGTCAACGACCCGGCCGGCATCAAGGATGCGCTGGTGCGCCAGGCGGCCCGTCCGGTACGCTGGGTGGAAACCATGCAGAAGGTGGCCGCCGACGGCATCAGCAATGTGATCGAATGCGGTCCGGGCAAGGTGCTGATGGGCCTGACCAAGCGTATCGATGCTTCGCTGGTGGGCGACGCCATCACCGACCAGGCTTCGCTGGAACGCCTGCTGGCTTCCCTGAAATAACAGAAGGAGAACGAATGAGTCTGTCCAAACAAGTTGCACTGGTGACTGGCGCCTCGCGCGGCATCGGCAAGGCCATCGCGCAGGAACTGGCGCGCCAGGGTGCGATCGTGATCGGCACCGCCACCACCGAAGCGGGGGCGGAAGCCATTTCCGCCTACCTGGCGGAAATCGGCGCCGAAGCGTGCAAAGGCATGGTGCTGAACGTGACCGACGCCGAACGCTGTGCCGCGGTCATCGATGAAATCGGCAAGGCCTACGGTGCGGTCGGCATCCTGGTCAACAACGCGGGCATCACCCAGGATAACCTGGCCATGCGCATGAAAGATGAAGAGTGGGATAGCGTCATTTCCACCAACCTGACGGCCGTGGGCCGCCTGTCGCGCGCGGTCCTGCGCGGCATGATGAAAGCGAAAACTGGGCGTATTATTAACATCACTTCGGTGGTGGCGTCTTCCGGCAATCCCGGCCAGATGAACTACGCGGCGGCCAAGGCCGGCGTGGAGGGCATGAGCCGCGCGCTGGCGCGCGAGATCGGCAGCCGCAACATCACCGTCAACAGCGTTGCCCCCGGTTTCATCGATACGGACATGACCAAGGTGCTGGGCGAAGACCAGCACGCAGCCCTGCTGACCCAGATTCCGCTGGGCCGCCTGGGCAAGCCAGAAGACATCGCCGCCGCGGTCGCTTTCCTCGCGTCCCCGGCTGCGGCATACATCACCGGCACCACGCTGCACGTGAACGGTGGCATGTATATGAATTGATGAGGCCGCGCGGCAAGATGGCTGCGCGATCCCGTCTTTTAGCAGTGAATTCGGTTCAGCTAGGTGCAAAAGCCGAAATTAGTTTTTCAGTGCGCAAACCTGATAAAATGCGCGCTTTCCGTAACATACACATAATGGAGCTATAACATGTCGGATATCGAACAACGCGTTAAGAAAATCGTCGCTGAGCAACTGGGCGTCGCTGAAGCGGACATCAAGAACGAATCGTCCTTCGTTGACGACCTGGGCGCCGATTCTCTGGACACCGTTGAACTGGTGATGGCACTGGAAGACGAGTTCGAAATGGAAATCCCTGACGAGCAGGCTGAGAAGATCACCACCGTGCAGCAAGCCATCGACTACGCTACCAACCACGTCAAGGCCTAAGTTTCAGCAGCACCCGATCGACTCCAGGAGATTCGCTTGAGTTCCAAAAACCGTCGTGTAGTGGTTACCGGCCTCGGCTGCGTATCCCCGGTCGGCAATACGATTGCCGAAGCGTGGAGCGCGGTTACCGAGGGTAAGTCCGGTATCGCCAATATCACCAAGTTTGATGCAACGCCGTTCTCGACCCGTTTCGCGGGCGAGGTCAAAGGCTTCAACGTCGAGGACTACCTCGACGCCAAGGAAGCCCGCCATATGGATACCTTCATCCACTTCGGCATGGCGGCAGGCATTCAGGCGATCCAGGATTCCGGTCTGGTCGTCACCGAAGAGAACGCCGACCGTATCGGCGTGATCATCGGCTCCGGCATCGGCGGCCTGCCGATGATCGAAGAGCAGAAGGAAGACTACGACAAGCGCGGTCCGCGCCGTATCTCCCCGTTCTTCGTCCCGGCCTCGATCATTAACATGATCTCCGGCAACCTCTCGATCAAGTACGGCATGCGCGGCCCCAACCTGGCCATCGTCACCGCCTGCACCACCGGCCTGCACAGCATCGGCGCGGCGGCCCGCCTGATCGAGTACGGCGATGCCGACATCATGATTGCCGGCGGCGCGGAATCGACCGTGTCGCCGCTGGGTCTGGGCGGTTTCGCCTCGGCCCGCGCGCTGTCCACCCGCAACGATGACCCCGCTACCGCGTCCCGTCCATGGGACAAGGACCGCGACGGCTTCGTGCTGGGCGAGGGCGCCGGCGTCATGGTGCTGGAAGAATACGAACACGCGAAAGCGCGCGGCGCCAAGATCTACGCGGAGCTGCTCGGTTTCGGCATGAGCGCGGACGCCTACCACATGACGTCGCCGCTCGAAGACGGCAGCGGCGGCAGCAAGTCGGCCCAGGCTGCGATCAGGAACGCGGGCATCAACCCGGACCAGATCAACTACGTCAACGCGCACGGCACCTCCACGCCGCTGGGCGACGTGGCCGAAGTGGTGGGCATCAAGCGCACCTTCGGCGACCACGCGACGTCGAAGAATATGGTGGTGTCCTCGACCAAGTCGATGACCGGCCACCTGCTGGGCGGCGCGGGCGGCCTGGAAGCCGTGTTCACGGTGCTGGCCCTGCATCACCAGGTGGTGCCGCCAACCATCAACCTGATGAACCAGGACCCGGCCTGCGATCTGGATTTCTGCGCCAACACCGCGCGCAATATGCAGATCAACTATGCCCTGAAGAACTCCTTCGGCTTCGGCGGCACGAACGGCAGCCTCGTCTTCGGAAAAGTTTGAACTTTCTGAGCTCACTCCGGTCATACCGGAGTGAGCGTTAAGCCCGGCCCCTGGCTGGCGCTCCTGTAATACCCCTCCAACCTTTGATGTCAGCGCGCGCAATGTCGATTGCGGTGAGCGTGTTCGTCCGTCCTTCGCGCCTGCTGCGGCTGCTGCAGGGCGGCTTCTGCCTGTCGCTGGCGCTGATGGCCGCTGCGCTGCCCTGGTGGCAGGGGACGCCGCTCGCGGTGGCGGCGCTGGCCGCGCTATGGGCCGCCGTGTATCCGGGAAAGCCCGCGCACATTGATATTTCTGGTGTCGGGCGGATCCGGCTGACGGTATACCGGAAGCAAGGGCTGGACGTGCGCCTGCTGCCGGGCTCGACCTTCTGGCCGCAGCTGATGCTGCTGCGCCTGCGGCCCGAATCAGGACGGACCCGGTGGCTGCTGGTGCTGCCGGATAGTGTGGCGGCGCCGCAGTTTCGCCGCCTGGCGCTCGCTTTGCGGGCGATTGCCGCGCGCGGCTGAAAAAAAAGCCGCCGGCCCATGAACCAATTGCAGCGGACAAACTCTATAACAGGGTAGCGTCCCGAGGACACCGGTGTGACGACAGACCGTGAAGGCGATCAGCTACTTGTCGAGCGCGTCCAGGCGGGCGAGCGGCAGGCATTCGACCTGCTGGTGTCGAAATACCAGCGGCGCCTGATGCGCCTTGTCTCCCGCATCGTGCATGACCCGGCCGAAGCGGAAGACGTGGTGCAGGAGACCTTTATCAAGGCCTTCCGCGCCCTGCGCCATTTCCGTGGCGATGCCGCCTTCTACACCTGGCTGTACCGCATCGGCATCAACACGGCCAAGAATTTCCTTGTGAACCAGGGGCGGCGTCCGGCGACGTCGAGCGAGCCGGACATGGACCAGGCGGGGCAGGGCGAAGGCGAGGCTTTGCGCGATATCAATACACCGGAGTCCATGTTGGCAAGCAAGCAGATCGCACAGACGGTCAACGAGGCAATGGACGCCTTGCCGCTCGACCTGCGCACGGCCATCGTGCTGCGCGAGATCGAGGGACTGAGCTACGAGGAGATTTCGGCCATCATGGGCTGCCCCATCGGTACCGTGCGCAGCCGGATTTTCCGGGCCCGTGAAGTCATTGCGGAGAAATTGCGGCCTTTATTGGATATGCCGGTTGACAAGCGCTGGTAAGCGTCTGACACTAAAGGATCAGTCTGGTGTAATTTTTGGTGACATACGGCAATGAACAGCTCCCACCATCTGCAGCAGAACATTTCGGCCATGCTGGACGGCGAATTGCCGGCCAGCGAGACCGAGCTGACCCTGGCCGCGCTCGCCATGCCGGAAGGGCAGGCCGCCTGGCACACTTACCAGCTGATCGGCGATATACTGCGCGCCGACCAGGCGGGGGCCGAGCTGACGCCCGATTTCAGTGCCCGGCTGGCGGCGCGCCTGGCGCAGGAAGTGGCGCCCGCTGCGCCTGCTGAAACCGCCCCCTTGAGCCGCCACGCACCCGCCGCAACATAGCGCTACAAATTCCCTCTTGAAATTCCTCGTGGCTTGCAACATCTTGTGCGTGCTGCAACGCTGCTTTTCGCTTACCATGTGGCGGAGCTTCGCGCTTGCGCCAAGCGACCCTGACTTACCCTGGATAAAACCTACTATTCGATATGAAAACTCAATTTTCTGCTGGTAGTAAAACCATGTCGGCGCTGATGCTCAGCGCAGGTGTTCTGTTCGCGCCGGCGCTGCTGGGCGCGGCCCCGGCCGCTATTGCCGCCCCGGCGGCCGTGGCCGGACTGCCGGACTTTGCCGATATCGTGGACCGTGTCGGCCCCGCTGTGGTCAACATTCGCACCACCGAACGCCTCAAGATGCGCGAGCAGCCTGATGAAGACGAAATGCAGGAATTCTTCCGCCGCTTCTTTGGCGGCCAGATGCCGCGTGGGCAGGCGCCGCGCAGCCAGCGCCGCCAGGCGCCGCAACAGCAGCCGGAACGCGAAGTGCAGCGCGGCGTCGGCTCCGGGTTCATCATTTCGGCCGACGGCTATGTGCTGACCAATGCCCATGTGGTGGCCGGGGCAGACGAGGTCTATGTCACCCTGACCGACAAACGCGAGTTCAAGGCCAAGGTGCTGGGCTCGGATGTGAGCACGGACGTGGCGGTGCTGAAGATCGACGGCGCCAGGCTGCCCTACCTGACGATAGGCGACTCCAACAAGATCCGCCCGGGCGAATGGGTGCTGGCCATTGGCTCGCCCTTCAACCTGGAAAACACCGTAACGGCCGGTATCATCTCGGCCAAGTCGCGCGATACCGGCGAATACCTGCCGCTGATCCAGAGCGACGTGGCCGTCAACCCGGGCAACTCCGGCGGCCCGCTGCTGAATATGCGCGGCGAAGTCATCGGCATCAACTCGCAGATCGCGACCCTGTCCGGCGGTTATAACGGCATTTCCTTTGCCGTGCCGATTGACGAGGCCATGCGCGTGGCCGACCAGCTCAAGAAGAGCGGCAAGGTCTCGCGCGGCCGCATCGGCATCTCGCTGAACGAAGTGAGCCGCGAAGTGGCGGAAACGCTGGGCCTGAAAGGCGCGCGCGGCGCCGAAGTGGCCATGGTGGAGGATGACGGTCCGGCCGCCAAGGCCGGCCTGAAAGCGGGCGACATCATCGTCAAGTTCGGCGGTACCGAAATCGTCAAGTCGAACGACCTGCCGCGCATCGTGGGCAACACCACGCCGGGCACCAAGACCACGGTGACGGTATTCCGTTCCGGCGCCATGGTGGACCTGCCGATTACCGTGGTTGAACGCGAAGGCGACCAGCCAACGCGTGGCGGCAAGCCGACGCCGAAAAAACCGAAACCGGAAGCCACCGCGAATGCGCTGGGCTTCAAGGTCAGCGACCTGACGGCGGCCCAGAAGAAAGACCTGGGCATTGCTGGCGGCGTGATGGTGGACGCGACCGAAGGCAGCGCCGCCGGTGCAGGCCTGCGCGAAGGCGACATCGTTCTCGCAATCAACAACACGGCGATTGTGAGCGCCAGCCAGTTCAACAGTCTGGTCGCCAAGCTCGACCGCAGCAGGCCGGCCGTCGTGCTGGTCCGCCGCGACGACGTCACCACCCACATCCTGCTCCGTCCGGCCCCGGCCAAGGAAAAGGACGCCAAGTAACTGACACCATGGGGTCAGGCACCGCGTGTCACATGACACCGGGTGCCTGACCCCAAGGTGTCATGATTCGCATATGCAATTTACTCTTTATTCCCGCAGTTATTGCCATCTTTGCCAGGACATGCTGGACGCGCTCAATGCGCTGCAGGCGCCTGACAAGCCCTTCACCGTCAACGTCATCGATGTGGACCAGGACCCGCAGCTGGTGGAGCGCTTCGATGAGCTGGTGCCGGTGCTGTTCGCCGACCTGAACCAGCCCGAGCTCTGCCACTATTTCCTGGATGAAAGCAAGGTTCGTGCCGTTTTGGCATCTTTGTGAGCCAAATGCGTCAGAATTCGGGCTTTCCCCTCTGAAATCCGGTAAAATGCGAAGGGTTTTCCTTTGCTTCTCGCGGTCCAAAGGCGCTCATGAGCGCTTTTTTTGTATTGAACTTTAATGAAGAACATTCGTAACTTTTCCATCATCGCCCACATCGACCACGGCAAATCCACGCTGGCGGACCGTATCATCCAGCTCTGCGGTGGCCTGTCCGAGCGCGAAATGGAAGCGCAGGTGCTCGATTCGATGGATCTGGAGCGCGAGCGCGGCATCACCATCAAGGCCCAGACCGCAGCGCTGAAGTACAAGGCCCGCGACGGCCAGATCTACAACCTGAACCTGATCGACACCCCCGGCCACGTGGACTTCTCCTATGAGGTGAGCCGTTCCCTGTCCGCCTGCGAAGGCGCGCTGCTGGTGGTGGACGCCTCGCAAGGCGTGGAAGCCCAGACCGTGGCCAACTGCTATACCGCGCTGGATCTCGGCGTGGAAGTGGTGCCGGTCCTGAACAAGATCGACCTGCCGAACGCCGATCCGCCGACCGCCATCGCGGAAATCGAGGACGTGATCGGCATCGAGGCCGGCGACGCCGTGCACTGCTCGGCCAAGACCGGCTTCGGCGTGGACGACGTGCTGGAATCCATCATCGCCAAGGTGCCGCCGCCGAAGGGCGATCCCGAGGCGCCGCTGCAGGCCCTGATCATCGACTCCTGGTACGACCCCTATGTGGGCGTGGTGATGCTGGTGCGCGTGGTGAACGGCACCATGCGCCCGAAAGAAAAGATCCGCCTGATGGCCACCGACTCGGTGCAGCTGGTGGAAGACGTGGGCATTTTCTCGCCGCGTTCCGTGTCGCTGCCGGAGCTGAGCGCAGGCCAGGTGGGCTTCGTCATCGCCGGCATCAAGGAGCTGAAGGTGGCCCGCGTGGGCGACACCATCACCACCGCCGTGAAACCGGCCGAAGCGCCGCTGCCAGGCTTCAAGGAAGTGCAGCCGCAGGTGTTTGCCGGCCTGTTCCCGGTGGAAGCGAACCAGTACGACGCGCTGCGCGATTCGCTGGAAAAGCTGAAACTGAACGACGCCGCGCTGCAGTACGAGCCGGAAGTGTCGCAGGCGCTGGGCTTCGGTTTCCGCTGCGGCTTCCTCGGCCTGCTGCACATGGAAATCGTGCAGGAGCGCCTGGAGCGCGAGTTCGATATGGACCTGATCACGACGGCGCCTACCGTGGTGTATGAGGTGGAGCAGCGCGACGGCACCATCCTGAACGTGGACAATCCGTCGCGTATGCCGGACCCCTCGCACATCACCGAAGTGCGCGAGCCTATTGTGACCGTCAACCTCTACATGCCGCAGGAGTATGTGGGTTCGGTGATCACGCTGTGTATCGCCAAGCGCGGCATCCAGATGGACATGGCCTACCACGGCCGCCAGGTGAAGCTTATCTACGAAATGCCGATGGCCGAGATCGTGCTGGACTTCTTCGACAAGCTGAAATCCACCTCGCGCGGCTACGCCTCCATGGACTACGAGTTCAAGGAATACCGCGCCGCCGACGTGGTGAAGGTGGACATGCTGATCAACAGTGAGAAGGTCGATGCGCTGGCCATCATCGTGCACCGCGCCAACGCGCCGTACCGCGGCCGCGCCGTGGCGGCCAAGATGCGCGAGCTGATCCCGCGCCAGATGTTCGACGTGGCGATCCAGGCTGCGATCGGCTCCAACATCATCTCGCGTGAGAACGTGAAGGCGATGCGCAAGAACGTGCTGGCCAAGTGCTACGGCGGCGACATCAGCCGTAAGAAAAAGCTGCTGGAGAAGCAGAAGGCCGGCAAGAAACGCATGAAGCAGGTGGGCTCGGTCGAGATCCCACAGGAAGCATTCCTGGCAATCCTACAAGTGGAAGAGAAATGAGCCTCCAAGGTATCCTGAGCAACTTCGCCCTGATCCTGTTCGTGCTGATGGTGATCACGGGCGTGATCTGGTGCATCGACGTGTTCTACCTGGCCAAGCAGCGCCGCATCGCCGCCGACAAGGCGCTGGCCGAGTACGACGCGCGCACCGCCAAGCTGACCGCCGACGGCATCAAGCTGGACCAGAACGGCAGCCGCGCGCAGATCGAGCACGCGCTGCTGCGCCAGCCTACCTGGATCGAATATTCGGGCAGCTTCTTCCCCGTGATTGCGCTGGTATTCCTGCTGCGCTCCTTCCTGTTCGAGCCCTTCAAGATTCCCTCGTCCTCGATGGTGCCGACCTTGCTGGTAGGCGACCTGATCCTGGTGAACAAGTTCACCTACGGCATCCGCCTGCCCATCGTGAACCAGAAAATCATCCAGCTCAACGACCCGCAGCGCGGCGATGTGATGGTGTTCAAATTCCCGCGCGATATGAGCCAGGATTACATCAAACGGGTGGTCGGCGTGCCGGGTGATAAAATTGTTTATGAAAACAAGCGCTTAACCGTGAATGGCAAAGAAATTTCTTATGCGCCGCTGGACGACTACCTGGAAGAGGGGAGCGAAAGCCTGACGTACAAGAAGCAGTTCACGGAAAACCTGAGCGGCGTGGAGCACCGTATCCTGAATGATGAGCGGGCCCCGACCATCAACCTGACCGGCGTGAAGGAATTCCCGCACAGCGAGGCCTGCACTTACCGCTATGAAGGCTTTACGTGCGTCGTGCCTGCTGGCAATTACTTTATGATGGGCGATAACCGCGATAATAGCGAAGACAGCCGTTATTGGGGTTTCGTTCCTGATAAGAATATTGTCGGAAAAGCAGTGGCAGTCTGGATGAACCTGAGTAACCCGCGCCGCATCGGCGGGATCCACTAACACTAACAATAAATAAGCAGCGGGGGAATAGGGATGAAGAACAAGCAGCGCGGCATTTCGCTGGTGAGCCTGATTCTGGTGCTGGCGATTCTCGGTTTCGTGGGCATGATTGCAGCGCAGGTATTCCCCACCTACACCGAATTCCGTTCCGTGAAGACGGCGGCGGAAAAAGCCAAGGCGGCGGGCAGCACGCCGGCCGAGATCAAGGCTTCCTTCGACAAGAGCGCCGAAGTGAACTACATCACCTCGATCAAGGGCAGCGACCTGGTCATCACGCGCGAAGAGAGCGGCCTGGAAGTGAGCTTCGCCTACGAGAAGAAGGTCCACCTGTTCGGCCCTGCCAGCCTGGTGATGGACTACGCGGGCACCACCTCGAAGAACGGCATGCCGGCCGCCAATCCGGCGCAGTAAGAACCAGAGAACAATGAATTTACAGTTATTGCAGACTCGGCTAGGCCACACGTTCCAGGATGCTGGTTTGTTGCAGCAGGCCCTGACGCACCGCAGCCATAGCAGCCTGCATAACGAACGCCTGGAATTCCTGGGCGACTCCATCCTGAACTGCGTGGTGGCCTCGATTTTGTACGAGCGCTATAACGCGATCGACGAAGGCGACCTGTCGCGCCTGCGCGCCAACCTGGTCAAGCAGCAGTCGCTGTACGAGATTGCGCAGAAGCTGGAACTGTCGCAGTTCCTGCGCCTGGGGGAGGGCGAGCTGAAATCGGGCGGCTTCCGCCGTCCATCCATTTTGGCCGACACGCTGGAAGCGCTGCTGGGCGCGATTTTCCTCGACGCCGGCTTCGATGCGGCGGCCAAGGTGATCCGCGCCTTCTACATCCCCATCCTGGACACGGTCGACCCGCGCACCCTGGGCAAGGATGCCAAGACCCTGCTGCAGGAATTCCTGCAGTCCAAAAAGATATCCCTGCCGCTGTACAACGTGGTGGCCACCCATGGCGCCGCGCACAGCCAGGAATTCGAGATCGAATGCCTGGTGCCGAAACTCGGCATCCAGGTCTACGGCCGTGGCGGCAGCCGCCGCGCCGGCGAACAGGCGGCGGCCAAGCTGGCGCTGGAAGTCGCCGAGCAGGCCCTGCAAAAGACCCCGGCCGCGGGCCGCAAGCCCCGTCCGCGCGCAGCGCAACTGAAACTGGCAGGCATCGCCACCGTCCAGAGCGACGAACCGGCTGAGAAAAAAGCCGCCAACAAGTAAAGAGATTCACACCATGACAAGCGCACCCACTCCCGCCGGTTTCCGCTGCGGCTATATTGCCATCGTCGGCCGTCCCAACGTGGGCAAGTCGACCCTGATGAATACCCTGATCGGCGCCAAGGTCAGCATCACCTCGCGCAAGGCGCAGACCACGCGCCACCGCATTACCGGCATCCAGACCGTGAGCGACGCCCAGTTCATCTACGTCGATACGCCGGGCTTCCAGACCCGCCACTCGAACGCGCTGAACAAGACGCTGAACAAGACGGTCACCAACACCCTCGATTCCTCCGACGTGATCCTGTACGTGGTGGAGGCGGGCACCTTCGGCCCGGCGGACCAGCAGGTGGTGGACCTGCTGCCGAAGAACGTGCCGGTGATTTTGGTGATCAACAAATCCGACCGCGCCAAGGACAAGGCCGTGCTGCTGCCGTTCGCGCAGACCGTGGCGTCGAAGTTCGACTTCGCGGCCGTGGTGCCGGTGTCGGCCAAGCTGCGCTTCCAGCTGGACGGCCTGCAGAACGAGATCAAGCGCTTCCTGCCGGAGAACGAACCAATCTTCGGCGAAGACGACATTACCGACCGCAGCGAAAAATTCCTCGCCTCGGAAATCGTGCGCGAAAAGCTGTTCCGCTTCGTGGGCGACGAGCTGCCGTACACCAGCACGGTGCTGATCGAAAAATTCGAGCAGGAAGGCAACTTGCGCCGCATCTTCGCGGCTATCCTGGTGGAGCGCGACGGCCACAAGTCCATGATCATCGGGAACAAGGGCGCGCGGCTGAAAGAAGTCTCCACGCAAGCGCGCCTGGACATGGAAAAGCTGTTCGGCGGCCCCGTCTACCTGGAAATCTGGGTCAAGGTCAAATCCGGCTGGGCCGACAACGAAGCCGGCTTGCGCGCCTACGGTTACGAATAAGCCATGCCCCACGAGCTGACAGTCGAGCCCGTGTCCACCCTGGGGTCAGGCACCCAAGTGGACACGGGTTCGGCTGTAAGTCCATCATTTGCCGCTGAGGCCGTGTCCACCTCGGTGCCTGACCCCAAGGTGGACAGGAGCTCGGCTGTAGGCGGGCGGCGCAAGCTGCCGCCGCGCACGGTGGGGATTCGCGTGGCCGGCCAGCCGGCCTTCGTGCTGCATAGCTATCCCTACAAGGAAACCAGCCTCATCGTTGAGCTGCTGACGCGCGATTTCGGGCGGGTGGCGCTGATCGCCAAGGGCGCCAAGCGCCCCCATTCGCAGCTGCGCGGCGTGCTGCAGACCTTCCAGCCCCTGTCCGTCAGCTGGACCGGCAAGAACGAGCTGCGCACCCTCACCGATGCGGACTGGGTCGGCGGCATGCTGCCGCTGGAGAAGACCGCGCTGCTGTGCGGCTTCTATCTCAATGAGCTGATGGTCAAGCTGCTGGCGCGCGATGATGCGCATCCGGCCTTGTTCGACCACTACGTCTCCACCCTGAACCAGCTGGCGCATGCGGAACCTGCGCCCATCGTCTTGCGTAAATTCGAAACGGCCTTACTTAAGGAGACTGGCGTTGCGGCCGACCTCACCCGCTGCACCGCCACGCGCACGAAAGTGCTGGCCGATGTACAGTATGTGGTGGAGCCGGAACGCGGCCCGCGTCCGGAACGCGAGGATGACGACTTTATCCCGCGCGTGTCCGGCAAAACCCTGCTCGATATGGAGCGCGAGGATTATCAGGACGCCATCACGCAAACGCAATCGAAGCAGCTGATGCGCTTCCTGCTGGCGCACCACCTCGGCGGCGCGCCGCTGAATACGCGCCAGATCCTGATCGACCTGATGCAACTCTGAAAACGAAACGAAGAACATGAGCTTTCTGCACCCATCCGGCCCGGTGATCGACCTGGGCGTGAATATCGACCACGTCGCCACCTTGCGCAATGCGCGCGGCACCAGCTATCCGGATCCGGTCCGCGCAGCGCTGCTGGCCGAACAGGCCGGCGCCGACTGCATCACGCTGCACCTGCGCGAAGACCGCCGCCATATCAAGGACGCCGACGTCATTGCCATGGCGCCGCAGCTGGTCACCCGCATGAACCTGGAAGCTGCCGTCACGCAGGAGATGATCGATTTCGCCTGCCGCATCAAGCCTGCGGATGTGTGCCTGGTGCCGGAGAAGCGCACCGAGATCACCACCGAAGGCGGCCTCGATGTGGTGCGCTTCCATAAGGAGGTTGGCGCCGCCGTGAAGCAGCTGCAGGGCGAGGGCATCCGCGTCAGCCTTTTCATCGATGCCGATGAAGCGCAGATCGCTGCCGCGGCCGATGTCGGCGCGCCTGTGATCGAACTGCACACCGGCGCCTATGCCGATGCGGGAGGCGAGGAACAGCTGAAGGAACTAGAACGCATCAAGGCCGGTGTGCGCTGGGGCGTGCAGAAGGGCCTGAAGGTCAACGCGGGCCACGGCCTGCATTACACGAACGTGCAGGCGATTGCCGCCATTCCAGAGATCGCGGAACTGAATATCGGCCACGCCATCGTGGCCCACGCCGTGTTCGCAGGCTGGGAAAACGCTGTGCGTGAAATGAAAGCCATCATGGTCTCCACCCGCCTGGGAGCAAGATGATCTACGGCGTCGGCACCGATGTCTGCAAGATTCCGCGTATCGATGCCGCGCTGCAAAGGCACGGCGAACGCTTTGCGCGCAAGGTGCTCGGACCCGAAGAACTCAAGGAATACCATGTGCGCCGCGAACACCACCAGGTGCGCGGCGTGCGCTATGTGGCCACGCGCTTCGCGGCCAAGGAAGCCTTTTCCAAGGCGCTCGGCCTGGGCCTCACGCCGCCCATGACCTGGCACACGGCACAATTGCTGAACGTGGAGAAGGGCAAGCCGGTGCTGGTGTGCAGCGGCGCGCTGCAGGCGTATATGCAGGAGCTGCGCCTCAAGGCGCATGTGTCTGTGAGCGATGAAGAGGATGTAGCGGTCGCATTCGCGGTCGTTGAGAAGGCAGATGACTGAACAGATTCAAGACCCGCGCGAGCAGGTACTGGCGACCGTCGCCAAGCTGCCCAACCTGCCGGGCGTGTACCGCTATTTCGATGCGGAGGACAAGGTTCTCTACGTGGGCAAGGCGCGCGACCTGAAGAAGCGCGTGTCCAGCTACTTCCAGAAGAACCTTTCCAGCCCGCGCATTGCGATGATGGTCGAGCGCATTGCACGCCTCGAAACCACGGTCACGCACAGCGAGGCCGAAGCGCTGATCCTGGAAAATAACCTGATCAAGACGCTGCAGCCGCGCTTCAACATCCTGTTCCGCGACGACAAGTCCTACCCCTACCTGAAACTGACCGGCGACGCGGTGCCGCGCATGGTCTACTACCGTGGCGCGGTGGACAAGAAGAACCAGTACTTCGGCCCTTTCCCTTCCGCCTGGGCAGTGAAGGAATCGATGCAGATCCTGCAGAAGGTCTTCATGCTGCGCACCTGCGAGGACAGCGTTTACCAGAACCGCACGCGTCCCTGCCTGCTGCACCAGATCGGCCGCTGCAGCGCGCCCTGCGTGGGCGCCATCACGGCCGAGGACTACCGCCTGGACGTGAACAATGCCGCGCGCTTCCTGCGCGGCCGCCAGACCGAGGTGCTGGAAGAGCTGGAAAAGAAAATGCACGGCTTCGCCGCCGACCTGAAGTTCGAGCAGGCCGCCGCCGTGCGCAACCAGATCCAGTCGCTGTCCAAGGTGCTGCACCAGCAAAGCATGGAAACCTCCGGCGATGCCGATGTGGACGTGATTGCCGTGGTGGTGCAGGGCGGCCGCGCCTGTGTCAACCTGGCCATGGTGCGGGGCGGCCGCCACCTCGGCGACCGCGCCTACTTCCCGACACATGTGATGGATGCGGAAGCCGTGGCCGAACAGCCGATCGAAGTGGAGGTGCTGGCCGCCTTCATCGTGCAGCACTACACGGAGAAATACATTCCCGGCTGCCTGATCCTGAATATCGAGTTCGACCAGCCGGAACTGATGATCGCGCTGCAGCAGCAGTGCGGCCACCGCATCAACCTGATCTTCCAGCCGCAGGGCCAGCGCCGTCAATGGCTGGAGCTGGCGCAGAAGGGCGCCGAGATCTCGCTGGCACGCCTGCTGTCCGAACAGGGCTCGCAGCAGTCGCGCACGCGCGCCATGGTGGATGCGCTCGGCATCGAATGCGAAGACCTCGATGCCTTCCGCGTGGAATGCTTCGACATCAGCCACACCCAGGGCGAGGCGACGCAGGCATCCTGCGTGGTGTTCCATCACCACCAGATGCAGAACAGCGAATACCGCCGCTACAACATCAACGACATCACGCCGGGCGACGACTATGCCGCCATGCGCCAGGTGCTCACGCGCCGCTACGAAAAAGTGGCCAACGGCGACGGCGTGATGCCGGATGTTGTGCTGATCGACGGCGGCAAGGGCCAGATCGAAATGGCGCGGCAGGTCTTCGTCGAGCTGGGCCTGGATATCAGCCTGATCGTAGGCGTGGCAAAAGGCGAGGGCAGGCGTGTTGGCCTGGAAACCCTGATGTTCGTGGACGGCCGCCCCCAGCAGGAACTGGGCAAGGAATCGGCAGCCCTGATGCTGGTAGCCATGATCCGCGACGAAGCGCACCGTTTCGCCATCACCGGCATGCGCGCCAAACGCGCCAAAGCCCGCCAGACCTCGCGTCTGGAGGAGATCGAAGGTATTGGCGCCAAAAGACGGCAGAAGCTGCTGGCGCGCTTCGGCGGCCTGCGCGGCGTGGTCAATGCCAGCGTGGAGGACTTGATGTCGGTTGACGGCATTTCGAGCACGTTGGCGGAAGAAATCTACCGTCAGCTGCATTAAAGTGTTCGTGCTTGCTAGTAATAGCGGCATTGGCGGGTTAGACTAGCGGCGCGTCATAACAATTCCTACAGCCGCCGTCTTATATGCCTTTTAACATTCCGATCCTGCTGACCTGGCTGCGCGTTGCGCTGATTCCGCTGGTCGTAGGCGTGTTCTACCTGCCGCCCACCTGGTTGCCGCTCGAAGACCGCAACCTGGCCGCCACCCTGGTCTTCATCGTTGCCGCCATCACCGACTGGTTCGACGGCTTCCTGGCCCGCCGCTGGAACCAGACCTCGGCCTTCGGCGCCTTCCTCGATCCTGTCGCAGACAAGCTGATGGTAGCCGGCGCCTTGCTGGTGCTGGTGCAGCTGGACCGCTGCAACGCCATCCTCGCCTTCATCATCATCGGCCGCGAAATCACCATTTCGGCGCTGCGCGAGTGGATGGCGCAGATCGGCGCCTCCAAATCGGTGGCGGTGAACTCCATCGGCAAGATCAAGACTGCGGCCCAGATGACCGCCATTCCGGCCCTGCTGTACTACGACGTGGTGCTGGGCGCCATCGACACCCGCTTCTGGGGCGAGAAGCTGCTGTGGCTGGCCAGCGTGCTGACGGTATGGTCCATGTTCTACTATCTGCGCAAGGCCTGGCCCCTGATTAAAGAGCGTTCCGGCGTGCTGGACTGATTTATAAGATTTTACCCTTGACAGGCTTGCTCCATGCTCTATAATGCTGGCCTGTTGTTGATGACGACAAACGAAGCGGGAGTAGCTCAGTTGGTAGAGCGCAACCTTGCCAAGGTTGAGGTCGAGAGTTCGAGACTCTTCTCCCGCTCCAAGTTGAAGTCAACATTCGCTGGAAATGTGAAGATGTTTCTGCGATAATGCGGTTCCTGTACGCGGGAGTAGCTCAGTTGGTAGAGCGCAACCTTGCCAAGGTTGAGGTCGAGAGTTCGAGACTCTTCTCCCGCTCCAGATTATCTGGAGGCGTACAAAGCGGTAAAACTCCTATGCGGGAGTAGCTCAGTTGGTAGAGCGCAACCTTGCCAAGGTTGAGGTCGAGAGTTCGAGACTCTTCTCCCGCTCCAGAATTCAGGAAAGACGCGGCGCTGCCGCGTTTTTTCTTCCCCTCCAAGGCGGGGTAGCAAAATGGTTATGCAGCGGCCTGCAAAGCCGTCTATGCCGGTTCGATTCCGGCCCTCGCCTCCAGTAGAATCAAGCACTTAGCTTGCGCAAAGCCCGGAACTTCCGGGCTTTTTTGCGTCTTTCTCCAGTGCGTTCATCGATTTACCCATCGGTCCCGATGTTGTCCTGTGAGTTCACGGGGGCAGGGGTCTGCACGGCTCTGTTTGCGGCGGTTGGGGGGCTGGCAGTAAATGTTGAGTTTTGGCGGATTGCACTCTTCGATGCTCGCTAGCATGCCAAGGCGTTTAATTTGAAGATGCTATCGATGTTCGTGGATCTGCGCCTGAGGCGGGGCGAACAGCCGAGAGCAATAGATGCCAGTGCGCAAAACCATAGAGCGCAGCGTCCACCAACATTCCGTAGCACGGGTAGCCCTGGGAGAAGCAATGACTATCATTACCACCTTTGATACTTCAGAAAAAATCCGGGCATTAAGCACCGGCACTATTGCGGCGCTGTCCACTGAGATGATGGCAGAGCTGACATCCAGTCAGTTTTCCTGGTTCGCCACGAATCAGATTGCCGCGCTAAGCACCAATAGTCTGGCCAGTCTTGCGACCACGGTTCAATTGGCGGGCTTGACCACCGCCCAAGCTGCTGTCTTGTCTGCTGCTCAACTGGATGCGCTTTCCGACAGCAATATCATCTCACTGGAAACCGCAGATGTCCGCGCGATCTCCAGCGCGGCCATCAGCGCACTCAGTTCGGATAAATTCGCTGCGTTCGTCTCTACCCAGATTGGCGCGTTAACGACGAAGCAATTCGTGGGCCTGAATGCGGCTTACCTGAACTCCAGTCAAGTTCATGGGCTGACTACTGCTCATGCGATTAGCCTCACTTCGGCTCAGCTCAATAATATTTCCAACGCTGCTCTGGGGGAACTGAGTACACGCTCAATCGAGGTGATCAGGACTGGAGCAATTCGCGCCATGCTCTCGTCCCAGCTCGATGCCTTCACCTCGGCCCAGTTCATTGCGCTGACGACAAACCAGGCGGCGGCGCTCACCGGCGCCCAGGCCGGGGCCTTGTGGACCGATATCCTGGGCGTGATGGAAACGCGCGATGTGCGGGCCCTGAACACCGGCGT